>JAVBTB010000013.1:0-27107 GCA_031556355.1 Desulfovibrio sp. | reverse complement strand
TGTCGCGCTCCCCGGCCGCCCGGCATGCCAAAATACACCGCCGCCCGGAGTGTATGGGGGATTTTTCGGGCGGCAATGCAAGGTGGGGTAAGAGGAAAACCACCTTTTTAAACAGGTGGTTTTCCTCTTCCCCCACATTGCATTGCAGCCCTAAAAAGCCCGCATCCACTCCGGGCGCAGTTCTATTTTGCCATGCAGGGCGGCCTGGATGCGCTCCAGAGTCTTTTCCTTGTCAAAGGGCAGGTGCGCCTTGATGGGCAGGTAGTTGCTCGGGTGGTTGGCCATGAACAGCCCGTCGGTCATGTCGGTATGGGAAATCATGACCCCGAGTTCGCGCAGCAGGGCGAGCTGATCCGGCAGCATGAATTCCTCCACCGGCTCCACCCCGGCGAACACGGGTATCTTTTGCGGAATGAGCAGGGTAAGGGCGCCCACGTATTCCGGATCAATCTGGCTTAAAACCTCTCCGGTGGCCTTGGCATGGGCAAGGCTGTCCTTTTCTCCTCCAAGGCCGACGATGACGGTGACGGAAAGGATGAACCCGGCCTCTTTCAGGCGTCTTGCCTGGGTGACCAGCACTTCGGGGGTCGAGCCCTTGCGTACTTTCTTCAGCACGTCCGGATGTCCGCTTTCCACCCCGTAATAGACCATGCTGAGGCCCAGCTTGCGCAGGCGGGCCAGCTCTTCGTCGCTTTTCAGGGCCACTCCCTTGGCGTTGGCGTAAGTAGAAATACGCTCAAGCCAGGGCAGGCGCCCGGAAAACTGCGTGAGCAGCCATTCCCAGTGGCGCATGGGCATGACAAAGGCGTCGCCGTCCATGACGAACAGCCGGTTCTGGCGGCGGCAGTATTGCTCCGCGAAATCAAGGTCGCGTTCCCAGATGGCACGGTCCTTGATGCCGAAGCGTTTTTCCTTGAACGCTTCACAGAACGTGCATTTGTTGTGCGAACAGCCGAGGGTGGCCTGGAACAGAATGCTGTACGCCTCGCTGGGCGGACGGATGCAGTAGCCCTGATGATCAAGTCCTTCGTATGCGAACATGGAAACCGCCGTGTAGGTACAGGCGCGCCGGGCGCGCCGTTGGTTGTGCTGTGAGTGGGCCGGAAGCCGGGGGGCATCCGTTTCCGCCGCAAAACCGCTTGCCGCGCCGAAAGAGCACGGTCACGGGGCGTTATTCCGCGGCTCCCTGCCGCCGGAACTCGCGTGCGGAAATGGCAAGATCCTCTATTTTATTATAAAGCGTGGAGCGGTGTATGCCAAGAGCCTTGGCCGCTTTTGTCATGTTGCCCTTGTAATTGCGCAGACAGGTGACGATCATGTCCCGTTCCTTCTGGGAACGCTGTCCGGCAAGGGGACGGAGGCCTGCCTCGCGCTCCTTGAAAATGACCGGCGGCAGGTGGTGCGGGAGAATCTGGTGGGAATCGGTGATCATGAACCCGCGCCCGATGACGTTGCGCAGTTCGCGCACGTTTCCCGGCCAGTCGTACTGGGTGAGCGAAAACAGCGTTTCCGGCGCGAGGGCCACGGAGCGCCCGTACTGGCGGTTCAGCTCTTCCAGAAAATAGTTGGAAAGCACCAGAATATCGTCCCGCCGCTCGCGCAGGGGAGGAATGTGTACCGTGAGCACATTCAGGCGGTAAAACAGATCGGCGCGGAACAGCTTGCTTTCGACCTTGCGTTCCAGATCCTGGTTGGTGGCGGCAAGAATGCGCACGTTGACGGGCACGGATTTTTCCGCCCCCAGCTTTTCCACCTCCTGGGTCTGGAGCACCCGCAGGAGCTTACCCTGCAGGGGCAAAGGCATATCGCCTATTTCGTCCAGAAACAGGGTGCCGCCGTCGGCCATTTCAAACTTGCCCTTGCGCCCGCCTTTTTTGCTGCCGGTAAAAGCCCCCTCGGCATAGCCGAAAAATTCCGACTCCAGCAGATCCGCCGGAACGGACGCGCAGTTCACGCTCACAAAGGGGCCGTTGCGGCGTTTGCTGGACTGGTGGATGGCGTTGGCGAACACGTCTTTGCCCACGCCGGTTTCTCCGAGCAAAAGCAGGGGCAGATCATTGTCGGCAAAGCGCATGGCCAGACGCCGGGCCTCGTTGCAGCTCGCGCTGGCGCAGGGAATCTCCATGAACGAGAAGGAATTGATGCCGTGGCGGCGCAGTTCCTGACGGTAAAACTCCACCTCTTCTTCAAGTTTTTTCAGCGTGTTGGCAAGGGTGATCGTATAGCGCGAAAACTTCACCAGGGCGACGCCGGCAATGACTTCGTCACCGTCCATGACCGGCATGCGCGATACGGCGATCAGCTTTTCGCCCGAGGCGGTCTGTCCGTCCACGTACTGGTGGATGCTGTCGATCTCCGTGGTCCGGGTTTCCATGATGTCGAGCATGCGCGTGTTGTAGATAACCTTGAGAATATGCTTGCCGATGGTTTCCTCGCGCTTGATGCCGAGATAATCGCAGTAGGCCTTGTTGATTTCCAGCACCGTGCCGTCCCGGCCCACGATAAAAAAACCGTCGGCAATGGCCCCGACGGCCTTTTCGAAAATCAGGTTGCGCTTGCGCAGCTTCTGGATCTGCGCTTCCATGGTGTGCATCTTTTCTTCGAGTTCGCGTATGATTTTTTGCGCATCGTCCACAATACGCCCTCCTTGCAGTCATTCAGGGCATGATCGTTGTAGCCCACCGCGGACACCCCGGCAAGGGGTATGGACGCTTGCAGCCGGCGCTTCTCCCGCGCGCGGCTCCGTGCGCGCGGGAGAAAAAGAGGCCGCCTTACGAGGTAAATCCGAATACCGTCCAGACCGCCACCAGGAAGAATACGGTTACAAAGGGAATAATCACGGAGATCATGCCCGTGTCGGGGTAGGATTCCTTGTGGGTCATGCCGGTAATTGCCAGCAGGGTGATGATGGCCCCGTTGTGCGGGAGCGAGTCAAAGCCGCCGGAAGCCATGGCCGCGACCCGGTGCAGAAGCTCGGGGCCGATGCCCACTTTCGCGCCCCAGGCCAGGTACTGCTGGCCCATGGCCTCAAGCGCGATGCTCATGCCGCCGGAGGCGGAACCGGTAATACCGGCCAGCACGTTGACCACCAGGGCTTCGGACACCAGCGGAGTGCCGAAGTCAATGCCCATCAGCGTTTCCTTTACCACCGTAAAGCCGGGCAGGGAGCTGACCACGTTGCCGTAGCCCACTTCCGAAGCGGTATTCATGATGGCGAGCAAGGAGCCGATGGCGCCCGCGTTCAGGGCCATGGCCAGGTTCCCGCGGGCCTTAAACTGGCGCGCGCTGACCAGGATGCCTATGGCTATAGCCACCACCAGAGAAACGATCAGGGCCCAGTTGGCCACCGGAATCTTGGTGGCGGCCAGGGGCTGCTTGAGGGTGCTTTCCAGAATTTCCGGCCCCCAGCCCTGCATGATCTTGGTGAGCACGATGTTCAGCACCAGCACGGTGAACAGGGGCAGAAGGGCCAGATAGGGGTTCATGTCCAGGCCGTCGTCGGTGCTGGTGGAGGCGCGCTCGTCCAGGCGGCCGAAGCCTTCACCGGCGGCCATGAGCTTCTTTTGCCGCCAGAGCATCCAGGCAAGGCTGGAAAAGCAGATGATGGCCGCGCCCACGAGGCCGAAGACCGGCGCGGCGTACAGGGTTGTGCCGAAGTAGTTGGCGGGGATCATGTTCTGAATCTGCGGGGAACCGGGCATGGCCGTCATGGAGAAGCCGAAGGAACCGATGGCGATGGAGGCCGGAATCAGGCGGCGGGGGATGCCGCCTTCCTTGAACAGAACATAGGCGAAAGGATACACGGCAAAGGGCACCACGAACATGCTGACCCCGCCGTATGTCAACAATGCGGTGGACATGGAGACCGCGACGATGGCGTGCTTGGGGCCGAGCTTTTCAGCAATGAGTTTGGCGATGGCTTTGGCGCAGCCGCTTTCTTCCATCACCTTGCCGAACACCGCGCCCAGAAGGAACACGGGGAAAAAGTTTTTTACATAAATGACCGCACGGGGCATGAACATTTCCGTGTAGGTCGGCATAATGGGCAGGCCCGCGGTAATAGCGGCGAGCAGCGCGCATACGGGGGCGAACAGAATGACCGAAAGCCCCCGGTATGCAATAAAAGTGAGCAGAAGCAGGGAAATAATAATCCCAATGACCATAAGACCTCCAGTTGGACTTCCGGCATACTGCACTACCGGCAGCCTGTTACATAGTGCACAGCAACATGGCCTCTCAAACACGCCCGGAATAATGCTTATAAGTACCACCTCAAACCGAACGCCCCTGCAATATAACAGCAACGATATATTGCAGAGTATAAAAATCCATCTATAAAATGAATTATTATATTTATCATACCGCCACACACATGCGCATTGCCGCGCCGCTTCCATAAAGAGGGCTTTGTCTGTACGCAAAACCCCCTTTGGGAAACGACTTCAGCCGCAACGGAACTGTACCCCGAAGGAAGACCGGGGACGGCTCCAGTCCACGGCGCCCGACAAGCATTTTCTCTCTGCCCGCCGGAGGCCGTGGATCACGGTAATGCCCTATACAGCCGCAACAGCCTTCATAAGCGCGGGCAGCACCTCTTTCCAGTCGCCCACAATGTAGTAGTCGGCGTTCTGGTTCATGAGGCACTCGGCATCCTTGTTGATGCTTACAATAGTCTTGGCGTCGCGCACCCCATAATAGTGCTGGGCCTGGCCGGAAATACCCACGGCCAGATACAGCTGCGGCTTGATCTGCTGGCCCGAGATGCCGACGTAGCGTTCTTCCGGCAGCCACTTGAAGAACTCCGCAATGGGACGCGAGCAGGCTATTTCCGCGCCGAGAGCCTTGGCAAGATCTTCCGCTGCGGCAAGGTCGGTCTGTTCGGCAAAGCCGCGCCCGACGCCCACCACCTTGACGGCTTCCCCCAAATTGACCGTCTGGGCGGCCCTGGGGTTACGGGCGGTGACCACGGCGGGGGAGGCGGCCGGGGCGAGCACGGCGACGTCGCCGCCGCCCCCGGCTTCCGGAGCCGGGTCAAAGTCCTTGGCCCCTATGGTGGCCAGCACGGTTTCCGCCTTGCACACGGCGCTCTTGATGCCCACCCCGCCGTACATGAGGGTGTCGCCGGAAGCGCCGTCGGCGGCCAGGGCCAGATTCTTCACATCGGAAAAGCAGGGGGCGTCGAGCAGGGCGGCAAGCTGGGCCGCCAGATCGCGGCAGCGCTTGCTGGCACTCAGCAGAATGACGGCGGGCTTTTCGGCTTTGGCCTTTTCCGCCAATACCGGGGCGTAGCTTTCCCACAGGCCGCTCGCCTGCGTGGGCAGGGCAAAAGCCTTGCCCGCGCCGCGCGCGGTAACGGCCCTGGCGGCGGCTTCATCGCCGTTGATGAAGGCGGTGACGGCGGCATCGGCCCGCAGAGATTTTGCGCAGGTGAGCAGCCCGGCGGCCCAGGCAAGGTTTTCCGCTATTATCCATATGGTGCTCATGGGTATCTCCTTATTTCAAACAGCGGTTACAGGATGCCGTCTGCGGAAAGTTGTCTGGCAAGGGCCGTTGCGGCATCCTCAATGGAGGTGCCTTCCGGATTCAGGCGAATGGCCTTGCGGGCGGATACCGGCGCCTTGACGGCAGTAACCTGCATCCGCGGGGCCACGGCGTCGGCGGAGAGGCCGAGGTCGGCAAGGGTCAGCCGGGTGGCGGGCTTCTTTTTCGCGCCCAGGATCTGCTTGACGCTGGGGATGGGAGCTTCGCAGATGTCCGGCACGATGGAAATGACCACCGGCCCGGTAACGTCCACGCACTCGGTGCTTTCTTCCATTTTGCGCTCAAGCTGCAACACACCGCCGGCGAGAGCGGCCTTGCTGACGTAGCTGATGGAGGTGAACCCGAGCAGGGCGGCCAGGCGCGGGCCCACCTGCTGGGCGTACTGGTCGCTGGAGCCTTCGGAGCAGATGACTACGTCCACGCCGCCGATGGAACGGATCATCCCGGCCAGCGCCTTGGAGGTGGTACCGCTGTCGGCGGATTCCATGACCGCGTCGTCCAGGTAGTAGGCGGCGTCGGGTCCGCGCGAGAGCGCATCCTTGGCCGAGGGCTCCGTGTTGACGCCGCAGGTAAGGGCAATCAGTTCGCATCCGGCCGCTTCTTTCAGCTGGACGCCGGTTTCAAGGCCCATGCGGTCGTATTCGTTGACCTGGGGCTTGCATTTCTCCATGTCCAGATCGCGGGTCTTTTCATTGACGCGGATGTCCGCGTCGGCAAGAACCCACTTGTAGCAAACAGCTATTTTTTTCATTGCCTTCCCATAGGTTTGTGGTTCGTGTTCCAATTCCGCGCAGGACAGGGGAGGGAAAATGCGAATCCTGCTCTTCGCAGACCCCGGCCCTCTTCCGCAAAACGGTTTGCCGCTGTGCGGAAGAGGGGGCAGGGGACGGCCTCACCGGGGGCAAAGATCCTCCCGGAAACCGCCGCTCCTTGCCGGAGCGCACGGTCATTTAGGCCAGCACGGAGCCGGCAATGACCATCTTCATGACTTCGTTGGTGCCTTCGTATATTTCCGTAATCTTGGCGTCGCGCAGGAAGCGCTCCACCGGATAGTTGGTGGTGTAGCCGATGCCGCCGTGCAGTTGGATGGCGTCGCGGGTGACGTCCATGGCCATGCGGGCGGCGGTCAGTTTCGCCATGGCCGAGTACATGCCCCAGCGGCCGGGGGTGTCGTTGAGCGCGGCCGCTTTGTAGGTGAGCAGACGGGCGCCTTCAATGGCGGTCGCCATGTCGGCCACCATCCACTGGATGCCCTGGTTGGCGGCAATGGGCTTGCCGAACTGCTTGCGATCCTTGATATAGGTGACGGCGGCTTCCAGGGCGCCCTGGGCAATGCCCACGGCCTGGGCGGCAACGCCGAAACGGCCTGCGTCCAGCGAGCGCATGGCGATTTTGAACCCTTCACCTTCCTGGCCGATCATGTCGGACGCGGGCACCACCATGTTCTCAAAGATGATTTCGGCGGTGGCGGACGCGCAGATACCGAGCTTTTCTTCCAGTTGGCCGATCTTCAGGCCGGGGTTGCTGCGGTCGACGATAAAGGCGGTAATGCCCTTCAGGCCCTTGTCCGGCTGGGTCATGACAAAGATGACGTAGGTGCCGCCGACGCTGCCGTTGGTGATGAACACCTTGGAACCGTTGATGATGAAGTTGTCGCCGTCGCGCACGCCCCGGCTGGCCTGGGCCGCGGCGTCGGTGCCCGCGCCGGGTTCGGTCAGGCAGAAGCAGCCGAGCTTTTTGCCGGAGGCGAGGTCGGGCAGGTATTTTTTCTTCTGCTCTTCGGTGCCGAAGTAATAGATGGGCTTGGTGGCCATGCCGTGCACGGACAGAATGATGCTGTGCGAGGCGCACACGCGGGCCAGTTCTTCGTACACCACGGCGGCGGCCAGGGAATCGACGCCGGTTCCGCCGTATTCTTCGGGCAGGGCCAGGCCGAAGAGCGAAAGCTCCTTCATGCGCTTGACCGTTTCTTCGGGAAAACGGTGCTTCTTGTCGATCTCGGCGGCAATGGGCTTGATTTCGTTTTCCGAAAATTCACGCACCATATTGCGGATAAGCTGTTGCTCTTCAGTCAGGGAAAAATTCATGTTCGCTCCTTCAAAGGGTTACAGACGGGATGCCGGAGACAACGGGGTAGAGTTCAGGCCCGCACGCTTGATTGCCGCCGCTTCCGGCGCAACGGCGGGTGCCGCTACGGCAGCCGCGGGCCCGTGCAGGGACAATGTCAGCTCTTGAACTGGGCCGGGCGCTTTTCCAAAAATGCCTGCATGCCTTCTTTCTGGTCTTCGCTGGCAAAGCACAGGGCGATCAGTTCCAGCTCAAGCTCAAGGGCCTTGTACAGATCGGCGTCCTGCCCGCGGTTGATGGAAACCTTGGCGCCGCGCAGGGACACGACAGGCTTGGCGGTGATGGTGTTCATGATTTCCAGGGCGGCTTCCATCAGGGTTTCGCCGGGGCAGACGCGGTTGGCCAGGCCGATGGCCACGGCTTCATCCGCCTTCACGTTGCGGCCGGAATAGATAAGCTCCTTGGCAAGGCCGGTGCCGATCAGGCGCGGCAGGCGCTGGGTGCCGCCAAAGCCGGGCATGATGCCCAGGTTGACTTCCGGCTGCCCGAACACGGCCTTTTCTCCGGCAAAGCGAAAATCGCAGGCAAGGGCCAGTTCACACCCGCCGCCAAGGGCGTAGCCGTTCACCGCGGCAAGAAAGGGCTTTTCAATGGCTTCCATCCGGTTGAACACTTTTTGCGCGCTCGCCATGTAGTCGCGGGCCGCTTCCGGGCCGTATCCGGCCATCTGGCTGATGTCCGCGCCCGCGACAAAGGCTTTGCCGCTGCCGGTGACGATGACGCCCTTGATCACGGGATTCTTTTCCACTTCATCAAGAGCCGCATTCATTTCCATCAGCAGTTCGGAGTTCAGCGCATTCAGCGCCGAGGGCCTGTTCATGGTGATGATCGCGACGCGGCCCTTGATCTCAAACAGCAGGTTCGTAAATTCCATAGAGAGGTTCTCCTTATGTCCCTTGCGGGGTGCTTGATTGTGCAGCAAAGCACAAGCCGTGCCAGAACTGTCGACCTGTCGAAGGGGGAAATATACCACTACGATTTTATTGATATAATATTAAGGATCGACACTACGCAGGCGACATTTCGTTAGCCTTGAAATAGGCTACTACATAAAAAACTGTCGAACTTTTCGACAGTTTGAACAAAATGAACTCCGACGTTTCGACATTGGCCGACATTTTTTTCCCGCGACGGTCTCGGCGGCCTTTGGCTCACGGCAAGAGAGTGTAAAAACGCTTTGCGTCGCAGGGGGAGTAAACGCGGCCACCGTCCGGCGGCGGCAAGAGTCCGGGCGTGCAACCGCGGGTGCAGTGGTGTTTTTCAGGAGCGCAGGGTATACTTTTCACAAAATGATGCGCCCGTGTGTAAGGAACCGGACAGGATTCCGCAACCCTGCGGATTTTCGAAAGGAGAGCGGCATGAGCGGCAAGACTGAAGCGACAGAAAAAGAAGCGCACTGGCAAAAGGTGTATACAACCCGCGGAGCGCAGGGCGTAAGCTGGTTTACACCCCAGTTGGAGCGTTCTCTCGCACTCATCCGGCGGTATGCGTCGGAACCGTCCGGCCCCATCATTGATGTGGGAGGAGGGGCGTCCACCCTGGCGGACGACCTGCTGGCGGCGGGGTATACGGACATCACTGTTCTGGATATTGCGGAAAGCGCGCTGCGCCTCTCCCGGCAACGTATGAGCGCCGCTGCGGACAGGATCGGCTGGCTGCGGGGAGATATCACGAACGTGCCCCTGCCCGAAGGCCGGTTTGCCCTGTGGCATGACAGGGCGGTCTTTCATTTTCTGGTCGACGGGGACGACAGGCGGCGCTATGCGCAGCAGCTTGCGCACGCCCTGCATCCCGGCGGGCATGTCGTCATGGCGGTGTTCGGGCCGGAAGGGCCGAAAGAATGCAGCAATCTGCCCACGGAACGCTACGACGCGGCCGGGCTGAACGCGGCCCTCGGCCCGGAGTTCGTCCTGCGTGAAAGCGCCCTGGAGACGCACACTACGCCCTTTGCCACCACCCAGCAGTTTCTGTACGCCTGCTTGCAGTACCAGGGCTGAGAGGGCCAGCACGCGCAAACAGGCACCAGAAGAGTATTTGTCGAAGCCACCTTGTCAGATGTGGGCTCCGCCCACACCCGGCAGGGGCGAACGCGCCCCTGCACCCGCGTATTTATTGGGGTATGGGGCAAATTTTCCCACCGGTGTCGGCCCCCGAAATGGGGTTTCCAAAGGGATGCAATCCTCGCAGGGGCCGGTGCCCCCTTTGGCCGCCGGAGGCAATGCAACTCTTGGGCAACTTCAAAATTATTCTGCTCTGAGGGCGCATAACCCGGTTTACCACCAATAGAGAGCGGCCTCAGAGGACATACCCCTGAGGCCGCTTTTTTGGAAAAATCCGCAGCCTTCTTACTTCGCTTTGGAAAGATTGACGAACTCCGTGGCCTTGCCTTCTTCGGTGTAGGTGATTTTCACGTCATTGCCGTTGTCCCACACGGCAGCCGGAAGTTCCATGTACTTGGCCGGAACCTTGATGGTGCAAACGTTCTTCTGGCGGGGCGAATAGATGGTCACTTCACTCTTGGCCTTGTCCACCACGGGGAAGGCCTTCTTCTTGCCGTCGGCGAAGACCAGCGCGTTGTCGGGCTCCACATTGTCGGTCTTGCTGACCACTTCCACGGCAAAGGCATCAATGGTCTTGGTCTGCGGGTTGTAGATGATGATTTCCTTTTTATCGAAATCAATGCGCAGGCGGCCGCCCGCCTTGGGGGCCATGTCGCCGGGATCCGCAGCCAGGACAAACTCCTTGGCGGGCAGTACAGTGAACTCGGGGCGTTTGGGGTTTGACCAGTTAAGGGCGTCGGCGATGAAGGTCACTTTCTTGGCGTCTTTGTCGTAGGCGACCACGCGGCCGGCGACTTCAGCGGCGACAGCGGGCGTGGCAAGGGCCAGACACAGTCCGGCCACGAGAAGAATGCGGGACAGTTTCATCAGGAGCCTCCGGAGGAGACTTCGCGCCGACAACGGCAACCGCGCCTGTTCCATCGACGCCGGCCGGGTTCGGTTCGGGTCTCCGGTTGCAAGGTGGGGGATTGAGAAAAGCAGCGACACCGCATGCGGCAAACGGTGTAAACGCTTGCCGGATCTGATTGTGAAATATGGCACTATACAAAAAATGTCAAGGACAGGCCGGAAAGCGCACCGGACCTGCCGGCTCCCGGAGTCGATGGCGGGGCATGAGTCAATTTGCAAGAGAGTCCAGAGCAACGGCGACCCGGCACTTGCCCTTTTCCGACCCAAAACGCGGAGATAGAGGCTCTGGGACACAGACTTTGTGCGGTGTCCCTTGCCAGGTGCGGGCGGAGCCCACATCTGACCAAGATGGCTTCGACAAGGGCTCTTTTACCGGCAAGCCCGGCTACTTCCCGGCCTCGCGCAGGTGCACGAACACCTTGCCGGGCTGGCTGCCTTCCATCTGGGGGGCCTGTAGCCCAAGGCGGGCCTTGTGGTTGATCAGGATGGGGCCGAGGAGGTTCAGGGCGGTTTCCTCGGGTTTGCCGGGCGGAATGGTGGCCGTGACCAGCACGGCAAGATCCGCCGCCGTCTCTGCCTGGAGCAGCCGCTGATCGGCATCGTTGATACGCAGGTTGTAGTCGGGCAGGAAGGCGAAGGGATCGGCCACCAGCAGGCCGAGGCCGGGGTCTTCCATGCTTTGCAGCACCAGCAGGGCCGCGCCTTCCCGAATTTGCAACAGGGTAAAGTCGCGCAGGTGCTCAAAACCGATGATCCCGCGCGGAAAAAGGATAACCTTATCCAGCGCCACTTCGCGATCGCCCAGCCGGGATGCGATTATTCGTTTCTGTTGATCTGCCATAACGCCGCCGCCGCGAGAAGGTCGTTGTTGTCGGCAAGCATGGCCTGCCGGTTTTCCTCTTTGACGCGAAGGTAGACCTCTTCGCGGTACACCACTGTGTCATCCGGCACGACAATGCCGAGCTTCACCTGTTTTCCCTGTATGCTGAAAACGGTGATCTTGATGTTGTCGCCTATGTGCAGACTTTCGCCGGCGCGCCGGGTGAGGATAAGCATAGCAAATCCTTACAGGAAGTTGACAAGACTCATTTGCATGATCATGGAGGACGATTTCAGCACGCTGTTGTACGCCACCTGCTGCTGCGCCAGCCGGGTCATCAGTTCGGTAACGTCCACGTCTTCAACATTACTCAAATTTTCCGATTCGTCCAGCTTGCGCATGGCAATGGCCGCCTCGGTCACGGTGAGCCTGTTTTCACGCCCGCCCACAGTGGCTTCCTTGGTGAGCACTACGTTCATGGCGGCGGTAAGGCGCTCCAGGTTGGCGGCAACCTGATCGGGGTTGTTCGTCTCAAGGGCGCAGATCAGATCCCCCACGGCTTCAAACAGGTTCACGCCGCTGACGTTGTCGGCCTTTTCCAGCTCGCCCGTCCTGGGGTTCAGGTACAGCCCGCCGAAAATGTCCTTGCCCACCATGTTCACGGTGATGGAATCCGACGGCCCGATATCAAAGTTGATGTCCGCCCGGTGGGGGTGAATGGTGAACTGTTCCCCGGCGTTGGCCGCCCCGGGGGCGGGGCTCAGTTTGAGATAGCCGCCGGGAATGGGCAGATCCGTGGAGCCCGAAGGAGCGGTCACCTGGGTCCAGGTGTTGCCGTCGTCCAGGCTGTAGGAATAGGTCAGGTTGGTGCCGTTGTCGCCGTCAATGCGCACCGCCACGTCGCGGGTAAAGTACCCGTTGGCCGAAGCGCCCAGGGTGCTGCCGTAGGGAATGGTCACCTGGGTGTCGTGATCGTCCCCCTGATAGACCGCGGTGGGTCGCACATACAGCCAGGTGCCGTTATCCGAGTCCTTGTCCTTGGCAGGATCCACCACGGTCACGGGGATGGGAGAAGCAGGCTGCTGCGGCGCGGGGGGCGGCTGAATGGTGGAGTATGCGGCGTTGTTGGCGCGCATGGTTACCCCGGACTGGGTGGCGTGCAGCACGAAATCGTCGCCTTCCTGGGTGACGGTGCCGTCGGTATGCCAGGTCTTGCCGCCGTCGCTGCTGTAGCGAAACCTGGTATCGGTGCCCAATGTGCCCGTGGCTCCCGCAGTGCCGTTACCTCCGGTTTCCGTTATCTGGATGATCACCGTGGTGGCGCTGCCGCCGTCGGCGGTCAGGGTCATGACGGGCCGGTCCGGGTCCGCGTTGTTGGCGGAAAGGGCGGAGTTGACGGCCTCATTGTAGGAACTGACCCCCAGAGCCTGCACATAGGCGGCTTGGTCGGTCTTGTGCCCCGCAAAAATATGCCGTCCTTCAAAGGTAGTGTTGGACAGGTTGATGAGCTGCATGAAGTGCTGGCGCAGTTCATAGCTGATCTGTTCCCGGTTGCTGCCGTCGTAGGTTTCCGAGGCAGCCTGTTCCGCCAGGGTCTTGATGCGCTTCAGCACGTCCTGCACCGAGCCTTCGCCCGTCAGGGTGGAGTCGGCCGTACTCAGCCAGCCCATGGCCTGCTTGACGTTATTTTCGTAGGTGGTCAGGTTGTAGAGGGAGGCATTGTACGAAATAACGCGGCCCGCGCCCACGGGATCGTCCGAGGGACGGTTGATCTTGAGCCCGCTGGAACCTTGCAGGTTCGACTCCATGAGGTCGGTCAGGTTGCGGTTCATGCTGCTGACCATGGAATTGTACATGATGCCTTGGGTAATGCGCAGGGCCATGGCGGCCTCCTTACTAATGCAATGCGGTGCGGTTACTGCTTCAGGGAAAGCAGGGTCTGGAGCATCTCGTCCGCCGTGGTGATCAGCTTTGCCGCGGCCTTGTAGGCAGCCTGGAACTTGATCAGGTTGCTCATTTCCTCATCCAGGTTCACCCCGGAAATTTCTTCCCGCCGCTGGTTCAGCTCCTGGGCCATGGCGGTTTCCGAAGCCGCGGTATACTTCACCGAGGCCGTATCCGAGCCGACCTTGGTGACGATGGCGGCGTAGTAATCGGTCATGGTCGTCTTGACCGTCTTTCTGCCGAAAGAGGTGATGTCCGCTACTTTGGTGGCCAGGGCGGCTATTTCCTTGGCGGTGATGTTGTCGCCCTTGTTGCCCTCGCCCGCGCCGTTCACCCGGCCCGCGTTGACAAGGTTGGCGTCAACGCTGAGTTCGTCCCGGATGCCCAGTTGCGAGGGGCTTTCGCCCACGAAAAAGGTGTTGATGCCAAGGGCGGCGGCAAGGCCGGTGGTATCCGAGGCGATATTGAAACCCATCCCGTTCATGGCGTTGATCTGTAGCTTGCCGTTGACGATGGTGGCGCTCAGCGGGTTGACCGTGGTGCCGGAACCGGCCGGATACTCCACCTGCACGGCGTTGATGGCATCGCGCACGTCCTCAAGGGAGTGCACGGAGGGGTCGAAGTTGGTGGGCGAAAACACCGAAATGCCCGGATAGGGAATGATCGACTTGCCGGTGGTGGTGTCGTAAACGGCAAAACTGACGTTGCCCGCGGCCAGGCGGTCGGCATAGTGCAGGCCCGACATGGCGCCGCCGAGGGGCACGTTGGTGCGCGTGGGCAGCGTGCCGTAAGTGCCCATGGCCAGGGTAATCGGGTTCAGTCCCGCGCCCTGGCTGTGCAGGCGGTTGACTTCCCAGACCAGGGAATCGGTGAAGGCGGCCAGCCGGCCGCGGTATTCCCCAATCCGGTTGTCGCGAAAGTCCAGATACCCGCCGAGGGCGCCGCCGGTGATGCGCAGGCTGTTTTCCGTGCCGTCGCCGTATACCTGGGAAGAAATATTGATGGGTCCGGAGGTGGGGCTAACCCAGTACACGTCCGTCTTGGGCGAAATAACGAACTTGTCGCCCGCGGCCAGACTTTCCGTGCCGCTGGCGTTGCCGAACCAGATCTCCAGCTTGCCCACGGTGACGCTCTGGTTTTCGCCGTTGGCGGAAAACTCCCTCACGTTGCCGTCTTCGTCCGTCACCCAGGTACGCCCGCCGTCCAGCGAAACCTTGAACTTGGCGGCGCTGCCTATGGCGCCGGGGGTAGTGACTTCGAGGGTGTATTCCTTGGTGTCGCTGCCGGAAAACTGGATGGTCTCCCCGTTCTGCTTATAGGGAGAGCTGGCGCTCAGGTGATTTTCCGCCTGCGGGCCGCGCACTTCCAGAGAAAAAGCGATATCTCCCTGCACCAGCATGTTGCCGGCGCTGGTGGTCACCATATAATTGCCCGCGCCCTTGTCATCCACATGGATGTCGATGATCTCGGCCAGTTCGCGCACCTTCTGGTCGCGCAGATCCATGAGCTCGTTGGCGTTGTTGCGGCCGTTTACGGTGTGGGCGTTTATTTCCCGGTTCAGGTTGGCGATTTCGTTGATCAGCGTGTTGGCCTTGGTCACCTCTTCGCCGATCATGCGGTTCATCTGATCCTGCAGGGAGGCCATGGTCTGGTCCGCGTTACGCAGCGAGGTGGCCAGCGTCTGCGCGGTGGCGAGCAGCGCCTCGCGCGCGGACATGCTGTCCGGTTCCTGGGCCAGGGTGTTCCACGACTTGTACATGGCGGCCAGGGCGTCGGAAATGCCGGAAACGTTGGCTTCGTTGAACACGGTTTCCACGTTGCGCAGCAGGCTGTATTCCGCCTGGTAGCGCGAAGCGGTGGAGAGTTTGCCGTGCAGGGCGTTTTCCACAAACTTGTCAAAATAGCGGAACACCTCCACGGCCTGCACGCCCTGGCCGGCCTGGCCCGGGTAGTAGTCAATGGAGTTTTTTTCCTGCAGCAGGACGGAACGGCGGGTGTACCCCGGCGTGTTCACGTTGGAGATGTTGTTGCCGACGGTGCTGATGTTCGCCTGGGAGGCGAACAGGGCACTCACCCCCATGTTCAGGACGGAACCGACGCCTAACGCGCTCATCAGAGCCTCCCGGAGATCAGGGCGGCGCTCGGCCGCTCTTGTCTGAGACGCCCGCCCGAGCCGTACACATGGGGGGCGCGCGGGGTTATCTGGTCATGCAGAAAGGTCAGCAGGGCCTGGCTTTGATCCATAAGCATCAGGGACAGTTCCGTATTCTGCGAAGCCTGGCGCGCGCAGCTTTGCTCCAGCGCGTCGATGAGGTGATACAGCTTCGTCACCGCCCTGCCCTGCTCTTCTTCGGGCAGCATGGTCGCATATTCCAGCAGGGTGGTGCCCTGCATGGTGTTCTTCAGATCCACGCGTTCGACGGCAATCTGACGGAGCAGTTCATGGATGGAAAATTCCAGACTGGTCACCGCATCGGTGTTGCGTTCCGTCAGCAGAATAAATTCTTCGGTCAGCAGACTGTAGAGAAGCTCCAGCCCCTTGAACTGCCGGGTAAGGTTGCCGTGGATAAGATCGAACATGGGTTTCCTGCCTTTTCGTTTTTGCGGCTGCCGCTATCGGGAGGCGGTTCTCAAACGGCGGATGGCGCTTTCAGGATTCAGGGCCATCTCTCCGCGCTTGAATTCAAAATACAACTGGGTAGAATTTGCCCCTGCGGGTGAAGAAGAGGGCTGCGCTGCCACTTTTGCAAAATTCGCGCCGCCGGGAATGACGTCCCCCACCTCGACCCCATCAGCTTGTATGTTGCTGTAATAGCTTCTGAATCCGTCGTTGTGCTCCAGCACAATAGTATGTCCGAAATCCTCGCGCGGGCCGGAAAAAATGACCGTCCCGTCCAGGCTGGCCCGTACCGGATCGCCCGGGGAAGCGGCGATGCGCACCCCGGAATTCCAGTGGCGCTTGCCGGTGAGGGGGTCTTCTTCCCAGCCGAACCCGCTGACGATCTTGCCGTCGGCAGGCCAAAGCGCGTTCTCGGGGGCCATGCCGCGCGGCGGCGCGGCCGGACGGGGCGCCGCCTCGGGGGCGGGCTGCGCAGGCTTGCCGCGGCTGCGGCCGAACAGGCGCACGGGCTTCGGCGTTGCGGAAACATTGGTGTTGCCCTGCCAACTGGTGGCCAGCAGGCCGGAAAGCTCCTTTTCGCCCAGATCCGCCGCCGGAGCGGCGGATGCCGCCTGGCTGCCGGAGAGCGCTCCGCCGCCCGCGGGGTTGCCGGAGGCCGCTTCGGTACGGGGGATCGCACCACTGCCGGGCGCTTCCGCGGCGGCGGGGTTCGTCACAACGTTTCCGCCCGTGGGAGCCGTTGTGGTTCCGGCGGCCGGGGAGGCCTCCGCGGGTATGCCCGCCGCGGCAAGGTACTCCACAGGGGGTTCCCCCACATTGGCGGCGCGTCCGGCGGCCCACTCGGCGGCAGCGCCGCCCGCAGCCGGAGTCTCCGCCTGCAGGGCCAGTTCCTTGCGGATCTCGTCCAGGGCGCTGCTGATAGTGTCGGGAGCCTCGTCCGCCGGCTCCTCTTCTTCCTGCGGCAGGGGCGAATACAGGTCCGCAACGGCAAGGGCTTCCGCTCCGGCCTTCGCGGCTTCGGCGGCCGGGCCGCCGTCGGACGCGGGCAGGAGCGGCCTGTATGTGCTGGGGGAGGTAGTGCGGCCGCTCTGCTCAAGCTGCTGCGAAAGCTGGTCGTACAGCATGTCCGCGAGGCCGATGCCCCCGGCGGAGGCCATCTTTTTGGAAAGCTCCACATCGAACAGCGACTGGTACGTTTCCTCGTCCTTACTGTGCAGGTAGCCTTCCTTGCTGACGTTCTTGCGCATCTGCTCCCACATCTTCTGGATGAAGATGGATTCAAACCCCTCGCACGACTCGCGCAGCTTCTGCTGCTGGGTGCGGGTGTCGCCCAGGCGTTTGCGCAGGGCGTCCATGTCCATCTTGCGGCGCACCAGATCGTTCTGGGCCGCTTCCTGCACGGCAAGGGAGGGATCAACGGGCAAAGTGCTCATGGCGGTATCCTACAAAGAAAGAAAAAAGCTGTTCATGGTCAGATGACTTCCAGGTGCGCGTGCAGCGCCCCGGCGCTCTTCATGGCCCGCAGAATGGAAATGAGATCGCGCGGGGTGGCGCCCACGGAGTTGAGCCCGTCCACCAGTTCCTGCAGGGTCGCGCCTTCCAGGATGTTCAGCTTGCGCTGTTCCTCGCGGGTGGCAATGTCCGTACTGGGGGTCACCACGGTGGAGCCGCCGCTGAACATGCCGGGCTGCGACACGTTCTGGTTCTCCTGCACCAGCACCTGCAAGTTGCCATGGGCCACCGCCACGCGGGAAATACGCACCTCGCGGCCCATGATGATGGTGCCGGTCTTTTCATCCACCACTATTTTGGCCGCCGTGTCCGGGACAACTTCGATATTTTCCAGCGAGGCCATCAGGGGAACGATATTTCCTTTGAAATCATTGGGAATATCAAGATTGACCGTGCCCACGTCCACGGAGCGGGCAAAATTGCCGCCAAGGGCCGTATTGATGCGGTCCACCACCTGATTGGTGGTGGAAAAGTCCGGGGAGTGCATGGTCAGGATGAGGGAGTCCTGACTGTTGAATTCAAAGGGAACGGCGCGCTCCACAATGCCGCCGCCGGGCACCTGGGCCACGGTGGCGATATTCTTCTGCGCCTGGGCCTGGGTGCCGGAGACGGAAAAGCCGCCCACGGTCAGCGCGCCCTGGGCCAGGACATACACCTTGCCGTCAATGCCCTTGAGGGGCGTCTGGATGAGCACCCCGCCCAGCAGGCTGGTGGAGTCGCCCAGGGACGAGACGGTCACGTCCAGGCGCGAGCCGGGCTTGGCGGAAACGGGCATCCGCGCGGTAACCATGACTGCTGCCACGTTTTTGGGCTTCATCTGCTTCTGGTCGACCTGCACGCCCATTTTTTCCAGCATGTTCACCATGGAACGCATGGTAAAGGCGGAATCGCGCTTGTCCCCGGTGCCGGAAAGGCCTACCACCAGGCCGTAGCCCACAAGCTGGTTGTCGCGCACCCCGCCGAAGGAGGCGATGTCCTTGATGCGCACGGCGGACGCCTCGTGCGCGAAAAAAACCAGCGCGCCAAAGGCCAGCGCTGCCGTAAAAAGAAACGCGAGGCGGCGGGAAAAGCATATGTAACGGACCATAACTGCTCCTTGACGTACGGGCTTTGGCTCCTGCCGGAGCGCTGCCGAAAGCGGTCAAAAAATTGGCTGCTCGTAAGAGTTTGCTGGGTAATAGCAAAAAGCAGGCCAAGTCATTTTTAGCTGTAATATATTGAATTAGCTATTTGTCGAAGCCATCTTGATTCAGATGTGGGCTCCGCCCACACCCGGCAGCCCCCCCCTGCACCCGCGTACTTGGGTGCAGGGAGCGCAGGGGCAGAGCTTGTCATCAAGGAATGAGCCTTGCCAAGCGGCAAGCAGGCAAAGGCATGAGGGAAGAAGGAGGCGAGGGCAGACACTTCCGGCACGCAGTGCCGCCTGCCGTAAGCGGTTAGAACAGGCTCAGGATAAGCGGCAGGCTCAGCACGCTGACCAGCGAGGAGAGCACGATGGCAAGGGAAACAGCCGAGGTGTCTACCTTATAACTATAGGACAACAGGTAGACAATGGCCCCGACGGGCTGGGCCGCCATGACCACGGCGGTGATCAGCCACACGTCTTTGGGGGACATTCCGAAAAGAAACACGGCCGCCAGCAGGGTGACGCCCGGCTGCACGATCATTTTGACGGCGGTGAGAGGGAGGATCAGGCACAGGTTCTCGCGCCCGACGTGCTCGCGCACGCGCATGCGCGCAAGGCTGAGGCCCAGGGCGAACAGGGCCGTGGGCGCGGCCGCGTCTCCGAGAAAACGGGTAAAGGTAACCAGAAACGCGGGCAGGGGGATGGAAAAGATCACGAAAACCAGACCGGCCAGGGCCGCAAGCGTCAGGGGGTTTGCAAGCACCGTCTGCACTGCTTTGATCAGGCTGAGCAGCAGGGCTGCCTTTCCGGTGCCGCCCTTGGCGGAATGGGTGCCGAAGGTCATGATCACTGTGAAGATAACCGGGATGTTGTGCAGGAGGGTCGCCAGGGCCGCCGGGACCGCCGCCCCCTCTCCAAGAGCGGCGACGGTAACGGGAATGCCCATGTACCCGGTGTTGCCGAAGCTGGCGGCCATGGCGGTCAGGGCGCTCGCAGGAGAGGCGATGCCGTTTTTGCGGGCCAGCAGCAGTCCCAACAGGTAGGCGACGGCGATGCCGATTATCCCCGCCCCCAGAAAAGCCCCGTGCTGCAGCTCTTTCGCCGTGGCTCTGGCCACAGCCAGAAAGATCATGGCCGGCAGGGCGCAATACAGCACATACTTGTTGATGAGCGTTTCGGCCTCCTGCGAGGGGCGGACACGGACGCCGTACAGGTAACCGATGATGATGACGGAAAGGATAGGAATGACAACGGCGAACATGCAAAAGCTCCCTGAGGGACTGCGCCGCACTGCCGCGCGGCACTGTGGATGCGGTGAGGGCGGTATAGCGCGTTTGCCGGAGAAGGGAAAGGGGAGGCGGTGCCTGCTTTCGGCACCACCTCCCCAACACATCACAAACAGTCGAAGGATCAGGATTGTCGGGCCACCCTTGCAGGCCAAGGCAGCCATGATTGCGGGATTCCAAAGGGACTCAGTCCCTTTGGCCGCCGGAGGCAATTCGAGCCTTGTCCAATTTCATTATGCATTTGCTCTAAAACGGCCAGATATTATCCAGCAGCCTGGTCAGCCAGCCCGGACGCTGCTTGTCGGCCAGCACGCCCTTGCCGTAGTATTCCACTTTGGAGTCAGCCAGTTGGGTGGACTCCACGGAGTTGTCCGAAGCCACGTCACGCGCGCGCACCAGGCCGCTGACCACCATGTACTGGGTCTCATCGTTCACGCGTATTTCACGCGCGCCCTGGACTTGCAGCACCCCACCGGGCAGCACTTGCAGCACCCTGGCCCCGATGGTGGCGGTAACGTAGTTTTCCCGCTTGGTTTCGCCGGTGGCTTTCAGGTCCGAGTTGCTGGAGGTGGAGAGCATGGGGTTGACCCCCACGTTGCCCGCAAGCGGGCCTCCGCCGATGAGCAGGGGGCTTATGGTATTACGTCCGAAGGCGGCGCTCACGCCAAGGGACGAGGTGGCCTCTTTGCCCGCCGTGGTGTCGGCCTTGCTTTTGGACTTGGAGGTTTCCACCACCTTGATGAGCACGATGTCCCCCACCCGGCGGGCGCGGTTGTCGGCGTACAGATCGTTGGCCTCCGCCGCGCTGAAGAGGGAGCCGGGGTTACTGTACTGCTGTTCCGGTTCCGTATACTGTTGCGTGGGGATCACGGGCGACATGGGCACGGGGCTGTGCTGCTGGGCAGCGCAGCCGCCAAGCACAAAGCCCGCCAGCAAAAGGGGAAAAAGCGTCGTTTTCATAGCCACCTCAAGGTCACTGCGCGGTGTTGACCACTACGGTCGACGTATCCCGCACGATGCCGAAAATTTGTTTCCTGCTCTGCACATTCCGCACCGGGATGCTCTGCCCCGGCACGCCGTCGGTCATGGCCTCGCCCTGCACGCTCAGGCGCAGGCTTTTGCCTTCATACAGGACGGTCACGATATTCCCTTTTTTAATTGCGGGAATGTGCCCGAGATCCGCCTGGTAGATGACCTGGTTGATCCCTATGGGCCGCTGCAGCCGCCAGGGGCCGCCGCGCCCGTCCCATGGCTCGCCGCGCAGGCGCGCCATATTCATGCGCACAAAGGTCACGTGGCCCGGCTCGAGCACGTCGTCGCGGTTCAAGGGGGCCGCCGCGCAGGGCACTTCCCGCAGGCAGTCCAGAAACAGGGAGCCGGAAAGCTTTTGCGCAACGCCGCCGTCGAGTTCCCGCACCAGCAGGCGGAGAGTCACCCGGCCGGGGGCCAGGCGCTTCGGCGGCTCCACTTCGAGCCGCTGGCCCGCGTGCTCAAGAAAGATGTACTGGGGCAGGCGGAAATCCGAGAACGAACTCTCTCCGTCGAGCCCCCCCGCAAGCGGGGTCAAAGCTTTGACGACCGTTTCCTGCACGGCTTCCCTGCCGATAAGCGCGCCGCCGCGTTGCAAGGCGAGAGAGCCGGGGAACAGGCAGTACGGCGCAAGGTCGTTCATGGTACGCACGACCGCTTCCTGCAGACGCGGGCGGGTCATGTTGACTGCCCGGCCGTTTTCCGGGGGCGAGGGCCAAAGCTCGCGCACGGCCAGTTCGCGCCATTTGGCCGGAGGCATGTCGCCCACGGGCACGGCCACTTCCCCCAGCCTGACCACAGGCCCGATGACAATGGCCGCTTCCAGAAAGCGGATGCGCCAGGGCTCTTCCACAGTCTGGGCCGCCCCCGCCCCGAAGGCGGGCAGCAGCAGGCAGGCTGCGGCAACGAGCAGGTGCAGAAAAAGGCGTGCGCGGGACGTCATGGGCATATTCCGTTACCTGCCGCCGCCCGCCTGGTTTTGCGAAACCCGGCGGGCGGCGGGTGGGTTATGAACGCTTGAGCTGCACGGCGATCTGCAGCATGGAGTCAGATGTCTGAATGGCCTTGGAGTTCATTTCATAGGCGCGCTGGCCCACGATCATGTTCACCATTTCATCCACCACCTCGACGTTGGACATTTCCAGAAACCCCTGGGCAATGGTGCCCACGTTGTCCTCGCCGGGCACGCCTTCAATGGCGTCCCCCGAGGCTTCCGAGATGTTGTAGAGGTTGCGTCCCTTCGATTCCAGACCCGCCGGGTTGATAAAGGTATAGAGCGGGATGTCGGCGGCGGCCAGTTCCTGCCCGCTGGCATCCAGGGCCGCGATATGCCCGTTTTCCGTAACCACGATGTTTTTGGTTTCCGTGGGCACGGTGAATTCCGGTTGCAGCACGTAGCCGTTGGCCGTGACCAGGGTGCCGTCCTGGTTCAGTTTGAAGGCCCCCGCGCGGGTGTAGGCTTCTTCGCCGTTCACCATGACCTGGAAGAACCCGTCGCCTTCAATGGCCAGGTCCAGAGGGTTGCTGGTGTTCTGGTAATCGCCCTGGGAAAAGAACTTGTGCACCGTGGTGGGGCGCACCCCGAGACCGACCTGAATGCCCGTGGGAATACGCTGGTCGCCGTCCGTTCCGGTAATGGAACCGGCGATGCGCAGGTTCTGGTAGATCAGGTCTTCAAACTCGGCCCGGCTTTTTTTGAAGCCTGTGGTGTTCACGTTGGCAAGGTTGTGAGAAATAACGTCAATATTGAGCTGCTGGGCGACCATGCCCGTGGCGGCTGTCCAAAGGGAACGCATCATGCCTGGTACCCTCCTGAGGGAACGGTTGCGCACCCTTGCCCCAGGGAGCCCGGCCCGGCCGTGGCCGGGAGACACTCCACACCGATAATGCAGGGAGCGCTGTAAAGATTGCAGCGGGCCAGAAGACCGAGCGCCGCATGGCCGCAGGCCGAAAGCAGGCCCCGGGCCAGCGTTCCCGCAGCGGTGTTCCGCGCATGGTAACGCCGCAGACCGCCGAAGTTGAAAAGGCGTTCCGACGAAGAAGCCGCAAGGCCGAGTTTCTCTGTATGTTCCATTGTACCTGTCCCCTTATTGCCTGCGCCTGTGCGCCGGACGTTCCGGCGCGGCGTGTTGTTACTATGTACTACCCGCGGCCTCTGCCCACTCGGGTGGTTACTTCCTTGTCCACGGCCTGGCTGGTCTGCATCACCTTGGAATAGGCTTCAAACTGGCGCTGGGCCTCGATCATGTTGACCATTTCGTACACGGGGTCCACGTTGGCTGTCTCCAGAAAGCCCTGGGCCATAAAGGCATTGGTTTCCACTTCCACCGCCTCGCTGCCGTTGCGGGCGCGGTACATGTTGTGCCCCATCTTTTCGAGGGTCAGCGGATCCTCTATCCCCACCAGACTGATCTGCCCCACCAGGTTGCCGTCGGCAAAAATGCGGCCGTCTTCAGCGATGTTGAAGTTGGACACGCCGGCGGGCAGGGTTATCTCGCCACCGTCGCCGAGCACGGGGTACCCCTGCTCGGTAATCAGCGTGCCCTCGGCGGTCTGGCGAAAGTGTCCGTTGCGGGTGTACACCTCGCCCATGGGGGTCTGTACCTTGAAAAAGCCGTCGCCACTGATCGCCACGTCAAACGGCGCGCCGGTCACTTTGAGCGAACCCTGGGAAAAATCGGTATGCGCCTGCGCGATGCGGGGCCGGGCCAGATGCTGCGGCTCGGGAAACAGAGACTCGGAACGCACGTTGAATACCGGCTCCATGATCTGGTCATGGGCATACATGGCAAAAGTATCCTTGAAGGACAGCAGATCGCGCTTGTAGCCCGTGGTATTCACATTCGCCAGATTGTTGGCGATGCTGTTCATCCTGTGCTCGTTGGTCAGCGCGCCGAACAGCGCTGAATACATGGCATTTTCCATACATCCTCCGATACGTCCGTCTCTGCCGCCGGGGGCTGGCGCGGCTGTTTATCGCCGCCCGGCATGTTCCGGCTGTTTTCGCGTTTTCCGGTCCGTTTTAGCGGTCCCGGTCTCAAGGAAAACTCCTTGTATCGCCGGGGAAAAAGCGGTCATTTCTGCCGTTGATGCGCGGTCTTGCAAGATCGAGGCCAGAGTATCGGATAGCGTGTAACAATAAGGGAGAGAAGGGAAACAGAAAAAACAAAGCCGACGGAGACGTCGGCTTTGTGACGGAGAGCGGGGTTCGGCGACCGGCGGGCTACTGTGCGGGAAAGGCCGCTTCCCGCAGGGCCTTTTCCGGCACTTCGATCAGCAGGGTATACGGGGACTCCGGCCCGCCAGGCGCACTGTCCCAACGGGTTGTTCACCCGTGCTCACGTCGGTAAAGCTGAATTTACCGTACAACAGCAAATCGAAACAAGAACAGGGTGGACAATCCGTTGGGACTGAGCCTAGTCCGTCAGTTGCCAGCGCAGCCAGATAAAGAGCACGTTGCCGTCGTTATAGAGACCGGGAATATAGGCGGCCTGGACGGAAAAACGCTTGTATTCGATGCCCGCCAAAGGCAGCGGCAGGGGCAGAGGGATATAGTCATACTCGCGGCGGGCGGTAATGCCGAGTGTGTAGCCGACGCCCACTTTCCAGTCGCCGTCCTCGTCGAGGCGCCAGTTTTTCAGAAAGCCGTAGCCCACAATGGGTTCGAAATTACTATGGGAATCCATAAATCCCAGGGCGTACAGGGCGTGCCAGTCGCCGTCCTCGTCGTAAAACGAGCGGCCTAAACCCGCTCCCCAAGGGTGTTCGTTATAATTGTCTATTTTGTTGCTGTCATACATCAGACGGTTATGCCACGTGTATGCGGGCAGGTAAAAGTCATAGATGGAGGAGTTCCAGACCTGCTTCAACCGCTCGCCGAAGCGCTGAAAAACGCCGGGCCGGTCCTGTTTCGCCGCATCGGGAACGCCCTGCGCCCGTTGTTTCACCGGCTTCCTGTTCAGAAGCTTGTAGGAGAGGTCGTCATTGCCGGGGGGAACATCCCGGTTCCCTCCCAGAGCCACGCCCGGCAGCAGGCAACTCAGAACCAGGATCACTATGCAGAGAATCCTCGCCGGGCGGCATTGCCCCGGCAGGGTCTTTTTTTTCGCAACGCCACACAACATGCCGGATACATTATAGATACGCCGCATATACCCTCCTTGTCTTCGCCCGCGACGATGCGATTCGGGGTATTTTTTTATCGCCTGTACCCTTTTTCCCCAACTCCTTCAATCGCACAGAAAGTATCTTCCCAACCACCCCGCTTCCCGGCCCTTTCTTTTTGAACGCGCCCGTGTGATGATAAGACGGCTGTCGGCAATGGCGCAACGGCAACCATCTTCCGCAGGAGGGCGGCCATGGCAACGGAAAAACAAAAAATGCTCGCCGGCGAACTCTACCTGGCGACGGATCCCGAACTGATCGCGGACAGACAGCGCGCGCGCGCCCTTACCCGCAGGTTCAACCATCTGCCCGAAGAGGATCGTCCGGCCCAGCAGGCGATCCTGCGTGAACTTTTCAGCGCGATAGCGGGCGGCGACTTTGCCGTGGAGCCGCCCTTCCGTTGCGATTACGGGTATAACATCCGTATCGGCTCGAATTTTTTCGCCAATTACAACTGCGTCATTCTGGACGTCTGCCCGGTGAATATCGGCGATTTCTGCCTGATGGGGCCGGGAGTGCATATTTACACCGCCACCCATCCCCTGAACGCGGAGAACAGAAAATCGGGCCTGGAGCTGGGCAAGCCGGTGAGCATAGGGCATAATGTCTGGATCGGAGGCCTCTCCATCATTAATCCCGGCGTGCATATCGGCGACGACGTGGTGGTGGCCTCGGGCTCGGTGGTGACCAGAGACGTGCCCGCAGGCGTGCTGGTGGCCGGCAACCCGGCAAAGGTCATACGCTATATACGGAATGACAGCCGGTAGCGGCCGGAAAAGAAGCCGTCGTTCCAGGGAAATCCGGCCGGCCCCCGCGGCCCGGGTTCCCTTTTTTTCGTCCCCACCTGGACAGGGCGCTGTCCGTAAACTACCCTGTATAGCAGAACCGTCCTCAGCACGCGGGCGGCTCGAGGGCCACCACGGCGGCGTGTTGCCGCAACGGCGTGCCATGGAACGCCGACGGCCCGCCCGGCCTCTCCCTATAACATAACTACCACAGGGAGGTTCCCATGCATACCGGATTGAACATACTCGTAGCGGCCCTGCTTACTCTGGGCCTGTTCTTTCCCCTGTCGGCAGCACAGGCCGCCGGGGATACCATGGGCGGAGTTTCTTACTCGGACAGGAGCTTCCTGTCCGCCATGATCGCGCACCACCAGGACGGCGTACGCATGTCGCAGGATGCCCTGCCCAAACTCAAGGACGGTAGGGTCAAGGCCTGGGCCAAGGAGGTCATTGAGGATCAGCGGAAGGAAATCGAGGAAATGGGTGAAATGCTGAAGCCCATGGGCGGCTCCGATGCCAAGGCCGCAACCGCCATGCGTCATATGGACATGCTTCCGGCCCACGCAGCGAGCGCCGACCAGGCCTTTGTGGCCGGGATGCTCGAGCATCACAAGGGCGCGCTGAACATGGCGGCGGAGGCACTTGTGCTCTCCAAAGACCCCAAGGTCATCGAACTTGCCGTCAATATTATAGAAGCGCAGGCGAAAGAAATGCGCGACTACAAGGAGTGGCTCCTCAAGGCAGGCGGCAAGTAACGCCCGCCATTTGTTCCGGGCTCCGTACCGGGCGAAGGCCTGCCCCGCTCCACACAGGGAGTATGCGGGCTCTTTGCCTGGTACGACCAACCGGCGTTTCGCTCATATAGCCCAAAATTGAGGGGGTCTGGGGGAAATCATTCCCCCCAGGCGGGGTTTGGGGCGGCAGCCCCAATCTTAGAGCAGTTTACGCTTCAAATAGTCGCTTAACGGCGGGCAAAGCCCGCCTACGCCTATTTGGCGGCAAGTATTTGCCGGCAAATCCTTGCCAGCATTTCAAGTGTGAAATGCTCTAGGGCCTGTTAACACTATTTGAGAGCCTCAACAATGAGAGCAAAAACGACAAAGGCAATGAACATTACGTCCAGCTTGTCATAGCGAGTTGCTATGCGCCTGAACCCTTTGAGTCGTCTGAACAACCTCTCAACT
>JAVBTB010000008.1:0-43220 GCA_031556355.1 Desulfovibrio sp. | reverse complement strand
ACGGTCCTGGCGCGGGCTGCGCGCCACGCACGGCAGGTCCGCCTGCGCGCCGAGCCGGTAGCGGCGCCAGCGCAGGAAATGCCGGTAGTGCGCCTGCACGCGCCCGTTCGTGTCCCGCTCAGCCGTGTCGCGCACCTCACCCATGTACGCGTTGAAGCGCGCAATCAGCCCCGCGTCCACCGCAAAGTCCGGGTTGCCCGCAGCACTCATCAACGGCACGCCTGCCACGCGCGCCGCGCGATACATGTCGCACAGCGGAATCTGGGAGAGCTTCGCGCTATCGCTCATGCCGCGCCCCTGCTCGCCGGGCCGGTAGCCCCCGCCGATGTCCGAGTGCACGCCCGGATACACGATCTCCTCCACGTTCTCGCCGCTCGCCGCATCGACAGGGAACGAACCGCGTACCTCGTGGCCGGAGACCATGTGTACGCAACGGGCCACGACCGACGCATCCGGAATGCGCAGGTCGCGCGGGCTGGCCCAGCCGCCGTGGCCGCTCGCCACGTCCGCAAGGAAACTCTGCGCCGCACCCACCGAGGCCACCGTGTCGAAGATGCCGAGGAAATCCACGATCGCCGGCACGCCGCAGATCTTCATCGGCCCGGTCGCGTTGTCGCACAGGTCGCGCAGCCAGTTGACGAACACCCGCGCCTCGGCCGCCCCGCGCGAGAAGCCGAATACCGAGATGCGGATCTTCGCGATCCTGGGCAGGCGCTGCGTGAGCAGCGGCGTGAGCAGATCCTTGAGACGGGCCCGCCGCTCGGCGAGCACGCGGCGCCGCCCGTCCGTGTCGGAGCCGCGCCACTGCGTGCTGCTTACCGCCTGCAGTGCCTGTGTCGTGCCGACGGCTTCGCGCGATTGCGTGTCGGCCGGGGTCTGCGGCGCGGGCGGCTTGCTGGCGGGCGCATAGGCTTCGCGCATGCGCCGCAGGCGGATGTCGGTGCTCATCTGCTCGACCAGGGCGCGGTCGGCTTCGCGGCCCGTCAAGGGGTAGCCGAACCAGTGCCAGTGCAGGTTGTTCTGTAACTGCAGCAGCGCCCAGTTGATGCGCGCCTCGCCGCCCCAACCCGCCGCCGCGCCCGCGCTTGCGTGCAGACCCACGCCTGCGTCGGGGATGTAGCGCCAGAACTCGGTGCCGACACCGGGAACGTAAGTCGCAAAGCGGTAGCGCTTGCCTTCGGTGGATCGCACGGCTTCGTCATATCTTCGGTACAACCGGGCCACATTGCTGTGCGCCTGCTTCGACTCGTCATAAAGCATGTTGTTGCGCGTGCCGTCGAAGAAGAAACCGAAGTGCAAGGTTTGCAGACATTGCTTCGGGTCGTGGAGGTCATCGCAATAGACGCTCGCGTCGACCTCGTCGTCAGAGAGGCGCCATGGTTCACTGCGCACGTCATCGGGATAGCGGGAACGGGTCATGGCTTTTGCTCCTGTGCTTGTTCTTGTTCCTTCTTTTTCCGCTTGCGTTCCAGCGCCTCCTGCACATCCTCGGGCACGCGCGAGAAACACTTGGGGTCGCCGGGAAATTCGCGCGCACAGGCACGGCTGGGATCGGTCAACCCGTCCGGGAAATCCGGGTGCTCGGGTCCCACCCATGTTGGATAGAGCTTGACCACGTCACCCGGAAGAAACGCGATCCACACAATAGCCATCTGCCGGTCCTCGGCTTGCTGGTACGGCTGCACCGCCAACCTGCGCTCGTGGTAGCGCATCGGGCCGCCCGAGCGCCAGACCGGATCGGCGAATTGCTCGTTGTCCTGCCAGCGCACCGTAAGCGTGTAGTCCGCGCGCCACTGGCGCGGCCCCGCCGTCGCACCCGCGAATTTCCCCCCCCCCGCATGTGGCCCCAGTCCGCCCGCCCATGAACCATCCACGGTGACAGTCTCAACAGTCTGGTCGGTGTAGTTCAGGATGCTCAACCCAAGAGGCACCATGTCCTCTTCGGCAGTTGGCGCAGGCGGCACGCGGCGGCTGCACCCGACGAGCCCGAGCAACAGGCACAGCGCCAGCAGGAACGGCTTGGTCAGTCCTCGCATGCTTTCGTCATCCTTCACGGTTCAACGACCTGGCCGACTCACGCGTGCCGGCTGCGTGCCATGCCTGGGCCGTGTCAGTCATGCGCGACCGCACGCGCAATGGATCGCGTAGAGAAACGGCTTCTCCGGAAGTGGCACTCATCCGGTTTCCAGAAGGCCGTCTGCCTTGAGGGCCTGGCACACCCGGCGCAAGAGCACCGCATCGTGTACGCCTCCATGTACCTTCGCCTCGGCCACCGCCTGCATGGCGGCTCTGTGACGTGCCGACGGACGGCCGGCGAACCTTCCGTAGTCCTCCGGGCGGGACGCGATGTAGGACAGTAGTCTCCAGGCGACGCCGTCCTCCGTCTCGGCCATCTGCGCTTCGGACAATTTGAATGGCAGGAGCATGAACGGAGGCGTGTACGCTGCCCTCGGGGTGGTACTGTCGAACAGGCCCTGGACACAGCCGGCTGTGTCGAAATAGAACCAACTGTCGATGCCGTGCATCAGCCGGGCACGTTGCCCATCGGTGAAGCTCCCGTACAGATCGGGCCAGCATCGCGTATCTCCGAAGCGCAGGATGTAGCGGTCCCCATCCGGACCGGTCGCGGCGGTCTGCCCTCGCAGGTGGGCAAGCAGTTCGTCGATATCCAGCCGCGACACGATGAAACTCAGCATCGGCCTGCCGGCGCACCATCGCGAAAGCATGGCCAACGCTTCGGCCCCGATCGCAGGCAGCCAGATCAGTTGCGGATCGGCTTCCTCCAGCCGCTCCCCGCTGTAGAAGCCCTCATAGAGCCGCCGCATTTCGTGCGGACCAGCAAGATAGTCGTCCGGCATCAACTTCCGGGTGAAGGTAGTGTCGAGCAGTGCGTAGCATTTTCCAGCACAGCGCCGGACCGCGTCGTTCAGACGCCGCTCAAGTTCTTGCAGCGAGGCGTCATCGGGCACATCAACCAGGTCATCATCCACGAGTCGATCTCCAGTTCGGTTTTCATTGCCAACCAGGGTGAGTACGAACCACGCACGCCCCCAATTGCCGTGAGGAGTAAAGATCCCGACTTGTCCACCGTTGGCAGTTGGGGGTCCGAACACACGATATCGACGCCGAGCAAGCCCATCGTCAGGAGGTCTTGACCGGAGTCGGGGGTCGATCCGCCCGGGCATTGCTGGCATTCTCGGGATTTCCGGTCGCGCCTGCGCGATGATGCTCATCGAGAAAGGGCTTCCCGCTGGAACCTCTGGCGGCAGATCCTGTCCCGATGGAGTTCATCGTCGTGCTGGCTGGAACAGCACGGGCGCGCCTCACTCCGCGACAAGATCAAGAAAAGCTCCATGAGCCAGACCTCCGTCCTCCCCGAATCCCGCCGCCGCCCGCTACTGTGGCTGGTCGCGGTGGGACTGTTCATGCAGACGCTCGACGGCACCATCGTGAACACCGCGATCCCGGTGATGGCACAGGACCTCGGGGTAAGCCCGTTCCGCATGGAAGCAGTGGTGATCGCCTACATGCTGACCGTGGCGCTGCTTATTCCCGCCTCGGGCTGGCTGACGGACCGTTTCGGCACCCGGAAAATCTTTATGTTTGCCATTATGCTGTTTACCGCGGGTTCGCTCGCCTGCGCCCTGTCGCCCAATCTGAAATTTCTGGTGTTCGCCCGTGTGGTGCAGGGGGTGGGCGGCGCGCTGCTTGTGCCCGTGGGACGGCTCAGCGTCCTGAAGGCCTACCCCAGGGAACAGCTGGTGCAGGTGCTCAGTTTCATCACCATCCCCGGCCTGCTCGGCCCTCTGGTCGGCCCGACCCTGGGCGGTTTTCTGGTGGTCTACGCCTCCTGGCACTGGATCTTCCTGATCAATATTCCGGTGGGCATATTGGGAACCATAGCCGCGCTACGGTTTATGCCGGATCTGCCCGCACCGGACGAAGCGCCCCGTTTTGACTGGCTGGGCTTCTTTTTATTCGGCCTCTCCATGGTCGTCATTACCATGTCCCTGGAAGGCATCGGCGAACTGCACATGGCCTATACCCCCATGCTTCTTCTGCTGCTAAGCGGGCTGGTCCTGCTTGCGGTATACTGTTTCCACGCCCTGCGTTTCCGCAACCCCCTGTTCAGCCCTTCACTGTTCAAGACCCGCAATTTTGCGGTAGGCATTATCGGCAATTTGTTCGCGCGCCTGGGCACCGGCGCCATGCCGTTCCTGACCCCCCTGCTCCTCCAGATAGGCCTCGGGTTCTCGCCCCTGAAGGCGGGATTGACCATGATTCCTATGACGATTGGGGCCATGATCGCCAAAAAGATGCTGCGGCCCCTGCTGCGGACCCTGGGTTTTCGCTGGCTGCTCTGCATCAACACACTGTTGCTGGGCCTGCTGATCGCCGCTTTCTCCTTTATTCGCGCCGACATGCCCTACCTGCAGATGATTTTGCTTTTTACCGTGTTCGGCGCGGTCAACTCGACGCAGTTTACCGCCATGAACACCATTACTCTGCTGGATGTGCCCGACTACCACGCCAGCAGCGGCAACAGCCTGCTCTCCGTGGTGATGCAACTTTCCATGGGCATGGGCGTGGCCTGTGCCGCCGCCATTCTCTATGAATTTTCCGGCGCAACCAGCCAGCTCCAGCCCGGCCTGGTCCTGAACGCCTTCAGCAAGACCTTCCTCTGCCTCGGCTTCATGGCGGCCATTTCCTCCGCCATATTCTTCCACGTGCGTCATACCGAGGGATTCAGGAAGGAAACCGCGAAGACGTCTGAAAACAGCGCACCGGCCCTGAATTCGCATTAAGCTCTGCTTAAAAGCGTATCCGTACCAGGAAGTCTCCCGGCCGCCATACCCACGGTAACCGGGAGACTTCTTTCCCTTTTGCGTTCCCTCACCCGTTCCCGTTTCATCCTCCTCCGCCGGCAACCGCCTCCTCGATACGGCCGATTCTCCAGCGTTGATAAGCGCACTCCATGGCAAGCGCTTCATCGTAGTTGACGGCGTACATATCGCCGGCCGGACGAGTGACCGTCTTGGGTACGGTGTTGCCTGTTTCGGGATCAAACACGTCTTCCGTCAGCTCCGCTTCCGGCCATGCGTCATAGCAAAGCAGTCCGTAGGCGAAGGGATCTAGCCCTTCCGACTCAAAGGCATCCTTGATTTTTTGCGCGACCAGCCCCACATGCAGTCTGGCACTGCCGCCTTTTTTTGCAACGGAGAGCCTAAACCGGAACTGCATGAAGCGCACCTTGTCCCAGGCACGAAAAACAGCTTCCGGCACCTCTTGTATGTCTTCCTTCAGCCGTTCGTCCGAAGTCTTGATGATATCGCCGGTCATGTACAGATTAACGAAGCGGTGCGTGGAATCGCCGAGCGAGGTGGTATTTTCATAGCGGGGGCTCACGGTTGCGCCGTAAAACGTGGCTTTCCCATCCCTTTGCAGCAAAAAACCCCTGTTCGGAGCTGTCGTCTCCGTTCCCGAGACGTAGATAACGGCTCCGCCTGCGAGGGAGGCGTCCGCGTGGTCGGTATCCGCCAGCAGCATTGTCGCCCCTTCCGCCTGGGAGGAAGCGGCGCGCAGGGTCGTCCCGTCCGCGTTATAGGTAAACATGGTATATTTGGGCGGGTTTTGCGCGTACAGCGGAGGGTCTTGCCCCATGATCCCCGGCCGGTAAAAATACACATTGCCGGTCCCGCCGACCTGCATGCGGGGAATGAGGGTGCCGGACTTCAAATCCCACCCGCTCAACTGAATCTGGTTGGTATTGTCACAGGCCAAAAGCAGGTGCCCCGACGTCTTGATGGCGGCGGGCGGGCTCCTGTCTTCGGCTATAAGCAGCGGGCGCTCGCCGCTTCTTGTTCCGCTCGGGGCTATGGCGAGGATCACTTTGTGGTACACGGGGCCGGATACGCCCGTATACTGTTTGGCGGGGTCATAGACCTCCGTGGCCGGCGCCATCGTCCGCAAGAAATTGGCGGAGGTGGAAGGATTTACGCCTGTGCCGGTCACCAACGGCACATAGCTGGTGCCGTAATAGTCGACAATGGCCGAATACTTCTGAGCGATGACTTTCAGTCCGACATACAGGGCGTCATCCTGAACGGTCAGCCCCTCCACCTCGTAGCCGGTAACGATGTAGCCGGACTCGGTCCCGTATATTTTACCGGGGAACACCGGCCCGAGGGCGTTTATGGGGATGGATTTCACCCACACCCCAGTCATGGTGTACACATCAATGATCGCGGCGTCCGAGTCCAGCTTGTTCGTGCCGCTGATCAGCGAATACACATACCTGCCGTCAGAGCATATCCCCTGGCAGCCGGAGGTGTTTCCGAGTATGCTCCGCGATGCGGCAGTGGAACGCGCGTACCACGAAGACAGCGGTTCCACCGTGCTCATATCGGCCGCGGTTTCAAGCGCCTTGCGATCAAATACCAGATAGCGGAATATTTCCCAGCGTCCTCCCTGGGACGCATACATATAGTTCATGTCGTGGACGACGAGGTATTTTCCGTCCGAGGAGATCGCTATCTCCGCTCCAGCCCGCACCCCTTTCAGGGAGCGGAATTCTTGCACGTCGGCCTGGGTCGTCGCCGAGCCCTTCCACAGGATTTTGGTAAACCCGCTGCCGTTGGCGCTTTTGTCGTCGTATATGGTGGCATACAGATACGTTTTTCCGTCCAGTATGAGCGCCGAAAGTCCGGACCCGTGTCCGAGCCGCGTAAACGTGGCGATGCCGGTGGGCTTTACGGTAGTATTCAGGTTCGGTAGTTGAAAATCGTCCGCCCTGCGCGCACTGACGAATTCCGAGATATACGCTTCCGACGTCACGTCCCAGGTACCGTTAGGGGAACTGGGATTCTGGATGCAGTAGATCTTGCCGTCGTTCATGGCTATTTCCTGGAACGTAATCGTCTTTGCGGAATACAGATCCGTAAAATAGCTCTGCGACAGGTTGTCCACGTTGGCCGGGCAGCTCAACGCGACGCGGGAGCCGGTAGAGAACAGTATAAGGGCGTCCGCGCCGTAGCACCGTTCCAGGGGAATATCTTCCGAGATTCTATACGTTCCCGGCGGTAAAAAGACCTGCCCTCCTTTTCCCAGGGCCGCCCGTAGGGCTTCCGTGTCGTCGGCAGTGCCGTTGCCCTTGGCTCCGTAGTCCTTGGCATTTATGACATCCGCGCTCCTCTCCGCAAGATTGCGCGCCGTTGTGCTGCCGTCGGCGATAAAAGCTTCTGAAACGGCTATGGCGTTGGCCTGCTTCGCCCAGTGATAGGCGGAATACTCGCCGTTTTTTACCACGGCGTTTTCCGGGTTGGTGGCCCATTTTCTGGCCAGCGCTTCGGAAGCGGAAGCGCTGGAAGCGCTGGCCTGAGCGGAAGCAGCGCTTTTTGCCGCGGAATCTTTGCTCGCGGCGGCGTCCTTGGCCGATTCCACGGACTCGCCATGAGCGGTAAAAATCCGCTCCGTGAGGGCTTCCGGGGTTTCTTCGCTGCCCACGCCTACCTTGATGGCGCGTGAAAGCCCTTCGCGCAGTTGCGCGATGAGCAGCGTCAGCTTGTCCATGCCGTATTCCAGCACTTCGGCGTCAAGGATGCCGTTGTTGCGTAAATCCACTTCCTGCGTGCAGGGTTGATCAAGGTACATGACCAGCTTGTAGTTTGCGGGAAGAACCGTATGCAGCACCCCTCCGGACCTGTCGGCCCGTGCGGAGACGGTGAAGTCGCGGTTGTTTACCAGAATTGTCTCCGTTCCGTCGGGCGCTATGGTCATGGCGCATACATCCGCCGCCCCTATGAACGGAAACGTCACGGGCCAGTCGGTCTGCACTCCGTTGCCTTTATATACCGCGCGCAGTCTTTCATGAGCGTTGATTGTCATGGGGTATCCTTTACAGTGGAGGGTTGTTTCGAACGCTACGCTTCGTCTTGCGAAACCATGCGCCAGGTGGCCAGTTCCATGGCCCGGCGCGCCGTGCGCAAGGCGTCCATTTGCAACGCGGCGGTTTGCAACGCCTTTTGGCGCAATTTTACGGAAGGACTGTACGCGACGGTATCCGCCAGCGCATGTACCGAACGGACCACTTCCCGTTCCCTCTGCTCCGCCCCGGCCCGGCAACGCTCAAGGCGGTCGCGCAGAGCCAGATCGCGGCTGCGTATGTCAAAGGCATTCAGGGAGCTCATAAGCTGCCGTCCCGCAGCCTGGGCCGTATCGGTATTTTCCGTACCCGCAAGCACATCCTGCACCTCCTCACGCGCTTTTGCCGCGAGCGAGCCCTCGTCCTTCAGCAGCCTGCGCTCCGTTTCCGCATCCTGCAGCAACCGCGTCAGCCGGGATTCCCCTCTGGAAACCAGGGAAAGAGCCGTTACCGCATCCAGATCGCGTTCATTTACGTTCTTTTGAGGGGGCTGTTCCATCGCGCCGGAATAAGACGCGCCTGCAAGCGCGAGCCTTTTCAACGGCATGCCGGATGCCCCCGGTATTATAAGAGCCATACTTTCTCCTTTTTCTGCCGGGCCTGTATCCACCGGCGGCATTTTACGCGTCTTGGGGCTTGTCCATAAATGAGTGGAGCGTGAGGCGAGGGCGAGTCCCTTTTTTACGAAGGGAGTGTACTCTTCGGTACCCGGCCGGAGTAAAAAAGGCTTTGACGAAGCAACCGTCCGCGAAACGCGTATTTATGGACAAGCCCTCATTCGCCGTAGCTCGAGAAAAACGTATTCATCGACGGGGACATCTGATTCGCCAACTGGTAATATTCCAGGCCTTTTTCCAGGAACGTGCGCCGGTCCCTGGACTGTTTTTTGGTATTTGCCGCCCTGGTGCGCAGGAGGCTTGCCTCGTATGCCAGAGCCTGCTGTTCCCTCTTGGCCTGATTCCTGATGCCGAACAGATCTTCCGTCTGGTTGGATGTGGAATCGAGCAGCACATCCAGAGCGGAACCGGTATTGGTTTCCACCCCGCTCGCCCCCATGAGCGAAAGGCGGCTGCCGTCCTGCTGGGCATATTTGCGCTGGAGAGTCCGCAACTCCCGCCGGGTGTCGTATTCGTTCTGCAGCACCTGGTTTTCTTTCAGTTTTGCCTGGTATTCCTCATACTTGGCCTGATTTGCAAGATTGGCGCGCTGCTGGGCCAGATCCGCCTCTTGCCGCTGCTTCTGCACAAACGCCTGCAGACTCTGCACGGCCATGTTCGCAAATGCGGCCGCGCTTGCTCCTGAACACATAGACTTCTCCTTGGTATGTTTGGTTACATGACGGCAAAAGGTTCCAGCGAGTAAAAGAGCCATACCTCGCTTCCAGAAAAAAGCTTTGCCCCGCCGCCGTCCCCGTCCGGAACAAAACTCCCTTGACGAAGATCCGCTTCCGGCCTGCGCAAGGTAAATCCGCAGCGTTCCAGCCAGGCCAGGGCCGCCCGCCCTTGAGCGCCGCCCCGCGCAAGCGTCATGTTCATCAAGTTGGGAAATACCGCCCGCACCTTGGGCAGAAAGACCCGCGCAAGATAGATAAATGCCCGTGGGGCGGCATCCAGTTCCGCCGTGCCCACCATCCACGGGCATCCCCATCCCGGTTCCGGAAGGGGGGTTATGCCGCCGATAGCCAGGCAGGTTTCTCCCCGCAAAAGCGCAAGGCGCACCAGACTCCGGCTGTAAGAATCGGCCACGACCGCCCCCGCCGGGCGAGGGTTGGCTGAACACTGCTCAAAAAAGGCCAGTTCTCGGCGGTCGGAGGCGCGCAGGTTCCGGGCAACCCGCAGCAGGTGCGCTTCCTCCGCCGGAACCACGGAGAATCCTTCCCATGCGGCCCAGCGCGAGCTTTTGCCGCACCGGCCGCCGTTTTCCCTGCTGTCTGACGTTCGCCGCCACCCGGCCGGCATTGCTTGCCTATGCGCATGCGATGCATTTTTGTTGCGGCAGGTCATACTTCACCCACCTCCACTTCATGGGCCACGGACAGCAGGGTGAACGGCAGGGGATCGTCCTGCCGAAAAAACACCCCGCCGGACGTAGCCACCACAGCATCAATAAGGGCGGACCTGTCACCGCTGAACAGGGGCAATGCCGTTCCGAGAGGATGCTGGACCTTGCGGGACAGCACATCACGCAGGTGATCGGCATCCGGCCCTATTTTACAGCCAAGGGTCCGGTACAGGCGAAAGCGTACCCGCCCCACCCGCCTGGTCATGCCAAGAGCGGTGCCCTGGGCCTCGGACGGTTCAGACGCCATGGGGGCGATATCGCTCTGAAATCCGAGCCCCACATGCACGACCGACGCCTTGTGCTCAAGGGAGATGCGTCCCTTTTGCACGACCTGTGGCGGGTGCACCCATCCGTCGGCCAAGATCTGCACTTCCCGTCCTTCCAGATGCTCCAGCGCGGAGAGTTCCGTTACCGGCTCTCCGCGCCAGGAAAGGCCGGAATCGACAAAAAACGCTTCCACGGCGTCATCACCCTCAAAAATCGGGTCAAGCCGCTCAATGCAGCGCATGGAAATGTTTTTTCCATCCACCTCGCGTTCCCGGCTGGTCACCACCCAGATGTCATCGCCCTTCTCGCCGGGAATGACCGTTACCGCCTCCGCAAACCCCTGTGTCTCATGGCGATGCCAGGCCACTATCTCGTGTTCGCGGATAAGCGTAAGCCCGGCCAGGGTGCCGTCATCCAGCACGCACCAGAGGACGGAATGCGGGTTCTGCTGCCAGGCCCAGTCCACAATGCGGCGGTGGCGCAGAATATGCTCGCTGATAATGGACAGATCCACGCCGCTGTAGCCGTCGGAATCGAGGCTGTAGCGGAACTCGCGCACCACGTTGGCCCCACGCTGCACAAAAAGGATGGCGTCGCCCACGGCCAGGGCGGGAAGTGAGGCTGAACCTCGCGCTCCCTGGCGCTCCACCGAGCAGGAGGTGGGCGAAAAGACCTCTCCCCCCTGGCCGGAAAGCGTCCACTCGCTGTCCACAGTACCGATGAGCAGCTTGTGCGCGCTCATCATCCAGCGCACGGCGTTCACCCTGTCGGCGGCAATGGTGATTGTGCAGGCGTCGTCCGCCTGCAGAGGACGGGAAATGTTCATGTTCTGGTAGTTGGCGGTGCGGCTGGCCCAGACGGTCTGGGGGCCGTTTCTGCTGCCCGCGAAGCACAGCCTCTGTTGATAGAACTGAATGCAGGAAGGATAGTTGCCCTCTCCCTCAAAAGGGGTACGCGCTTCCGGCAGGCCGTGGCTGAAGTCCGCTTCCTGCCCTCTGTCCACATACCTGCCTTCTGTGGAGCGCCCCAGAAAGCCATAGCTGCCCGTACCGCCGCCGGCCCGGTAAATGCGGTATTCCCGCGCTTCCGGAACGGTCTGCCAGGCGATGGTCACGTAATTGGAGGTACTCAGCGTTTTAGCGGCATTGCACAACGCCTCCGGTGAGGGCAGGCTTTCTTCCTCCGTATCCGCGCCTATGGAGGTGATGACGTAGGAATAGCTCCTGGACGCCGCCTCTTCTTTTTCAAGAGTGGCCGCAGCAACGACATCGGACGGAGGGCTGACGGCGGGACTGAAGTTTATGGCGGCTATGGACCAGTTCGCGTGCCCGCGCCGTTCCAGGCGCTGCGGCGGAAGATCCGGACAGACCATATACATCACGTCGGCCGACTGGCAGTGTCGTATATCCCACAGATGCGCGGCGCCGAAGGGAACCGTAACCTCAAGGGGCTGGCCGTCCGTTCCCAGAACAAGCCCTCCCTGAAACCATACCCGCATTTTCTTTTCCGAAAATTCAAGCACATAGGACTGCTCTTCATTAAATACAAAGGGGATGAGCCTGACCCGCCTCTGCACGCCCGCGCCGGAGCTGTCCAGGGCGTCTCCCATATACCGGAACCCCGGCCTGCGATACGCGGCCCCGTGCGGAGCAAGCAGCATGTTGCGCAGCGTGCGGCAGCCGGAAAGATACCGGCTTTGGTCCACCCGGGCGTCCATATAGGGAGAAAGCTCACCGCTGTTGAAGGAGGTTTGGACGATAGTTGTTTTTGCCATGGCCTACCTCGCCGCTATCCAGGGATCTTCCGTATCCGGCGTGGGATGCAACGGGGTTTCCTGGGCGGCATCCGCAAGGCGGGCCGCTTCAAAGGCTACGGTGAAGCGCTGGAACATGGTCTGTTCCAGCCGTGCGTTGTTCACCAGGGCAACCGCCAGCGACGCGGCCAGCCGCCTGGCAAGGGCTTCCACGAAAAGCGGAGGAAAGACCTTGGGGTTGTCCACCATGACCGTGAGCACGGCTTTCGCCGGCGAGGCATCGGTATAGACAACCGAATTTTCGGTCAAAAGATACGGTTCGTTGTCCCACAGCCGCTGTACCGCCAGGCAGTCCATAGGCAGCCGGTAGGCACAGGAATAGCCGAAGCGCGCCGCATTGGCCGGGGCCTTTTCGGCATCAAGAGGATCGTCCCCCAGAGGGGCAAGAGTCGTATACCTGGTGGCAAACGACCAGTGGTGCGCCGCAAGCAGCTCGTTTCTGGCTTCCGTATAGCCCTGCAGGCAGAGATCCGCCTCCCGGCTGTTCTGGGCGAACGACAGGATCTCCGCCGCTCCCAGATACCGCAGGGCCTTGTTGCAGATGGCCACCTCGCTCACGGCCCCTGACTCATATGGCGTCGTTGTTTGTGTCATTATCGTTTTCCTCGTTTTCCACCCGGCTGTCCGCACAAGGCGGCGCCGCGCGTTCTATGGAGAGCGGCATGGTTTCCCGCAGTACCTCCAGTATTCTGCGCATGACAGGCAGAGACACCCCCGTCGCAACGCATACTCCCCTGCTCATAAGCGCCGCGCGCATTGCGGCCTTGCCGAACCGTTCCATATCTTCCGGACTTGGCATATTGGTATGCAGCATCTTCCTTTCTATCCTCTGCGGTGGCGGTTAGAGTGTCCGGCAGTCCGTTTCTTCCTATGTGCGGTGACAGGCGTTTTTCTGCCGGTCTTCGCCCTGTTGGGGGCGCATCCGGAGAGCCCTGGATGCGCCCCCGTTTCAGGAACGGTGCGGCAGGAGCCCCTCAGGCGGGCGTTGCCTTCAGTTCCCAGCGCGCCTGAACGTTCCGGAATGAGCCCTCATGTCCGCTCTCTCCGTGTCGAGAGTAGCCTTGCGCTCTGGGGAGCCCTTCACGGCGGTTCTAGCGGGGCAGGTAGTCGAAGTTCACGTCCACGCTGCCCGAAGCGGCGGCGTCATCCGTCTCCAGCGCAATACGCACATAGCGGCGGACGTTGGAGGGCAGCGGCAGACGGCCCACGGCCTCGCCCGCCTCCCAGGTGGCGGCGGAGGCGCCGTTTGTGAACTTGAACAGAACAGGCACAGCGGCGAACGTCGTATTCTCGTCACTGTCCTCAAGCAGAATGGAAACGCTTTTGGCTGCCGCCAAGGTAACCTTTGCGGAAGCGCGCATGACGATTTCCGCAGCCCCCATCAGGGATCCCGCCCGCTGCCCGCCGCCGTTGCCGGTTACGCGGGTGTTCTTGGGCAACGTCTGGTTTGAGGCGAGATGCTCGCCGTGAATGCGCAATTGATGATCGTACATGTATTCTCCTTGATGGCTTGCGCCGGATTACACGGTAACGTTTTTCTCCGTGCCGTCCTGGAAGTTGTAGGAGGTGACTATCTGCACCCCGTTCCAGTGGGTAATCTGCCTGTCCAGATCCTTGCCGCCCGGAGTGATCTGCAGGGCGGAAGACTTGTAACGGTGCAGAAGGTTGCGGGCCTTTTCATGCATGAACAGGTAGGCGGAGCCGGGTACGGCCCGCACGGAAGCCAGCAGATCGTCGATCATCGTTTCCGTGGGGACGTTATCGCGGTTGACGTTCACCACAGCCGCCACGGAGTACTTGTTGGCGATCTGCAGGCCCAGATAGGCCTTCAGCCGGATGCCGTGGACTAGGACGCCCTGATGTTTGCCGGAAGTGGCCTTGTACAGACCGCCGTCGCAGATGGGCGTGGTACTCAGCAGGCTGCCCTGCACAAAACACTCGGGCGAATACAGGCCGCAGGTTTCCGAGGACACGAAACGCACCGCCAGAATGGTATAGTTGTTGTTGGCCGTGCTGCCCGCGCTGACGGCGGTCTTGTTCTTGAGAGCGTAGGCGCGGAAGTTGTCGTACACAATGCGGGTTTCCGCGCTCATGCCCGACTTGCGGATAACTTTCGGCAGTTTTTTGGAAAAATACGCTTCCTTGCCGCCGAAGAGCTTGGCCGTATCTTCCGGGCATTCAATCTCCCCGCCCAGAATGGAGAGATCCACCTTGCGCAGGTTGCCGATTACATCCACGGAGGGCAAAGGGGCGTTCATTTCCACCCAGCCGGCTCCCGCAACGTCGTCTACCTCCTCGTACATGTTCCACAGACCGTGACTGGCCTGCTCAAAGGGAAGCACTGCCAGTACGGGGGCTTCCTCGGTCAGGTAGTCCACCTGCTCCGGCTGCTTTCTGGCATACTTGGCGGATAATTCCTTCAACGTGATACCCATAAACGTCTTTCCTCCTGGTTACAGGTTGTTGCCGCGCCCGCCCGGCTTCACCAATCCGCCTTTCAGGCCGGCGACCCTTCCGGCGCGGACGGCACGAGCGCCTGCGCCGTTTTCACGCGCGGCTACTTGCCCTTGAAGACCACCGTGCGCAAAAATTCTTCCGTACTCATGGCCTCATCATGCACAGGCCCGCGTCTGGAGTGGCCGAAGCTGTCTTCGCTCAGGCCCTCGCCCACCAGCGCCATCAGTTCGCCGAATACGGGGTTGCTGCCGAGACCGGCGTTGATAAGCGGCATAAGCCGCCCCTGCATGCGCCGGTCAAAGGCCACGCAGGCCTGTTTCGCGTGAGAAAGGCGCGTGTTGAACTGCTCCTTCCAGTGGGAGCGTAGGACCATTTCGCACTGCTCGGTGATGCCGTTCAGGGCATTTGCTTGCTCGGACATGTAGAAATCCACCGCCTGCTGCGCCTGTTGCGGAGACAGGCCGGAAGAAGCGCAGAAGGACTTGAAGCGTTCCAGCATGGCCCCGTCCACCTCGCTTGCGGGCAGATGTTCCGGAAGCGAAATGTCGTATGCTTCCGGAGTGAGTCCCAGGGCGCCTTCTTCGCGGGGGAGGCCGTCGGCATCGGATTCCCGGCTGCCGGACAACAGCGCTGTCTCGTTTTCCGCCTCCCCATAAGCACGCGGCATGGCGGAAAAAGAATTTTTTGCGCCCGAATCGGAAAATGCCTGTCCCAGTGCGGTCCGCTCCTGCGAAAGACTGTCCGCCCCGGCTCCGCTCTGCGGGGTTGTGGATTCTGCGTTCTGACTCATGATTTCTCCTTCACGGGTTGAGGGTGTATGATATTGTCCGTGGCCCATTGCCGCGCTCCGGCGAGTTGCACGCGCACATGGCTTGCGGGATCGGCCAGAGCCATTTCGGCCATGCGGTCACGGGCGTAATCCGCCAGGGCTGCCGCGCCGTAAATGTGCGGTTCAGGCAGACTGAGCCTGGCAAAGCAGCAGGCTTCGTTCAGCCAACGGTGGACCACCCGCAGGCCCGCCCCGCCGGGCAGACGCAGCACCGCCCGCAGATCCTCAAGGTAGGCGGCAAGGCGGGTCTGCTCTGTGCGCAGGGCCGCTCCTTCCTCCCGCCTCAGGGAAGCGCAGGCTTCCGATACAAGGTCTTCCGTTTCCGCACCCTCGTAGGAAGACTGCCCCTCAGCGGAGAGAGCGCGCATCCAGTCCGCTTCCTCCTGCCGGTCATCCAGCAGAGCGAAAAGCTGTTCCAATTCCGTATCCTTGTATTGGCCCGCCTCATGACCGGGGGAATTTTCCCGGTGAAGCTCTTCTTTCTGCACAGGGGTTCGCGTCGGGGGAGGGCCGTCCGGGGAAGGCCTCTGAGGCGGCCCGGGGCAGCGTGTAAAGAGGGACATAGCTACACGCCTCCTTCCGCCGGCATTCCGGCAAGTATCGAGGCGAGCGCGCCGCCGTCCCCGGCAACGCCGTTCGCAAGGCCCGCAAGAGCGGCCTGCAGGGCCGCACCTGCGTCACTTCCCGCAACCGGAATTTCCCCGGCCGCTTCAGGAGTTCCCCCTCCGGACACGGGTATTCCCAGCGACTCCATTACAGCGGCCACCTGAGGATCCAGCGGCATGTCCCCTTCCGGGGAGCCGCCACCGCCTGCACTTCCCTGCTCCTGCGCGGCCTTCTGTTCGCGCTCCCTGCGCAGCCGCAGAACCTCGGCGTCGGAACGCACGATGCGCGCCGGAACTCCCGCAATGGAGGCCAGTTCATCCACGGCCTGTTCAAAATCGATTTTGTCCAGGACTTCCGGGGCCAAACCGGCCAGGCTTGCCACTTCCGAGGTCAGCCTGCGGATGGCCTCCGCCCCGCCGACCCGCTGGGCCTGGGCCAGGGCGGAGACATATTCCACCCGCAGTTCCTGCCCTTCCAGCGACTTCGGAGGCGGAGGCAGAAGGCCGGCCCTGTTGATGATGCCGAAGGCGCGCACCAGAAGCGGATCAAGAATTTCCGTCTGGTGCCGCTCAATCACCGGGCCGAGCATGAGCAGCTTTTCCTGGCCGCGTTCCTGTATTTCGGCGGCAGTGACGTTGGAGCGCCCTTCCGCCGTAAACATGAGAAAGAGGTCGTTGAAGAAGCCCTGGCGCACCGCTCCGCGCACGTCTTCGATTTTGCGGGACAGAGCCGAGATATCGGGGTTGATCTGGTACAGCGGGCCGATGCCTTCCGGCTGATTGGGGTTGATGTAGTTCACCGCCCCCGGTATGAGAGAAAGCCGCTGCTTGAACCCCGCGGGCACACGCATGGGCGGGTTGACCACCTTATGGATGGCGAGGAGCTGGCTTTTCGTCATTTCCTGCAGCATGCGCACGTCGGGCAACGTCTCCATGGCCGGGCTGCGTCCGTATACTTCTGAACCCAGGACATCCCAACGGGCGCACAGGTGCGGGAATTCCTCGTACCCGCCCTCATGCAGCAGAGTTTTTGCGGAAGCGTCCTGCTCCCACACCAAAGAGGCGTAAGGCATATTGCCTTTGCCCGGTCTTGCGGGGTTGCGCACGGCGCGCGGATACACCAGATGCAGAACCTCGACCTGAGCGTCCGGATTGCTGCCCAGGAGCTTGCCGGTAGCGGGGCTCAGACGTTCCTCGCCCCAGACTTCCGCCATCTGGCGCGGCGTCATCAGCATGCGCCGCAGTACTGTATCCACCCTGCCCGAAGCATCGCAGGCCCAGCTGAATTCCCCGCAGGTCAGGGTGGAAAACCGCAGATGCCTTTCCGGATCGCTTTCCATATACATGTCCGCGGAGCCGAAAACGGCCAGTTCCGTATACAGGCTGTGAACGGCCTGATAGAAATTGGAGCCGGCAAAGGACGCGTACAGGGTTTCCTCCACCACATCGAGCCAGCGGCGTTCCGGGCCGGACTCTGTGGCCCTGTCTCCGCTGCGCCGCAGACGAAACCAGGGTCTGGCCGGGCTGGTCAACCCGCTTTGCAGGCCCGCCGCGAGAATGCGCAGAGCCCGAGTGGCGGTGCTGTCGAAAATGCGCCGCCCGTCTTCCCGCCCGGACAGGCCGGATTCAAAACCTCCCAGGCCCTTGTCCGAGGGGTACGTGCCGGAGAATCTGCCCCGCCATGGGGCTATCCAGCGGGCGGTCTCTTCCCAACGGTCACGCCACTCTTTGCGCTGTTCTTCAAGAAGGGCCGCTTTTCTTCTGGCCTCTATCAGACGTTTTTGTTCCATATTATTGCCCCAGAAGGGTTTTACGGGTAACGCCGGCCTGCGATGTGTCACCGAGAGCGCCGGTCAGAATCGTGGACCGCCTGCCCGAGGCCAGAGCCGCTGCCTTACGGGCCCTGTCCGTGGCTGCGGAAACAGCCGCCGCCTCTTCCTGTTCCACGGTTTCAGGATCTTCCGCCACCGGCGGTGGTGAGTATTTCGCCGGTTTGTAAGACTTTCCGCCTCCGCCAAAGAGTCCGCTTCCCATGAACACCTCCTTCTTATGGTAAAAACGTACGGGATCATTTCCGAACACGTGCGGCAGTGTTTTCGAAAGAACTGCGACACTGAAACAACGGTGTGTTTCCGGCGGTTCTGTTCGCCCACAGGCACGATGCGGATGTACACCGCCCATTTTTCAAAAAACGGTCAGAAGAGGGTCAGAGAGGGGTGAAAAGGGGGACCGAGGGGTGTCTCAGCATGGTGTACATGGTGTGACAAAAGGGCCGGACGCCTGTCTTGCATGGGAAGAGTTTTTCATCTTGTTTCTTGCGCTTCCTTTGCCGTAGGGGTACAAAGGAAGAGAACAGAAGCAGGGAAAATCTTCTGTTGTGGAAAAGTCGGGATACTGCTGCCGTGCGGGCAGCCGTACGCAGAACGCGAACAGGGCCCCTTGAGGAAAAGGCGCAACCGCCGCCGCTTGCAGCGCCGGTCATGTTCCCGGAAAGCGAAGAAAGGATCCCCACAGCGACAGCACTGTCCCGATGCACAACCCCATAGGCATATGCCGCAAACATGCGGTAATCGCCCTTGAAGCCGGCACCCCGTTGCCGAACCGCTGTCCGGAATGCCCCTGTTGGCACTCCGGTATGCGCCACAGGAGCCGTCTATGCTACAACGAACCAAAACACTTTCCCTTTTAGCCTTAGCTATTGTGCTTGCGGGCCTTCTGGCTGCCTCCGGGTGCACCCCCCTGCGCCAGGGTGCGGGCGAACATAATTTCTACAGTGCCGGCATTTCCAACATAAACATCACCGTTGCCCCGCCCCTTAAGCTTGCCGGGACCGGAGAAGTATGGGGCAACGTGCCCTCGGATGTGAACCTCGCCCCTTACAGCAGTCTGGAATTTGCGGTGTTTGCGGACAAAACGGACGGTCCGGTGGACAGGTACGCCCACACGGCCATCAGCCGCCTGCCCGGCTACGCCTGGCGCTGGATCAAGGAAACGTGGGAAACCCCGCAATCGCTTTCTTTGAGCAAAATGCAACAGGCGGGAAAATTCTGGACCGTCCACATGATGCCCGTTGTCAGCGATCATGACTGGTTCAGCGAAATGTGGCTCGCCAACGGCAGGCCCGTACCGGCCTTCTGGCTTGCCAAGCGCTGGTCCGCCACTCCCGACGATCAGACCCGCATCATAGCGGAATACCGCGAAGCCGCGCCCCAATGCATGCAGACGATGTTCCGCAAGGCCCTGCAGGTCAAAAGCGAAAATCCCCTGCCCAAGGGCGATGAAATCTGGATGGCATGCCGCAAGGAAATCAACGCGTTTTCCGACCGGGCCGACACGATATTCACTCTGGACAAAATGCCCGAGGTGCTTTCAGAACCGCCTCTGGCACTGCCCCTGACCAAGCCGGCCGCCTCCCCCAACATGAAGAAGCTGGCCGGAGAAGCCGAAATGATCGATAACGATACCAGCAACAGCTACAGCAGCGGTCTGGGCATCGGTATAGGCGACGGGTACTACGGCGGCGGATCCGGCAGCAGAGTCGGTGTCGGTTTCGGCACCGGGGGATACGGACTCGGTTTCGGCAGAGGCTACGGCAGCGGCCTCGGCATCGGATTCGGCATTGGCGGCTTCCGGTAAGACCATGCCCGAGCGCGGACAGGCCGACCCGCCCGGCGCACACGGCAGTGTGATTCTTGCCGCCGATATTGGCGGCACCAACAGCCGTTTTGCCCTGTTCCTCGCGCAACGGGACAAAACGGCTGTGCCGGAGCTACGCCTTGTGCACGAACGCTGGTACCCCGGCAGGGAATACCCTTCGTTTCCCGCCCTGCTGCGTACCCTGCCGAGTACCTTTCTGCCCGAAGCTCTTGCGCTGGCCGGGCAACAGGCGGCAGCGGCCGGACAGTCCCCTTCCTCCCCCGCGCAGATCCCTTTGCTCCGCCTTGCCGTTTTCGCCCCGGCAGGCCCGATTGAAGGCGAAGTCTGCCGCACCAGCAACATTCCCTGGGAAATCCGGGCCGCCGATATCCACGAAATTCTCGGGATTTCCCGGGTATTTCTGATCAATGACTTTGCGGCCCAGGCCTACGCCTGCCTTATGCCGGAAAAACTGGATCTCGCTCCCGTTCTCGCGGGGATCCCACAACAGGGGACTCCCGCCGCCGTGGTCGGCGCCGGTACGGGCTTCGGCAAGGCCCTGCTGCTCAAGGGCGACGAGCAATATGACAGAGTCTCCATCCCTTCCCATGCCGGAGGGGCGCAGGCCGGCACCCACGCCGGAAGCCCTCCTTTTTCTGGCGCGCGGGTGCTCACCTCGGAAGGCGGCCATGTGGAATTTCCCTTTGTGGGCAGGGACGAATGCCTCTTTGCGGAGTTTCTGCAGGAGCATACCGGCCGGACCAGCCTTATTCTGGAGGCCGTCGTCAGCGGCTCGGGCCTTGCGCACCTTTTTGCCTTCCACACCGGACAGCGTTTGCCCCCGAACAAAATCGGGGCGGAACTCGAAAAACATCCTGTCGTGCTGGAATGGTTCGCCAGATTTTATGGACGGGTCTGCCGCAATTTTGTTCTCGACACCCTTGCCCTCAACGGCGTCTATGTGACCGGAGGCATGGCCGCGCACATTCCGGTGCTGGAGCATCCGGCTTTTCAGGCGGAATTTTACAGCAGTTTCATGCAAGAGCGGCTGCTGCGCCAAGTGCCGGTATGGCATGTGCGCAACCAGCAGGCCGGACTATGGGGCGCGGCTGTGTACGGGGTGATGCAGGGATAGGACAAGAGAAAGAGAGAATTTTGAGGGGGGAACCTCAAGGGCGTGAATCCCTTGAGGTTCCCCCCTCAAAACCTCCCCCTTCCTTATCCCCATTTGGATAGAAATTGGTCAGGGAGAACGGCGTTACCGCCGGATGTCGCATACAATGCAGCCCGGCAGCTTCCAGATACTTTCTGGAGGCTGCCGGGCTGAAACGGTTACGGAATATGAGCCGCAACGCCTGCGAATCAGGCGCTTCCACTCCCCAGCCACGCCCGCAGGGCGGTAATCTGCCGCGCCACGGAGCCGGGACCGGTACCGCCTTCGGCATCGCGCCTGCTTACAGCCGCCGTGTGGTGCAGCACGGGATAGACATCGTCATCAATGGCCGGGCAAACCGTTCGCAGTTCCGCAAGGGACAATCCCTCCAGACCCACTCCCTTTTCCTCGGCCAAAGCGACCGCCTTGCCTGTGTAGTGATGCGCTTCGCGGAAGGGAATGCCCTTGCCTACAAGATAGTCGGCCAGTTCGGTGGCGTTGAGAAACCCCCTGTCCAGAGCGGCCCGCATGTTTTCCGGAACAAAGGCCAGGGCGGCAAGCATGCCCGCCATGACCTCCAGTGACCGGCTGACGGTCTGGTCGGTATCGAAAAAGGGCTCCTTGTCTTCCTGCAGATCCCGGTTGTAGGTCATGGGTAGCCCCTTGAGCACGGTGAGCAGAGAAACAAGGCTGCCGTAAACACGCCCTGTCTTGCCGCGCATCAGTTCCGCCACATCCGGGTTTTTTTTCTGCGGCATGATGCTTGAGCCAGTGGAATACCCGTCGGGCAGCTTTACAAATCCGAAGGCGGGGTTGGCCCAGATGATGAGATCTTCACACAGGCGGGAAAGGTGCAGCATGGTCAGAGAAGCGCCGAAAACCGCCTCCAGCGCGAAGTCGCGGTCCGACACCGCATCCATGCTGTTATGGAATACCCCGTACATGCCCAGTTCTTCCGCCACCAGGGAAGGCGCCACCGGATAGGTCGTTCCTGCGAGGGCCGCCGCGCCCAGAGGACAGACCCGGATGCGCCTGTCGCTGTCGGCGAGGCGCGAGGCATCGCGCTGGAACATGCAGGCATAGGCCAGAAGATGCTGGGCCAGACTGACCGGCTGGGCCGGCTGCATGTGGGTCAGCCCCGGCAGCAGATCGCCCGCGTGCCGTTCGGCAAGCTCCCCCAGCACGGATACCAGCGTGCGCAGGCTCTTTTGCCAGGCCCGGACCCGATCGGAAACGAACAGCCGGAAGCCCAGGGCCACCTGATCATTTCGGCTTCTGCCCGTGTGCAGCTTTTTGCCCACTTCGCCCACCAGTTCCGTCAGCCGGGACTCGATGTTCATGTGAACATCTTCCAGTTCGCGCCGCCAGACAAAGGTACCCTGTTCTATCTCCTCGCGGACGGCGTCAAGCCCCCGGCAAAGGGTTTCCGCCTCTTCCGCAAGCAGCACGCCCTGCTTCGCCAGCATGCGCGCATGGGCTTTGGAACCGGCGATATCCTGCCGGTACAGCAGGTAGTCGAAGGAAACCGACTCGGTATATTCTTCCACCAGGGCGGTGGTTCCTTCCCGGAACCGCCCGCCCCACATCTTTTTCGTATTCATGCCGTGTCTGCGCCTGTTTTTGGAAACTGCCCCTACTGCTTCTTGTACCCTTGGATGCGCAGGCCGTTCAGGCGGATAAAGCCCGCCGCGTCAGCCTGGTTGTAAACCTCGTCCCGCTCGAAGGTGGCCAGATCCACACGGAACAAGGAGTTGGGGGACTTTCTGCCCACGCAGAACACGTTCCCTTTGTAGAGCTTGACCCTGGCGGTGCCGGTGACGCGCTCCTGCGTCTTGTCGAAAAAGGCCTGCATGGCTTCGCGTTCCGGCGCATACCAAAAGCCGTTGTATACGGCCGCCGCGTAGCGGGGAATCATGGCGTCACGCTGGTGCATGACTTCGCGGTCCAGGCAGATGCCTTCCAAATCGCGGTGGGCGGCGTGCAGGATGGTACCGCCGGGCGTCTCGTAGACCCCGCGCGACTTCATGCCCACAAAGCGGTTTTCCACCATGTCGATGCGCCCTACGCCGTGGCGGCCGCCTATTTCGTTCAGCAGCTTGATCAGGGCGGCGGGGCTGAACGGCTTGCCGTTCACCGCGACAGGAGCCCCGGCCTTGAAATCTATTTCGAGATATTCCGGAGCGTCCGGCGCCTTTTCCGGCGGCACAGTCATGATGTAGCTGCCGGGACCGGCTTCACACCAGGGATCTTCCAGTTCGCCCCCCTCAAAGGAGAGATGCAGCATGTTGCGGTCCATGCTGTAGTGTTTGGAGCCGGAGGACAGGGGAATTCCGTGCTTTTCCGCAAAAGCGTTAAGGTCCGAACGCGACTTTAAGTCCCAGATGCGCCAGGGGGCCACCACAGCCAATTCCGGCGCGAGGGAGTTCACCGTGAGTTCGAAGCGCACCTGATCGTTGCCCTTGCCGGTAGCGCCGTGGGCAACGGCGTCCGCCCCTTCCTTTTTGGCGATTTCCACGAGCTTCTTCCCGATCAAGGGGCGGGCGATGGACGTTCCGAGCAGATAACGGCCCTCGTAAATCGCGCCCGCGCGCATCATGGGAAAAATGAAGTCCGCGGCAAATTCTTCGCGCACATCTTCAATGTACGCCTTGGACGCGCCGGTTTTCAGGGCCTTGGCATCCACCCCGGCCAGTTCTTCCTCTTGCCCGAGATCGCAGGTAAGCGTGACCACCTCGCAGTTGTAGGCTTCCTTCAGCCACTTGAGAATGACCGAAGTATCCAGCCCGCCGGAGTACGCCAGCACAACCTTCTGTATTTTCTTGCTCATATCCTTATCCTTGATGGCACAAAGTTAAAGTGATTCTTTCAGACCAGGCGAGTGTTACGAGAACACCCACTCTAATATAGCCTTCTGCATATGCAGGCGGTTCTCAGCTTGATCAAAGACGATGGAGGCCGGGCTTTCAAAGACGGATTCGGTGACTTCTTCGCTCCGGTGGGCGGGGAGGCAGTGCATGAACTTGGCGTCAGGGTGCGCAATACGCATCAGGGCGTCATCCACACAGTACCCCGCGAACGCGGCTTCGCGCGCTTTTTGTTCCGCTTCCTGTCCCATGGAGGCCCAGACGTCGGTGTTCACATAGTGCGCCCCACGTATGGCATCCGCGGGTTTGCGGCAAAGAGTTATCTTTGCGCCCGCCGCTTTTGCTTCCTCCAGCAGGGCCAGATCCGGATCATAGCCTTCCGGGCAGGCCAAAGTCAGGCTGAAAGGAAAGAATATAGCGGCTTCCATCCACGAATTGGCCATATTATTGCCGTCGCCCACCCAGGCCACGTTGAGGGAAGCAAAATCCGGGGTGCGTTCGTACATGGTGAGCACGTCGCTCATAACCTGGCAGGGGTGTCCTTCGTCCGTAAGGGCGTTGATGACGGGAATACTCCCGTAAGCCATCAGTTCGTCCAATTTGACCTGCCCGAAAGTACGCACCACCATGGCATCGGTATAGCGGGAGAGGACACGGGCGGTGTCCTTCAGCGGTTCGGAGCGGCCGAGCTGGCTTTCCGCCGGTGTCATGAAAATGCACCCCCCGCCAAGCTGGCGGATGCCCACCTCGAACGAAAGGCGGGTTCGGGTGGACGCTTTTTCAAAAATAAGGGCGATGACCTTGCCCTGCAAAAGGGAGCCGGTATAGCGGCTTTGTTTCATCTGCTCGGCGCGGGCCAGAACCCGCAAAGCGTCTTCTTTACCGAGATCGCGTATCTTTGTGAAATGTCTGGGCATGGGAGTTTTCCTTCGCTGGTATGCTGCGGCAAAATGAAGAGGAACAATAGAAGCAAACGCCTTGTTTTGTAAAGGCGGCTCATGCGGAAAAGCCGGGAACCCCGTCGATGCTCCGTGCGGAACCTTCTTTCGTCCGTATGCCGCCCGTTGCAGGATTCCCTTCTTTCGCGTATCAGAGTGCGACGATTCAAGGCGACGACATCGGCATATCCTTGATGTACAAAAGGAGAATCATATGCGTCACATTTTTACCATCTGCCTGCTGGCTGCGGCCCTGTTGCTGCCCCAGGCCGCCGAAGCGAAAAAGGAGTCCCCTGTGGTAGAACTGCACACCAGCAAAGGGCTGATCGTTGTGGAACTGAATGCGGAAAAAGCCCCCAAAACCACTGCCAACTTTATAAAGTATGTGCAAAAGGGGTTTTATGACGGAACCATCTTTCACCGGGTGATTCCCAACTTCATGATTCAGGGCGGCGGCATGACTCCGGATATGAAGGAAAAAGCCACCGACAAGCCCATCGACAACGAAGCGGACAACGGGCTGCCCAACGACAAGTACACCATCGCCATGGCCCGCACGAACGATCCGCACTCCGCCTCTTCGCAGTTCTTTATCAACTCCAAGGACAACGCCTTTCTCAACCACAAGTCCAAAAGCCCCAATGGTTGGGGATACTGCGTGTTCGGCAAGGTAATTGAAGGCGCTGACGTGGTGGACGCCATCGAAAAGGTCAAAACCGGACGTTCCGGCTGGCATGACGACGTGCCCACAGAACCGATCATCATTGAAAAAGCAGTTATCCGTAACAGGAAATAACGGCGAAGACTCCGCCTCAGTTGTAGAGCAGTTTAATTTTGAAATTACTTCTGCAAAGGCAGCCATAATTGCGGGATTCCAAAGGGACTCAGTCCCTTTGGCCGCCGGAGGCAATTCGATCCTTGTCAAATTTCATTATGAATTTGCTCTAAAAGCCCCCGGAAGGAAACGGCAGAGTTTCCTTCCGGGGGCTTTTACAAGCCTGCACGTTCAACCGACCTTTTGGGAAAAATCGCCCGTTTGCAAGTATGCGTACCTTACGGGCGTGCCCTCCCCGCTTCTATGAAAAAGTACGCTCTTCCCCGTCCTCCGTGCTGTCTGGGTATCGGCTTTCACCCGGCTAGAGCCTGCTGACACTATTTAACAGCCTCAACGATGAGTGCAAAGTAGATGAACGCAGCGAATACAACATCAAGCTTATCGTATCTGGTCGCTACGCGCCTAAAACCCTTAAGCCTACGGAATAAGCGTTCTATCTCATTGCGTTTTTTGTACAATTCATGGTCATAATCCCAAGGATTAACCCTCCGTGGATTCGGAGGAACGACAGGATTATAGCCGAAACTTTTAACAAGAGCCTGTGTTTCATTGCCCTCATAAGCCCGGTCCATTATGACGTGGCAAAAATCCTGCGTTTTTCTCCAGGACGAGAGCAGTTTTCTCCCGGTTGGAGCGTCACCGGCGTTGCCGGGGGATAGGCAGAATGCTATTGCACACTGGGCAGTTGCGGCAACCATATGAATTTTTGTTGTCCAGCCGCCCTTGGATTTACCAATGGACTGCGGGCCGGTTTTTTTAAGGCTCCGGTTCCATCGGGATGGACTTTAACGATGGTGCTATCGAGCGATACCGCCTCAATTTTTATGGAGATAATCTGTTGACGCTGTAAAGCCTCGAACACCTTTGCCAGGGCGCCACTTTTGGCCCAACGGTTCATGCGCACGTAAACAGTGTTCCAGTTGCCAAAATATTCCGGTAATGCTCGCCATTTGCAGCCATTCTCAGCGACGAACAAAATGGCATTGAGCACTTGAAGGTTTGACATACTTACGTTTCCGCGCTGGCGCGGAAGAGCATCCTTAACCAAGGAATATTGTTCTTCTGTTAGTTTCATAAAAAGACATTACAGAAGTTCAATGAATTTTACAATTAATGTCAACAGGCTCTAAAGCAAATCAATTTTGAAGTTGTCCAAGAGTCGAATTGCCTCCGGCGGCCAAAGGGAGTGACTCCCTTTGGAAACCCCATTTTTTTGTCCGATACCCGTGGGAAGATGCAAAGTTAATTTGCTCTAGTAATGGCTGAGGGACGGCCTATACCAGGCTGCTTTTTCGGCAGACCGGGTAACACGCGGCGAGAAGCGCCGCAAGCCCCTCCCGCCGCCGTACAACCTACCACGCGCGCCCGCGCTGCCCGTCCAGGACAATCTTGGCCGAACGCAGCATGTGGTCGAACTCCCCTTCCGTCAGGTTGTGCTGGAAGGGGAAAGAAACCATGTGGTCATAAAATTTGTCCCCAGCCGGGCAGTCGGCCTTGCCGAGACCGAGCTTCTGATACAGGGGGTAACGGTTGAGCGGGCAGTACTGGACCACACACTTGACCCCGTGCTCGTAGAACATGCGCCGGATGAAGTCGTCGCGCCGCTCGACGGAGCCCTGCATTTCCGCCACCAGCAGATGATAGTTGTGGCGAGTGGAATCCACGCGGTGGAAGACGAGTTCCGGGTATCCGGCCAGGGCGTCAATGAAGGCAAGGGCGCGCGTGCGTTTTTCCGCGTTGATCTGCGGCACCCGATCAAGCTGCTTGGCCCCGAGGGCGCACTCCACTTCGCCGAGGCAGTAGTTGTTGGGCCACAGGCGCTCCCCGTCCAGCTCCGGAAAATCCACGTTGCCCATAGCCGGCAGCCAGTAGTCAGGGCGCTCGCCGGGAAAGGCGCAGTGCCCGTTGTGGCGCAGCATGGGGATGACAGCGGCAAAGTCCGGGTTCTGCACGGTGATCATGCCGCCTTCGCCGAGCGTGGTCAGGTTTTTGTGGGAGTGGAAGGAAAAAATGCCGAAGTCGGCAAAGTTCCCTGCCTTCACCCCATCAATGTCCGCACCGATGGCCTGGCAGGCGTCCTCGATGACCAGGATGCCGCGTTTTTTCGCCAGAGCCATAATCTCGGGCATGTCGGCCACATAGCCATACAGGTGAACCACCACGATAGCTTTGGTTCTGGGAGTGAGCGCGCGCTCGATGGTCTGCGGCGTAATCACCCGGGTAACGGGGTCAACGTCCGCCCAGACCAGTTTCGCGCCCCTTTTAGCAAAAGGATAAGCGGACGAAGTGAAGGTATGGGAGGGGATGATTACCTCGTCCCCGTCCTTAAAGCGGCAAAGCTGGGCGGCAAGCTCCAGGGCGCAGGTACCGTTGAACAGGGCAAAGGCGTGGGGCGCGCCATTGAAGGCGCAAAATTTTTCCTGAAAGGCGAGCTGATAGCGCCCCTGCGTGAGGGGATCCGCGGTTTTCAGAGCCTCGATGACAACGGCGATTTCTTCTTCCGTATAGTCGAGGGCTCTGCCGCTGAAGTTGACTGTAATATCCATGAGATGCCTGCTCCTGACAGGAGAGAGTTCACGATGGGAAAGCGCGTCCGCAGGCCGGAACGCTGCGCGCAGCGTTCCGGCCTGCGGACGCCCGTCTACATTTGTTTGAAGAGATCGATCACCTTTTCACGGGTGAGGATCTGCTTGAAGTCCGGTCCCAGAGCATTAATCAGGGGTTTTTCGTGCACGATGGAGCCCTGGTACAGAGCGTCATACTGCTCGTCCGTAAGATTCTTGCAGATGCCCGTGGGCATGGTCACCTTCTGCCGCTTGAGCATTTCCTTGAACTGGCGGTATTCTTCCGGATAGATTTCGGAAAGTACGGAAAGCGCATGGCAGTTGGCCCTGCCGTGAGGAATGTGCAGCACGATGGACAGCCCGGCGGAAATGGGATGCACCACGCCCACGTTCCCGGCGGCCATGCCGCCGAGATAGGAAGCGATCATCATCTTTTCCAGGTTTTCCTCATCCATCATGTCCTTGTCGCCCAGGAATATCTCCAGGCTCATGTCAATGGCGTCGGTGGCAAGCGTGTCCACGATGATATTGCGGTAGCTGCCCTTGATGGATTCAAAGCAGTGCATGAAGGTATCCATACCGGTATACAAATACTGGTCGCGCGGTACTGTGCGGGTGAGTTCCGGATCGAGCACCAGTTGGTCGTAGACCGTAAAGTCGCTGTTCATGCCGAGCTTCAGCTTGCGGCGCATGTTGGTCAACACGCAGGTGCGCGAGCATTCCGCCCCGGTGCCAGACAGAGTGGGCACCCCTATCTTATAGGGAGCCGGATTTTTCACCAGTTCCCAGCCCTGGTACTCTTCGGCCTTGCCGGGGTTGGTCAGCAGGTTGGCGACCGCCTTCGTGGTGTCCAGCACGGCCCCGCCGCCGATGCCTACAAGACAGCAGGGCAGCGCGCCGTTAAGCATGGCCTTGGCCCCGTCGGCCAGGGTATCCATGTATTCCACAGTGGGTTCCGAGGCGGTATCCACGAAAACGACCTTGTCCCCCTGCCTGGCGGGAAGGCGTTTGGCCAGATCCTTATTCTGGAAAAAATGATCCACATAAAAAAACGCCGGGCCGCCGTTGCCGCGGCGCGCGTCCACCAGGGATCCAAGCTGCTCGAAAGCGCCTTTGCCCAAAAGGTAGTAGGGAACGTTCTTTGTATTGCGGGTGACACTCATGTGCGGCTCCTTGGCCGGAATCGGCGGGTTAAGGTGCGGGAGTTTCCCCGCACTGCGGATACATAGGCTTTGATCCGCGGAAGGTAAAGGGGAAAGCGTAAAAAGAGTCTGCCCCTTCTCCATTGGCAGCAATAGGGAAAGGACAGGCGAAAGTCAACAGGAACGCGGGAATTGTGAGCAAAAGCTCACAGTCGGTACAGCGCCGCTTGGCCACGCATGTGCTCCCGCTCTGCTCCGGCATGCCGAACGCGTATCGCGCTGCCCCGGCCACAGCCGGAAACAGCGCGATACCAGGAAAAAAGCGCAAACCCAAAGGACGTTTCGCTATAGCAAAGTAACTTTGAGATGGTTCACGTGAGTCTGCCTTACAAAATGAGGTTTCCAAAGGGGATCATCCCCTTTGGCCGCCGGAGGCAATTCGACGCTTGGACAACTTCAAAATTGATTTGCCCTAACTCTGCACGCGCAGCTTGTCCAAAAGCTCCCGCAAGTGCTGTGACATCTGCGCGACCTCATGTACGGCGGAGGAAGACTGCATCATGCCGGAAGACGTTTCGTCGGCAATACGGCTGATCTCCTCAATGGCCCTGTTGATTTCCTCGGATGTGGCCGACTGCTCCTCTGCCGCCGTAGCAATGCCGCTGATCAGCGAGGCGGTGGCGTTGGCCAGTTCCAGGATTTCACCAAGGGCCGCGCCGGACACTCCGGCCAGTTCCGTGGCCTCGCTGATGTTGCGCGTGGCGTCGCTTACTCTGGCAAGGTTGGCCGTGGTGGCTGTCTGAATGCCCCTGATGCTTCCGCCGACTTCCGAGGTGGCTGTCATGGTCTTTTCCGCCAGTTTACGCACTTCATCAGCCACAACGGCGAACCCGCGCCCTGCTTCGCCCGCCCTGGCCGCTTCGATGGCCGCGTTCAGGGCCAGCAGGTTGGTTTGATCGGCGATGTCGGAAATCACGTTCATCACCCCGCCGATGGCCTCCGCCTGCACGCCCAACTGCTGCATATCCGTCTGCAACTCCTGGGCGACGGAATTGACCTGCTGCACACTGGCGATAACCTTGTTCACCAGTTCGGCGCCGTTTCCGGCCTTGAGCCGGGAAGACTCCGCCTGTTCCGCGGCCTTGCCCGCTGTCCTCGCCACTTCCAGCACGGTCGCGTTCATTTCTTCCATGGAGGCGGCGGTGCCGGATACCCGGTCGCGCTGGATGCTCGAGCCTCTGGTCGCTTGCTCCACCTGGGAAGAAAGCTTTTCGGAAGCGGCGGCCATGCGGCTGGAAATGTCCGTAGCCTGCTGAGCCACCTCGATCATAGTACGCTGGGCGCTCTTAATTTCCGTAAGATCGGTGATAAGCTGCAGGATGGAGGTCATGCGGCCCGAGGAATCGTGCATGGGGATGCTGGTGTAGCGGATGTCCATCTCCTTGCCGCCCGGATGGGCCCGCGTCTCCGCCGTGGCCGGGCGGTTTGTTTCCATGACGCGGCGCAGCCCGCACTGGGGCGTGCCGTAATCGTCGCGGCGGAAAAGCTCCCCGCCGCCTTTCTCGGTACCAACCTCGCCGATGACATCCCGCGCCGTTTTGTTCAGGTAGGTGGCCCTGCCGTTTTTATCCCGGATAATCACAGAGGAAGGAATACTGTCCAGCACCAGACCGAACCTGTCCATAATGGCGTTGCTGCCCTTGACCAGGGTGGCAAATTCACCGGTAAAGCCGGAAAAGTCTCCCCTGCTTCCCAACTGGCCCGTTTCGATCTTTTTTTCCAACTCCTTGAACTCGCTTATGATGCGCTTCAGCGATTCAGGGATGGTGCGCAGTGCGGCGGCAAGTTTGCCTGTTTCATCCTTATTCTTGACAGAAAGCGTTTCGTCCAGATTGCCCGCAGCCACAGCAGCCGCAAAGGCAACACCCTTTTGCAGGGCGTTGACCACAGGATGCACGATAAGAAAAACGATTAGGCAGGCCAGCACAACGGAGATGCCCACCAGGATGGCCGTGCTGGTGCGGATATCGATCAGGCCGGAAAAGATGTCGTCCACCTCCGCACGCACGACAGCCACGGTTTTCGTCAGCGGCTCCGTGCGGTACATGGCAAAGACGAGCTTGCCAAGATTATCGCGATATTCTTTGCTGCCTTCGCGTTCGGCAACCATGGCCTTGTACGTCGGCATGGCGGGAAGGTCGGACTTGAAAAGCATGTCATGGTTCTTGTGCACCGCTACCTCACCGGAAGAGGCAAGAATAAAGCTGTACCCGTGAGCGCCCACTTTAATGGAGTCGATGTGGTTTTTGTAAAAGTCCTCCAGGGACAGAATACCGTAGATGACTCCCGCAGGAGCTCCCCCGCCTGTGCCGACAGGGGCGGCCACCGCCAGCACCCCTCTGCCGGTGACCCCGCTACGAAACGGCTGGGAAATGTACGTTTCGCCCTGCATGGCCTTTTTGAAATAGTCGCGCTCGCGGGTAAAATCCTTGCCTATGGTATCCGCCGCGGTGCTGGCCAGAATCACGCCGGTCTTGCTCACCAGGCTCAGGCGCTCAAACTTTTTGTTGACGCCTATCACGCCCGCAAGACTCTTGTTCATGCTTGCCACGCTCTCCGAGTCCGGGGAGTCAGCCGCAAAAAAGTTGCGCACATCAGGGGTATGCGATTCCCGCTGCATATCCTGCATGGCGGTTTCAGCCAGCATGTGCATGGCGCGCACAACGCCGCCGGCCTCACCTTCCATGTTGTCCACAAGGGCGTCCCGCAAGCTTTCCGCAGCCTCCCGGTACGAAAAGTAGCCTGTGCCCCCCACCAGAGCAATCACCAGCAGAACACAGGGAAGCATGATTTTTATACGTAGGCCCATCTTTATTCTCCTGCAATTTTGTATTACTGCTGCAAGTATTTTTATACTTTCAGCATACTATTCGCTACGGTATTCTGCCATGACAATTGTAAGACTCTTTTCGTCATGCACAAGGATTGCATACTTGCCATCAATACAAATAGAAATCGCAATTATTGTAAATTATTTTTCCACAATAAAATAAAGAATACTTCCCGTACAAAATAAAGCAGCTTTTCCTTCCCCTTCCAGATAGAAACAGGAGCCGTCTTGTGACGGCTCCTGTTGTCATCGGACTGCACGCCGTGGGCGCGCTCCTATATATTACGACACAAAGACGGGAGCATCCTGCAGCGGCATTCCGCTTTCCCGCGCGGCGGCTTCCAGCAGCCGCCGCACCGCACTCCGCCCTTCTTCGCCCAAATCCAGACTGTAGTCATTCACAAAGGTGGCGATATGCTGCGCCATAACGGCAGGATTCATCTCCTGGGCGTTCTTCTCCACAAACGCCCTGCCCGCCTCCGGATGCGTACGGGCATACAGAAGGCTGCGGCGTACGGCGTCGTCCACCAGTTGCGCGGTTTCCATGCCCAGATCGCGCCGCACGGCAATAAGGCCGAGAGGCAGGGCCTGGCCGGTATGTTTCTCCCACCAGCGGCCAAGATCCAGGGCGAGATGCAGACCGCGCTCCGCATAGGTGAACCGCCCTTCGTGGATGATAACCCCCAGGTCCGCCCTGCCAGCCTCCAGCGCGGGCATCACTTCGTCAAAGACCATCTCCTGCCGGTTGCCGGAAAAACCTCCGTGCAGGGACAGCAGCAGGTTGGCCGTAGTCAGGCGGCCGGGAATGGCGATGGGCGCATCCTTCCATACCTTTTCCGGCAATGCGCCGGACGGCAAGGGAGTACGCGACACCAGCAGGGGACCGCACCCTCTGCCCAGGGCAGCGCCCGCGTTCAGCACAATGTACTTGTCGAGCACCGAAGCGACCGCCGCCGCAGAAAGCTTGGTAACGGCGAGCTTGCCCCTGCGGGCCAGCAGGTTCAGCTCTTCTACGTCCGCCATGTGCAGATCGTAGCGAAAAGGTGCGGGAATGCGCTCATGCACAAGGGCGTCAAATATAAAGGTATCATTGGGGCAAGGAGAAATACCGAGGGAAAGGGTCGGAAGGGTCATGATCATGCCTCGTAAAAAAGGACGTCGCCGGTCACGCTCAAGCCCGGCGACGCCCTGTATGGTACCGAGTAATGCCCTGGCAGTCGATATGTGGCGCCCGTGGGCTACTTCAGCCCGATGGCTTCAATTTCCACCAAAGCGTCCTTGGGCAGGCGGGCTACCTGCACGCAGCTGCGGGCCGGAAAAGCACCGGAAAAAAATTCGGCGTACACGTCGTTCACCGCGCCAAAGTGCTCGAGATTTTGCAGAAAAATGGTCACCTTTACCGTTTTTGCAAAGCTCGAACCGGCAGCTTCCAGCACGGCCTTGACGTTCTCCATGGACTGCCTGGCCTGCGCCGCGGCGTCGGCGGGCATCTCCCCCGTGGCGGGGTTGATGGGAAGCTGGCCGGAAGTGAACACCAGGGAGCCGGTGTCGATGCCCTGGGAGTACGGACCTATGGCGGCAGGAGCCTTGGGTGTGGCAATTACTGACTGGGACATGCGTATTCCTTATGGTCATATGGTTTACCGGGCTTCTTACGCAGGGGCTTCCGCCCATGCTCCCGGTGGTTCAGCCCCGACGATATACCCCCCCGCGCGGAAAGGTCAAGGCGATTTCAGTCTCTTGCAGTACACACCAGCGCGGAACTTCACCGCGTTAGTTTTTTGCGAAGAGGGCTGTACAGAACACACAAAGAAGTCTATACAGACAGTATGGTTGTCAAAATTTCGGATCTTTATTCTCGTTTCAACCCAAAGGATAGGGTGCCATGAAGAAAATTTTAGCCTTTCTGTCCTTGGCGGTGCTTGCCCTGACGGTCACAGCGGCTTTTGCGGCGGCCGATGGCGCTACCATTTACAAATCCTGTGCCGGCTGCCATGGAGCGGACGGTTCAAAGCAGACCGGAGAGTCGGTTCCCCTCAAAGGACAGACTGCCGACGCCCTGGTAAAGAAGCTGCAAGGCTATGCCAGCGGTTCCTACGGCGGCAAACAGAAAAAGATTATGGAAAACATCGCCTCCAAGCATTCCGCGGAAGAAATCGCTGCGGTCTGCGACTATATCAGCAAGCTGTAATCTCCGGTAGTTTCTGTAACGCGCGTCCCTGGTCCGCTTCCGCAGACCGGGGACGCGCCGTCTATATTGCCCGGACCAGACATTATCCGGACAGCGGCTCCTGAAAAGACGGTCTACTCCTCGGGCCGGTCGGTTGGGGGCGGGTGCCGCCCTAGTTCAAGATTACGCGAACAACAATACCCCCTCAAGACCCGAACAGGTTCTCAGGGGGTATTGTCATTATAGAAAGAAGGCAGAAGTCACCTTTCACAGGATTTTTGAGGGCCTTTACCTTCGCCTCTTCAGGGCGCGGTAACAGAGTCTTCCTGCGGGGTGGAGCCAAAGCCCAGGTCTTTGCGGAATATGGACAGTTTGCCGGTGTAGTGCAGCAGGTACCGCAGGCACACATAGCCCACGATGAGCGTGGCTATGGACATTTCCACCACGGCCATGGCGCGGAGCTGCCGGGCGCACTCGGCCACGAAGGGATACGGGGCCAGGACTCCCGCGGTTTTGTAAAGAGCGGTGGCGCCTACGGCCATGGGGAAGGTGTAGGCCGCAAACGCCGGGGTAAAGGGCAACCGCAGCAGCTTGAAAAAGGCCATGTAGATAAGGCCGGTCATCAGCAGGGCAATGCCCAGCAGCACAGCGCCGAGCAGCAGCGATGGATCGGGCTCAAGACTCAGGTACCCGGCCAGAGAAAGGCTGGCAGGGGCAGCCATGATGGCTATGGTAGGCTTGGCGGCGTCCGCTACTTCCGTGGAAAAGATCAGACGGTACAGCATGATGGGCAGCAGAATGCCATAGTTGATCATGCCGATGCCCAGCAGGCTGTATGCAAACGTCGCGTACTTCGGGTCCGGCACGGTCAGCGCGGACAGGGCAATGCCGACAAACGGCACGAACCAGCTGGGCAATATCTGGTGCAGGGCAAAGGATCTGGCCCGATGATAGGCGAATGCCGCCATCAATAGCAGGTGCAGGGCTACAGCCGTCAGCCAGAGGATTTCTCCGGCGGTCGCGTGCCAGGTTCCCAGAGTTTTGGAAATCAGCATGAGACCCATGGCAAAAGTAGGCAGAATACCGCCGAGCACGGGATGACCGAGTTCCTGCCGCAGCAGGGCCGGGTGCAGAATAAATTTACAGGCCACGCACAGCAGCAGACAGAGGGCAGCCATGGCCCCAAGGGTCTGGCCCAGGCTGTGCAGGGGCAAAGCGTTTTCCAGCCCAAGGCCGAGGCTGGCAATGCCGAGGGCAAGCCCGGCCATCGGGGTGGGCACAGAGGCGATACGGGGGCGAAGTGATGTAAGCATTGGAATTTTCCTGGTTATTTTTTTCTGGCTTTTTATACCCTTTCCTTTATATTCAGCATATCGAAATAACTTTTATATAACATTTAGAAAAACTAAATATATGGACATTACTCTCCGGCAGTTGCAAGTCTTTATAGCAGTAGCCCGTCACGAGAATCTGGGAAATGCCGCGGCGGAACTGTTCATCACCAGGGGGGCCGTTTCCCAGGCCCTGCACGAGCTTGAAAAGCAACTGGACGTACTGCTGTTCGACCGCGTGCACCCGCATATTCACCTGAACCACGACGGCAAACGTCTGCTGCCCCTCGCGGACGAACTGCTGCACAGAAGCCGGGGCATAGCCCTCATGTTCTCCGAGCAGACCACGGATCACTTCCTGCAAATAGGCGCAAGCAAGACCATAGGCAGTTTTATCCTGCCCAGACTGTTGGGGGATTTTGAAAATGCAAGCCTCTGGCTGCCCGAAGCGCACATCGCAAACAGCAAACGAGTGTGTGATCTCGTGGCCTCGTTTGCCCTGGATGCGGCCCTTCTCGAAGGAGAAGAACACCATCCCGACCTTATTTTCGAACAGTGGCTTGCCGATGAGATGGTTGTGATAGCCCAGCGGGGACATCCGCTGGCCACAGGCATCCGGCATTCCCTGGATGTTCTGCGGGGGCAGCGCTGGATTCTGCGCGAGCCCGCATCCGGAACCCGGGAGTATTTTGAATATAATCTCGCCCCGTTGATTTCCCCCTACTCCGTGGCCCTTACCCTCAGTTCGCCCGAAGCGATTCTGGCCATGGTGGGCCAAGGACTCGGCATAACCTTTGCCTCGCGCCTGATTGCCGAGTTGCCCTCCTTCAGCAGGCATTTTGCCATCATTCAACTGGAACGCGCCTTCCCCCGCACGTTCTCCCTGTGCTACCACTCCAAAAAGTACCACTCCATTACCATGGACCAGTTCCTCTCTTATTGCCGCAAATGGATCCCCGCAGAAAACACGCGTATGGACCTTAATGTGTTGTAGCGGCGCCCTGCCCAGCCGCCGGGGTGCGTAGCCGGGCTCAGCCATTCCTGCAGCAGTAGTGCCCACACTCCCCACATAGAATACACAATAAAGCATGGCATGTAATTTTTAAAACGCATATGCTGAATGCATATTTTCCTTATATCATGACCGTCTCAAAAGTGAGACTGCAAAGAAAGAATAGATAAAAAAGAAAAATGTTAAACGCTTTCATGCCAAACTGCATTTGACAACATCTGAATTATCGGGAACACATAAGATACACCCTTCCTCAAAACCCGGAAGGGCCTTCCGCAAACGCGCCTTTATAGCGGCACTTGGGCTGTTCCGTCTGGTTATTGCGTGTTTCACATCAGAGTCACTTGTCTCCAGCAGGGCTCGGGTCGCCGTTTTACAGCTGGTCATGGCGTTGGCCGAACTTCTCCCCGGTTTTCCTCCCATCGCGTATGCAGGACGACCGTGTGGGGAAGCGTACCCCACATGTATAACACTGGGAGAATGGACGATGAAAGTAGTATCCAGCCGCGAGGTTGCCGCGCTTATAAAAGACGGCATGACAGTGGGTATCAGCGGATTCGTGGGCGTCGGCTGTACGGAGGAACTCCTTAAGGGCTTGGGAGAGCGGTTTCGGGAAACAGGACACCCGAGGGATCTCACGCTTATGGTTCCGGCCACCACCGGCGACAAAAAAGACCGGGGCGTGAACCACCTCGCCCAGGAAGGGATGGTCAAACGGATCATCACATCCCATATGGGTTTCGCCCCCATGATTGCGGAACTTGTGTTCGCCAACAAAATCGAATGCAACCTTCTGCCGCTCGGCGTGCAGCTGCACATGATCCGCGCCAGGGCCGGCGGGTATCCCGGCATATTGACCCACGTGGGCCTCGGCACCTTCATCGACCCCCGTGTGGAAGGCGGGCGCGCCAATGAGCGCACCAAGTCGGATCTCGGCGAGGTGATGGTCATTGACGGCAAGGAATATTTGTTCTTCCGCACCCTCAACATCGATGTGGCCTTTATCCGGGGCACCACCGCCGATACCAAGGGCAACATTACCCTTGAAAAGGAAGCGGTGATCATGGACCAGCTGACCTTTGCCGAAGCCGCCCGTAACTCCGGCGGCATTGTTGTTGCTCAGGTGGAGCGCATTGCGGAAGCCGGCACCCTGCATCCAAAAGACGTGCGCGTGCCGGGCGTCATGGTGGATTATGTGGTCCAGGCCGCGCCGGGCAATCATCCCCAGACCTTTGCCGTGGAATATGACCCCAGCCTCTCCGGCGAAACACGTATTCCGCTGGGCGCCCTCACCCCCATGGAAATGGGCGACCGTAAAATCGTGGCCCGCCGCGCCGCTCTGGAACTGGCAGCGGACACCGTGGTCAACCTGGGCGTGGGCGTGCCCGAGTGCGTAAGCCAGATCGTCGCTGAAGAAGGCCTGGATGGCCGGTTCACCTTGTGCGTGGAATCCGGTCCCTTCGGCGGCCGCCCCGCCGGCGGCCTGTCCTTCGGCAGCGCCATCAATCCCGAAGTCCTTATCGCCTCCAACACGCAACTTGATTTCTACGACGGCGGCGGCATTGACATCGGCTATCTGGGCCTGGCCGAAGTGGACAAGCACGGCAACCTCAATGTGAGCAAGTTCGGCGGCCGCGTGGTCGGTCCCGGCGGATTCATCAACATTTCGCAGAACGCCAAAAAGATGATCTACTGCGGCTCTTTCACCGCGGGCGGGCTTAAAGTCGCTTCCGGCGACGGCAAGCTCACCATCGTGCAGGAAGGCAAGAACAAGAAGTTCGTGGATCATGTGGCGCAGATAACTTACAGCGGCAAGTACGCCGCCTCTACCGGCCAGAACGTGCTGTACGTCACCGAGCGGGCGGTCTTCAGGCTGAGCAAGGAAGGCATGGTGCTTGTCGAGATAGCGCCCGGCATTGACCTGCAGCGCGATGTTCTGGACCAGATGCTTTTCACTCCTGTTGTTTCTCCTGATCTTAAGCTTATGGATGAGCGCATTTTCCGTACTGAACCCATGGGACTCAAGATCTGATCCATTATCAACCGTACGAACAGCGAGGAGAATGGTATGCCCAAAAGTGTCATCGTAAGCGCGGCGCGAACCCCCTACGGCAAACTCGGGGGAGGCCTTAAGTCCTTTTCCGCGACAGATCTCGGCGGCTTGGCCATAGCCGAAACCGTCAAACGAAGCGGGCTGGCTCCTGACAAAATTGACTATGTGTACATGGGGCATGTACTGCAGGGCGGCTGCGGGCAGATCCCCTCCCGTCAGGCCACGCACAAGGCCGGCCTTCCCTGGGATACGCCCTCCATCACCGTGAACAAGGTGTGCTCGTCCGGCATTATCGCCATCTCCCTGGCGGATCTGCGCATCCGTTCCGGCCTGGATGAAGTGATCATCGCCGGCGGCATGGAAAGCATGACCAACGCCCCCTACTTCCTGCCCGGCATGCGCTGGGGCGCGAAGATGATGAACCAGCCCTGCGTGGACCTCATGGTGCACGACGGCCTCTGGTGCGGCTTCTTCGACAAGCACATGGCCGTGCACGGCTCCGACGTGGCGAAAGAATACGGCATCAGCCGCGAAGCCCAGGACGAATGGGCGCTGCGCAGCCAGCTGTATGCCGCGAAAGCCATTGAGGCCGGCCGGCTGAAAGAGGAGACCTTTGCGGTGGAAGTGCCCGGCAAGAAGCCTTTTGTCGTTGATACCGACGAAGGCCCGCGCGGCGACACCACCCTGGAGGCCCTGGCGAAGCTGAAGCCCGTATTCACCAAGGACGGCTCGGTTACCGCCGGCAACGCCCCCGGCGTCAACGACGGCGCCGCGGCAGTCATGGTCACCTCTGAGGAAAAAGCCGCCAAACTGGGCCTCAAGCCCCTGGCTACCATTATCGGCTATGCGGAAGTTTCGCAGCCGGCTCCCTACATCGCCACGGTGCCCGGCCTTGCCGCCCTGAAGCTGCTCAAGCAGACCAACATGAGCCTTGATCAGATCAACCTGATCGAAGTCAACGAAGCCTTTGCCGCCGTTGCCCTCACCAGCGGCAAGATCACCGGCTGGAACCCCGAGATCGTCAACGTGGACGGCGGGGCCGTGGCCTACGGCCACCCCATCGGCAGCAGCGGCGCGCGTATCGTGATGCACCTGGCGTATGCCCTGCGCGCCCGCGGCGGCGGCTACGGCATCGCCTGCATCTGCAGCGGCGCGGCCCAGGGCGACGCTCTGCTGATCAAGGTGGATTAATGTCATTTTGCGCGGCCCCTTATGCCGGAAAGTCCGCCGTGCCCGGCGGAGACGGTTCGGCACGGGCGTTCGCGGGACGGCGGCGAAAGCGCTGGGCGCTTTTTCGCTGAGCCGGAACTGTCGTATTCCGCAATAACGCGGCTTCGGACCGTGTTGTTGCGGGGTACATGGCGTTTGCGTCGAAGTCGGCCAACATGGCCTGATGGATCCGCTCCCTGGCGGAGCAGTAACAGAACCACATGAGGAGGCAACATGAGCGTTAAGAAGGTAATGGTCATCGGTGCGGGACAGATGGGAAGCGGTATTGCGCAGGTCATGGCCCAGGCTGGGATTCCCACCCTCCTCAACGACGTTGATGAGAAGTTCATTACAAAGGGCATTGCCGGCATCACCAAAAACCTGGACCGCGCCGTCGAGAAGGGCAAAATGGATGCGGCGGCGAAAGACGCCACTTTGAAGCTGATCTCCCCCGCCACGAACCTTGCCGATGCGGCCGGCTGCGATCTTGTGGTGGAAGCCATTGTTGAGAACATGCAGGTGAAGGCCAAAGTGTTCGGCGAACTGGACAGCATTTGCCCCCCGGAGACCATCCTGGCCTCCAACACCTCCTCTCTGCCCATTACGGAAATTGCCGCCGCCACCAAGCGGGCCGACAAGGTTATCGGCATGCACTTCATGAACCCGGTGCCGGTGATGAAGCTTGTGGAAATCATCCGCGGTATCGCCACCTCCGATGAAGTGTACAAAGTGATTGAAGATCTGACCCTGAAAATCGGCAAAACGCCGGTCGAAGTGCGCGACGTGCCGGGCTTTGTGTCCAACCGCGTGCTGCAGGTGATGATCAACGAAGCCATCTTCTGCGTGTATGAAGGCATCGCCACCCCCGAAGGCATCGACACCGTCATGAAGCTGGGCATGAACCATCCCATGGGCCCCCTGGCTCTCGCCGACCTTATCGGCCTGGACACGGTGCTTTCCATTCTGGAAATCATGTACAACGGCTATGCGGACTCCAAGTACCGCCCCTGCCCGCTGCTGCGCCAGTATGTGAAGGCCGGCTGGGTCGGTAAAAAGTGCGGCCGCGGCTTCTACACGTACTAAGCCCCTGTAATCGTAACCCGTCTTGCCCCAGGGCAGGACGAGGCAACTTCCCCAGGCCCGCCCGGGACCGTGGCCGGCCGGAAATAAGGAGCATGTATGAGCTTTATTCTCACAGAAGATCAAACACTTATTAAAAATATGGTACGTGAGTTCGCGGAAAGTGAGGTAAAACCCATTGCCGCTGAAATCGACAAAACCCACGCCTATCCCCTGGCCACAGTGAAGCGCATGGGCGAAATCGGCCTTATGGGCATGACCATCCCTGAAGAGCTGGAAGGCTCGGCGGGCGATACCCTGTCTTACGCCATAGCCGTGGAAGAGCTGGCCCGCGTATGCGCCTCCCACGGCGTTATTCTCTCCGTGCACATGTCCGTGTGCACCTACCCCATCTACAGCATGGGGACGGAAGCCCAGAAAAAGAAATACGTGCCGGATCTGGCCTCCGGCCGGAAGATCGGCGCGTTCTGCCTCACCGAACCGGGCGCCGGTTCGGACGCCGCGGCCCAGACCACCGTGGCGGAGCGCAAGGGCGACAAGTACATCATCAATGGCCAGAAGATATTCATCACCAACGGCGCGTATGCGGACACCTTCATCGTCGTGGCCATGACCGACAAGTCCAAGGGCGTAAAAGGCATGTCCGCCTTTATCGTGGAAAAGGACTTCCCCGGCTTTGTAGTGGGCCAGCTTGAGGACAAAATGGGCATCTGCGCCTCTTCCACCACGGAAATTCTGCTTAAGAACTGCGAAGTTCCGGTGGAAAACCTGATTGGCAACGAAGGCGAAGGCTTCAAAGTAGCCATGAAGACCCTGGACGGCGGCCGTATCAGCATCGGGGCTCAGGCTCTGGGCATCGCCCAGGGCGCGTACGAAGCGGCCCTTACCTATGCAAAAGAGCGTGTGCAGTTCGGCAAGCCCATCGCGGCCAACCAGGGCATCCAGTGGATGCTGGCCGACATGGCGATCCGGATTGAAGCCGCCCGCGGTCTGGTCTACAACGCCGCCAATCTGAAGGAAGCCCACAAGCCCTTCGGCATGGAAGGCGCCATGGCCAAGGTGTTCGCGGCTGAAACAGCCATGTGGGTCACCACAAAATCGGTGCAGATCCACGGTGGTATCGGCTACACCAAATCCTACCCGGTTGAGCGCATGATGCGCGACGCCAAGATTACAGAAATTTACGAAGGTACAAGCGAAATTCAGCGCACGGTCATAGCGAGAAGCATCCTTTCCTGATGCGGTTTGTTTCGTGTTCGGTTTGGCCCGCCCTCCCGGTTCGGGAGGGCAAGGGCCGGCATCAGCAACCTTTTTCTGAAGGAGCAATACTATGTGGAACACGCTTTTACTGGAAAAAAAAGACGGCGTCGCCCTGCTGAAGATTAACCGGCCCAAAGCTCTCAACGCACTCAACGCGGACGTGATGAACGACCTGCTGGATTGCTTGCCCAAGCTTGCCAAAGACGATTCCGTGAACGTGATTGTTGTCACTGGCGAAGGAGATCGTTCCTTCGTGGCCGGGGCCGACATCGGCTACATGCAGCCCATGGATTCCGTGCAGGCGGCCGACTGGGGCCGTCTGGGCCAGAGCGTGTTCACCATGCTGGAGAATATGCCTCAGCCGGTTATCGCGGCGGTCAACGGCTTTGCCCTGGGCGGCGGCAACGAGCTTTCCATTGCCTGCGACTTCCGCATCGCTTCTGAAAAGGCCAAACTGGGCCAGCCCGAGACGGGCCTGGGCGTCACCGCCGGCTTTGGCGGCACCCAGCGTCTGACCCGCCTTATCGGCCAAGGCCGCGCGCGTTATCTGCTGTATTCGGGAGAGATCATCGACGCCAAGACCGCCCTTGACTGGGGCCTGGTGGACATGGTCTTCCCGGCTGAAGAACTGATGGACAAGGTGATGGCAATGGCCACCAAGATGGCGAAGCTGCCGAAGCTTGCCGTGCGCCAAAGCAAGCTTTGCGCCCTGCGCGGCGTTGAAGCGCCCCTGTCCGGCGGTCTTGAACTGGAAGCCCAGGCCTTTGGCGTGTGCTTCGCTTCGGACGACCAGAAGCGCTGCATGCAGGCGTTCCTGGACAAGAGCAAGAAGTAGGCCTTTTCTCCGCACTGCCTGAACGGAGAGAAAGACGGCATCGCTGGAATCGTCGTGAAGACGGTTGCGGCGATGCTTTTTTGTACGTCAGGTGGAAGGGCAGCATGAGCCTGCCGCCGCGATGGCGTCGGGCTTCGTTGTGAGTTTGACCTTGTTAGAGCATTTTAAAATTGAACTTTCTCTAAATATAGTCTAGAATGTGCACATGAGAAAAATCACACCAGAACTTCGTCAGCGTGCATTGGAAGCGTATCAAACAGGACGATATACTCAATCACATCTTGCGGATATTTTT
>JAVBTB010000014.1:0-22624 GCA_031556355.1 Desulfovibrio sp. | reverse complement strand
TAACCCGATTTCGAGGCGCATCTATAGTTCAATATTGTCCATGTGTTATCAAGAATATGCCTTAAATATCAATAGATTGAATATCAACGAATATTGGAAAAAGTTCGATGTTTGCCAATGGCAGTGGAGCAAAATTGGAGCAAAAATTTTGTTCCAATTTTTAAATCACCAAACTTATCGGGGCAGTGTTTTTATGTATTTGCCATGAATTTTAAGAAGCTTATTCATTAAGGGGATTAACTCTGACTGTGGAAGTTCGAATTCACAATGTTCGTTCCTGGGGGAGTCGTCACTAAAGATAACTGACCTTTCTGGTTCCTCTAAAATTTTTATTTTGGCGTGTGCGATAGCATTACGCATATGGTTTATATATCGAATTGTTGGTACATCTGATTTATAATTTGTTTGGCTTGTCTTCACAATTTTAGCGATGTATGCATCAATTCCATTAAATTCTGATGCGTATTGATTTTGTAATAACTCTTTTGGCACAACAAGAAGTGCATATATTACCATTAAGAACGTGCCTTGATTGCCAATTCCAATCTGATTTACAATAATATCTTTCACTTCTGGTGTTAAGAATTCTAGATCATTAAAGAAGTCACTTTCTAGCAGCCTGTTATCTCTATTTAGCTCGAACATTAGAACAGATGCACATGCACTTTGGAGTATTAAATTTGCTTCTTGGGAAAATTTTGCCATAACACCCCACAGTCATTTGATAAAATGAGTTCATATTTGACTATGTATATCCGTTAAGTTTTTTCTCGCTTTCCGCCATGCCGCGAAAGCTCTTCCGCCTCCATCCACGCCTCAGCCTGATACAGATAATCGATGTATTCGGCAAAATTCCAGGTGAGGCGCTCGACAAAAAGCTCTCTGGCTTTGGCAAGATTGGTGTCTGGATTTGAAGGCGGCGGGTCGAGAACGTCAACAATAGCGCGAATCAGGCCCGCGCCTGGGGCTTGATGGGTGCGCATGTATTCTTCATGCTGCTCAAAGGGGAGCGACCAAAACGGGCTTTCCTCCGGTTGGTTGAGGAATTCATCCAATTCCTTGAGTTTTGCCTTGTCGCCATTCCTGAATTCATCCGGCAAGTTGGCGAGAAGATACTCCCGCACATGAGGCAGCGCAAAGCACAACGCCAAGGCGTATTGTTCGCCCGTAACCTGATTCCCCGCATGATTTTTCATTTCCCGAAATAAGTAATTACCGCCAGTTTGCCATCCCTGCCATAGCTCTTTGAACTTCGGGAACATCCGCTCCCGCTGGCGGTATTCTTTGTCCGTGCTTTTATAGCTGTGGGCCTCGCAGAGAAACGGGCCATTTTGCGAGGGGTAGCGGTATACCCTACGCCAGCAATGGCGACATTCATGCCCTTGCTGTTCTATCCTTTTGGCGCTGAACGTAGCGTCTTCGCCGTTTTTGCTGACGCGCTTGTCGAGGTCATAGCGTTTGGGCTTGCTTAGTACTTTGAAAATTTCCCGTAAACTTTCAACTAGTTCAAGACATGGGCTGTCTTCGTGGAATTGGTTTTCCAGGCTCGCCAGACGCCGGTTCAATTCGGCGAAGGAGGTGGGCTGTTTTTTGTAGTGCTCTGGATAAAGGTGGTTGAGCACCCGAAGCTGGATACCTGGAACAACAGGATAAAACCTCTCAAAGGTTTTCGCTATTTCGCGGGCCATATCGCGGGGGTGTTGTCCGTGCAGGATATCATACAGGGGAACATGCTCAGGTGGCAGGAGAGTTTCCAGCGCTTCCACTCGCTCTTTTTTCAAGTGGTTAAATTCCTGTGCGGTGGAAAGTACACGGGGTTTGGTATGCCCGTGAGTGGCGTTGCCGATTTCTGACGGAGAAGCGGAACCCATGCATAGCAACCTTTGTGCAGGAGTATTCAAAATGTTTCAGAATGATACCCCGTTTTTCACGGAAGAACAATCCAAAGCGCAGCAACCACAAGGCAAAACTGTATGGGATTTCACGCAAATTCTTGGCGACCCTTTACATAATCCGGAGTTCGCAAAAATATGCGGTGGTGAAGGTTTCAATCTTGAGATCTACTTCATGACAACTTGCTCGATGATGAGAACACTTGCCGGAACTGATTCATTGCCTTTATCTGTACGAAAATTAACTGAAAGCTGTGGATTTATATTTCCTGTGATGACTTACAAAGGAAAGCTTCATATCGAATTTCCACACTATTCGTTCAACGTATCTGCTGAAGCATTTGGGATTATTTTTACGCTATATTCATTTTGGAGTACGAGACATATTTTTAAAGCATCAACAGTAGTCTTTGATAAGGAATTATTAGACCATATCAAGACGCATAAAGAATATGATGAAATCATCGGTGCTTTATCCTTTTTTGTGTCATGCCTTATCAAACAGAAAGTTGAGCCATTTTTTTCAATAAGCCAGAAAGCCTCAGGCGAGGCGGGCGGTATGGCATTGCTTTTTGAGAAAAAAGCGCATGAAGAACCAAGTGGTGAAAAATCTGTGCGGCAACCTTCGCAAGATTTTGAAATTGAATGAGTACGCGCCATGTGTTGTGCGGAAAAACGGCTGTGAACCATTCAATTTCAGAGGGAGCTATGCAGAAAAAATTCTATTTCATCACTGAATTATCAGAAATTTTAGGAATTTCAGTGGCATCTATTCAAGCGCACTTAGCCAGAAAACGGTTTGACTCCGTACCCGCGCCGGTCAAACTCGGTAGGCGCTTGGCGTGGCCCGTGGCTGTGGTGGACGCTTTTATTGACGACAAAATTAAAGCTTGCCAACGGCTGCAAGAGGCCAAGCCGGAGTCGGCATTGCTGACGGTTGCCCCACGAAAGAAAATCGGCAGACCCACCAAGCGCGAAGCCCTGCGGAAAAGCAAGGAAATCGCCCATGAATAGGGAAATTCTGATTCGACGTGGCAAAAGCTCTGAAACCGTTAGGCTGCTGCTGGAAAATGGCGACAGGCTGATAGACGAGAAGGAATTTTCGCGGCTGACCGGATGGAAACGCCGGACGATTCAACAGCGGCGTTATCTGGGCCGGGACTCGCTATATCTGAAACTATCCTCCGGGGCCGTCAGGTATCTCTTTTCTGAAGTGTGTTCGCTGATTTCCGATGCCAGCATTCAGGAATAGCGGAAGGTGCATATGCCCCCCAAAAAGAAAAACGTCAGTGGTCGGGCCGAACAGGAGCTTGCCTTTCTCACCGGAACTTCTGAAGCGGCCCGCCTTGCCCGGTATTTGCTCGCCGTGCCGGAACGTAGCGCCTGGGGCGGGTATCAGTATTGCCCGCCTGGGTCACTGCTGGAAATGACGGTCAAAGAGTTCGATCTTAAAACCCACGCTCCGCTTGAACTTCCGCTCTTTATTACTTTGGAGATGTTATCCGCCATTCTTTTGCAGAAGGAAGTCAGAATCAGGATTTCCGGGGTAAAAAAAACACTGGAAATTTTCATTTGGGCCATGTTGTTGGCGGGGTCGGGTTCTCTGAAATCTCTCACGCTGTCCAGTATTGCGGATACTGTGGCGGATGCCGGATGCCGTGAACTGCTGTGGGAACTTTCCGGCATATCTGGCCCGGCGGCTTTCATGCAGGAATTCGCGGGGAGCGGCGAATCTCCGAGCATGAATCGCCGCCTGTGCGTCATTGAAGAGGTCGGTCAGTTTCGCAAAAAGATGCGGGACGGTGGGCCGCTGGAAGAACTGAAAAATTACTTCATTCAGATTTATGATGGCGCAAAAGTGCTGCGGACAACAAAAAGCGGCAAATTGGAGGTGGAGAATCCGGCCATCAGCCTCTTTGGTATCTCCGTGGCCGAGGTCTTTCTTGAAGAGGTTCGCCCGGAAGACATGGTGAGCGGTGAAATGCAACGCCAGGCAATTATTCTCTGTGAATCCTTTGACGTTGACTCCCGGAGGCATTCCATCATGAAAATTAATCTTGCAAAAACGAAAAAGGAATGGAAAAAGCTCATGCAGTCAATAATCCATAGGGAATATTTGGTGAATTCAAAGACTGCCAAAAATTTTGATGAAATTTACAAGCGGCTTGTTGCAAAGTTTTCAAAAGATGTACCGGATTCTTTCCTTTTGCGAATCATGTGGTCATTTCACCGCTATGCCGTTTTATATCACATTTTTTTAGGCAAGGGGCGTGAGCAGGCGATATGCAAAGAGGGATATCTTTATGCTGAAAGAATCATTGAGCGTATTCTCTCGGACATGGCCCAGACTTTTCGCATGACGCTTTCAAGTGAGACGCACAAAAAGCTCAGTCAGATTGAAAACTGGATAAAAAGACACGGTAAACTCCCCACAGTGCGGGAAGTTTACCGGAATTTCAGAAACATCAGTCGCCGTGAAGCGGAATATCTCCTCGAGCTGCTTCAGGAGCCGCAAGTTTTTACACCGCCTCTGCCATGAAGCTAAAGAGTGTCGGCGGTTGTCGGCAAAGTTGCCGACACTCTTTAGCATTCAAAATCAGTAGGATAGCCATATTTTTCAATGAACGGTGTGGGGGTGCTCATTTACAGCCCAAAAGCAGCCTGTAGGAAGAAAAGTCTACCGAATGTTGATGGTGGGCGGTTTCCGGGCAAAGAGTTTATGCCGCGCCAAAGCCGCATTCTCGCAGTTCGGGGTATCTTTCAACTCGCCGGGGTTGTTCCGGCACTCCGCAAGTTTGGCCTCCAGAGCATCCTTGTTTTCCGGGGACATATACCAGTCAACAGTGCGGGTTTCTTCTTTTTTTTAATTACATGCGGTTATGCTGAATAATGCGCCCGCAATAAGGCAGAGAGCAAAAAACTTGGTGAGTTTCATCATGACTCCTGTTTTCGAGAGAAGTTTACGCGAGAGAACTTTCCGCAGACTGATACAAGCTACTGTACTATTTTGTCAAGATGCGAGATGTATCTGCCATTCCTTCACTTTTTGGTCCTTTGCTGCGGAAATTACGCACAAAAGCAGGACTGTCACAAGAACAGCTTGCGGCTATGTGTGGCATGGACCGCTCCGCGATCTCACTGTTGGAACGGCAGAAAAATCACCCTTCACTGGCATCGTTGGTACTGATTTCAGAAGCACTGGGCATGACGGCGGCGGAATTCATCGGGCTCATAGAGGCCGACATACCGCAGGTGCCTGAAGATAGGCTATAGAAGCGGTTCAGCGCTCCATATCCACTTGCATCGGGCGGGCGGGCTGAATATCCCGTTGCGAAGCTTTCTGTAAATGCTCATTCCAATCTTTGCTTTGGGGCGGTGCAAGGCGTTTTGCATCCGGGCAGATTTCCCGCAGGCGGGCGGCCTGGGCTTCTCCTGCCTTGTCTTTGTCGTGGGCAAGGTAGATCTCTTTTCCCGCAAGGTACGGCTTGAGGCGCTCCAAGGGCATATTTCCGCCTGTGGCTATGACGGAGCTTGCCGGATACATGACTTTCAGTGTCAGGGCGTCAATGGCGCTTTCAGCCACAATAACTTTGTTGTCGGAACCTTTCAGGTGATACGGCAAATGCCCTTGCCCCAAAGTCCGCTTGAAAGACTGCGGGCCGGTTCCTCGCACGAACGCCCCGCTTTCCTGGTCGCATGGGAACACGCAATTGCCGCGCTGGTCACTGTAGACAAGCCCTCTGGCGTTGGCATCGTCTATAAGCTGTGCGGGCAATTTCCGCTCGTTGGTTAGGTAATCACGGACGCGGCGCCACGTTTCCGGGCAAGGACGAGGCATTTGCACAGGCTCCTTGACGGCTTGCACGGTAATCTGCGCGGCCTGTTGCGGCACAGTGTCGCTGATATGACGGCTTACCGCCCGGCTGGCTCCGTCCGTGCCGAAAGCTTCAGCTAAATCGCGCACAGCCTGTTTGTATTGCTCCTGTCCGTAGCCGGAAAGGTGCATTACGAGATTTATCGCCCCTTTTTTGCCTACGTTGTTGGTGTTGTCGTGCCACAAGTCATCGGTAGTGGCGATTTTGGTTCCATCCGGCAGTTCGAATTTGCGGGTTTTGTAGGTGCTTTTGCTGCCCTGGGCCTCCCGCGCTCCATAAAGCTTCGTCAGAACATCCGGCAGATTCAGACCACGCAAGTGGTCGGCCTCGCGCCGCAAGCGGTCGCGCTCATGGCTCAGCGCTGCATTGCTGCGGCGTAGCTCTTCGGTCTGCTTTTTGAGCAAAGTATTCTCTCCGGTCAACATTTGCAGGGTGGGCAGCGCTTTGCGTTGTTGGGCGTTGATGGCGGATGCGGCTACTTCTTGGGCGAAACGGGTTATGACTTTATCCGAAAGGCGCTCCATCTTTCCCGGCAACGGCGGAATATCAATGGACTTTGCGCGTGGAACGTCAGGATGATCTTTCGTCTGAGTGACAGCGTAAAACTTGGCAACATCCTGATGCTTGGCCCGGCTACCCCGTAAACCACGCTCTATGCCGAGTTTTTCAACGGCCTTGGCGTAATCGGTCTGTAGCTCGGTCAGAGTGTGGCGACTGCCGCCGAACATAGCGCGGCAATTGAGCTTGCCTTTGTCATCCAGGGGAACAAGAACGGCGTGCATGTGCGGGGTGGCTTCGTCCAGGTGCATCACGGCCTTAATGACTCTGTCGCCATAGCGTTCACGCAACCATTGGGCGGAAGCCTCGGCCCACTCCCAGGCGCGGGCCGGGTCATAGCTGCCCGCTTTGCCTTCTTCACCGGGGCGGAAATATTCCGGGCTGGCGCTCAAGAGCATTTCCACAGCCAGCACGGCGTTCTTGCGGATATTTTGCTCACCAATGGCGGCTTTGACGGCCTCCACGGAATTCTGCGCGGCATCGCCGGCAAAGGTGGCGTTATCCGGGGTGCGTTCAGCGTCCGCATTGGGCGTTTCACGCTCTCTGAAGTTATGGGCGTCTGAACCGGCAATATCGCCCCAAGACTTCAATTTTTTGATGCGTAGTACGGCGTAGGCTGGCATCCTTTTTCCTTTTCCTACTGGTTGCCTTTGTCGGGCTGATGCGCCAAAATGAGGAATCATCTACGCAACCAGACCGGGCTTTCTCCTTTCGAAGAAAGGCGAACGGACATTTTGGCTTTGCAAAATGTGGAGTGAGTCCACATTTGCTCTACCGCCTCTTGTATTGCCAAAAGAAAGGCGCAAAGTGTAGGTAAGGAATAGTAATCAGATATTGTTAAATAAATGAGGAAGCCATGCCTGAAAACGCTCAAATACAGCCAAAAGTTTTTTGCTCATATAGCTGGACAAGCCAAGAATATCAGAATCGGATAATTGCAATCGCTGAGCGTCTTATGGATGCCCATATAGACGTTCTGCTCGATAAGTGGGATTTATTAGAGGGAGTAGACACGCATGCTTATATGGAAAAATGCGTTTCAGATAAATCAGTAACGCACGTCCTCATATTTTCTGATTCTGAGTACGCAAGAAAGGCAGATAACCGCTCAGGAGGTGTTGGAAAAGAAACCTTAATTATTACGCCTGAAGTTTACGGACAGGAGGATGTTACTAGCAAAGAGCAAAGGTATATTCCTATTGTAATGGAAAAAGATGAACACGGAAATGCATTTCTGCCTATATACATTAAAGGTAGATATTATATTGATATGTCAACAGATGAAAATTTTGCAGAGTCATTTGAACAACTCGTAAGAACAATTTACGGTAAGCCTCTGCATAAAAAGCCTAAACTTGGAAAAGTACCTGCATATATAACTGCTGATACAAACATTATTACTGGACTCTCCACATATAAAACTAGCGCTATTGCTGCCATAAAAGAAAATAAGCCTTATGCACCAAACAGATGTAGGGAGTATTTTGAAGCTTTTGTGCAGCAACTTAATGAGCTTAGATTAAATAATTTGACTGTTGAAAACGATTTTGATGATATCATTGTTAGTAAAATTGATGCAATGCAAGGAATTAAAAATGAATGTTTTGATGTAATTTCTGCAATTATAAAAGAATATAATTCTTCCGAATTTGGAGAAATTATCCACGATTTCTTTGAAAATATTGTTGATTATACTCAATGGCCTGAAGATATGACGCAATGGAGTGAAATAAAGTCAGACCATTTCAAATTCATTTTGCATGAGATCTTTTTATATGCAATTAGCTATTCTTTGAAATATAATAAAGATGTAATTCTCAAAGATATTTTGTCACATTATTATTGCCGTATGAGGTTTAAAAAAGAATTAACTTCGTATGCTTTTTTTATGATGAGAATGACATCTTTGGAGCATAGAAATTCAAGGCTTTCTCTGGGGAGGTTGTCTTTAAGAGCGGATATGATCGCCGATGGTGTGAAATCCCGCATGGATATAAAGTTCAACGATATTATGCAGGCTGATTTGTTCTTATTTTTGCATAGTAGAATAGCGTCAGACGGTTACAGCCTATGGCGTCCCATTACATTGGTGTTTGCAGACCACTACAATGGACCATTTGAATTATTTGCTCGGGCTCAATCAAAGAAAAAATGTGATATTTTATTAAAAATGCTTGAATGCGATAGCCTTGAAAAATTTAAAGCACTCTTTACTGAAGGCGATACCGTTATGAAGTACTCACCTACAGGCTGGCGTGGAGAGTTTGATATAAGAATAATATGCGCTGTAGACACCCTTGGGTCAATGGACTAGAAATTTTTTGTTGAAAAAGGAGAGCTTCTCATGAAGTCGCTTCCCCGCGCTTAGCCCCTGCTAGCCTATCAACAAGCTTATATGTCCTCAAATGGCTATACCGGGCAAGCATCTGTAGTGTCTTATGCCCGGTGATAGATTTGATTTCCATGATGTCGAGGTCGGTGTGCTCGAAAAGCCGGGATGTTCCCTCATGCCGCAAGTCGTGAAACGTCAGCCCGTCAATGCCCGCTTTTTGGCATGTTTTTATGAATGCCTGTGTGATTGAGACATCGGACAATTTGAAGAGGCAAGACTCTTCGCCTCTATCGAGCTTTTTCAGTATTTCGACAGCGGCGGGGGAGAGAGGGACAGTCCGTTCCTCGTTATTTTTTGTTTTGGGCAAATAGGCGGTTCTGCGGTCAAGGTCTACATTCTGCCACTTTAGGGAAGCGATTTCGCCGCGCCTCATGGCTGTTTCAATGGCGAAAGAAATGATGGGGCGGAGCGAATCCGGGCTTTCAACCAATAGGCGTTCTTCCTCGTCCCCTTCAAGCCTTCTTGTGCGTCCGTTGCTGATTTTAGGGCGGGGAACCCTGCTGACAGGGTTTCTAAGCGACTCCATGCCCCATGAAGAAGCGGCAAGGTTAAAAACGCGGGACAATAGCGCCAAATCGAGCCTTATCGTGTTGCCCGTGACGCCTTCGGCCTCACGTTCTTGGATAAAATCTGCAATATCCTTGGAGCGAATAGCCGCCATAAATTTGGAAGCTATTTTTCTCCGCTGTACAGCTCTGGCTTTTATCGTTTCTAGCTTTGGGTTGTTGTACCTCGGAACATATTCAACGATAAACCGCTCAATGGCTTCTTTGAGCGTGGTATTTTCCGCCTCGGCGCGAGAGGTGAATATGCCTCTGTCCATTTCGGTTTCAATGTCCCGCGCCCATTTTTCAGCATCACTTTTTGTCGTAAAGGTTTTGCAGGTTACGGGCCAGCCTTTCCGCCGGATTCTGGCTTCCCATTGTAGGTCGCCGCGCTTTCGAATGCTTGCCATTTTTCCCCCTCCTTTCAATCTGAGTGGAGCATAAATGGAGCAAAAAGGCAAATGACGCAAAAATGGAGCATCGTTTTGGATGCTCCATTTTTGCGTAAACCCTTGAATTTATTAAAAAATGGCGGAGAGGGTGGGATTCGAACCCACGTGCCCCATCTCTGGGACAACCCGATTTCGAGTCGGGCGCGTTACGGCCAGCTTCGCTACCTCTCCGCTTCTTATGACGGCGATCTCGCACTGCGGGTCTCCTGTGGCCGCTTGCCGGTGAAGCAAGAGCCGCACTCTAGAGAATTTCCGCAGGCTTGGCAAGGTGTTTCGGCAGGTAACGCGGCGGCGCTGGCAGCGCGCGAACGGCGCCAGAAGACCGGAGCGGGCGAGTTCGGCCGCGGAGCAGACGGCTGAAGGCATGCAGACGACGTTCTGGCTATTGGGGCCGCTTTCCGGCAATCGCGTCACGGCCCTATAGTCGGTTTTCCTGATACCGGCGGAGCCGCTCCATGGCTTCCTCGATATTTTCCAGAGAGCTTGCGTAGCTGAAGCGCAGGTAGCCTTCCGCCTCAAGACCGAAGTCTATGCCGGGCGCAAGGCCGACATGGGCTTTCTCCAATATGTCGAAGGCCAGGGCCAGGCTGTCCGGCTTTTCGCCCGGTCTGAGCAGATGGCGGGCGTCGGCCAGCACGTAAAAAGCCCCTACAGGGGACGAATTGACCCCAAAACCCAGGCTGCGCAGCCTGTCGATCAGCAGCAGACGCCGCCGGGCGTATTCCGCGGCCATGCGCTCCACATCGGGCCAGGCATGCTCAAGGGCCGCCACTCCCGCCCACTGGGAGATGCTGTTGGGCGAGATAAAGAAGTTTTGCTGCAGTATCTGCAGGGTGGGAATCATTGCTTTGGGCGCGACCAGCCAGCCGAGCCGCCAGCCGGTCATGGCGTAGCGCTTGGAGAACCCGTCCAGCACGCAGCAGCGGTCCGTCACCTCAAGGGCGGACACTGCGCGGCCTTCATAGACCATGCCGTGGTAAATCTCATCGGACACCAGCATGGGGCCGAGACCGGCCAGCTTTTGCATATGCTCCCGGCTGAGGATCGAGCCCGCCGGATTGGAGGGGGAATTGACCAGAATGGCGCGTGAAGCCGGTGTAAGGGCCTTGGCAACGGCCTCCGGATCAAGCTGGAAGCCCGCCTCTTCCGTCGCCGGAACCCGCAGGGGAACGGCTCCGGCAAAAGACACGAAGCTGTCGTAACAGGCATAGGTGGGGGTAGGCATCACCACACTGTCGCCATTCTCGCACAGGGCGGAAAAGAGCAGCATCATGGCAGGGGAGGTGCCGTTGGTCACCATAATCTGGTCCGGCGAAACGGTCGCGGAATAGTGGCGCGCGTAGTATTCCGCAATGCCCTCGCGCAGGGGCAGTATGCCCATGCTGTGGGTATAGGCCGTGTGCCCGTCGCGGATGGCCGCGACCGCCGCTTCCTTGATACAGTCCGGGGTCGGAAAATCGGGCTGGCCTATTTCCAGGTGGATGACGGAATGCCCGGCGGCCTCAAGCTGCTGGGCGCGTTCCAGGACATCCATGACAAGAAAGGGGGTAATGCGTTCGCACACGGCACGGGCCACGGGAAACCTCGCTGCAAAAGGGGTGGAATGCTCCGCATCTCAGAAACACCGGGGTGTTCGGTACCACCCGCGGCAGGGATGTCTTACCCGGAGTCGGCGGCAAAATCCAGAGCCGTTTGCATACAAACATGTGAGGCCCGCCGGGGCCGGAAAGTGGAGCGGGATATATGTGACTACGGCGCTTGCTTGTCTTTTACTCCCTGGTCGCATACATAGCGCAAAGATTACATAAAAATCAGCCAACCGTAGGGGGAGTTATGGAAATACAGCAGGCGAGCCCGTTTGCGCCGCCCAGGCTGCCCGGATTTGTGCAGCTTTTTTTGGTGCAGCTCTATTTCGGTGCAGTGTACGCAGGTATCGTCCTTCTGGGCGTGATGTTCCTTCTGGTCACAGAGATGGGGTTCTTCGGGATTCCGGGCGAGGTAAAGGCCGCGCTGCTGGCCTGCGGGCTGCTGGCCGCCTGGGCGCTTTACTTGTGCGTACGCTGCATCATCGCCATTCATGGGCGCTCCCCGGCGACTGCGGACAGGTGCCGTTTTGTGCTGCAAGTGTCCCTCGTCTGCGGCGCGCTTCTGGCTCTGGGCATACTGGTTCTGATTATCCTCAAGATGGACAGCGACATACTCTGGGGGCTCGGCCTGGACAGGGGACACTGGAATTTCCCCCGTCTGCTGGGGAACGCGCTGGTCAACATTGTGCTTTGCGTCGCCTGGCTGCGGTATTTTGCGGAGTCTCCCAACGTATGGCGTACCTTCCGGAAGGTGGATGGCGACGGGCTTCTGCCCGCATCTTCGCCTTCGGAAATCGCGATCTTTCGCATCCTTTGCTATGTGGTGGTGGCGTATTACGGCATCCCCAGCCTAGTCTCCCTGTATTCGTGGGTGAGCTCCATGATGGACCGGGACATTGTTGACGGAGGAGCTCTCTTTCCCGTCATTGTTCCCTGGGTAATCCGCGCCGGGGCCAATATTATCATTCCCCTGTGCGCCGTAGCGGCCCTGAACCGGCGGCAGCTTTCCGGCATTTTCTGGGGTCTGGGAATCTGGATGGGCATCCAGTTTGCCTTCTATATATTCGCCATGGCAGGCGAGGCCATGCGGGAGGGCGATTTTGGCCGTCTTGACGCCTACACCACCGTCGTTACAGTGCAGATGGCCATGGCCGTTGTGTTCTGGTGGTATTTCTACACCTCGGAAAAGGCGCGGGCCTGGTTTTCCGGGGGGCAACCCGTTGTAGAGCAAAGGAACTGATAATGTCCGGCAATATTCGCAAGACCTTGCTGCAGTTTGTGTTTTCCGGCTCGTATATGAAGCGCTGGAATGACAAGCTGCGCCCCATGGAGCTGATTGAAATCGACAAGCAGGCCCACAAGATGATCGTGGCTTGGCTGCTCTGCCGCCTTTCCAGTGAAGGCATGAGCCAGGAAGACCGCCTGGCCCTTGAAGAGGAAGTGGTGGAAGGGGGCATTTTCGACTACCTGTTCCGGCTGGTCATCACCGATATCAAGCCGCCTGTTCTCTACCGCATCAAGGAAAACCAGGAACATTACGAGCATCTTGCCAAATGGGCCGTGGCCGAGGTGGAGCCCCATGTCCGCCCCCTTGGGGAGGAGTTCTGGGAGCGTTTTTCGCGCAACACCATGCAGGCCAAGCCCAAGGGTCTTGCTGCGGAGATACTGGCCGCCGCTCACCTGTACGCCAGCGCCTGGGAGTTCCGTCTGCTGCGCCCCTTGAACGATGCTTTTGACGACGAGATGCCGGATATAGACCGCAACTTCAAAAACCAGCTTGCCGCCTACCGGCATCTGCCGGGCATGCCGGATCTCATCGCCGGGCTCGAGCGGCCCATGAGCCAGTGCTATATTCCCGAGGGGCCGGCCAAAGTGGGCGAGGTGCATTTGCCCTTGCCGGGATTTCCCGCCCTGCCCGACGTTACCGCCCTGGCCCGTTTCGCCAACCTGTGCGGGCAGCTCCGCTTCCAGAAACGCTGGTCGCAGACCCCGCGCACGCCGGAAACCTCGGTCATGGGCCACATGTTCATCGTGGCCTGCTACGCCTATTTCCTGAGCCTGAGCCTCGGCGTCTGCCGCGCCCGCCGGGTGAACAATTTTTTCTGCGGCTTGTTCCACGACCTGCCGGAACTGCTCACCCGCGACATTATCTCGCCCGTGAAAAAGTCTTTTGAAGACCTGGGGCAGCTTATCCGCCAGTACGAGGAGCACGAGTTACAGCGCCGGGTGCTGTACCCGTTGCAGGCCGACGGCTACGGGATGCTCACCGACCGCCTCGGCTATTACCTGGGCCTGAGCACGGAGTCGGAATTTGACGATACAGTGCGGGAGGAAGGCACGGTGCGCAAGGTGGACTTCACGGCCCTGCAGGAACGCTACAACCGCGACGACTGCGACCCCAAGGACGGGGAAGCGGTCAAGATCTGCGATATCCTCGCGGCCTACATTGAAGCCTACACGGCCATGCGCAACGGCATCACCTCGGACCACATCCAGCAGGCCTTCTGGCGTATGCGCGAGCAGAACGCCAAGCGCATGCTCGGCAACGTGCACATAGGGGCGCTGTTTACGGACTTTGATTGAATCTTTGGCGGGGGTCGGAAGAGAGGGGGCGTGCGCGAACGCCGGATGGTTTCGTCCGGAAGGCGTCAGTCCCGGCGGGGGCTGCTTCTACAAACGCCACAATATCCGCTGCCTGTCCCGGCCTGAACCAGGTGATATCCTTGTCCGCCCGGAACCAGGTGAGTTGCCGCTTGGCGTAGGCGCGGGTGTTTTTCAGCCAGAGGGCGCGGCATTCGTCCAGAGAGAGCTCGCCGCGCAGATGGCGGTACAGTTCGGCGCACCCTATGCCCGACCAGCCCGGCGCTTCCGGATCCGTGCAGCGGGCGAGGGCGGCGCGCGCTTCTTGCAGCGCGCCTGCGTCCAGCATGGCCTTTATGCGCTGTTGGAGCAGGGGTTCCAGGTCCGCCAAAGACAGGCCGATGCCGATCTTCAGGGGGCGGTAGGCAGGGCCTGGAAGCGGCCGGGCGTGCCACCAACTGAAGGAGCGCCCGGTGCTTTCCCATACTTCGAGGGCGCGGGTGATGCGCTGGCGGTCGTTGGGATGAATTTTGGCGGCGTAGGCGGGGTCGTGTTCCGCCAGCAGGGCGTGCAGGGCGGGTGCCCCTTCGGCCAGGACGCGCGCCTGCCAGCGGGCGGACACTTCCGCGGGCACTTCAGGTATGGGCGCAATGCCCGCGAGCAGGGCTTTGAAGTACAGCCCGGTCCCCCCCACCAGCAGGGGCAGCCGCCCCTTGGCGCGTTCCGCCGCAATGGCGGCAGCGGCTTCTCTCGCCCATTCCCCCGCCCCCAGTTTCGCTTCCGCAGGCAGATAGCCGTACAGCAGGTGCGGGCAGGCGGACTGCTCCGCGGCGCTCGGCTGGGCGGTAATGATGGGAAAATCGCGGTACACCTGGCGCGAGTCGGCATTGATCACGCTTATGGGAAAGCGCGCGGCAAGGGCCAGGCTCGCGGCGGTCTTGCCTGCGCCTGTAGGGCCGCAGAGGCAGGGCAGAAAGTGTTCGGAAAACCGGGGCAACTCCACCCGCTCCGGCACATGCACGGGCTATTCCTTGCCGGCCAGGGGGTAGGGGTGGCCGAACTTTTCCCGCAGGCGCATGTAGATGTTGTCGGGCACCAGTCCCTTGATGTCGCCGCCGAGCTGGGCCGCCGCCTTGACGATGGTGGAGCTGATATACAGCCACTGGTAGTCGGTCATCAGGAACAGGGTCTGGATATGGCGTTTCATTTTGCGGTTCATAAGCGCGAGTTGGAACTCGTACTCAAAGTCGGACACCGCCCGCAGGCCGCGCAGAATAATCTTTGCCCCGCGCCTGTCCACATAATCCACCAGCAGGCCCGAGAACGGCTCGACCGTTACCTGCGGGCTGTCCCGGAAGGCTTCGGCAGCCATGTTCACCCGTTCTTCAATGGAGAACAGGGGGGATTTGGGGGTGTCGTTGGCGACGGCGACCACCACGTTCCCGAAAATTTCGCACCCCCGGCGGATCAGGCTGACATGGCCGTTGGTCAGGGGATCGAAGGTGCCGGGATAGATGGCTAGATTGGCGTAACTGTCCATAAAATCACCCGTGTTTGTCCGTAAGAACGATCCGCAAGAAGCGTAAGGGCCGGGTGGGCCTTTTCCGGCGCAAACGGCAGGCGCGCCTCCACCTCGGCGTTAATGACGGCGCCTTCGGCTGCCCAGCGGTTTTTGAGCAGAGCGTTCAGAGTATGTCCCAGCACGTCCATCTGGTAAGGCGGGTCGATGAAGACCACGGAATAGGGCAGGGCGGGCCGGCGGGCCAGCACCTTGCGCGCCTCTTCCCGCCGGATGGTGCAGCGGCCTTCTTCCACCCCCAGCAGCGCGGCGTTTTTGGCGATAACGCCCGCGGCATAGGGGGCGCTTTCCACAAAACAGACTTCGGCCGCCCCCCGGCTCAAGGCTTCAAATCCGAGACTGCCGCTGCCCGCGAACAGGTCGAGCACCCGGCTTTCCCGCCAGACGACTCCTTGTGCCTCCAGTATGGAAAAAAGGGCCTCGCGCACTTTGCCCATGGCCGGGCGAAAACCCGGTCCCGTGGTGGTTTTCAGGACGCGGCCCTTGTATTCCCCTGCGATGATGCGCATTGTACGTTCCTATAGCTGCGAAATGATCTGTAAAAAGCGTCTGTTGAGTTCCAGCAACTCGGCCCGGATTTCCACCTGATCTTCCCAGGGGCGGGGCACGTCCCCGGTCAGTCCGGCGCGCAACTGGGCCAGCTTGCCTTCGGTGTCGGCGAGCAGCACCTCCCAGTTGACCTTTTGGGGCGTGAGGCGTTCGTCAAGTTGCACCAGCAGCTCCTTGCCGGGGGCCAGAATCAGCTCTTCCAGATAGGAGGGGATGGTAACATTGAGCTTGAAGCGTTCCCGCAGCAGGCCCGCCAGAATCTTCTGCGCCTTTTCTTCCCCGTGCACCAGAAACACGTTCAGGTCCGGCCGGGCGAAGCGGCTTACCCAGTCCAGAATCTGGCTCTGCCCGGCATGGCCGGAAAAGCCGCCGATGGTGTAGATCTTCGCGGCCACGGCGATTTCCTCGCCCAGTATGGAAATACTTTGGGCCCCGTCCACGATTTTACGCCCCGGCGTGCCCACGGCCTGGTACCCGGCGAACACAATGCTGGCTCCCGGCCGCCACAGGTTGTGGCGCAGATGGTGCTTGATACGTCCGGCATTGCACATGCCGCTGGCGGAAATGACGATGGCCGGGCCTTTCTGGGTGTTGATGGCCTGCGAGTCCCTGGTGTCCAGAGTGTACCGCAGTCCGGGGAGAGAGAGGGGATCTTCGCCGTTTTGCATAAGGATGCGGGCGTCCCGGTCAAAGTAGTCCGGATGCCTGCGGAATATCTCCGTGGCCCGGATGGCCAGGGGGCTGTCCACGTATATGGGAATGCCCCCGGGGAGTTTGCCTTCCTTGTGCAGCAGGTGGAGGGTGTATAGAAGTTCCTGGGTGCGCTCCACGGCAAAGGCGGGGATGATGGTCTTTTCCCCGTGGGAATAGCTGCGGGCAATGGCCGCGGCCAGTTCGTCCCGGCTGGAGCCTTCGTTTTTATGGTTCCGGTCGCCGTACGTGGATTCCAGAAAAAGATAGTCGGCACGCAGAACCGGGTTGGAGGGGTCGTCCACGAGCAGGGCGTTGGGCCGGCCGAGGTCGCCGGAAAAAACCAGGCGGGTGACGCCTTCGGCCTCCGTTATCTCCAGTTCCAGAAAGGACGAGCCCAGGATGTGCCCGGCGTCGCGGTACCAGACCTTGACCCCGGCCGCGGGTTCAAGAAGGGTGTTGTACGATATCCCTTGCAGTTGCCGCGCAACGATCCCCGCGTCTTCCATGGTGTACAGGGGGGCCACGGCCTCCCCGCCCCGGCGGGCGCGTTTGCGGTTGGCCCATTCCGCTTCCATTTCCTGGATGTGGGCGCTGTCCAGCAGCATGATGGTGACCAGATCGCGGGTGGGCTCGGTGCAGTATACGGGGCCGGTAAAGCCTTCTTTCGCCATGCGGGGCAAAAGACCGCTGTGATCGATATGGGCGTGGGTAAGCAGAATAAAGTCCAGGCCGGAGGCGCGGTACACTTCGGTATTCAGGTTGCGCTGCTCTATTTCCGCGTTGCCCTGGTGCATGCCGCAGTCAATGGCAAACCGCACGTTATTGGCTTCGATTATGTAGCAGGAGCCGGTGACAGTCCGGGCTGCACCCAAAAGCTGCACTTTCATCAGCGAGTCTCCGCAGGGTGAAGGGGGAACAGGGAAAAGCGCTTCACGCACGTTTCGTGAATCTGGTAGTATGTACCGCCTTGGCGCGGATCGCAAGCCTTTTGCCTCTGCCCGCCCGGAAAAGCTGCCAGCGGTACCTTGCGCGGGCACGGAAAACAGTGAAGCAGGATGAAATATATAAAGTTTATCATATGAACGCTCTTACGAGTGTTCTGTATAGGCCCGGTATCTGCAAAGCACTTGGCAGCCGCTGAATTATATGCTAAATGTAACATATCAGGCAGAGGTGTGTATCTATGGCAGATAAAGATGCAATGACGCACGTGACGGTAAAAAAGCCGGCCGGGGGAACCTTGGCTTCCGTCGACGTGCTCAACGGCCACGAGTACACGCTGGAATTTGATCCGAGCCTTTGCTCCGTTGAGGTGAAGGGCAACTCCTTGGTTCTGGCCGTTGACGATGGCGGCACTGTCGAACTGCACAACTTTTTCCCCGTGGTTCTGAGCGGGAGTGTACATCTTATCCTGCCTTCCGGGGATGTGATTGACGGCCGGGATCTGGCCGCCAGTTTCCTGTTGCCGCTGGAAGTGAATCCCCAATCCTCCGTGTTTGCCGGAGTGGAAGAGGCTCTTTTGGCTGCGGAACGCTTCCCTCTGTCGCCGGAAGGGTTGCCCGGGGATGCCGTGGCCCTCCCGGAAGCTCCGGCTGAAGAACCGCACGCCGCTTTTTCCGCACGCGGCATCGTCACGCCGGACAGGCATGCCGGAGAATTGCTGCTGCTGGAAGACCTGCTTGCCCCCCGTGAACACCCGCAAGGGGAGCGCGCCTTTGCCTTTTCCTCCCTTTTTGACGCCACGGCGGCTCCGGCTCCGAACGAGTCCCTTCTGACGGAGGTGCACGTCTCTTCGCCGCAAAGCCAGCAGGCCGAGGACGCGGGAGAGCAGCTTCTCCTGGCCTACCTGCGCATGAGTTCCTTTTAGCGGGGGTATCCGCCCTTTCGCTCCCCCCTGCCTTTTCCCCCTTTCCGTTACCGGTCTCCCGACATTTCCCTGTTGCCTGCCCGGCGCAAGGCGGGTATACTTCGCGTTTGCCCGGGACGGCAGGCTTGCAGGCGCCTTCCGCCGTTCCCGCCCGCGCCCGTTGCCGTTCCGCTTCTATTTGCTGCAAGGAGACGTTCATGAGTTCCAACGAGTACGTGCTGGATACGCTCACCAACCAGGATTCCTGGCGCCTGTTCAAAATTATTGCGGAAGTGGTGGAAGGGTTTGAAACGCTGGGGCGTACCCACCGTTGCGTGTCCATTTTCGGCTCCGCCCGCGCGCTGCCCGATTCCCAGGTCTACCGCGATACGGAAACCATCGCCCGCCTGCTTGTGGAAGCTGGCTACGGCGTCATTACCGGCGGCGGTCCCGGTCTTATGGAAGCCGGCAACAAGGGCGCCTTTGAGGCGGGCGGCACGTCCGTGGGACTGCACATCCATCTGCCGCACGAGCAGGACTGCAACCGTTTCGTCAAAACGCGCTGCAACTTTCGTTACTTTTTTGTGCGCAAGCTCATGTTCGTCAAGTACGCCATGGCCTACGTGGTCATGCCTGGCGGCATGGGCACCATCGACGAACTTTCGGAAGCCTTTGTGCTCGCCCAGACCCGGCGCATCAAGCCCTTTCCCATCATACTCTACGGCAGAGAGTTCTGGAACGGCTTTATGGACTGGATGCGGGCCGTCATGATGCGGGACGGTTATATCCGCGAGGAAGAGCTGGACTTCGCCGTCATCAAGGATACCCCGGAAGAAGTCGTGGCGCACATCCGCAAGCACGTCATCCTGTAGCCTCCGTTCCTTGGCCGCCGCATGCCCCCCCATCAGCGCATCATACCGCCTCCGCCTTCCGGGTGGACTTCCTGGGAAGCCCTGATGGAGACAGCCCTGGAAGAAGCCGGAGCGAGCCGGGAGATGCCTTCGGCGCAGCGTGCCATCCTTTGCGCAGGCAATGCGCCTGAAGTTTCCGCCCCGGCTGTTTTCTCTCCTCTCCCGGAGGCGTGCGAAGAAGTGCCTGTGGGCGCGCTGGTCGTCTCCCCCGAGGGGCGGATACTCGGCCGCGGACGCAACAGCCCCATCGGAAGCTGTGACCCCACGGCCCATGCGGAAATAACGGCCCTGCGCCGGGCGGCGGAAGTTCTGGGCAATTACCGGCTGGACGGCTGTCTGCTGGTGGTGACTCTGGAGCCCTGCCTCATGTGCGTGGGAGCAATAGTGCACGCCCGCATCGCCGGGGTGGTGTACGGCGCTTCGGACCTCAAAGCCGGGGCGGTGGTTTCCTGCCTGGACGGCTTTGAGCAGCCTTTTCTGAACCACCGGGTCTGGCATATGGGCGGCATTTGCGAGGGCGCTTGCGCGGACATGCTGCGCGGCTTTTTTGAAGAACGCAGAGAACATACCAGGTAAGCCATGCGGCAGACGAAAGCTCTCCATATAGGCCCTGTCCGGATAGGCGGCGGCGCGCCCGTGGTGGTGCAGAGCATGACCAATACGGACACCCGCGATCCCATGGCCACCCTGATGCAGATTGGGCGCCTGGCAAAGGCCGGGTGCGAGGTGGCGCGTCTTGCCGTGCCCGACGAAAAGGCCGCCGCCGCCCTGCCGGATATCGTGACGGCGTCGCCCCTGCCGCTGGTGGCGGACATCCACTTCAGCCACAAGCTGGCCGTTGCCGCTCTTGAGGCCGGGGTGCACGCCCTGCGCATCAATCCCGGCAACATCGGCGGCAAGTCCCGCGTGGACCGGGTGGTGGACGCCGCCAAGGCCCACGGGGCGAGCATCCGCATCGGGGTCAATTCCGGCTCACTGGAAAAGCCCCTGCTGGACAAGTACGGCGGGCCGACGCCGGAAGCCATGGTGGAAAGCGCCCTTGGGCATGTGCGCATGCTGGAGGAGCGCGGCTTTGATGCTATCAAGATTTCCCTCAAGTCCTCCCAGGTACTGCCGACCATTGGGGCCTACCGCCTTCTGGCCTCGCGCTGCGACTATCCCCTGCACGTGGGCATCACCGAGGCCGGAACCCTCCTGCGCGGAGCGGTCAAATCCGCAGTGGGTATCGGCATATTGCTGGCCGAAGGGCTCGGTGATACTATCCGCGTTTCCCTCACGCACGACCCGGTGCGCGAGGTGGAAGTAGCCTGGCAGATCCTGGCCGCCCTCGGGCTGCGCCGGCGCGGGCCCGAGATTATCGCCTGTCCCACCTGCGGGCGCACCGAGATTGACCTGATCCGCCTGGCGGAAGCCGTGGAAGAACGCCTGCGCGATGTGCCCGAAATCTTCACCGTGGCGGTGATGGGCTGCGTGGTGAACGGCCCCGGCGAAGCGCGCGAAGCCGACGTCGGCATCGCGGGCGGCAGGGGCAAAGGCATCCTGTTCCGCAGAGGCGAAGTGGTGCGCTCGGTCAGCGGTGACCAGGAAGCCCTGCTGGCCGCCCTGATGGACGAGATCGCTGTGTTTCTGCGGGAGAGATAAGAATGCCTCCGGCGGGCAAAGGGGGTGACCCCCTTTGCAATCCCCGACAGGTCTTGGTGGAATGTTGGCGGGGCTGCGAAGGTGTGCGCTTTATTGATGCTCCCGGACGTGGAATTTTTTCTTTGTGTGACGAGAGCCCTGACAGGGCAGAACTTTTCGTTAATCCGCAACAAAGCGGATGAACCTTACGGGGTTTGCAAAGGGGGTCACCCCCTTTGCCCGCCGGGGGCATGCTTGTATGCCTTGGCCCCCCTGTCAGTTTACTTAACCTAACGAGGCATGCATGCGCTGGAGCAAGTATTACGTTCCCACTCTCAAGGAGGCCCCGGCCGACGCCGAGGTCATCAGCCACAAACTGCTCATCCGGGCGGGGATGATCCGCAAACTCACGGCCGGGGTATACAGCTACCTGCCCATGGGTCTGCGCGCCATCACCAAGGTGGCGGACATCGTGCGTGAGGAAATGAACCGGGCGGGCGCGCAGGAAGTGCTGCTCCCGGCGGTGCAGCCCGCGGACCTGTGGATGGAGTCGGGCCGCTGGGAGCACTACGGCAAGGAACTGCTCCGTTTCAAGGACCGGCACGACCGCGACTGTTGCCTTGGCCCCACCCACGAGGAAGTGATCACCGACCTGATCCGGGGCGAAGTGCGCTCGTACCGTCAGCTTCCCTTTACGCTGTATCAGATCCAGACCAAGTTCCGCGACGAGATCCGGCCGCGTTTTGGCCTGATGCGCGGCCGCGAATTCATGATGAAGGACGCCTACTCCTTCGACCGGGACAATGTCGGCGCCGACGCCAGTTATCAGGCCATGTACGACGCCTATGTCCGTATCTTCACACGCATGGGACTGAAGTTCCGTTCGGTCGAGGCGGATTCGGGCAGCATTGGCGGCAAATTTTCCCGCGAGTTCATGGTCCTGGCCGAAACCGGCGAAGACGTCATCGCCTATTGCGCGCATTGCTCCTGGTCGGCCAACATTGAGCGCGCGCCGGTTGTGCTCAGGGAGCGGAGCGCCGTGGCTGAGCCTGTGGCGTCCATGGCCGAGGTGGCCACACCCGGCCAGCACACCATTGAGGACGTCAGTACGTTTTTGCGGGTGCGGCCGGAGGCGTTGATCAAAACGCTGCTGTACGTGGCGGACGGCAAGCCCGTGGCCGCCCTGGTGCGCGGCGATCGCGAACTCAACGTGGTCAAGCTGAAGAATTTGTTGGACGCGGGCGTGCTGGAAATGGCCAGCCCCGAGCAGGTGCGGGCCTGGACTGGAGCGCCGGTGGGGTTTGCCGGGCCGGTCGGATTGGCCGCCGAGACGCGTATTGTCGCGGATCAGGAATTGGCGCACGGCCAGGATTGGATTGCCGGCGCCAACAAGGCTGACGCGCATGTGCTGCACGTCAGTCTGACGCGCGATGTGCCGCAAGCCGTCTATGCCGATCTGCGCGGCATCACGGAACAGGATGTCTGCCCGACCTGCGGCGGCGCGGTCCGACTGGCCAGGGGCATTGAAGTCGGCCATATTTTCAAG
>JAVBTB010000082.1:0-8345 GCA_031556355.1 Desulfovibrio sp. | reverse complement strand
CACCCGGCTCCATTCCGAACCCGGAAGTTAAGCGCCTCATCGCCGATGATACTGCATATTTTTATGTGGGAACGTAGGCCGGAGCCAACATTAAAGCAACTTAAGCGCCCCCTGACGACGAGCCAGGGGGCGCTTTGCTGTGGTGAGAACATTGTTGCGTGTATTTTCTGTTACCCCGCCGAGACACTGTGGACCCACGGCGACGGCAGACAGGGGGGCCGCTGATGATGATACGCCGTCAAGGCGAAACTTACCGACGCCATGGTGCTTACCGGGGTGGGCAGCGTCCGGGAGGTGCCGCGCACCATCCCCTGTTTTTGCGGGGTTGCCTTTTTCGGCAAAACCGGCAAAACAGAAAAATTATCTGATGCTCCCGGTTCTTCCCCAAAATCCATCATTCCCCCGCCCCGTGAGGAAACTCGATGTCCCTTGCCACCACGCTGATTCTGCTCGTTCTTGCCGGATTTTTGCTGACGGCTTTTTGCAGCAGTTTGCTGTTCTGGTATGAAACCCTGAATGAGCAGGGCCGCCCCTTTCCCGCCCCGCACCTCTCCCCTGCGGCCTGCCTCAAGGTCTATGCACGTTCCCTTGCCGGATACTTTCTGGGCGTGTTCCTGCACCCGGTGGGCTGGTTTTTTTCGCGCAAGGTAAAACCTCCTGTCCCGGGAAAGGAAAACTCCCTTCCGCCGTTGATTCTGATCCACGGCATCAACGACAACTCCAGCGTATGGCTTTTTCTCGGCGGCAGGTTCCTCCGCGAAGGCTATAGCGTGTCCACCTTCTCCTACTTCAGCCTCTTTGTTCCGCTGGAGCGCATTCTGCAACGCCTGGACGAGCATGTGGCCGGGGTGGAAGCCGCCTTTCCCGGCAAAAAGCCGGTATTCCTCTGCCACAGCCTGGGGGGGCTGCTCGTGCGCCGCTGGCTTCTGGATGTGCGCAACCAGCGCCGCGCTGGAGGCGTCGTCACCCTCGCCACCCCTCATGGAGGCAGCAAGGTGGCGGCTCTTGCGCCGGGAAAGATCGCCGCGCAGATCATGCCCGGTTCCGAGCTGGTGGAGGCCCTGAAGGCCAACCCGCTGCAGGAGGAGCTGCCCTGCGTGTCGCTGGTGACCCCCACGGATGAAGCGGTGCTGCCCGCCGCGCTTCTTGTGCCGCCCGTAGGGTGGAAGCTGGTGGTCACCAACCCCACCAGCCATTACGGCATACTCTACAACCGGCGGGTAGGCGATCTGCTGCTGGAGGAAGTGCGGGCCGTGGCCCCCCGCATCTGATGCCTCCCTTGGCTCAGCCTGAGTTCACAGCGCATGGGACAGCCCGCGGCGCGCCCGGCGTTCCACGTGCGCATGCAGGTTGTACAACCGCCTCCGCCCCTTGACTTCCGGGGCCGGATGAACCATGTATACCGATTCCCGTTACAGTATTGTGCGCGCGCCGCACACCCCATGGAGCCGTCATGAGCAGCAAGAGCCAGAACACCCCCGGCGGGAACGCGCCGGAAAAGCCCGACTACAAGAGCACCCTGAACCTGCCCGACACCCGCTTTCCCATGAAGGCGAACCTCACCCAGCGCGAGCCGGAAACCCTGCGCCGCTGGGAAGAAGGCGACGCTTACCGGCACATGGTGGAGTCCGGCGGGAAAAAGGGCGTCTTTGTCCTGCACGACGGCCCCCCTTATGCCAACGGGCATATTCACCTCGGCACCGCCCTGAACAAAATTTTGAAGGACATCATCGTCAAGTCGCGCAACATGCAGGGCTACCGGGCCGAGTATGTGCCCGGCTGGGACTGCCACGGGCTGCCCATTGAGCTGAAGGTCGAGCACGAACTCAAGGAAAAGAAAAAGACCCTGCCCCCGGCCGTGGTGCGCCGCCTGTGCCGCGACTACGCCACCACCTGGATTGACGTGCAGCGCAAGGAGTTCAAGCGCCTGGGCGTGCTCGGGGTCTGGGGCGAGCCGTATATTTCCATGCATCCCTCCTACGAGGCCGCGACCGCGCGGGAGCTGGGCAACTTTATGGCCGCGGGCTCCGTGGCGCGCAGCAAAAAGCCCATTCACTGGTGCTGTTCCTGCCATACCGCCCTGGCCGAGGCGGAGGTAGAGTACTACGACCATACCTCGCCTTCCATTTTCGTGCGCTTTCCGGTCACTGACCCGCGCCTCAACAAGTTTCTGCCCAAGGCCAAGGCCGGGCATACCTGGGTGGTCATCTGGACCACCACTCCCTGGACCCTGCCGGACAACATGGCCATCGCCCTGCACCCGGACATCGACTATGCCCTGGTCTCCGTGGAAGGGGAGTTCTACATTGTGGCCGTCGAACTGCTCGATAACTGCCGCAAGGATTTCGGCTGGGTGAATGATACCGTTGCCGGTATTGTGAAGGGGCAGGATCTGAAGGGCATGGTCACCCGGCATCCCTTTTACGATCGCCCGTCCCCGATTGTGCTCGGCAAGCACGTCACGTTGGACGCGGGCTCGGGCTGCGTGCATACCGCTCCTGGCCACGGCCGCGAAGACTACGAAATGGGCCTGGAATACGGGCTGGAGATCCTGTCTCCTCTGGACGATGCCGGACGCTTTCTGGAAAGCGTGCCCTTCTTTGCCGGCAAGAATGTGTTCGAGGCCAACCCCCTGGTCATCAACAAGCTGATCGAGGTGGGCAATCTGGTCACCAAGAGTTCCATCAGCCACTCGTACCCGCACTGCTGGCGCTGCAAGGAGCCGGTGATTTTCCGGGCCACCACCCAGTGGTTTATTTCCATGGAAAAGAACAACCTGCGCAGCCGCACGCTGGAGGCCATCCGCAGGGACGTGCGCTGGATTCCCGGATGGGGCGAGGAGCGCATCTATTCCATGATCGAAAACCGGCCCGACTGGTGCATTTCGCGTCAGCGCACCTGGGGGGTGCCCATTGTGGCCCTGCTCTGCGAAGGGTGCGGCGAGGCCTGGCATAACCCGGCCTGGAACAAGGAAATGGCCGGGCGTTTTGCCGCCCATCCCACGGGCTGCGACTACTGGTTTGAAGCCCCCATTGAGGACATAGCCCCCAAAGGCCTGGCCTGCCCGTCCTGCGGCTCCAAAAACTGGCGCAAGGAAACGGATATTCTGGATGTCTGGTTTGATTCCGGCACCAGCTTTGCCGCCGTGGTGGAGCAGCGCCCGGAATGCCGTTTTCCGGCGGACCTCTATCTGGAAGGCTCGGACCAGCACCGGGGCTGGTTCCACAGCTCCCTGCTGGCCTCCATGGGCACGCGCGGGGTGCCGCCGTACAAGGCCGTACTCACCCACGGCTACGTGGTGGACGGCGAGGGCAAGAAAATGTCCAAGTCCGTGGGCAACGTCATCGCCCCGGACGAAGTCATCGCCAAGCACGGGGCGGAGATCCTGCGCATGTGGGTGGCCTCGGTGGATTACCGCGAAGACATCCGCATTTCCGATGAAATCCTGAACCGCCAGGTGGACGCCTACCGGCGCATCCGCAACACCTGCCGCTACCTGCTCGGCAACCTGGGCGGCTTTACCCCGGAAAAAGCCGTGCCGGACGGCGAGATGGACCCGCTGGACCGCTACGCCGTGGATGTGGTCACCCGCGCCCACGACGATGTGCAGGACGCCTATACCGGGTATGAGTTCCACCGGGTGTTCCACACCCTGCACAACCTGTGCGTGACGGACCTTTCCGCCTTTTACCTGGACGTGCTCAAGGACCGCCTGTATGCTTCCGCGCCGGAAAGCAGGGAGCGCCGTTCCGCCCAGACCGCCCTGTGGCGAATCCTGCTCCTGCTGGTGGCGGACATGGCCCCGGTGCTGTCCTTTACGGCCGAAGAGGTGTTTGCGCACCTTGACCCCGCGCTGCATCCCGGCGCGCCCACGGTGTTTGCCCTCAATGCGGAGGATCTTCCCACCCTTGCCCTTACCCCGGAAGAGCGCGCCCGCTGGGATACCCTGCTCGCGGTGCGGGCGGAGATCACCCGCGCTATCGAACCCCTGCGCAAAGCCGGGGAAATTGGCCACGGGCTCGATACGGCGGTGACGCTGTATGCCGGCCCGGATCTGGAGCGGCAGCTGCGGGATCTGGGCACAGACCTGCGCTCGGTGTTCATTGTTTCCCAGTTTGATCTCAAGCCCCTGTCCGAGGCCCCGAACGACGCTCTGATCGCCGAGGAAGTGGAAGGCCTGCGCCTTTCCATCGCCAGGGCCGCCGGGGAAAAATGCGCTCGCTGCTGGATTTTCAGCACGGAACTCGGCAGCGATACCCGCTATCAGGACGCCTGCCCGCGCTGCACCGGGGTGCTGCGGGGCATGGCCGGGTAAGGACGGAGCAAGGCGGCTTGCGGGGGTGCATACCCCGCTCAAGCCTCCCAAGGATGGAGCATGCGCTACAAGATAATCTTTGCCTTGGCGGCCCTGCTGGCTGCCCTTGATCAGGTCGTCAAATATCTGGTCGATGCCGCCCTGGATCCGTATACGGTTGTTCCGGTGACCAGTTTTTTTAATCTGGTGAACGTGCGCAACCGGGGCGCGGCCTTCGGGTTTTTGAACGACCCCTCCATCACCTGGCAGTTCTGGCTATTTCTGGGAGTAACGCTTCTGGCCGTAGGGGTCATTGTGTTCGTGGCCAAGGGCGCGCGGGACAAGGACAAGCTCCTGTTCGTAGCCCTGGGCTGCATCATGGGCGGGGCTGTGGGCAACCTGATTGACCGCATTCGTTTCCGCGCTGTGGTGGATTTTCTGGATTTCCATTACGCCGGGTGGCACTGGCCCGCTTTCAATGTGGCCGATATCGCCATCTGCGTCGGGGCGGGGCTGGCCGCCCTCGCCATGCTGCGTGCGCCGCACGGCGATGATCGCAAAGGGAAACACCCATGAACCCTGTTCTCTATTATCTGCTTTTGGTCATTCCGGCCCTGCCCAATCTGTGGGGCATCTGGCACGCCTTCAAGCATACCTTTCCCACCGGGCAGGAACGCTTGCTGTGGATTTGCGCCTGCGTGTTCGTGCCGGTCCTGGGCGGGGTGGCCTATATTCTCTTCGGTCGCAGGCGGGTTACTGGAAACTGGAGCTAGAGCAAATCAATTTTGAAGCTGTCCGGGAGTCGAATTGCCTCCGGCGGCCAAAGGGGATCATCCCCTTTGGAAACCTCGTTTTGTAAGGCAGGCTCACGTGAACCCTCTCAAAGTTAATTTGCTATAAGCCCCACGCTCGCCCGCCGGGTTGTTCCGGCAGGGGGCAGGCGCCTCCCGTCCGGCTGCCTCTTGCGCTTCCCGGAAATTTGTAGCATCCACGTGTGTATGATATGGCGGCGAACCCTACGTTGCCGCGACAAGGAGAACTTCCATGAACCAACGTGTGGTATACGCGGCGGCGTTGCTGCTGCTTCCCCTTGCGGGCTGCGTCAGCGGAGGGCGGGGGCTGAGCGATCAGGTCGCCCGGCACGATCAGCAGATCCAGGCCCTGATGTCTCAGGTCGGACAGGTGGAACAGGTGTTGCCCGGGCAGGCGGAAATGTGGTCCCAGATGCAGACCATGCGTCAGGATCTCAACACCGCGCAGGGGAAAATCGACGACCTGCAATTGCAGACTTCCGGGGAAGGCACGGGTGAAATCGCGCGGCTGCGTGAGAAGGTCGATCGCATGGACGCTCTGTTGCGGCAGATGGCCTCGCAACTTGCCATCAGCACCGACTCTCTGGGCGCTCCGGATGCGGGCGCCGGAAGTTCCGGCCACCCGGATCCTCTGGCCGGCACGCCGTCCGACACCGGCACCACCCCGGTTGCAACGGGCACCTCTTCTTCGCCGGGCGGGGCGGTGGACACGGCAACGGCCCTGTACAACGCGGGCATGAAATCCTTCGACCAGGGCAAATACAAGGACGCCGTGGTTTCCTTCAAGGACTTTGCCTCCGCGTATCCCAAACACAGGCTGGCCGGCAACGCCCACTTCTGGGAAGGCGAATCGTATTTCCAACTGAAGGACTACGCCCGCGCGGCCCTGGCCTATCAGGAGGTCATCGCCAATTTCCCCGGCAGCCAGAAGATGCAGTCCGCCATGCTCAAGCAGGGCATTTCCCTGTACAATGCCGGTAAAAAGGACGCCGCCAAGGAACGCCTGAACGAACTGCTCAAGCGGTATCCCAACAGCCCGGAAGCAACGCGCGCCAAGGATTTTCTGGCCAAGAACAAGTAGCCGGCGGCAACTTTCCAGCCGCTTTTTGCGGAATATATTCCGCGCATGCAAACAATGCCCCGGAACCGTCTTGCGCGGTTCCGGCGAACCATGCGGGCGCGCAGGCGGTCCGGGCGGCGCGTTCCGCCGAGACGGCCCGTGCCCGTTTTTTCCAGGATTATCTGCCATGAATGCAACCGCAGCCCCGAAACAGTACCGGAAAATCATCCAGCTGACCTTCCCGCCGGAAAACTCCGGCCAGCCGGTCATGTGCCATCTGGTGCGCCGGTTTGACGTGACCTACAATATCGTTGCCGCGCAAACTACTCCCGGCAAGGAAGGGTACCTTACCCTCGAAATGTGGGGCGAAGAGTCCAACTGTAAAAAAGCGTTGGAGTACCTGCGCGAGCAGGGCATCGGCGCCGCCCCGGCAAAGCAGCACGTTTCGCGCGACGACGTTTCCTGCATGCACTGTGGTGTCTGTACCGCCGTTTGCCCGGTGGAGGCGCTGATCGTTGATCTGAAAACGCGGCTGGTGGTCTTTGACGAGGAAAAATGCACAGCCTGCGGGGTATGCACCCGCGTCTGTCCCGTGGGGGCCATGCAGGCCGATCTCGGCGCAGGGCCGGTGTAGTTCCGGAACCGTATATCCGCCAAGAGGCCTCTTCAATGATCCAGAAGACCCTCGTCATCAAGCTCGGCACCAGCGTGCTCACTCAGGGCACGCGCCGCCTCAACCGCGCCCACATGGTTGAACTGGTGCGCCAGTGCGCTCTGGCCAGAGAGGCCGGGCACCGGATCGTGCTGGTCTCTTCCGGAGCCATCGCCGCCGGGCGCGAGCATCTCAATTACCCGGATCTTCCCCCCACCATAGCCTCCAAACAGCTGCTCGCCGCCGTCGGACAAAGCCGTCTGATCCAGATCTGGGAACAGCTGTTTTCCATCTACGGCATCCATATCGGACAGATGCTCCTTACCCGCGCCGATCTGGAAGACCGGGAACGCTTCCTCAACGCCCGCGACATGCTGCGCGCCCTGCTCGATAACGGCATCGTTCCCATTATCAACGAAAACGACGCCGTTGCCACCGCTGAAATCAAGGTCGGCGACAACGACAATCTCTCCGCCCTGGCCGCCATGCTGGCCGATGCGGACAGCCTTCTGCTGCTCACCGATCAGGAAGGGCTGTTCACCGCCGACCCGCGCAGCAACCCCGACGCCACGCTGATTTCCAAAGTGGACCGCATCGACGACGCCGTACGCGGCCTTGCCGGGGACAGTGTGTCCGGTCTCGGCACCGGCGGCATGGGCACCAAGATTCAGGCGGCGGAAGTTGCCACCCGGGCGGGCATCTGCGTGGTCATCGCTTCCGGTTCCCGGCCGGAATCCATCGCCCACGCCCTTGCCGGAGAAGGGGAAGGCACTACCTTTCTGCCCTGCGCAAGCCCCCTCGAACGCCGCAAGCGCTGGATCTACGGCGCGCCCGTCGCCGGTGACATCCATATCGACCAAGGCGCGGCCAAGGCCCTCGGCGCGGGCAAAGGTTCCCTTCTGCCCAAAGGCATCACCAGCGTGCATGGAACCTTCGCCCGCGGAGAAGTGGTGCGCATTCTCGCCCCCGGCGGCGCCGACATCGCCCACGGGGTCGCACGCTACAACAGCGAGGCCCTCGGCTTCATCGCCGGAAAACACTCCGGCGAAATAGAAGCCATCCTGGGCTACGAGTATGGCCCGGTGGCCGTGCACCGCGACGACCTGATCATGCGCCAGGACGGCGAGTAGAGAAGGGGAGAGAAGGGGAGAGGAAAGGCATGCCTCCGGCGGCCAAAGGGACTGAGTCCCTTTGGAATCCCGCATCAGGTCTTTGTGTTTCGTTGGTGGGTTTGTTGGGCTTTTCCTTCTGCCGTAGCTCCCGATGTTGTGCGTGGGTGCACGTTTGGGCAGGCTTGAGACAGAATGCCTTAACGCAGGCTTCGCCCCAGACCGTGGAGGAATGACTACCCCGCTGATACGCAAGTATGGTGGGGGCTGTCGCCCGGAAAAAATTTCATAATCCTGTCCCCAAACTAAAAAGTTTTGGGGGGAAAGAGGATGGGGGTGTGGGGGAAGGGGAAAGGGCCCTTTTCCAAAAGGGTTCTTTCCACTTCCCCCACTTCTCCCCATAACCCAGGGAGTACGC
>JAVBTB010000031.1:0-93796 GCA_031556355.1 Desulfovibrio sp. | reverse complement strand
GCGTAGGAGCCTTCACCGCCGGAGCCCGGCGCCCCCGCGCCGGGACCGGCCGCGGTGGTCAGGTCCATGTTCGGGTTCTGGGCGGCCAGAAAGTCGGCCGAGGCCACTTCGGTGCCGTCGGCGAGTTTCAGGGTGGGCAGGCTCTGGTTGCCCACGACAAAGAAGTTCGTGAGGGTGACGTTGCCGCCGCCGTCGACCGCGACCGAAAGGTCGTTGCCGGAACGGCTGAAGGTGGCCTGGCCTTCGGGGAACTCCAGTTGGATCTGGGCTCCGGGCTGCGAGGGCACGGCCTGAGTGGTGCCGCCGGCGGGTTTGGCCAGACGGATGACCTGGGCCTGAGGCTGGTTGGGTGTTGCTTGAGACATGCTGTTATCCCCCTTGGTGTGTGAGGCGCGGTTAAAAGATTGTCTGTATCCCCGAAGAAAGAAAACCCCCGGCATTGATTCAAAAGAAAGCGGTCGGACCGATCCAAATGCTTCGATTCTCCTATATACACGAAATATTTTTCTTAGCAATAAAAAGATATTTTTTTGGTCATCTTTAAAAAAATATTCGCGCAGGCGATGAATTCGTTTTGCCGCAACTCATTTAATGATATTCCATGTTGTTATAAATAGGTATAGAATACAGTTGCTTCTTATGATCCTCTCCAAGGCGAAAGCCCAAAAAAAGCCCCCGGCAAAACCGGGGGCGAAAGTCGCGGGGTCTCTGCGGCCTGGAGGGCGGTCTCTCGAGCCGATTCCACATCTAGAGCAGTTTATGCTTCAAATAGTCGCTTAACGGCGGGCAAAGCCCGCCTACGCCTATTTGGCGGCAAGGATTTTCCGACAAATCCTTGCGAGCATTTCAAGTGTGAAATGCTCTAAATCCGGCACGCGCAAACGGGGCAAAGAGCCGCTTTTTTGTGGGCGCGCGAAAAGCGCCTCCGGCACGGGGCGCAGAGGAGATTTACAAAAATGAAATAACCGTTGCGCTCTTGTGGAAATTTGAGCAAAATTGATGGAATCGGGGCGTGATTGCAGTCTCGCCCTGTAGCCGTTGGCACCGCGCCCGGTGCGGTTTCGTCCGCCGGAGGCGGTGTTGCGCCCAACCGCATCGAAAGCGGCGGCAAACCGCAAGGCTTTACCTTGCCGGCACCATGATGCTCCGGGAGCAGGCGCTCCTGTTTTTTCCCTGTGCTCTTATCAGGAGGATACCTCGTGGCTAAGAATCTCTATATCACCGCTACGGAAACCAAAAGCGGCAAGTCGGCCATTGTCCTCGGGATGATGCAACTACTCCTCAAAAACGTTCGCAAAGTGGCCTTCTTTCGCCCCATCATCAACCAACCGCTCAAACCGGCTCTGCGCGATCACGACATCAATCTGGTTCTCTCCCATTTCGGCCTGGATATTCCCTACGAACAGACCTACGCCCATACCATTCAGGATGCCCGCAGCCTTATCAACAGCGGGCAGCACGCCACGCTGCTCGACAGCATTCTCAAGAAATACAAGGATCTGGCATCTGCCTACGACTTTGTTCTTTGCGAAGGCACCGACTTTATGGGCAAGGATGCCGCCTTTGAGTTTGACCTGAATGCGGAAATCGCCGCCAACCTCGGCTGCCCCGTGCTTATCGTCGCCAACGGTCTGGCCAAGTCCGCGCAGGAGATTGTCGCCTCCACCCAGGTGACCCTTGACCTGCTGGACGAAAAGGGGCTGGACGTGCTGGCCTGCATCGTCAACCGTTCTTCGGTGACGGAAAAGGAAGAAAGCGAGATAGCGGGCGCCCTGCATACCAAGGAAAACAGCTCCAACCCCCTGGTCACCTTTGTGCTGCCGGAGGAGCATACCCTCGGCAAACCCACCATGGGCGACGTGAAAAACTGGCTGAACGCCCAGGTGCTTTACGGACACGGGCGGCTGGACACTCTGGTGGATGACTACCTGATCGCCGCCATGCAGGTGGGCAATTTTCTGGACTACATAAGCCAGGGCAGTCTCATCATCACCCCCGGCGACCGTGGGGACATCATTCTGGCCAGCCTCGCCTCGCGTTTTTCCAGTTCTTACCCGGACATTTCCGGCATGGTGCTTACCGGCGGCCTGCCGCTGCCCGTTTCGGTCCACAGGCTGATTGAGGGCTGGACCGGGGTGCCTGTGCCCATCCTTTCCGTAACCGACCATACCTTCAAAACCATACAGGTGCTGGCCCACCTGTACGGCAAGATTGAACCGGAAGATACCCGCAGGATCAACACCGCCCTCGGGCACTTCGATTCCTGCGTTGATTCGCGCGAACTCGCCCGCCGCCTGGGGAATCTGCATTCCACCAAAATCACGCCCAAGATGTTTGAGTTCAACCTGATTGAACGCGCCTCCAGCCAAAGAATGCGTATCGTCCTGCCTGAAGGGGCGGAAGACCGCATTTTGCACGCTACCGATATTTTGCTGCGCCGCAACGTGGCCGAAATTATCCTTCTCGGCAAGGTCGAGGAGGTTACGACCAAGATTGTCGACCTTGGTCTGGATATCGATGTGTCCATCATACAGCCCGAACTGTTCCCCAAATTTGAGGAATACGTGCAGACCTACTATGAACTGCGCAGGAAAAAAGGCATCAGTCTGGAGCAGGCCCGGGACACTATGAGCGACCCCACCTACTTCGGCACCATGATGGTCCATAAGGGCGATGCCGACGGCATGGTGTCCGGCTCCATCAACACTACCGCCCACACCATCCGCCCGGCCTTCGAGTTTGTGAAAACCAGGCCCGGCGCCTCCATCGTTTCCTCGGTCTTTCTCATGTGCCTGAAGGATCGGGTGCTGGTGTTCGGCGACTGCGCCGTCAACACCAACCCCACCGCGGAAGAACTGGCCGACATCGCCATCAGTTCGGCGCACACGGCGAGAGTGTTCGGGGTGGAACCCAAGGTGGCCATGCTTTCTTACTCCACGGGCAGCTCCGGCAAGGGCGCGGATGTGGAGAAGGTCATCGAGGCCACGCGCATCGCCAAGGAACGCGCCCCGGAATTGTTGCTGGAAGGCCCCTTGCAGTACGACGCGGCCATCGATCCGGACGTGGCCCGAACCAAGCTGCCGGGCAGCAAAGTGGCCGGGCAGGCCACGATCTTTATCTTCCCGGATCTCAACACCGGCAACAACACCTACAAAGCCGTGCAGCGCGCTGCGGACGCCGTGGCCATCGGGCCTGTGCTGCAGGGCTTGAACAAACCGGTCAACGATCTTTCGCGCGGGTGCACCGTGGCGGATATCGTGAACACCGTAGCCATTACCGCCATACAGGCGCAGGCCGACGCATCCGCGAATGCCTGCTGACCCGGCCCAGCCCCGGAAAAACCCTGCTGCGCTCCCCGGCCCCTTCACGGTGAAGGGGCCGGGGCCGCGGTCTTACCATAGCAGCCTTCAGGAAAGGATCTCATGAACATTCTCGTAATCAACTGCGGCAGTTCGTCGTTCAAATACCAGCTCATCGACATGAAAACGGAATCGCCCCTGTGCTCGGGCCTGGTGGAGCGCATCGGCGACACAATGGGCAGCCTTACCCACAAGGTGGCCCCCGGCACGGACGACGAGCAGAAATATAAGGAAGAAAACCCCTTTCCGGATCACTCCGCAGGCATGGTTCGAGTCATGACCCTTTTGACCGACGCCAAACTGGGCGTGATCAAGGATCTGAAAGAAATCGCCGCTGTGGGGCACCGGGTGGTGCAGGGGGGCGAACTGCTGCAAAAATCCTGCGTCCTTGGCGAGGCGGAAAAAAAGGCCATTGCCGAGCTTTCTCCCCTGGCGCCTTTGCACAACCCCGCCAACCTGCAAGGCGTGGAGGTGGCGCAGAAGCTCCTGCCCCACGCTCCTTCCGTTGCGGTGTTCGATACGGAGTTTCACGCCACCATGCCCAGCAAGGCCTTTATGTATGCGCTGCCCTACGATCTGTATGAAAAGCAGCGCATCCGCCGCTACGGATTCCACGGCACCTCGCACCGTTTTGTGGCCGAAGCCGGGGCAAAGCTGCTCGGCAAGCCCCTTGATGCATTCAACGCCATTACCTGCCATTTGGGCAACGGCTGCTCCATCTCCGCCGTCAAGGGCGGCAAATGCGTCGATACCAGCATGGGCATGACCCCCCTGGCCGGCGTGATGATGGGCACGCGCTGCGGCGACATCGATCCCGCCATCCTGCCCTATCTCGGCGAGCACACTGGCCTCGATCTCAAGGGCATAGACGGCCTTTTGAACAAGCAGAGCGGTCTTAAGGGCATTTGCGGAATGAACGACATGCGGGACATCCACAGCGCGCGGGAAAACGGCGACAAAAAGGCACAGCTCGCCTTCGAGATGTTCTGCTACACTATCCGCAAGTATGTCGGCGCGTATTACGCGGCGCTCGGCCGGGTGGATGCGGTGATCTTTACCGCCGGTATCGGCGAGAACGACGATTTCGTACGCGCGGACGTCTGCGCCGGGCTCGAAGCGCTGGGCATTGCCGTGGACGCGGAGAAAAATGCCCGTCGGTCCGGAACCGCCCGCAGCATCAGCCCGGACGGCACGCGCGTGCCGGTGCTTGTCGTCCCCACCAATGAGGAACTTGCCATTGCCAAGGCCACGGCGGCTGTCCTGGCGTAACTCTCGGCTGCCAAAGGGGTGGCGTTATGACCGGAATCTACATCGGTTCGACAACCCCGCGCGCGGGTAAAAGCCTGCTCGCCTTTTCCCTTGGTTTGCTGCTACAGAAGGCCGGACATTCCGTGGGGTATATGAAGCCGCTGGGATGCATCCCCCAAAAGGTGGACGAACTGCCGGGAGACGCCGACGCGTTGGTGGTGCAGGAAGTGCTTGGGCAGGACGCTCCTGCGGATATCCTCACCCCCGTGCTCATTCCCGGCAATCTGCGTTCCCTTTCCCTCTATGAGAACGGGGCCGGAAAGTCAGAGACGCTTCTCCGTATCGCCGCAGCCTATACGGAGCTCTCCCGGGGTAGGGACGTCATGCTGGTGTCCGGCACCGGGGTGTTCCCGTATACCGGGCGTTTCTGTCACGCCGGCGGCCTGGCGGTCGCCCGGCACCTTGGTCTGAAAACGCTGCTTGTAGAGCGTTACTCCAGTCAGAAGTTTAATTATGATGCCCTTCTGACTTTGGGGGACATGCTCGGCAACAATCTGCTCGGGATCGTGCTGAACGATGTGCCGGAAAAGGCCATGCGCGAGGCCACTGAAGTGCTGACCCCCTATCTGGAAGAGCGGGGCATTTCCGTGTTCGGCGCCATCCCGCGCGAGCCGGGCCTTGCGTCCATGCGGGTGGCCGAACTGGCCCAGGGCATCGCGGGGTGCGTGGTGGCGGGCAACGGTTCTACGGCGCGCGAGGTGAAGGGCTTTTTGATCGGCACCATGCAGGTGGACAACTTCATGATGTATATTCGCCGCTTCAAGGAGAGCGCCATCATCGTGGGCGGGGACAGGGCCGATTTACAGCTTGTGGCCCTGCATTCCAACTCGCCCTGCGTCATCCTTACCGGCAATATCGCCCCTACCGAACTGGTGCGCGCGCGCGCGGAAAAGGCTGGCGTACCGATTATCACCGTGCAGGGCGATACCTACGTGACCGCCCGCAACGTGGAGAAAATCCTGCAAACGAAAAAAATGCGTGATGTCGGCCAGATCCGGCTGGGAGCGAGGCTGGTGGAAGCGTCCGTGCGTACGGAAGCGATCTTTGCGCGCGTGCTTCCCTTGCCCTGATCGCGCAAAGGTTTGTTTGTCGAAGCCACCGAGGTAAGATGTGGGCTCCGCCCACACCCGGCAGGGGAAATGATTTCCCCTGCATGTTTACAGCAACACCCCGGGGCTGTGCGTTACTTGAAATACCCGTACAGCAGCGTTGCCGCTATCCACCAGACCAGCAGGCAGACGAACAGGTTCAGGTATTGCCATGCCCTGGGATTATTGAAGACCGGGGTAAGGCGGCTGCCGGCGAAGCAGAGGGAAAAGAACCAGAGCACCGAAGAGGTGGCCGCGCCGGCCCCGAAAATGTACCGCCCGTTGCCGGGGTAGTTGCCGCTGATGGCTCCCAGCATGACCACGGTATCCAGATACACGTGCGGATTCAGCAAAGACACGGCCAGGGTGGCCGCCAGCGTGGCGGTCAGGCCGGGGGGGTGCCCCTCGCTCCCGTTTGCGGCCAGGCGCTGCGTCCGCAGGGCGGCGCACAGGCTGCGCGCGCCGAACCACACCAGAAAAGCCGCGCCGCCAAGGGCGGCTATTCCCCTGAGCGTCGCGTTCGTGGCCACCAGGGTGCCTATGCCGCACACGCCCGCCGCGATGAGCAGGACGTCGATCAGCGCGCAGGTGGCGGAAACCGCCAGGGCGTGCTCGTGCCGGATGCTCCGGGTGAGCACAAAGGCGTTCTGGGCGCCGATGGCGATGATGAGGCTTGCCCCCATGCTGAGTCCCTGCCAGTAAATCGCCGCTGCTTCCATGGCATCCCGCGCGTGTATACCCGTTATGTGTGTTCTGAGGAGGAAAAACGGCCTGAATATCCGTCGGTCTGAGAGCGATCTGCTTTTGAAGGCATCCACCCGCTACGCCAAATGATGAGAGCCATGCAGCCCCAGATTGGGGGTTTCCAAAGGGATTCAATCCCTTTGGCCGCCGGAGGCGATGCGCTCTTTGAGACAACCAAGAATTTGCTCCAGGCTGCGTCTAAGGAGTCTTTTGTCCGGCGGGCGCGCCCGTATCGCTTTTGGCCGTGCCGGATGCGTCGTTTTTGCCGCTTTCCGCCTGGGGCGCACCGGTGGTCCCGCCTGTATCCGCATCCTTTCCGGCCGTGCCGGAAGAAGCCCGTTTTTTGCCGTTGCGGCTTTTCTCCGTGGAATACCCTTCGTCATATCCCGTTTTCAGATCCTCCACCCCGCGCTCTACCGAAGCCTGGGCGCGGCCGGCGGTTTTGCCCATCCAGGCACACCCGCCCGTTCCCAGGCAGGCGGCAATGAGCAACGCGGTAATAGCCTTGTTCATGGCAGGGGCTCCTTATGGTTGCGGACATTCGGGAAAGGGCGGTTTTTTCCGCAAATCGCGGGGCTGCAAAGACGCTGCCCGTTCGGCGGCGGGGACAAAGGTGCCTTCAGCAACAGATGTCGCTGAAGGCACTCCCGCCGGGAATGTGAGATAGCACTTACGCCGAGGGGCTGTCCACCGGGGCGATGACAAAGCCTTTGGTGGTGCCTCCGGTGGAGGAGGAGGTGCCGGCTATTTTGGAAAGATAGCTGTCCCCCAGCGTTTTGATGTGGTTTGACACGTTGTCGAAGTAGGACTGGTGGGCCTGTTCTTCCACAATGATGGATTCCAGAAGGTTGGCGCTGATGTTGTCGCCGTTTTCCCGACAGATGAGCAGAAACTGGTTATACGCGTCAATGGTGTCGTCTTCCAGATCGGCGTCAAAGGGAAAGACCTCGCGCACGTTCTGGCGTTTTTCCACCTTGCCGTCGGGATCCGTGGTGGGTTCGCCTCCCAGCTCTTTGATGCGTTCGGCGAACATTTCCGCGTGGCGCATTTCATCAATGGCGATCAGCTTCATGTTGGCCGCGAGCTGGCCGTAATCCATGTCATCAAGCCCGTAATGCTGGTTCATATACTGGGTGATGGCATACAGTTCCATGGAACGGGCCTTGTTCAGTGTTTCCAGAACTTTGGCGCGCCGGGCCTCGCGGCTTCCAAATTTTTCCGCCGGTTTTGCGGCGGGTGTTGCCGCTTTTTTCGCGCCGGTGCCGGAAGCTTTGCCTGTGGGTGTGGCCATACGGTTTCCTCCTGAGGGTAACTGTTCTTTCGATGTGGGTCTGTATTTTAACGCTATCAGATTGGGTATGATATTGCTTATATACCCCCTCCTACACGACGATGCAACCAGTTTATACTTTTTTATGGAAACAGGCTTGTCCCTCCCCGCATTTCGCATTATATAAAAAACGATGGAAAAAACCGGGTCGTCCGGTTTACGTACCCCGCATAACCAAGGAGCAATCCATGCCCGCAAAATCACGCATCCTCCTTACCCTTTTTGTTGTCAACCTCCTGCTCGGCTCTGTGCCGGTGCAGGGTATCGCCGCCGAGCCTTCGGAAGTGGCCAACGTAGAGGCTGTGCACTGCCCGCCGCTCACCCTGAAAGATTGGGTCGCCTCCAGTTCTCAGGAGCAGTATGCCTTTTTGTTCGGATTTGTCACGATGCTGGAAATGGAGAAAGAATGGCAGGGCGAAAAACCTCTGCCCCTCAGCCGCAGCCTTGTGCACAGCTGGGTGAACGGGCTTGCCGGAGTAACCCTGCGAGAGATGCATAAGACTATCGAGGACTACATCGTCGCCCACCCGGAAGATCAGACCCGTAACGTGGTGGAAGTGCTGGGACATGCCTATGTGCGGCCCAAGCTCACCCCGGCGATGCGCGAAGAAGCACGCGCGCATCTGGACGCAATAGCAAAGCAGAAATAAGGAGACATCCATGAAATCCCGTATAGTCACACTTGCCTTACTGGCGAGCCTGCTTATTCCGGCAGTCGCCTGCACGAACATGAACAAAACCCAGCAGGGCGGCTTGAGCGGAGCGGTCATCGGCGCGGGTGCCGGCGCGGGCATAAGTGCCCTTACGGGCGGCAACGCGGGCATGGGCGCGGTTATCGGCGGCGTGCTGGGCGGCGTTACGGGCAGCATTTACGGGCACGAGAAAAGCAAGCGATAACCCCTTTCAAACCAGTTGCCCCCTGTCGCTCCCCTTTGCCCGTGGGCTCTTTCTTGTGAAAGAGTCCGCCGGGCAGAACCGGGTGGAGAGACAGGGGGCTTTTTTAGGCCGAGCCTAAGACGCTTGTTTCACGATGCGGAGCGGAAGGGGTTCTTTGGCGGGAGAGGCGACGCCTGCGCCCATATCCTGTCCTGCACAAAACCGGGAAAGTCCTCTATGGGGATCGGCCTGCTGTAATAATACCCCTGCACTTCCGTGCAGCCGGAACTGGCAAGGAAATCCACCTGCTTTTCGTACTCCACGCCTTCGGCCACGGTTTCAAGGCAAAGCGCCCTGGCCATGGACAGGATGGACGACACCAGTGTGGCGTCGGTTTTGTCCTTGCACACGCCATCCACAAAGGACTTATCTACCTTCAGGGTGTCCACGGGAAAATTCTTCAGATAAAAAAGCGAGGAATGCCCGGTGCCAAAGTCGTCAATGGCGATACGCACCCCCCGTTCCTTCAGTTTGCACAGCACCCGCCTTGTACAGGCCAGATCGCGCATCATGGCGCTTTCCGTGATTTCAAGCTCCAGCAAGTGGGGAGCAAGGCCGGTCATATCCAGCACCTCCTGCACAAAACTTGGCAGGGATTCCTGCAACTGGTGTGTGGAAACGTTTACGGAAAGCCGCAGATCCGCAAGTCCCTTATCCGCAAGCCGAATGCGTTGCGTACAGGCTTCCTGCAGGATCCATTTGCCGAGTTCGACGATCAGCCCGGTCTCCTCCGCCACGGGGATGAACTCTGAAGGGGGGATGAGCCCAAAAGAGGTCGACCAGCGCAGAAGAGCTTCCATGCCTACCACCCGCCTGTCGGAAAGACGGATTTTAGGCTGGTAGAGCAAGATAAATTCGTTATTCTCAAATCCCTTGCGCAGCATTTTTTCCAGCTTCAGGCGGTGCGTCACACGCTGGGTGAGGGCGGTGGTATAGCGGCATATGCGCTCGCCGCCTTCTTCTTTGGCCCGGTACATGGCAAGATCGGCGTTTTTGAGCAGGACATCCACATCGCGCCCGTCCTGAGGATATAAGACTACGCCGCAACTGGCCTGCACAAACATCTCGTGCCCGGAAACGGCAAGGGGCTCTTTCAGGGCGTTCTGAATGGCCTTTGCCTGGGCGATGCCTTGCGGCGCATCGGCCCCCAAGGGGCTGACCAGCATAAATTCGTCGCCGCCGGGCCGGAAGACGACGCCTCCGACGAAACGGGAGGCCAGCATGTCCGCCATCTTGCACAGTATCCTGTCGCCCAGCAGGTGCCCGAGGCTGTCGTTGATGGTTTTGAAGTTGTCCACATCCATATAGACGAGGAAAAACGGCCTGCATCCCTGGCTGTCGCGAATGTGCGTTTCCATGTACCGCCGCAGACCCAGCCGGTTGGGCAGCCCGGTAAGCTCATCGTGGGTTCCCTGGTACAGGATGTGCGCTTCCTTGGCCTTCAGGTCGCTGATGTCATGAAAGCTGCCCACTATGCCGGCAACCTTGCCCAACGAGTCGTAAAAACTGCCCATATACACGGCCATGCGCGTCATGCGCCCATCCTCGCCCGGCAGGTCAATTTCGCAGCGTTTGCCGGTTTCGCCGTGGGAAAGCAAGTCTTCCGCAAGGCAGAGCACTCGCGCCACCTCGCGGGGAAAAATATCGGGAAAGTTTTTGCCGAGAATGCTCCCCCGCCGCTCCGGCGGGACAAGGCGGGTGAACAGTTCGTTGCAACCGAGAAACCCCTTGTCCGGGTTTTTATAAAAAATGGGATTGGGCATATTTTCGACCAGGGTGTGCAGGAAGGCATTTTTTTCCTGCAGCATGGCCTGATAGGCGCGCAGTTCGTCATAGCTTTTGCGCAGTTCCCCGGTGCGCGCGCGCACTTCCCGCTCCAGGCTTTTCTGATAGCTGTTGTGATCGCGCAGCAGTTCCGCCCGTTCCACGCAGCGCGCAATGGCCTGCTCAAGAACGCGCATGTCGGCAAGGGGCTTTTGCACATATTCCCAGGCCCCCTTCTGGAGGGCGATCACCGCGTCTTCCAGCGCGGCGGCTTCGGCAATCACGATGGTCGGCGTGTCGGGCGCGCGCCTGGCAAGGAGGGTCAGAAACTTCAGCCCGCTCATGTCGGGCAGGTGCAGATCCGTCAGCACCACGTCGGGTTGCTGCTCTTCAAACACCCGCAGCCCTGCGGTGCCGCTGCCCGCCTCGCTGAGAACATACCCGTGGCCCGCAAAGTGGGCGGCAATAACGGTTCGCGTGCTGGCATCGTCAATAATCAACACTCGTATCTGTTCTCTCAGCATAGAAAACGCTCGCGATGCGGACCAAAAGGCCATGCCGGAATCAGCGCGCGGGTCCGTCGGCCCGTTGCGCGTATGCTCCCGCAGTGCAGGATATCCGCCGCGGTTAGAGAGGGAGCCCGAGATGACCGTGGAGGCAGGGGAAAGAAGCATTGCCGGCACAGGCCGGGTGCATGCCGGGTGGGCAGGGATGCGGTGGAGTCCGAAATTCCGGCCACTTCGCCACAGCGGCGTTTGTCCCACAAGCCGGGGCCGTGTGTACCGCGGGCGGACGGCCGCTGCGCCGCTGTGCCGGAAGAACCGGCATAGAAGAGCGCAAGAGTCCTGTTCGAGAGTCCCATATAAGGTGACGGCAAGAAAAACCTCAAATACCGTTGTCTCGTTCAATGTATCTATTTATAATTACAAATAGATATGCTTTATTCGGAGCGGCTGCATATAATTAGCCGCTCTGGGAAACAAGTCAAGCTGTCTACCCGATATCGCCTAAGTGGGAGAAGGGAATAGGAGAATCTAAGAGGGCCGTTCCCCCTCCTTTTATGCGGCTAAAATACAACCATTAAGTAGGGATTAAGGCCAGGCTTCCAGGAGGACGATGGATTCCGGCACAATACGCACCATGGCCCGTTCCTGTTCCACAGGCATAAGCTGCGTGCGCTCCAGAGAGAACAGGGCCTGCTTTTCCGAGCTGGAGTCGTGCAGCACAAGCGTTTCGTGCATGCGATGCGAAACCGTGGTCCAGTGCGAGACAATAGGCGCCTCAAGGCCGGGAAGAAAACGGTGAAAGCGCAGCAGGGCGACTCTCTTTTTTCTGCCGGACAAAAGCTCGGCGGTACTTTCGCCGCTGTCGCCGAACCAGAGGCCCAGGGACTCCCAGACCGCTGCCGCCTCTTTTGCCGCGGCCTTGGCTGAGGCCGGCCCGCGGGGAGGCTCTTTTTCCGGCAGGTACAGACCGGCGTTTTCAAGGGCGGCTTCGGGGTCGCGCCCCAGCAGGCAGGAGGAAAAGGGCTGCTCCCGCCTGTAGCGCCAGGGGGCGCTGCCGCACCACGCGGCGAGCAGGTAGTTGACCAGCCAGTAATGGTCGGTGTCGTTTCTGGCAAAGGGCATCCACAGCCCCGGACGCCCGGAGAGGGCCAGCAGGGTTTCCTGAAAGATATACCGGCCGCGCGCCAGGTCGAGCCCGTGCGTGCAGGCCAGCGCGTTGACAACGGCGTACAGGCCGCAGGCGTAATCCAGAGTACCTTGCAAGTACCGGCGCATGGCGCTCCCATTGTTGTCCGGATGCCGGGCATCCGCAGACGCTTGCTCCCGCAGTGCATCTACAGCCCGGTGCACTGTACGGCTTTTTGGAAAAAATTCAAAGGCCGCCGGGCGCTCAAGTTTTCTCTATAGAGCCCGATAAGAAGCAATATGCAGGGACGATCACCCGGAGGGCCCTATGTCTTTTTTTTCCGAGTTGGGCGCGCAAACGCTGCATGCACTACAACAGCAACTTGTGGCGGAAATGCTGGAAACCGGTTTTGGCGGCTTCAGCCTTGCCGATGCCCTCCTGAAGCCGCGCATGAAATCGGGCAGGGAGATCAGCGCCCAGGCTCTGACCGGGCGCATCCGTTCCGATGCGGGCATGCTGCGTCAGGCCTCAAGCAACGTGAGCGAGGCCGGCGCCATTGCCGAAATTATCCGGGGAGGGGCGGGTTCCATTGCCGATTCGTTGCAGCGTATGCAGGAGATAGCGAATACGGTGGCCTCCGGAGAGACTCTGACCTCCGCCATGAGCGCGGAATACAACAGTCTGGCCAAGGCCATTGAAGGTACCGTCGCGAGCACCTCTTACAACGGCATATACCTCATGGACAAGACGCAGTGGCGGAACGATGAACGGGTTTCCGCGGATGACGCCATATCCATTCAGGCCGGCACGGGCTCCCGGCCTCTGACGTTGCAGGACTTCTCGGGACTTTCCGCGGATATCACCGCCAACACCGATCTTTCGAGTGCGGCCGGGGCGGCTTCCACCGCCGCGTATCTCTCGGAGCAGCTCAAGGCCGCGCAGATGCAGGAGGCGAGCTACAAGTCCCTGGCGTCGAGCTTTACCTCGGAAGCGGAAAGCATCGACCGCCAGGCGGATATCCTGGCCGTTACCGCCGCCCGAGCGGAAAAGGGCGCGGCGGAAGACCCGTTCTCGCGCCTGCTGTACCGCATTTTGAGCGATCAGGGGAAGCTGTTCGACGAGTCGCTGTGAGGGAGGAGGGCATATACACGGCGGAGCCGTGAGCCTGGGAAGGGTAGGAAAGGCCTTTCGGCCGGGCCTGTTATTCCCGGGCGGGGCTCACCGGCCGACCAGCTTCTTGAGGGCCGCTTTGGCGCTGCATTTTCCGAGAAGAAGGGCCTGCACGGAGCACTGCATTGCTTTGTCCATAAACGGGGCGGCATAGGAAGCATCGGCTATCATGGCTTCATATTTACGGATAACATCTTCGCACGGCACTTCGCCCGGCGGTTCTGTATATTTCCTGATAATATGTCCGTATTTGTATTTGCCGGTATACGGCACATAATGGGTAAATTTCTTATATTTCCCCATGACGACAATGCCGTTGATATCAAGGGCATTGGCTATATGGGCAAACCCGCTGTCAATGCCGAAAAAGAACGTCGATTGCGCAATAATTTGGGCAATGCTTTGTATGGATCGCAGGTGCGTCATATCATGGTACCATTCCGACGTTGTTGCCAGAACGGGTTCTAATCCCACTTCAACCACAGGCATACGCTGTTGTTCAAAATACTTGAACAGGGTGTTCCACTTCTCCGCAGGCCAGTCTTTCGCCACTTTGTTCGATTTGCAATGAAAGACAATGTACTTTTCCGGCAAGGGCGGTGTTTCCACTGCCGGGGAAAGATAAAATTTCGGCGCGTCGGAAATTCTCGGCAAGTGTGCGGCAAAGGCCAACGCCTCCAGCAGGGAGCCCCAATGAAACAGGTTGCTGCGGGTGACGTTTTTATTATTTCCGTTGTCGATAATATCGCCTGTTTTGGGACAGGTATTCCCTGTAAGATGCAGATTTACGGCAGCAATATGCGCCGGAAAGGCGCGCGTAAGCCTGTATGCGTCCGATTGTGACTCCTCCACAACAAGATAATCAAGTTGCGGATGTGCCACAAGCATTTCAATATAGTTTTCCTGCACGACCCAGGCGATTTTTTTCCCTGGATATGCTCGTTTGAGATACGGGATGACAGGCTCGCAGGCAACGATGTCTCCCAAGCGTCCCAAGAGAATAATCACGATAGTCGGCTGCGTAAGATTGAGCAGATTTTCAGAAGAAATTTTTTGTGGGGCCATGGCCCTTCCTGTAAGGAGCTTTTTGAAGGAAGTCAAATAGGAAAGGCGCAGTACAAAGCGTTCCGGCACGCCGGAAAACGCGCATCGGGCCGAGGCTTACCGCAGCATCAGGGGGGCGGGTTCCGCTCTGGCCGTGTCGATAATCTGGAAGGAGGCGCTTGCGGTGCGGCCTTCCTCATCCACCAGGGAAAGGATGAAGTTGCCGGGGCGCATGGTCCAGAACAGGGGGGCGCCTGGTTCCTGGGCGGCGTAGAATTCCCGGTTGACGAACCAGTGCACCCGGCCCTTGTGCCCTTCGCTGGAGAGGGCGAGTTTCTGCTCCGGAGCGTTGCTGTTCAGGTAATAACGCGCCTTGGCCCGGGGGGAAGTGATGGTCACTGTCGGCGGTGCGGACGCGGCAAGGTTGCGCAGGCGGGCGAATTCCTCCAACTCCGGCGGCAATATGGTCAGGGCGCCTTCGGGGGTCTCCCTGTGCAGGGTGCAGGGCAGGGTCTGGGTTACTCCGGCAATACGACGGGCCATGACGATGTGCGGGCAAAAGGGAGCCGCCGGTTTGCCGGAAAGGCGGCAGGCGGCGAATGATTCCACCCTTTCCGGTGGCGTGTACCAGGTCGGAGGGTTTTTCAGGGGAATATCGCGCAGAATGCGAAACGCCGCTGGGGCCGCTCCGGCCGTGCCGGTGAGGGCGTCGTGGGGGGTGCCTTCCTCGTTGCCGAGCCAGACGATCAAGGTGTGTTCCGGGCCGTAGGCGCAGACCCAGGCATCGCGCAGGCCGTAGGAGGTGCCCGTCTTGAAGGCGATGTCGCGTTTTTTGCGGATCAAGGCTTCGCGCTGGGCGGGAGGCAGACTGTTCATGGCATGAAGCATATCCGTCACCAAAAAGGCCGCTGCCGGAGAAAAGGCCGAAGACGCCCGCGTCGCGCGCGCGGGAAAGGCCGCCACAGGAGAGCCCGGCTCCGCCGCCCTTGCCTCTGCGGAGCCGGGCTCGGATCCCGCGCGATTTGCAATGCCGGAGGGGGGAGCTTCCGGGGGAACGCCGTCCGTGGCTGCTTTGCCGGATGAGGAAGGCGCCGCGCTTGTTTTTATCGGCACAGCGGTCTTGTGTACCGCTGTGCCGAACGTATGCAGCGCGGGAAGATCCGTGGAGGGGGGCAATATGCCCGCCAGAGAGGCCATGAACCCTGTGTTGACGGCCAGGAAGCGGCGCTGTCCCATGTTGGCCAGCGTGGCATAGGCTTCGGCAAGTTCCAGCAGGGTGACTTCGCACCCGCCGAGTACGAGGGAATCGCCGTAATGGTCGGCGCTCTGCACCAGATGCATGAAGCCGAGGCCCCGCAGGCGGTGCAGGGCGGCCTCGCCGCCGATGAGCCGCAGCACCCGCACGGCCGGAGCGTTCAGAGAGTCGGACAGAGCCTTGCCTGCGGACACCGGTCCCCTGTACATGCGGTCAAAGTTGCGCGGTGCCTGCCCGGCAAAGGAAAGGGGGGTGTCTGCCAGGAGGGAGCCGGGTACCAGCAAGCCCTGTTCCACGGCTTCCAGATAGACGAAAGGCTTGAGGGTGGAGCCGGGGGAACGCGGAGCCCGGCCGCAGTCCACCCAGTTGACGCCGTCCGACGGATTGAAACGGGCGTTGCCCACATAGGCCAGCACGTTCCCGCTGGCGTTTTCCACAATGGCCCCGGCGGCGGTGACGCTGTCCGGCATGCCGGCAAGGCTTTCCGCAAGGTTGTTTTCCAGCAGCCGCTGCACGTCCGCGCTCAGGGTGGTGATCAGGGGCGCGCCGCCTTCTTCCCAGTGTTCCGGCGCTACCGCGCCGAAGCTGAGATCCGCGAAATGCCAGTTGGCCGCGGGCAGCATCGCCTGCTGCCGGGGAATGCGCTCTTGCATGGCCAAGCGCAGATCTTCCGCGCTGATTTGCCCGTCTTCGGCGAGATCCCGCAGCACGGCGTCGCGGCGTTCGCGCAGCCCTTCGGGGTTGCGGTCGGGCCGGTAGTAGGTGGGGCCCTTGAACATGGCGACCAGGGTCACGGCTTCCGCAAGGCTCAGGTCTTCGGCCCGTTTGCCGAAGTACCCTCGGGCGGCGGCTTCCACCCCCCGGAACGGCCCGCCCATGGGCGCGCGGTTGAGGTAGAGCTCCAGAATCTGGTCTTTGCTGAGACTGTGTTCCAGGCGAAGAGCCTGGGAAAACTCCAGGGCTTTGGTCAGCAGGGTGCGCGGGCGCGGCTCGGCGATGCGCACCAGCTGGCTGGTGATGGTGGACGCGCCGGAGACAACACGCACACGCGACACATTTTGCCAGAACGCCCGGCCAAGGGCCAGGGGATCGACGCCGTGGTGGGAATAGAAACGGCGGTCTTCCACGGCCACGGCCAGGCGGGGGAGCCATTTGCCCATGCGGTAGAGGGAGACGGGGATGCAGTATTCCTGCGCGGAAGACAGGCGGACATGGAACAGCCTGCCCTGGCTGTCGAACAGGGCGGGAGACACGGGCCAGCGCACCACCTGGGGCAGGGCTGACGGCTGCATGAGGAGCCAGCCTGTCCCCGCCGCCCCTCCCACAAGAAGCGCCAGAACCAGCACGCAGAAACAGCGGCAAAGAGGCCGCTGCCGTTTGAACCAATGAACACAGCGGCGCATTCAGATCATATCCGGAGAATTGTTCATACTTTGCAGTTGTCCAAGAGATTGAATCGCCTCCGGCGGCCAAAGGGGCAGCGGCCCCCGCGTGGGGGGGATCCCCTTTGGAAACCCCATTTTTGTCCGACCCCAGTGGGTAATTTCAGCGGAAGAGCAAGTTCCCTTCCCCGGCCCGCGCCCGTTTCGGCATAGCGGGACGCCAGACGTATCCGGTTCCCCCAGCCGAAGCGGGCGCGGGACGAAATAAGGGGGTCTGGGGGAAATTATTTCCCCCAGCGGGGTCCGGGGCGGAGCCCCGGTCTTTTCCCTTCCCCCGATATTATTCGCCGTCCTTGTCCGTTTTGGGCAGGTCGCCGCGCGGGTACACGGTAACGGCGCCCGGCAGTCCCGCGCTGTGGATGTCCGCGTCGTACATGCCTTCCGCGGCGGTGGGGGGCAGCAGGAAGGTGCCCCGGCTCACGGCCCGCAGATTATAGGTAAAGGCCGAGCGTTGCGGCAGCGTGTTCACGAACAGCACCAGCCTGTCGTCGCGCATTTCCGCGCGCACGCCGTTCAGGCCGTTGAGCAGGCGGATGGCCCCGAAGGGCGGCGTATCGTTCACAGTGGCCCACTGCTGGCTCAGGCTTTCGGGCACGTTACCCTCGCCGTAGTCGCCGCTGTCTTCCTCGTTATTTTCTTCTCTGCCGCTTCCGGAGTCGCCTCTGTCGGAAGGAGCCACCAGGTTCGGGTTTTCGATCTCGAATCCGCCGGGCAGGATATCGCTGAGCACCAGGCTGTTGATTTCCTTGTCGGCTTCTATGAACAGGGTCACGGTAATTCTGTCGCCCTGTTCCACCTGGATTACCGGGGAATTCGGCACGCGGGTGCCGTTTTTCTGCACCTTCCACGACTCCATGCGGGTCGCTTCGTCGGCCAGGAGCCAGCGGCGCATGACCCGCACGCCTTTTTCCTCGGGCTTGGGCGGGGTCACGGGCACGCCCGTGGTCACCCAGGAGTAGTAGATGGCGCCTTCCGGAGCCTTGCCCTGCTCGCCCTTGACCGCCACCTTGACCGGCAGGGGCGCGTCCGCGCCCTGGGGGATGAGCTTGTCGGTGCCGTAGGCGGGCGTCTGCCCCTGCGAGAAGGAGCCCAGGCGATGCGCTCCCTGTTTGGTCACTGCCTCGGCCTCGGCGGTGTACGGCTTGCGCGCCGCGCTGGTCTTTTCCATATAGCGGCCGAGGGCCAGCACGGTCATGGCGCTTTCCTGGGTGTTTTGCAGGCGGCCCTTGTTCGCGGCCTCCACAAGGCGGGCGGCAAAGGTGGCGGCCTCTTCCGCAAAGGGATCCACCGAGGCCCACATGAGCAGGCGCAGGGCCTCGTTGCGCAGGGGGGATTCGTAGCTCCAGCCGTAGTCGCCGTCCGTGTAGGGCTCTTTGCCGAGATCCTTCAGGGCGTCCGGCTTGCCTTCGGCAAGAGCGTAGGCTCCGGCCAGGAAGATGCGGGCGGAGGTGTTCAGGGTGTTGCCCTGATCGCGCAGAAACTGCATCCAGCCCAGCGGGGGCTCGCCGTTCAGGGTGAGCACGTAGACGATATAGGCCCGGGTGCTCAGTTCGTAGCCGAGACCGTAGCCGGTATCGCGGCTCGGGCGCAGGGGTGAGGACAGGTAGAGCTTGAGCTGGCGGATGGCCGCGCGGAAGCCGTCCGGCGGCACCACGTTCAGGCCCGTGTTCCGCGCTTCCACCAGCAGGTGGGTGGCATAGGCGCTGCCCCAGGCGTAGGGCTTGCCGCCGTAAGCCCGTTCACCGGGCCACATGGCAAAGCCGCCGTCGGCCCGCTGCATGGACAGGATGCGCCGCACCCCGTAATCCAGGGCGGCCCTGTATTTCTCCGCATCGGCCATGTCCGCGTCCAGGCTGCGCAGCAGGGCGGGAACCCCTATATACGGCCAGGTGGTGGAGGTGGTCTGCTCGAGGCAGCCGTGCGGGTAGTCGCGCAGGTATTCCAGGGCTGCGGTCAGGCTGATGCCGGGCGTGTCCGAGAACCCGAGGCGCACCTTCTGGGTGCCGGCGAAGTACCCGCCGGGGATGGTGATGGTCTGCGCATCCGCGCCCCGGATGACGCCGGAGCCGGTTTTGGCCTGACGCGAGAAGGGTGGGCGCACGGGTAGTTCCAGACGCTGCGCAAAGGGCGCTTCCTTGCTGCCGGCAATGGCCGTCTCCAGGGTGAGCACGCCGAGGGCGGCTTCCTTTTTGGCCTTGACCGGCACGTCGATGGTCGCCTTGGGGGACTTGGCGTCGAGCTTGACGGTAAAGGTGTTCGTGCCCTGCACTTCAAGGGGGCCTTCGGTTTTCACCGTCACTGTGGCGGTGCGCGCGGACGTGTCGGACGCATACAGCACCACGGGCACGATGAAGGTATCGTCCGGCGCGACCATGCGCGGGGTGGTGGCTTCCACGGTGACCGCGCGGGCGATGCGCACGTTTTCCGCTTTGCTGCCCACGGCAGCGGGGCTGGCCGCGACCACCATCAGCCGCCCCTTGCCGCTGTATTCCGGCAGGGAAAGCACGGCGCTGGCCTTGCCCGAGGCATCGGCCTGCACGGTGGTGTGCACGATACTGAGCAGTTCCAGCTTGCGGGTAATGGGCGAGGCCGCATCGGCCATATCCGCCGCCATTTCGTCGTCGCCGCCCGTAGCCAGGGAGATGGGCGTTTTGGTGGTCAGGGGCATCAGTTCGTCGTAACGGTCAAAGGCCTTGCTGAGCATGGCCCGCTTGGCTGAGAAAAAGGCGAACGGGTTCGGGGTCTTCTGATTGGTGAGGGAGAGCAGACCTTCGTCGATGAGGGCTACGGTCACTTCCCCGGCCACGGGCGCGCCCTTGTCGTCCTTGAGGGTGACGCTGACCGGCAGGTCCGTTTTCGGCAAAACCTGTTCCGGGGCCTGCACGGCAATATCCAGGCGGGCGGCGGCATGATCCAGCATCAGGGGGACAAGGCCGAAAGCCCGGTGCGCGCCAAAGGCTTCGTCCGGCTTCAGGGGGCGGATAACCCAGATCGAGCAGTAGGCGTTGGGCCCCATATCCGCCGTGACCGGGAAGGTGATGGTCTCCTCGGGCTTGGTCAGGTCAACGATGCGGCGCAGGGCTTCGCGGTTGTTTTCCACCACCAGCAAAAGCTTGCCCGCAAAGGGAGAGCGCACCGTAAGGGCGGCTTCTTCGCCCGGCGCATAGCGGGGTTTGCCCCAGGAGAGCAGCACCCGGTCCAGCAGGGGCGAGGCCGCGTCCCCCGGCGTCGAACCCACCAGACCGGGCCAGACCTGCAGGGTAAATGTCTGCTCCGTGTTCGTGCCTTCATCCAGCAGGCTGACGATGTAGGTGCCTTCTTTTGCGGGCGCAAAGGTGAGCGTGCCCACGCCCTTGCTCAGGGCCACGCTGGAGGCGGCGATGCGTTTTTTCTCCACCGCTTCCTCATAGCCTTTTTCCGAACGGGAATAATAATGCTCCTGAAGGGCCACGGAGGCCGAGAGCTTTTGCACGGCCGCGGGCTTGCCGTCGGGCGTGACCGCCGCCACGCGCAGGGCGAAGGAAGACCCCGCCGTCAGTTCCTGCCTCGGCTGTTCGTAGCCGAAGAGCACAGGGCTCGGGTGGTAGGGCAGGACGATGTTTTTGGCCACCATACGCCCGCCGTCCTCCTTCACCCGCACGGTGATGGAGACGTTCTGGGCCACCATGCCGAACTGCTTTGCCGGAGAGAAGGACAGCGTGCCCTTACCCTCGTCGTCGAGGGTCTGGTCGCGCTCTTCATACTGGTCGGACTTGTAGCGGGAAGTCTGGGGCGGGAAGGTAAAGGCCTTCCAGTCCGGGTGGAAGAACTCCAGGGGATGGGCCTGGACCGTGGCCTCCCAGGGGGCGTCCACCGCCGGGGTGCCGAAGAGATAGCGCGCGGCAATGCCGAGTTGCAGATCGTCCTCGCCGGAAACGCTCGGCAAGCCCGGCGTAAGGGTGACTTCTATGCGCGGCGGGGCCAGATCTTCCACAGAGAAGGTGGTGGAGCCGAGAGGCTGCTCCTTCTCCTGCCCCGGCAGGTAGACTTCCATGCGGTAGCTGCCCGTAGGCGTTGCGGGGACCAGATCCAGAGCGAAGGCCGCTCCGCCCGCTGCGGAAAGGGTTGCCACACCCTGGCCCGCCGTGCGGCCGGTGGAGGTAAAGACCTTCCAGGCCACGGGGAAGGGCGTGGGAGCTTTCATGGCGCTGTCGCGCACCAGCACCCGGAAGGGAACGGTTTCCCCCGGACGGTAGACGCCGCGCGGCGTGTAGCAGAAGGCTTCGTACCCTTCGGTCAGGTAGGGCTTGCCGCTGGTGTCAAAGGCGCTGTCCATGGTGAGGCTGGCGTCCAGCTTCAGGTAGGTCATGTCGTCGTAGCTGCGCGGCAGGAAGGTGGCGTTGTCGGCCCCGGATGCTTCCGCTCCCCCTTTTCCCTTGCCTTCCTGCGCCCTGGGGGCGGCCTTAGCCGGAGTGGAGGCCAGGATCAGGGCGGGCCGCAGCTTTGCCTCCCAGGGAGTGGAGCGTTTGTGGACCCACAGCCCCTGGGCGTCGGTGACGCCTTCGGTAATCAGGATGTTGTTGGCGGAATAGACCCGCATGGTCACTCCCGGCAGGGCCTCCGCCGTTGCCAGCGAGTTGGCCCACACGGTCAGGCCGTCCGGCAGCAGGCGGGCCACCAGGCCGATGTCGGAAACGACCACCAGCTTCTGCGACTTGCGCTTGCCGGCATTGTCATAGTCGCTGTCGTAGTCCGCGCCGGAGTATTCCTCTTCGGTGTTTTGCCCGGCCTTTGCCCGGGCGAGGCTTCTGTTGGCGTCGCGGGACGGCTCGTTCAGGTTGTCGTCGGGTATGTTGTCCGGCAGGCTCGCATCCACGGCGGTAAGGAAGAACAGGCCCTTCTGTCCCCCTACAAGCTGCTCCAGATCGATACTGCGTTCGGAGATGCGGTTGACCACGCCGCCCACGTCGGCGGTACGGGTGGTCACAACGCGCGACAGATCGGCCCGGTAGGAGGAATAAAAGCCCATAACCATCAGGGGCAGGCTGTTTTCCGGCAGTTCACGCAGGGTCACCTGCACCCGGTTCACGTTGATGGTGGTCAGGGGCACCTTCAGGCCGCGCGCGGGAGACAGGAGCGAGCCCTGCTCGCCGAGGGCGAGACTGGGCGTAAAGTCGTCAAAGGTGACGATTTCCGTCTGATCTCTGTGCATCAGGCCGGTGCGTTCCGCGTTTTGCAGGCCTTTCTGGATGGTCACGGTCACCCTGGGGCGGGTGCTGAAGTCTCCCTTGACGGCATACACGCCGGGGGATTCTTCGCTGAGGGAGAAGCTCATCTGCGGCGCAAGGGTGATGTATTTCGCAAGCTCGTCCGGCTTGACCGGGTGGCTGGTGCGGATGGCGATGCTGCGCTCCCAGGGCGGGGTATCGCTCTGGTCCGCCTCGATGCTGCGCACGCTCAGAAGAGAGGAGGGGCGCACGGAGAATGTGGCGGGCTGGGCAAGGCCTGTGGGGCCGTCCAGGGAGGTGAAGCCCTCGGGCAGTTCCATGCGCAGAAGCGGCAGCCCGTCCGGCTTGATGGTAAAGAGGATATCCTGTTCCTGTCCCTTGCCGCCCTGGACGGCGGACAGCACGGGGACGCGGGTTTCCACCTGTATGGTGTCGTCTTCCGTCCTCTTTTCAGTGATGGCTGTTACTGTCAGGCGCTTTTTGAGGGCATCCGGATCCACCCGCCCGTTGTTGAAGGAAAGGGCATACTGCAGGGTGCCGTCGGCGCTGTAACGGAGTAACTGCGGATTACCCCCCACCTTGAATGGAAAAGGCAGATACTCCTTGATCCGGATGACGGGGGTGCCCGCGAGGCTTTTGCTGCCGTCTTTGGGCGTATAGGTAATGGCGGTTGCCTTGGGCAACGTCTTTTTGCTGAAAATTTGCAGAACGTTGGCATCAAGCCACTGGCCGCTCCAGCCGAGATCCGGGGAGATGTTCAGCGGCAGTCCCCGGGCGGAAAGGGTCTCACCTATCTTGTCCCGCTCCACCATGTTGGCATCAAAGCGGATGATCTGCGCCTGCATCCACACCGATTGGAGTGAGTAGTCCACGTTATCGGGGAGTTTCCTCCCTCCCTTGGGCATGGGGGTGACGTCATTCCAGGCCGCGGCCCGTGCCTCCGCAAGCAGGCCCGAGGGCAGGGCGGACAGCAAAAAGGCAACGCAGGCAAGCAGACACAGGAACGATACGCGAAAGCGGACATGGGCGGACTGCGGCATGGGAATATCCTTTGCGTTTCACACGCGCCTTTTTCGGGGGCGCGGCGACAGAGCGGTGGGGGAGCGCTGGCGGTAAGGGAAGTATGCCGGGGACTCTGCATACGGGAACGAAAGTCAACAGATATACGGTGCGGACCCTACCCTATAGCGATGAAAAAGACAATCCGTCCGGGTGTTTTCCGAAGACGGAAGGGCTTTTCGATTGATGCCGGGAGCGCGTTATAGATAACTGATTATCATGTTGCCCAGCCATATTATTTGTTATGCTATTTTGCACGTGTTTCCGCAGGATGCTGGCCGGTTTTACCGAGCGCGTGGAGTTCCTGTCCCACGGGGGGAAGCACGGGGAATATACCGGCAGGACCGGCGGCATCGCTGGCGGAAATTTGAGGGGGGGAGTTCTTTCGACAAACTCTTTGTTGCCTTTGTTCGGGAGTTCTTTTATACAATAAGTGATAGGCAGGATACGTGCCGGAGACTGCGCCCGGACCTCCTTCTGACAAGGCATGTAAAAAATGATGAATGAATATGTCTGTACATATAATGCGTGAGGAATGTTTTGTATTTGCAGCCAGCTTGACTTCATCTGAAGAAAAGTGTTGGTGTATCTGCTTACTGTCAAGCGGGTGCCGCTTTGTCCGCATACCGCGATACCGCTGTCCACAATTAGGGACGGCCGATGATAACAGCGAACAGACGACAAGTTGAGGGCGATTATGTGCAATGAGAGAAGGGCTCCCCGTATCTTTGCAGGAATTCTTCTGGCAGGCCTTGCGTTGCTTGCAGGCTGCGAGAAAACGCCTCCTCCGCCCCAGAGCGCTCCTGTCTTTTACATGGAAGCGACTCCTGAAAGCTATACGCTATACACGGAGCTCTCCGGGCGCACCTCTCCCTACGCGGTGTCAGAAGTCCGGCCCCAGGTCAGCGGCATCATCCAGCGGCGTGTGTTCACGGAAGGCGCCGATGTTGCCGAGGGCGAGCTCTTGTACCAGATCGATCCTTCGCTGTATCAGGCCGCGTACGACAACGCCAAGGCCAATCTGATGAAGGCCGAAGCCACCGTCGTTTCCGCCCGTCTTCTGGCGGAGCGTTATCGCCAGGTGGTCAAGGCCAACGCCGTCAGCAAGCAGGAGTATGACGATGCGGTGGCGCGCTTCGGCCAGGCCAAGGCCGATGTGGCGGCCGCCAAGGCCGCTCTGGATTCCGCCCGCATCAATCTCGAATACACCAAGGTCATTTCGCCCATTGCCGGGCGCATAGGCCGTTCCTCGGTCACGGCGGGCGCGCTGGTCACCCAGAACCAGCAAAGTGCCCTGGCCACCGTACAGCAGCTTGACCCCATCTATGTGGACGTAACCCAGTCCAGCACCGATCTGCTGCGTCTGCGCCGGGCCTTTGAAGATCGGCTGCTGCGCTCCAGCGGCGAAGGTGCGGTGCAGGCCACCCTGAAGCTGGAAGACGGCACCTTGTATACGCGCAGGATCCCCAAAAAGGATGCGGCCGGACAGCCCGCGCTGGACGCTTCGGGCCACCCGGTAATGGTGGACGAGCCCGTGGTGGGCACCCTGGAGTTCCGCGAAGTTTCCGTAGACGCCAGCACGGGCACCATCACCATTCGGGCTCGTTTTCCCAACCCCAACGGCATTCTGCTGCCCAACATGTACGTACGGGCGGTGGTGCAGGAAGGGGTGACCGACAACGCCTTTTTCATTCCGCAAAAGGCCATTGTCCGCGACAACCGGGGCCGCGCCGTCGCCCAGGTGCTGACCCGCGAAGCCAACAGCACGGAGCCGGCGGATGTCTTCGACCCGCAGCCGCGCGTCCTTACCCTTGACCGCGCGCGCGACCAGGACTGGCTTGTGACCAAGGGGCTCAAGGCAGGCGACAAGGTGCTTGTGGAAGGCCTCCAGCAAGTGCAGGCCGGCAAGCCGGTCCGCGGCATCCCGGTGGGAAGGAACGGCACCGTTTCCGGCGCAGCGGGGGCCGCGCAGTCCGCCCAACCCGGCAAGAAGTAAGGCAGGTTAGCAATGGCCCGTTTTTTTATTGATCGACCCATTTTTGCCTGGGTTATCGCCATTCTGATCATGATGGCCGGTTCCCTGGCCCTGTATTCGCTGCCGATTGCCCAGTACCCCAGCATCGCCCCGCCGGAAATCTCCGTGACCTCCGTTTACCCCGGCGCGTCGGCCAAGACCCTTGAAGATACGGTGACCCAGGTTATCGAACAGAAGATGAAGGGCATCGACAACCTGAACTACATGTACTCCACCAGCGACGCCACCGGGCAGTCCGTGGTGACCCTTTCCTTCAATGCCGGCACCAACGTGGACATCGCCCAGGTGCAGGTGCAGAACAAGTTGCAACTCGCCATGCCCCTGCTGCCGCAGGACGTGCAGCGCCAGGGTATTACCGTGGCCAAATCCACCAAAAACTACCTGATTGTGGTGGCCTTTGTGGACGAAAGCGGCAGCATGTCCGGCGCGGACATCAGCGACTACATCGCCAGCAACATTCAAGATCCCATCAGCCGTGTGGACGGGGTGGGCGACATCAGCCTTTTCGGCGCCCAGTACGCCATGCGCATCTGGTGCGACCCGGCGAAGTTCCAGCAGTACGGCCTGACCCCCACCGACGTGGCCAACGCCATACAGGCCCAGAACGCCCAGGTGGCCGGCGGGCAGATCGGCGGCCAGCCCGCCATACCCGGCCAGCAGATTTCCATTACCGTCAACGCGGCCACACGCTTCACTTCTGTCGAGCAGTTCAAGAACGTCCTGTTGCGCATCAACCCGGACGGTTCGGCCCTGTATCTCAAGGACGTGGCCCGCATCGATCTGGATGCCGAAAACTTTAACAGCCAGGCCCGCTATAACGGCAAGTCCTCATCGGCTCTGGCCATCAAGCTGGCCACCGGCGCCAACGCCCTGGCCACGGCGGACCGCATCAAGGCGCAGATCGACAGCCTGTCCAAGTTTTTTCCCGCCGGCATGAAGGCCGTGTACCCCTATGACACTTCGCCTTTTGTGCGCATTTCCATCAAGGAAGTGTTCAAGACCTTGGGTGAGGCCATCGTTTTGGTGTTTCTGGTCATGTATTTGTTTTTGCAAGATTTTCGCGCGACGCTCATCCCCACAATCGCGGTCCCGGTGGTGCTGCTCGGGACATTCGGGGTGCTGGCGGCGGCCGGCTTTTCCATCAACACGCTGACAATGTTCGGGATGGTGCTTGCTATCGGCCTCCTTGTGGACGACGCCATCGTGGTGGTGGAGAACGTGGAGCGGGTCATGCACGAGGAGCATCTCTCGCCCAAGGAAGCCTCTAAAAAGTCCATGGACCAGATCACCGGCGCGCTAGTGGGCATTGCCATGGTGCTTTCGGCCGTGTTTATTCCCATGGCCTTTTTCGGCGGTTCCACCGGGGTTATTTACCGGCAGTTCTCCATTACCATTGTCGCATCCATGACGCTTTCGGTGCTGGTGGCCATGATTCTCACCCCGGCGCTCTGCGCCACCATGCTCAAGCCGCAAAAGCACAAGGCCCAGTTCGGCTTTTTCGGACGCTTCAACCGCTGGTTCGACAACACCGCCACCCGCTACCAGGGCGCGGTGCACCACATGGTGCTCAAGCCCTTGCGCTACCTTTTGATATACGCGCTCGTTGTGGCCGGCATGGCCTACCTCTTTCTGCGCCTGCCCACCGCCTTTCTGCCCGACGAGGATCAGGGCATGCTCTTTGTTATGGTGCAGTTGCCGCCGGGCTCTACCATGGAGCGCACCACCGAAGTGCTGAAAAAGGTGGAGCACCATTTGCTGGTGGACGAAAAGGAAGCTGTGGCCGGCATGATCGCCGTGACGGGCTTCAGCTTCAGCGGCAACGGCCAGAACGCGGGCATGTGCTTTGTGCGCCTGAAGGACTGGGACGAGCGCAACAAGGAGTCCCTGCGCGCGCCCGCCTTGCTGGCCAGAGCCAAGGAAAAGTTTTCACAGATAAGCGAAGGGCAGGTCTTTGCCTTTACACCCCCCGCGGTGATGGAACTCGGTAACGCCACGGGCTTTGACTTTGAAATTATCGATCGGAGCGGCAAAGGGCATGAGGCATTGATGCAGGCCCGCGGGCAGGTTCTGATGGAAGCCAGGGGCATGAACTGGAAAGAGGGCGAGCCAAAGACCAAGGCGCAGTTGACTCTCAGTAACGTGCGCCCCAACGGCCTGCCTGATGTTGAGCAGTATACCCTGGATATCGATCTCGCCAAGGCGGGCGCGTACAGCGTGCCGCTGAACGATATCAACACGGCCATCTCCGCCTTCTGGGGCAGCATGTATATTAACGATTTTATGGACAAGGGCCGTACCAAGAAGGTGTATCTGCAGGCGGACAAGCCTTTCCGCATGCAGGCAGAGGACTTCAATAAGTACTATGTCCGCAACACCAAAGGGGAAATGGTGCCCCTTTCGGCCTTTGTTACCGGCCATTCCGAGTATGGCTCTCCCAGGCTGGAACGCTACAACGGCTTGTCTTCCATTGAAATTCTGGGTGAACCCGTAGCGGGCAAAAGCTCGGGCGAGGCTATGGCCGTCATGGAAGAAATCGCCGGCAAGCTTCCCGAGGGCTTTGACTTCGCCTGGACCGGCCTGTCTTACCAGGAACGTATGTCCGGCTCGCAGGCCCCGGCGCTCTATGCCATTTCACTCACCGTGGTCTTTCTCTGCCTGGCGGCCCTGTATGAAAGCTGGTCCATTCCCTTCTCGGTCATGCTGGTGGTGCCGTTGGGCGTCATCGGCGCCCTGGGCGGGGCATTCCTGCGCGGGCTCAACAACGACGTGTACTTCCAGGTGGGCCTTCTGACCATCATCGGCCTTTCGGCCAAGAACGCGATTTTGATCGTGGAGTTCGCCAAAGAGCTGGCCGAGTCGGGACAGGATCTCATTGAGGCGACGGTCCATGCCGTGCGCCTGCGCCTCAGGCCCATCATCATGACCTCGCTGGCCTTTATTCTCGGCGTGCTGCCCCTGGCCATCAGCCACGGGGCGGGCTCGGGCAGCCAGAACGCCATCGGCACCGGCGTTATGGCCGGCATGCTCTCCGCCACCAGCCTCGGCATTTTTTACACACCCATCTTCTTTGTCGTCATCAACAAGGTGTTCAAGGTGAAGTTGGAGCACCACGACTCCGGGACGGGAGCCGCATCCGGCAAGGGAGGCCACAATGCCTAAGCTCCTTACCGGAACCCTGCGCTTTGCGGCGCTGCTTGCGCTTGCCTTTGCGGCCTTTGCCTGCACCCTGGCCCCTACGTACCGCCGGCCGGACGCTCCCATTCCCAGCACCTACGCCCAGGGTTCCGGAGAATGGCAGGGCGCGGGCTGGATTATCCCCTGGAAGGATTTTTTCAAAGATCCCAACATCCAGCGGGTGGTGGAACTGGCCCTCGTCAACAATCGCGACCTGCGCATCGCTTTGCTGAATATCGAAAAGACCCGCGCCCTCTACCGGGTGCAGCGGGCTGATCTGCTGCCCACCATTGAGGGCACGGCAAGCTCCAGCAACCAGCGCCTGCCTGCGGATGTCTCCGGCACGGGCGTAGCCGGGGTGTACCGACAGTATACGGCATCCCTGGGCTTTTCGGCCTTTGAGCTTGACCTGTTCGGGCGGATCCGCAGCCTGACGGAACAGGCGCTCGAAACCTTCTACTCCGCCGAAAACGACGCGCAGACGGCGCAACTCTCCCTTGTGGCGGAAACAGCGGGCATGTATCTGCAGCTGGTTGCGGACCGCGAGCTTCTGGATATTACCAGGGCCACCTACGAGAACCGCAAGCGCCAGTATGAACTGATGGTGCGCAAGTTCAATTCGGGCGTGGCTTCCATGCTGGAAGTCAGCCAGGCCAAGAGCATTATGGAGGAAGCCCGCTCCAACGCGGCCCGCTATGCGACCCAGGTGGGCCAGGACGAGAACGCTCTGGCGCTGCTCATGGGCACGCCGATTCCCGAGGATCTGCCCATGGTGCGCAGGCTTGAAGACGTGCAGAAGCTGGACGACGTGCCGCCCGGCCTGCCGTCCATGCTGCTGGAACGCCGCCCGGACATCCAGTCGGCGGAACACCTCCTGAAAGGCGCCAATGCAAACATCGGCGCGGCCCGGGCCAACTTCTTCCCCACCGTTACCCTTACCGGGGCTCTCGGCACCATCAGCACCGACTATGACAACCTGTTCACCGGCCCGGCCAGAGCCTGGAGCTTTTTGCCCCAGGTGACCCTGCCCATTTTTGATACCGGCAGAAATATAGCCCGCCTGCGGGGCTCCGAGGCGGATCGGGACATTGCCGTCGCCCAGTACGAAAAGTCCATTCAGACGGCGTTCCGGGAAGTAGGGGACGCGCTGGTGCAGCGCGAAAACATAGTGGAACAGCTTTCGGCGGAAACGTCGATGCTGGCCTCCACGCAAAAAAGCTACGACCTTGCGCTGGCACGCTATAACGTGGGCGTTGACAGCTACCTGAACGTGCTGGATTCGGAACGCTCTTTGTACAGCGCCCGTCAGAGCTATATTTCCACGCTGCTCCTGCGGGAGACCAACGCCCTGAGCGTATACAAGGCCATCGGCGGCGGCTGGAAGTAGGCGGCGTGAATCCGGATGGTTGCGGGTCTTCTCCGCGGCACTTTCTCAAAGACTCTCCACTCCCCCTTACTATCGCAGAAATGCGGTCGTAAGGGGGAGTTTGCGTACAGGACGGGCCGGTGACTTATGACCCCGGAAATGGTACACAGGCAATAGTCCGGCCACATATACCATATACCGGCCAGCCGCGCCGTCCGGCGCGAGGCACGCCCGTATAGACGGGCTGGCGGGGAGAAAGGGCTATGCAGGCACGTTTTTCGAGACAACACGCCCGGCGTTCTGAAAGACGGGGAGGGCGCTTGCTGCCGCTTTTTATAGGCGGGATACTGGCAACGCTCCTGCTCGGCGGCTGCGCCACGGCCCTGGACAAGCGTCTTGCCGCGGTGCACACCATAGAGGATGCCAGGCGATATTTCGGGGAACCCACGTCGCGCGCGGTGCAGGGCAACGCCCTGCGCTATGAATGGGCGGTGCTGCGCCCGTATGTGGTGCCGGGACAGTGGGTGGAGCGCGAGCAATACCTGGGCCATGACCGGGAGGGTTTTCCCGTGTATTACCGCTGGCTGGAGTTTGTGCCCGAGCACACTGTGGAACGCGGCTGCCGCATGACCATCATGACGGATCAGACGGGAGTGGTGACGGACACTTCCTGGGTAGGAAAGGGCTGCAACACCCTCTACGGCGGCCCTTGAGTGCGTGCCTTTCCAGGGGCGTAAAAAAGCCCCTTCCGGGGCTCAGACTGTTGCCAAAGATTTGTTTGTCGAAGCCATCTGGATGAGATGTGGGCTTCGCCCACACTCCGCAGGGGGCAACGCGCAGAGCCTGTGTCCCCGAACCCCCTGCACCCGCGTATGCGGGTGAAAAAAGTGTAGGCGCGGGGTGTCTCAATCAGAGCCCCATTCGGGGCTGCAAAGCCTGCATAACAGACCCGTTGCGGGGTCAAGGGTGCGGCCCGCATCGCACCGAGACAAGTTTTTCACACCGCGGGAGAGTTATCGACCGGATGACCTTTGCAGCACTGGTTCCAGTCTCCTTGCAGGTGCAGGGCCGCGCCCTGCTCGTAAAAGATGGCTTCGACAATTATTCCACGCCCTGAGCCGTAAAAAAGCTCTCGGCGTCTTCCGGCACGCCCACCAGGGCAATGCCGTGCTGATCCGCGGCGGCGATACCCGCCTTGCGGTCGAAGAAAAGGGTTTTTCCCGCTTCAAAGGCCAGGGCGGCGTATTTATACCGGGCCAGCACTTCCATGGTCGCGGCCCCGATGGAGGGCATATCCAGCCGCTCGTCCTGGCCGGGTTTGGCCACCTTGACGGTGACGCAGCCGGGGCCGCCGAGTTCTCCCGCTCTGGCCAGCATGGCGTCGGTGCCCTCAATGCCTTCCACGGCCACCACGATGCCGTTGCGCACCGCCACGCACTGCCCTATGTCGTGCGCGCCCAACGTCTTGGCAATACGCCAGCCGAAGCGGATGTCGCGCCATTCTTCGTCCGTGGGCCGCCGTTTGCCTACAATCCCTTCCGGACTGCGCAATTCCGGCACCAGGATTTCCGGCCGTACCACTTCAATGCCTTCGCTGTGCAGCTCTTCGGCGACGGCCCGCAGGAGGGCGTCGTCTCCCTTATGGGAGGCCAAGCGAAAAAGCAGCTTGGCCGCGCGCATGTCGGGCCTGAGATCCAGCGCTTTGGGCTTGCTGATGGCCCCGGCCATACAGGCCCGCGCCACGTTGTTCTTTTTGAAAAAATCGATGAGCCCGCCAAGCTGGCCCAGGTTGAGCATGGTAAAGCGGTCGGCTTCCGCTTCCAGGGACGGGTCGGTGTTGCCCTCGAAACCGCAGACGACCACTTTGAGGCCGCGTTTTTTCGCGCCCTTTGCCACAAGAAAGGGAAACTGGCCGGAACCGGCCATGATGCCTATGATGCTCAAAGGGTGCTCCTTGCGGATATGAAAGGGCCTGAGGACGCGCAATCGCCTGCCCGCGCCGCGAGCAGGAAGGGCGCGCGCTTACGATTCTCGGCTGTCGTCATTTTTGGCGGCGGAAAGCACCCCGCGCGGGCTCTCCCGCACAAAGTCAACTATGTGCAGCACTTCGGGGATGCCGGCAAAGTCGTTTTCCACCTTGGCCAGGGCCTCCTTGCGGGGCATTCCTGACAGCCAGATGGTGCGAAAGGCCGTGCGTATGGCCGTAACCGTGGAAGAGGGCAGTCCCATGCGGCGCAGGCCGACGACGTTGGGGCCGTGGATGCCGGCCCGCTCGCCCACGGCCAGCATGTAGGGGGGCAGATCCTGGGAGATGCCGGTCATGCCGCCCACAAAGGCGTGCTGCCCGATGCGCGAGAACTGGTGCACTGCGGAGAGACCGCCGATGATGGCATGGTCATAGACGATGACATGTCCGCCCAGGGTTGCTCCGTTGGACATGACGATGCTGTCGCCGAGCTGTCCGTCGTGGGCCACATGGGTATAGGCCATGAGCAGGTTGTTGTTGCCGATGCGGGTTACGCCGCCGCCGCCGACAGTGCCGCGGTGTAGGGTGGCGAATTCGCGGATGGAGTTATTGTCTCCGATTTCCAGGCGGGTCGCTTCCCCGGCAAATTTCAGATCCTGAGGAATTTCGCCGACCATGGCGTAGGAGTGCACGATGTTGCCCTTGCCCATGGTGGTGTACTGCTTGATGGAGGCAAAGGCGTCTATCCGGCAGTCATCGCCGATGACGACGTCGTCCTCGATCAGGGCGCAGGGGCCGATGGTGACGCGCTCCCCAATCCGGGCTTTCGGCGACACAAAGGCGGAAGGGTGGATGTTCACGTTCAATTGACTCCCTCCCTGGGCATGATGGCGGCGGTCAGTTCCGCTTCGGCGGCGAGCGCTCCGTCCACATGGGCGGTGCCGCGCATTTTCCACAGGCGCAGTTTCTGGCGCACCAGTTCGCAGTGCAGTTCAAGGCGGTCGCCGGGGTGCACGGGCTTGCGGAAGCGGACGTTCTCAATGCCGGTGAACAGGAATACGGAATCCTTGACGGCGGATTCGTCCAGGCCCGCCAGCACCAGAAGGCCGCCGGCCTGGGCCATGGATTCGATAATCAGCACGCCCGGCATGACGGGCAGGCCCGGAAAGTGGCCCTGAAAAAACGGCTCGTTGATGCTCACGCACTTGTAGGCGTCAAGATATTTGCCCGGCTCGCAACGGGTGACCCTGTCCACCATCAAAAAAGGGTAGCGGTGGGGCAGAAGATCCATAATCCGCTGGATGTTCATGCCGTTCATTGCGGGAGATGCTTCAGGGGAGGTACCGGTCATGTCTTCTCCTTGCCGTTGTCCTGGAAAGTGTCCGAAGCCTGCCGCACAAACTCCTTAAGCGCGGCAAGCTCTTTTTCAAGCTGCTGGATGCGGCGCTGCATCTCCGGCAGTTTGGGAATGAGCACGGCGGAACGCATGAAGGTGCGTCCTTCCATGAAGGGCGCACCGCTGCCCGTCACGCCCGCGGGAATATCCTTGGGAACCCCGGCCTGCGGGCCGATGGTCACGTCATCCCCTATGGTAAGGTGTCCGGCGATGCCTGCCTGCCCGGCCATGGTCACGCGGTCCCCCACCTTGGTGCTGCCGGCAATGCCCACCTGGGAAATGATCAGGCACTGCTCGCCCAGGGTAACGTTATGGCCGATCTGCACCAGGTTATCCAGTTTGGTATCCTTGCCGATGCTGGTGGAGCCCAGGGTGGAACGGTCAATGCAGGCGTTGGCCCCCACATCCACCCCGTCGGCCAGGGTAACGGTGCCGATCTGGGGCACTTTCTGCATGGTGCCGGCCACGCGGGTAAAGCCGAATCCGTCGGTGCCGAGCACAGCCCCGGAGTGGAGCACGCAGGCGTCTCCCAGAGTGACCCCGGCCAGGACCACGGCGTGGGGATACAGAACGCACCCCTTTCCAAGAACGCAGTCTTCCCCGATATATGCGCCGGGAAACAGGACGCAGCCCGCGCCGAGGCGCGCGCGTGGTCCGATGTGGGCAAAGGGATGCACAACGCATCCTTCGCCGAGAACGGCGGTGGGATGGATGACGGCCTGCTCGCTGATGCCGGAGAATTCCCCCTGCTTGCGGACAAACAGGGCGCTGGCGCGGGCGAAGTCAAAGTAGGGGTTGCTGCTGATCAGAGCCCGTTGCACATGGTCCGCGAATCCCGGGGCGACAATGACGGCGCAGGCCCTGGTAGTCCCCAGGAAGTGCGTATACCGGGGGTTCGCCAGAAAGCTCACCTCGTGTTCCGTGGCCGCCTCAAGGGTGTTCAGACCGCTGAATTCGCAGTCTTCACCCTTGAGGGCCAGGCCGAGATGCGCCGCGAGTGCGGACAGAGTCCGTATGGTACTGTGTTGGGGCATGGCGTTCCGGGATTATTTTTTCTTTGCGCGCCAGACCTTGTTCACTTCCGTAAGCATGTCGTTGGTGACGTTCATGGCGTCGTCGAAGTAGAGGGCGGAGTTGGAGTCAAGAATGAGATTGTACCCGTTCTGCTTGGCGTAGGCCTTGGAGGCGTCGAGAACGACAACGTCGATTTCCTGGCGGATACGCAGCTCCTCTGCCTGTACGGCGCGCACGTAAGCGTTGGCCTTTTCCGAATAATCGCGCTGCATCTTGACGAATTCGGCCTGCTGCTGCTCCGTGGGCTTGCCCTTGAAGCTTTCCATCTTTTTCTCAAGGCCGGTGCGCTCTTTTTCCAACTGGGCCTTTTGCCCGTCAAATTTCTTTTTCATGGTGTTCTGCGCGTCTTTCACCGCATCGCACTTGTTGGCGACAGTCTGCAGGTCAAACACGGCTATTTTCATTTCCGCATGTGCCACTGCGGCAGAAAGCAGTACAAAGCACACGGCCAAACCTAAAATTTTGCGCATCGTCCTCTCCTTTGGAGTAAACAAAACAGTATATGGGATATGTGATGTCAAGTTTTTATCATATCCGCGTGTGTGACATAGCCCTATGCGCCCTTTCCGTCAAGGTGGGCGCAGGTGGCTGAGGAAAAAGAGTGGATGAGTTAAAAATATTGAACTTGCCTGTCGAAAAAGGTGGCTGCGCCACTTTTGAGTCGAGGAAAAATTGCGCCTAATATATTGATATTACTTATTGACTATCAAATCTCCTCTAGCCTCCATGCGTAAAAGAGAGGTGGAAACAGTCCGCGCGGGGGAGTAAAAATTGTTACACGGAAAAAAGGCCGAAAAGAGGAGTATCTCACCAGGATCTATTTTTAATATCCTGAAATTACATAGTAAACTTTGAGAAAATGAAGTTTTTTGCAATTGGCACGCTGTTTGCTATAGTCAAAGTACCTTCCTTCCTTTTGCAAGCAGCTTTACGGGGTGGGTAGTGGACGGTCCACTACTTGCCCCGCTTGCTTTTTAGGCAATGTCTGCCCGAGCGCTTTTTTGTCCCCGGCTGCGTCATATTTCATCTTTTATTCCGGCCGTTTTTGCCTCGTGCTCCCCTTATTGAGAAAAATCGCTCAGACACCCGGGCGGCATTTGCCGTTGTCGGCTCGCGCCTGTCCGGTCACGCCCATTTTTTCCTGTTTTCGAGTACCCTGCCCAGCAGGGAGACAAGCAGGCAGAGGATCAGATAACAGCCCGTAACCGCCAGCCAGACTTCGCCGGAAAGGCCGCTGGAGGTCATGAACTCCGTGCCCTGGAAGGTGAGTTCCTGCACCGAGATGACCGAGACGATGGCGGAATCCTTGATGAGCGACGTGATTTGTCCGGTCAGGGGCGGGATCATGAAATGAAAGGCCTGGGGCAGGATAATGCGCCGCAGGCAGGCAAAGCGGGTAAAGCCCAGGGAGGCGGCGGCCTCCCACTGTTCTTTTGCCACCCCGGCGATGCCCGCCCGGACGATTTCGCCTATATACGCGCCTTCGTACAGGCTCAGGGTGATAACGGCGGAAACGAACACCGGCATCCGGGCCGGGGCAGGCAACAGCGCGTCCGCCAGGGGCAGGTTCCCGGTCCAGGACCAGTCCGCCATTGCCGCAAGCCTGCCGGAAAGAAAATAATGCACAATAAAGACCAGCACCAACGGCGGCATGTTGCGGGTCAACGCTACGAGCACGCCGCCCGTCACTCGCGCCGGGCGGGTCCGCGCGGTGCGCGCGAGCCCCAGGCAAAGGCCGACGCAGGAAGCAAAAATCACGGTCCAGAAGCTGAGGCGCAAGGTATTGATCAACCCCACACCCAACGGGCCGGGAACAATCCCCTGGTCAGGCTCCACCCGAAAGAACGCGCGGGCAAGGGCACTCCAGTCCCAGGGAGTGGTCACGGCCCGCTCGCCATACAGCCAGAAAAAGAGCAACCCGGCGGCAAGGCACGCGAGCAGCAGCGCGTCCACGATTCTGCGTACTCTTCTTGGAGCCTGCATGAACGCATTGTCCGTGCGCGCCCGTGCGGAAGAGCGCAGCTCTTCAGGAAGCGGCCGCCCCGGCGTCACTTTAGTTGTGTTTCCCATTCCGTAGTCTCAAACCAGTAGTGTTTGCATTCCTGCAACCAGCCGTCCTTACGCGCCTTTTCAATCCAGGCGTTCAACTCGGCCAGACTCCTGGCGTCGCCCTTGCGCAGGGCAAAACCGATGGGTTCCTTGGTAAAGGTTTCCTTCAGAGGGCGGAACAGCACGTCCGGATGCTTCGCGGCCTGAAAGGCGGGCAGAGGCGCGCTGGAAACAAAGCCCGCCGCGCGTCCGGTGAGCACTTCCTGCAAGGCCTGGGCTTCTTCGTCAAAATAGCGCACCGTGGCCTTGGGAAAGTATTCTTCAATGGCGGCCTTGGCCGTCCCGCCCGTGCGGGCCGAAAGTACCACATCGGGACGGTTGAAGTCGGCGAGGGCGCTCTTCCCGGCCGCCGTTTTTTTGTTGGCCGCCAAATCCATGCCCGCATAGTCGTATGGCACGGTGAAATCGACTTTTTCCGCGCGTTCCGGAGTAATGCTCATGCCGGCGATAATGATGTCGAACTGGTTGGTCAAAAGGGCCGGGATAATGCCCGCCCATTTGGTGGGGATGAATTCCGCCCGCACGCCCAGATCCTGCGCCAGGCGCGAAGCCACATCGACTTCAAAGCCGATGAATTTGCCGTCCCTGTCCTGCATGGCCCAAGGGACAAAGGTTGAAAAGCCCACCCGCAGGACTTTGCGTTCCTTGACCGCGTCCAGCATGCTCAGGGGTTCTTTTGACGCCGCCGTGCCGGCGCCGGGCAGAATCGCCATGGCAACAAGAATCACCGTCAGCAAAATGCGTTGCAGGCTCATGATGCACTCCTTTGCAAAATTTTGTACAGCCGCCGTACAGGGCGGTCGTCGTGTTACCGCAAGGCAAACCCCTTTGCCGGAACCAGTCCTCTGGAAAGCCTCCGGTCAATGCCGGCAGCCAGGGCGGAGAGCCCGAGCGCCAGCAGCAGATAGATGGCGGCCACGGGCAGCCATACCTCAAAACTCAGAAAGGTGTCACTTACCACCAGTCCGCTTTGTTGGGCCAGTTCTCCCACCGCGATAACGCTGGCCAGCGAGCTGTCCTTGAGCAGACTGACCCCCTGGCTCACCAGGGGGGGCAGGGCATGGCGCAGCGCCTGGGGCAGCACGATATGCCGCCAGCACATCCGCCCCGGCAAACCAAGGCTTTGTCCCGCCTCCCACTGGCTTTGGGGAACGGCCGTAATGCCGGCGCGGAAAATTTCCGCCAGGTACGCGCCTTCAAACAGCCCCAGAGCGATAACCGCTACCCCCTCGGCTGAAATGCCCCACCGGGCGGGCATCAGCGCGTACAGGGCAAAAAGTTGTACCATCAAAGGCGTGTTGCGCATGCACAGCACATACCCGACCGCCACCCCCCGGCTGAAGCGCCCGCCGGTCAGGCGCAGCACCGCGGCGGCAAGGCCCAGAGGCAGGGCGAGTGCCAGCCCCAGCGCACTGATGCGCAGAGTACAGACCAGCCCCTTGGCGAGCAGGGGGCCAAAGGAGAGACCCTCCGGCCCGCGCGCCACAAAGTACGGCCATACCCGTTCCCATTGCCACTGGTACCCGCTGCTCACGGCCCCGTATACGGTCAGCCCGGCAAGCGCGCACACAACCGCCGCGCAGTAAAGAGCGTCTTTCAGCCTGCTGTGCATGGCGGACCTGCGATGAAAGTGTGTTCCGTTTCCATTGCCATAAGGAATGATGGCTTTCCCTTGGCGTGGAGGCAAGTTTTTTTTAGCAAAAAACTATTATAAATAAAAGATAACCGTTATTATAGCAGAACTTCATGTGGAATATAGGGTTATCACAGTAATTGCAGACAACGGAAAATCCTTGTATAGCCAGCAACGGCAGTTTGTTGCATAGCCGCCCGCGTGGCGTGCTGATCCATGTATATAAAGATCTTTCGTTCGCCCGACACGCTCGGATCGCGTCCAGAAAAAGGAGGTTCCATGTCTTACATCCAAAAAATTATTGACGATCTGAAAAGAACCAGCCCGGCGCAGCCGGAGTTTTACCAGGCCGCGGCCGAAGTGCTCGGCAGCCTGAAGCCCCTGCTTGACAGCAACCCCAAGTACCTCAGGCACAAAATTCTGGAACGGATCACGGAACCTGAACGTCAGATCTTCTTCCGGGTGGCCTGGATGGACGACGACGGCGAAGTGCAGATCAACAAGGCCTACCGCATCCAGTTCAACTCTGCCATCGGCCCCTACAAGGGCGGCATTCGTTTCCACCCCAGCGTCAACGCGGGCATCATCAAGTTTCTGGGTTTTGAGCAGACCTTCAAGAACTCCCTCACCGGCCTCGCCATCGGCGGCGCCAAGGGCGGCGCCAACTTTGACCCCAAAGGCCGTTCGGACTGCGAAATCATGCGCTTCTGCCAGGCCTTCATGACGGAACTGCACCGCTACATCGGCGACACCGTCGATGTGCCCGCCGGAGACATCGGCGTCGGCGCCCGTGAAATCGGTTACATGTACGGACAGTACAAGCGCCTTACATCCTCGCATGAGGGCGTGCTCACCGGCAAGGGCCTGAACTACGGCGGCTCCCTCGCCCGCACCGAAGCCACGGGCTACGGTTCCGTCTACTTTGCGGAAAACATGATGGCCGCGCGCGGCGACTCCCTTACCGGCAAAACCTGCGCCGTCTCCGGCGCGGGCAACGTAGCCATCTTTACCGTTGAAAAGCTCCAGCAGATCGGCGCAAAGCCGGTGACCGTCTCCGACTCCCACGGCATGATTCACCACGCCGCCGGTATCGACCTTGAAGCCCTCAAAAAGGTCAAGCTCGAGGAACGCGCCTCCCTCACCCGTTACAAGGAACTGTGCCCCGACGCCGAATACACGCCGGTCACCGCCTACCCCAAGGGCCGTAACGCCGTCTGGAGCGTCCCCTGTCAGGCCGCCTTCCCCAGCGCCACCCAAAACGAACTGAATGAAGCGGATGCCCGCGAACTCCTGAAAAACGGCTGCGTCTGCGTCTGCGAAGGCGCCAACATGCCCTCTACCCTGGAGGCCATCGAAGTCTTCCTGGCCGGCAAAATCGCCTTCGGCCCGGCAAAAGCCGCCAATGCGGGCGGCGTGTCCACCAGCCAGCTCGAAATGGCCCAAAACGCCAGCATGCAGCAGTGGACCTTCGAGCAGGTGGACTCCAAACTCAAACACATCATGAACGGCATCTTCACCGCCGCCAACGAAACCGCCATCGAATTCAAACAACCAGGTAACCTCGTCCTCGGCGCCAACATCGCCGGCTTCCGCAAGGTCGCCGATACCATGATCAGCCTGGGCGTATATTAAGAGAAGACAAGAAATGCCTCCGGCGGGCAGGGCTCTGCCCTGCACCCGGCAAGGGGGTGACCCCCTTGCATCCCCATTCGGGATTGAAGGGGCGATCGGTGGCTTGATTGGTGGTGCGCAGGCTTTGCTCCCGGTAAGGAGCGGGAGGGCGTGCCGCACACAGGATAAAAAGTTCAGGAGCCGGTAACGGATCTTGAATCGGACAGGAAAAAGGCTTCCCCGCTGCAACAGTGGAGAAGCCTTTTTCCTATGTGGACAGAACTTGGAAAGGGGATGGCTTGAGGCGACCGCCCCCACCATACTTGCATATCAGCGGGGTAGTCATTTTTCCACGGTCAGGGGCGAAGCCGATGTTACGGAATTCCGCCCCACGCCCGGCGCAACGCGCACCAAAGCACAACACCGGGAGCCGCACCGGGCGGAAACGCCCCGCAGTCCCACCAACCTACCACAGAGACCTTAAGGGGATTCCAAAGGGACTCAGTCCCTTTGGCCGCCGGAGGCATGCCTTTTCTCTTGTTCACCCGCCGAGATAAGCTTCCTTAACCTGGGGGTTATGGAGGAGGTCGGCGCCTTTGCCTTCGAGGGCGAGGGCACCGGTTTCGAGAATATAGGCGTAGTGGGCGACGGAGAGGGCGGCGAAGGCGTTTTGTTCGATGAGGAGGATGGTTTTGCCGAGGCCATTGATGTGCTTGATGATTTCGAAGATTTCCTTGACCAGGATGGGGGCGAGGCCGAGGGAGGGTTCGTCGAGCATGAGCACTTCGGGGTTGCTCATGAGGGCGCGGCCCACGGCGAGCATTTGCTGTTCGCCGCCGGAGAGGGTGCCGCCGGGTTGCCAGGCGCGTTCGCGCAGGCGGGGGAAGAGGGTGAAGACCCAGTCCATGTCTTTGGCGATGCCGTCGGCGTCGTTGCGGATATAGGCGCCGAGGCGCAGGTTTTCCTCAACGGTGAGCTGGGGCAGGATGCGCCGTCCTTCGGGGCTGAGGGCAATGCCGAGCTTGACGATATCTTCGGGCTGTTTGCCGAGGATGTTGGTTTCGCCTTTGTAGAGGATTTTTCCGGTCGCGCGTACCAGGCCGGAGATGGCGCGCACGGTGCTGCTTTTTCCCGCCCCGTTGGCGCCGATGAGGGTAACGATGTGCCCTTTGGGAATGGAGAGGGAGATGCCCTTGACGGCGTGGATGCCGCCGTAAAAGACGTGCAGATCGCTGATGTCAAGCATACTTCAGGTACTCCTCACCGAGGTAGGCCTCGATGACTTTGGGGTCGGTGCGGATCTGGTCGGGCGAACCCTGGGCGATGCACATGCCGTATTCCAGCACCCAGATGTGAGAGCAGACCCCCATGACCACCTTCATGTCGTGCTCGATGAGCAGGATGGTCAGATTAAAGTCGTTACGGATGGCGCGGATGAGATCCATAAGCTCGGAGCTTTCCTGCGGGTTCATGCCGGCGGCGGGCTCGTCCAGCAGAAGGAACGAGGGCGCGGTGGCAAGGGCGCGGGCTATTTCGAGCCTGCGCTGGGCGCCGTAGGGGAGGGAACCTGCGGGAAGGTGAGCGGAGTCAGCCAGGCCCAGACGTCCGAGCAGTTCCATGGCTTTCGCGCGCAGGCGGCGTTCTTCGCCGAGGTGGAGGAGCAGCGGGGGCGCCCACCAGGGGCTTTTCTGGCGCAGGAAGCCGCCGACCATCACGTTCTGCAGGGCGCTGGCCGTGGAAAAGAGGCGGATGTTCTGGAAGGTGCGGGCGATGCCGGCCTTGCAGATGCGGTGGGGGGCGGTGCCGGTGATGTTGTTGCCCTGAAAGGCGATGCGCCCGGAGGTGGGAGTGTAGAACCCGGTGATGACGTTGAACACCGTGGTCTTGCCCGCGCCGTTGGGACCGATGAGCCCGGCGATGACGCCTTGGGGGAGACTCATATCCAGTTCATTGACGGCGGTGATGCCGCCGAAACGCATGGTGACGCCTGAGAGTTCGAGGGCGGGAGTGTTCATGGCATACTCACATAGCGCCACACCAGATAGGCGGGGATAACGACATACAGGAACAGTTTTTTGGGGTTGCGCACAAGGAGCAGGCCGCGTTCGGGCAGGGTGTGGATAAAGAGGAAGCAGCCTTCCCACGAAAATTCGCGCATGCCCAGAAGCCCGCTGCGGCGGAAGATGATAATGCACATGAGCAGCAAGGCGAAAATAACCATGCGCATGCCGGGAACCCCGGCGATGACGACATCCTGGAAGCTGCCGAATATTTTGTCGCCGAAAGGAATCCAGTGGGCGATGTCGCTTACGGGCATGGCATCTTCCACAAAGCGCAGCCATTCGAGCATGATGGTAATGACGACGCTGCCGATGATGCTGCCGGTGACCGAGCCGAGGCCGCCTGCCACAACGATCATGAGCACGTTGAACGTGAGCATGAAGTTGAACATTTTCGGGTCGATGGTGGAGATCAGGGCGGCCATGAGCGCGCCGCCCACCCCGGCGAAAAAGGCGCCGATACAGAAAGAGAGGACGCGGTAAAAAAAGGTGTTCACGCCCATGGTGCGGGCGGCGATTTCGTCGTCGCGGATGGCCTTGAGCACGTTGCCCACGTTGCTTTTGAGCAGGACGACCACGAAGTAGACGGTAAAGAGCAGCCAGCCGTAGTTCCACCACAGGGTGCTGTATTGCGGTATGCCCTTGATGCCCAGGGAACCGTTGGTGATGGAGGGGATGTTGGTGATGAGGACGCGGATGATCTCCGCAAAGCCGAGGGTGGCGATGCCGAGGTAGTCTCCCCCCAGACGCAGGACGGGCAGGGCGATGACCAGGCCGCAGAGCAGCGCGGCCAGGCCTCCGGCCAGGACGGCCACGAAAAAGGGCGCGGACAGGTTGCGCAGCAGTTCGGGCATATCCTCCAGCATCCACATGGTTTCCTTTTGGTCCGGCGTGAGGATGAGAAGGGTGCACACATACGCGCCAATGGCCATGAACCCGGCGTGCCCCAGCGAGAACATGCCCGTGAACCCGTAAATGAGATTCAGGGAAATGGCGAGGATGGCGTTGATGGCCACCAGGTTGAGCACCTGCACGCTGTAGGCGTTCAGGTGTCCCTGCGCCAGGTTGAGCAGCCCGTACAGGCCGGCGATGAGCAGACCCGTGCAGAGCAGGTCGCGCGCTTTCGTGGGGGTCATATCTTTTCCTCCAGCTTTTCGCCCATCAGCCCGGTGGGCTTCCAAAGCAGGATGACAATGAGCAGGATAAAGGCAAAGGCGTCCCGGTAGCCGGAAAGTTCCGGGAAAAAGGCGATGATCATGATTTCGATGAACCCGAGGAGCAGCCCGCCGATCATGGCCCCCTGAATGGAGCCGATGCCGCCGAATACGGCCGCGATAAAGGCTTTGAAGCCCGGCACCATGCCCATGTAAGGGTGGATCTGCGGATAGCGCAGGGCCCACATGATGCCCGCGGCGGCGGCGAGGGCGGATCCAAGGCCAAAGGTCAGGGCAATGACCTTGTTGACCGAAACCCCCATGAGGCGGGTGGTTTCAATGTCCTTGGAAATGGAGCGCATGGCGAGGCCCGGTTTGGTGCGGTAGATGACCCAGAGCAGCCCCATGACCAGGATGAAGGAAATAACCGGCACGATAAGCGCCAGCGGGATGACGAGGACCACGCTTTCCGGGTTGCCGGTCAGCCAGTTCATGCTGAACTTGAGCGGGGTGACCAGGGCCTCGGGCTGGAGCACCGGCCGGGGCAGGCCGGTAAAGATGACCACGCCCAGGCTTTCGATGAGGAAGGAAATGCCGATGGCGCTGATGAGGGCGGAAATTCGGGGGGCGTCACGCAGGGGACGGTAGGCCACGCGGTCCACGGCGATGCCGATGGCGCTGGTGACGGCAATGGCAAAGGCCACGGCCAGGGCCCAGGGGGGCGTGAAGTTTTGCGGGGACACCGCCAGAAAGTACAGGCCGAGCGCCAGCATGGCGCAAAAAGCCCCCCAGAACCAGAGCGGGGGGCGTTTGGCGAACCCGATGAAGGTGCCGTAAAACAGCAGCAGGGTCAGTGCCAGGAGCAGGGCGGCCACCCAGGCGGGCATGAACGCCACGGTGCTGAAAAAAACCAGGTACGCGCCCAGCATGAAAATATCGCCGTGGGCAAAGTTGATGAGCCGCAGAATGCCGTACACCATGGTGTAGCCGATGGCGATAAGCCCGTACAGCGCCCCCAGGGCCAGGGCATTGAACAGGTGCTGTATGAACATTTCCGCGCTCATTCCTACCTCTCTCGCTGGAACATGCAATCTGTGATTCGAATATGCAAACGCTGGGCGTTGTACGTGGAAGGTACAGCGTGTCAGCGCATCGTGGGGGGTATTTCTCGGAGATACACGCGGTTCCCCGACCCCCCGGTCCCGTTGGGGCGGTTCCCCATACGTTGGGCGGCAAAGTGCAAATTGGAGGGGGCCGGAGTTTTTCCGGCCCCTCCGGTGACTAAGGCGTTACATTTCGGGAGTGACTTCGCCCATGTATTCGCGCTTGCCGTTCTTGATCTCAATGATGCCGATGGGCATTTCGGCGTCATGGGTATCGTTGATGGTCAGCGGGCCGAACACGGTGGGCAGGCCTTTCATGTCGGTCAGGGCGCGGGTGACGGCTTCGGAGTCGTCCTTGCCGGTCACTTCCAGGGCCTTCATGAACATCATGTAGCAGGTGTAGCCGAGGGCCGCGTTCATGTTGGGCTCTTTCTCGGGGTACATCTTGGTCCAGTCGTCGGTGAATTTCTTGGCCACGGGGTTCATGTTGGGCATGGAGGCCGCGTAAGGGAAGGCGGTGATGATGAAGCCTTCAACAGCCTTGCCGCCGATTTTCACCACGTCCGGGTTGTCCATGGCGTCGCCACCCATGATGCGGAAGGTGGCGCCCAGTTCGCGGGCCTGCTTCATGATGATGGCCCCTTCGGCGAAGTAGGCGGGAATGAACAGGATGTCAGGCTTTTTGGCGATGATTTCCGTCAACTGCGAGGTAAAGTCCTGGTCGCCGGAGTTGTAGTTGAGCTCGGCCACCACTTCGCCGCCCTGCTTTTTGAAGGAGCGGTTAAAGAATTTGGCAAGGCCCACCGCATAGTCGTTGGAGATGTCCTTCATGATGGCGGCCTTTTTGGCCTTCAGGCTCTTCACGGCATAGGTGGCCGCGCCCGCGCCCTGGTAAGGATCGATGAAGCAGGCCCGGAAGTAATACTTCTTGCCGGCGGTTACCAGGGGATTGGTGCAGGAGGTGCCGATGACGGGGGTCTTGGCCTTTTCGGCGACCTCGCCGCCGGCCATGGCCAGGGAGGAGCCGTAGGTGCCGATGATGCCGAACACCTTTTCCTTGGCGGTCAGGCGGGTAACGGCGTTGGCGGCTTCTACCTTGTCGGACTTGTTGTCCACGACGATCAGCTCAACCGGGCGGCCGAGCACGGTGGGCATTTCTTTGTGGGCCAGTTGGATGCCTTCAAGCTCAAGCTGGCCGCCGAAGGCGTTCTGCCCGGTAAGGGGCAGGTACACGCCCAGTTTGATGGGTTGGGCGGCGTGGGCCACGCTTGCAAAGGCGATGGTCATCAATGCGGCTAAGAACAGTTTTTTTACGGACATCAGGCTGCCTCCTGGCAAGGGGGTTAAACAATCAGATCCTGAAAAAACACGTACTATACACTCTACCTCCGGCGGGGCATTCCCCGGAACAGGGGGGCGCCGTCTTCGCCGTTTCTTACAATTTACGCGTGTGGGCGGGTTCCTGTGTAAACTGAATTCCGAATCCTCGCAACTGCGGGAGAATGGCCTGTCCCGCCGGGAGAAGGCTCCCGGCTTTTTCCGGCAAAGACTGCGGCACGGATGCTTTTTTTGCGGCAGGGCATCACCGGCAAGATCCGCGCCTCCGCCGCGGTTTGCAAGGAGGCGGTGAGACGAGTTCGGCTCCCCCGCCCGGGCGGGATTTTCGGCATGGCATCACTCGGTGATATGCGGCAGGACAATCTCGATATCCGCCTCGGTGTCCACCCCGTGCGAAACTCTAAGCGTCCGGACGACGCGTATGGGCATGCCGTTTTCCAAAAGACGGAGCTGCTCCAGCTTTTCCGTGCGCTCAAGGCTGGAAGGGGGCAGGGCGACGAACCGGGCCAGGGCCTGCATGGTAAAGGCGTACAGACCGATATGCCCGAGGGCCGGGTGCGTGAAAGCGCCGTCCCGCGCGTGGGGGATGGGAGAGCGGGAAAAATACAGGGCGTCGCCGTTTGCTGCCGTGACCACCTTGACCTTGTCCGGGCGCGTGTAGTCCGCCGTATCCAGGGGATGGGCCAGGGTGGCCGTGGAAACCCGGGGATCGGCAAAGGCGCCGAGCAGCTCCGACAACACGGCCGGATCCAGGCAGGGCTCGTCACCCTGCACGTTGACCACCACCGCCTGGGGGGGCAGGCCCAGAATAACGGCTGCCTCGTGCACCCTGTCGGTGCCGCTTTCGTGGTGCGCGCCCGTCATAAGGGCGGGAACTCCAAGGTCGTCCGCCGCCCGCAGAATACGCACATCGTCCGTGGCCAGGGTGACGGAGGTGAGGTCGGGGCACTGGCTCGCCCTGCGCCATACATGCCAGAACATGGGTTTGCCGCGCAGGAGTGTGAGGGGTTTGCCCGGAAAGCGCGTGGAGGCGAAGCGCGCGGGAATGATGCCGTGCGCTTCGGGCAAAGGCCGCGAGGAGAAAGCCTGGGGTGCGCTCTCCGGCATCGGTTACCTCTCGATATTCAGGAAGGCGTGATAGCACTCCTGCAGGGCGGAAAGATAGCGCGCCGTTACGCTGGAGAGATCCTCCAGCAGCGTGGCGGCGGCTTCCAGATCGTCGGCTGTGGCGGCGCGTTCCACGCAGCGGGCAATTTTGCCGAGTCTGCGCAGGCCGAATATTTCCGCCTTGCTGGCCAGGCGTCCTGTGGATTCCTGAATCAGCAGGGTTTCTCCGGCATCCCTGCCCGCCTCGGCATCCTCCACCGCGTCGCGCAGGGCGTGGATAAGGCCGGGGATCAGCGGCATCATGGACTGCTCGACGGCTTCCCCGTCCATTCCGGGCAGCAAAAAGGCCTGCTCGCTCGCGAGGGGCGTTGTGGGCTGGGGCTCCCGCACTTCCGCCTGGGGGGCGGCCTCCGCATCCATATGCGCGGGAATGGGGAGATCCTCGCTCATGTCCGCTTTGGCAGCCTCTTCCCGTATGGCCTGCGCCATAGCGGCGCAGGACGCGTCCGGGCCGGAAGGGGAGGATTCCCCGGCACGGGCGGAAGTTTGCGTAGCGGCGTCCTCGGCGACGATCATATGCAGCAGCGGACGTTCATTGCCTGCCGGTCTGGACGGCGTTACGTCATCCGGAGAAAGTCCGAGCACAACGGGCGCTGCGGGAACAGGGTTTTTTTTCTCTCCCGCCCCCGGCCCGGCCGCGTGTTCAGGAGCGTCGCGCTTCGCTTCCGGATCAGCCTTGATTATGAGCATTGCCGTCTTGGTGGTCTTTTTCGCGGCGGCGGGCGCCGCATGCGGGGCCTCTGCCGCCTTTGCCCCAGGGGCCGCGTCGGTACGCGCCTCCGGACGGAAAGGGGAGACCTGCACCCGCACTACGGAGGTACGCTCCTGGGCTCCACTGTGCTCCTGCGCTCCGCCCGGCTGTGCCGCCGGCGCGGCGGCCGCTTCCAGGGGGGCAGGCGTGCGGAAGCCGCTGCCGGACATTTCGAAGGTATCTTCCGGAGCCTCGGGCCGTTGATCCGCCGGGGGAATCGCAGCAGGCTCGTCCTCCCGCGTCTTGTGGGGGGCCGAAGGCTCGCCCGGCGCACCGGAGTCCCTGGTCCGACTTTCTTCCTGTTGGGCGGGTTCCGTGGGCGGCGCCGCATCCCGGGCGTCATGGGGTTCAGCCGGGGCGGCTTCGGACGAAAGCGCGTCTGCTCCATTGCCATATGCGGCGGCAGCCGCGTGCGCGGAATCGCCCTCCCGCGCTGTTTCTTGTGCGCCAACCGGTGCGGCGGATGCTGTTTTGTCCGCGCGTGCGCCTGTCGTGAGGCGCATCCTGTTCACAAACGAGACGGCCGCTTTTTCAAAAGGATGTTCCCAGTTTTCGTCCCCGTCGTCCGGCTCGGGAGCGCCGGGGCGGCGGGACAGGGAAGGCACGGCCCGCATGATCGCGGTTTCCAGTTCGCTTTGCGTAAAGGGCTTGTTCAGCGTATGGGTGCACCCGGCATCGAGCATGCGTTGCGCCTGGGCATCATGGCTTGTAAGGATCAGCACGGGCGTACGCGGGCGGCCAAGGTCTGCTTCCTCTTCCCGCAGGGCGGCCATGGTGCGCAGCAGATCGGACTCCGGCATGTCGGCGTCAAACACCGCCAAGGCCACCGGGCCGCTTCTGAAATCCTCCAGGATGCCCGTGTCCGTAGCGGCTTCAGCGTAGCCGCAGTCAAGGTTGCCGAGGTAGTGGGCCACAAGGCGTCTGTTGCTGGTTGTCATATGGGCGACCAGGACGCGCGGAGATCCCCCCTCTCTTTTCCCGGACCGGTTCCCGGCATCGGCCGCAGGCATAAAGGCGCCTGCGGGATCGGCAAAAAAGGAGTCCGATGACTCAAAGGGGGCCGCTCCCTTTGCGGGCATACCCGTGTCCCGGCTGGGGGAGGCGGTTTCCCTGTTAGTCCCGCTCTCCTCTCTGGAGGGGCGCTTGGGAGCGGAGAAGAGGCTGCTGAGATCCGGCTCTTCCTCCCGTGGATACTGCGGGCCGCTTGCCGCCTGCTGGGCGAGGTGTTCGGCAGCCGCTTCGTCCGAAGGCAGGGCCAGGCGGATAGTAAAGGAAATCAGGGTGCCGCCCGTTGGGGTATACTCCACGGTAAAGGTGCCGCCCGTGCGGGCTGCCAGTTCCCAGGCATGGAAGAAGCCCGCGTCGGTGCGTTGGGCGGAGCCGCTGTCCCGGATTGTGATGAGCAGATCGCAGCAGTCGGGGGCCGTAGTGCCGCCATGCGGTTCAGGCGAGGGGTCTTTTCTGATGGAGAGTTCAACCGAACCCTTGGCAGTGGACTGCACGGAGTTCTGGAGCAGCAGTGTAAGAGCCTGGCGCAGGCGCGGCGCGTCGCCTTCCAGCAAGGAGGGGATGGACGGCGCGGTAAACCAGGAGAAAATCAGCCCTTTGCTTTTGGCCAGGGGGGAAACCGCGTCATGCACCTCGCGCACCAGGGAGTTCAGGCTGAAAACAAAAGAAGCGTGTGAGGCCACGGAAAGGCTGTGGGGCATGCCTTCCTGCAATTGCTCCAGAATATCGGAAGCATAGGCAGCAAAGCCGTCGTCCTCCAGAGAAATGGGCTTGGGGGCCAGAGATTCCGGCAGCTCCGGCCCGCCCGAAGCGGAAAGGGAGTCCGGCCCGAAGATGGAGGCGCCTTCATCAATGCAGGGCGGAATAAGGGGGGCCGCGGACAACACGGCCGCATCCCCGTCGGCAGGATCCGGAGCATCCGCCGCATAGGCTTCCCGAAGGCCGGCTCCTTCATCCTCCAGCGCAATCAGGCCGGGGTCCGCCCCTTTTTCGGGGAAGGCCGCTTTTCCGTCCATGGCAAGACCGTCCAGAAACTCCGCAATTTCCTCTTCGCGGGCTTTGCCTTTTGCGGAAGACGGAGAGTGCATCCGCAGGGGAGTTTCCAGGGAAGATGCAGGCGACGAAGAGTGTGCGGCATGGAGGTTCAGCCCCTGTGGGCGGGCGGAGCCGTTGGCGGGCGACAGGCTGGGAAGCGGTTCGGCGAGAGAGCCGGAAATGCCTGCGGCGGAGGCTTCACCGGACGGTCTGGATTCGCCGAAGGAGGCGAAGAGCGAGTCGCTCTCCTGGCCAAAGGCGGTGAGCCCGTCGGAAGAGGCCGCACTCGCTCCGTTTTTGGATTCCGCGCCGTCGAGCTTGAGCACCGGCAGGGGAGGCAGTTCCTCGTACTGGCTCTTGTTGGAGAACGAGGCGGTTTCGGTAATGTCCAGGGAACCCGCCGCGGCTTCGGCCCTGGCGGCGTCAACGGCGGAATCGGCCAGGGAGAGGCCGGCGGCGGGAAGCGCTTCGGTCTGCTCGTGCTCCTGCAGGGCCTCGGGAATGCGCGCCAGCGCGAGACCGATGCCACCCACGGCCAGCCCCCACAGTCCGCCTTGGGAGGCTAAGGGATGCAGGGCGGGATTATACAGGGCGTATAGCGCGATACCCGCGCCGGCGACCGGCATGAAGCAGGCGCCGGAAAAGGCGAGGGAGCCGGGTTTTTTGCCTGCCAGCATGCCCAGGCACAGGGGCAACAGCGGGATCAGCAGAAGCGGCCAGAGCGGGAACAGGCGGGCCAGCCAACTCATGCCGGGCATCAGGGGGGCAAGGCATACGGCCCCTCCCAGCAAAGAACAGAGATAGAGCATGCCGTCCTGGACAAAGGACAGTTTGCCCGCGCTACGCAACATGCATCTGCCGATATGGGGCAGCAGCAGCAGGGCCATGCCGGGGGCCAGCAGGGCCGGGAGAGCGTCCAGGGTAAACGGCGCGTCCAGCCTGGGCAGGGGCAGCAGCGTCTGCGTCAACACGCAGCCGAGGAACAGCACTACCCACAGCGGCCATCCCGCACGATCGCGCGCCGCGCGCAGCAGGCTGGCGGCCAGCGCTATGAGCAGCAGGCCGGGAAGCAGCAGGGCCGGCGGCAGCAGCGGGGGGGAGAGGTTGTCCTTAGGGGTGACGACAGGATTGAACCAGAGGCCGGGAGATTCTTCCAGGCGCAGGTACAGGGTGGAAGGGATCAGCCCCGGGGTGGGCAGAGCGACGTTTTCATGGGAGGCGACGGTTTCGCGCGAGTAGGCGATAATTCCCCCTTTGCCGGGGAGCGGAAACGTTCCGGATGCGCCTTCTTCGGGCAGGTAGAGTTCCGTCTGGCCGGGGGGCAATTCTCCCAGGTTCATGACCAGTCCGCCGTCCGCCCTGCGGGAGCCGGCAACGCCCGTTCCCTTGGCGAGCACCAGCCGCAGCCATACTGGTCCCTTGGCCCGCAGGGGAACCCCTCCGGGCAGCGGGGTGAAGCTTTCTTGCCGGGAACTGGAGGAGACGCTGTAGATGGTCTGGGTTCCTTCGGGATCTGACAGCCAGGTGAAGTAAGGCAGAAGGGGTTCGCTTTCCCGCACGGCATCGGTCATAAGCGGCCCCGCCTTGGCGGAGGCGACAAAGGACAGCAGGAAAACGAGGGAACAAAGTATATTGCGCATGGGACTTACCTGGCGGATTCAAGTTCCTTGATGATATCGGATACCAGATGGCCCGTGGGGGCCTTGGCCTGCGGATTCTTCTGCACAAGGGTCCGCCACATGTTCAGGCCGTCTTCCTTGCGGTTCAAATCGTAATAAAAAACAACACCGCTGTTGAAAAGGGCATTTTGGTGATCAGGGTTGATGCCAAGGGCCTTGCGGTAATACTCAATGGCCTTGTCATACTGCTTGAGAGCCCGGTACATGGTGCCGCAGTCCACCAGCACATCGGTGTTGCCGGGCTTCAGGGACAAGGAACGCTCATATGCCTGCACGGCCTTGGCGGGCTGCTCCGCCTGATAGTAAAGATCGCCGAGATGCGTCCAGGCCTGGGCATTGTCGGGCTCGGCGGCCACTTCCGCCTCGTGGCTGCGAATGCTTTCCTGCAGTTCCCGTTCCTGCGAGGCGGCGGTGACGTCTTCCCCTCCCTGCCCCAGGGGCACTTTCTGCACGGAAGCGGTTCCTCCGCCGGAGGGGATGAGGTACCGCCCCGCGGCGGTTCCCGCCAGCAGGGCCAGAACCAGGGCCAAAATAAATGTGGTGCGGGCCACATATTTGCCCTCAGTGACTTGTCTGCCGAGAAATTCCAGATCCTTGGCCGTGTAGCTCATGATTCCTCGCAAATTCCGGTTGTCGTTATTGGCGTGTCTTTCCGGGAACGGCGTGCGCCCCCGCGCTGTTGTTTACGCCGGAGTGGAAAGGTTATTCCGATCTGCCGTAGGTTGAAGAATGCCGCTGAAAAAACTCTTCCAGAGTAAAGGAGTGCCCCTGAGTGCCCGCGTGCTCAATGCAGAAGGACGCGCAGGTGGAGCCCAGGCGCGCGGCTTCCGTCAACGACTGGCCCAGCACTACGCCTTTGATCAGCCCGGAGCGAAAGGCATCGCCCGCGCCGGTGGGATCCGCCACCGCTTTTACAGGCACGGCCGGAATAGCCCGCGCTTTCGCGTTCTTTTCCTCCACAAGGCAGCCTTTTTCCCCGAGCGTGGTGATGATGCCCGCCCCGGTAAGTGCCAGCAGTTCCTGCTTGGTGCGCCCGGTGGTGTTCATGATCAACTGGATTTCGTAGTCGTTCCCCACCAGCAGCCAGCAGCCGCCTATGGCATCCAGCAGTTCCCCGGCGGAGAGCACGGGCAGTTGCTGGGCGGGATCATAAATGTAGCGTACGCCTTTTTCCCGGTACGAGGCGGGGTGCCGCTTCATGTCGTCGGGATTGGAAGGGCCGATCAGGGCGATGTCCCGCGCGGGATCGAGTTCCGGCGGGAACCACGTGCTGGGGGTCATCATGGCGGCGGCGTGGAAGGCCGTTATCTGGTTGTTGGCACGGTCGGTGGTGATATAGGCGCTGGCGGTAAGCTGGTCTTCCAGCACGGTGACGCCCCGGGTGGAAATGCCGTGGCTCTCCAGCGCTTCGCGGTAGCGGGTAAAATCCTTGCCCGCCGTGGCCAGAATGCAGGGATGCTCACCAAGGAGCATCAGGGTATAGGCGATATTGCCGGCGTTGCCGCCCAACTTTTCTTGCAGATTGTCAATGAAGAAGGATACGTTCAGGTTGTGGATCTGGTCGGGCAGGATGGAGTCGGTGAACCTGCCGGGAAAGTTCATGATGCGGTCGTATGCGATTGACCCTGTCAGATAGATTGCCAACGTCTGCTCCTTGTGCTGCAAAACGGTATGTTCGCCTCGAATGCGGGCCGCGCTCAGGGAACGCGTACGATCCTTTGTTCCGTATGCGTCAGGCGTACGAGATATACATGATTCTCCGGAGTTGAGATAGCACTTATTTGACAGTGCCCGTAGTTTCATCCGCAATCCAGCGCAAAAACGGATCGAAGCCGCGCACCAGGGGCAAGGCTACAATGCAGGGAGTCTCATACGGATGCAGTTCGCGCAGGCGCGCTTCCAACGCCGGGTATGCCGCTTCCGTTGTTTTGAAGATGCACACGCTTTCCCGCGCTTCTTCCAGCGCTCCCTGCCACCAGTAAAGGGATTCCGCCCCTTCCAGAATATTGGCGCAGGCCGCGAGACGTTCCCGAAGCGCCGTTTTCGCAATGCGACGCGCTGTGTCCTGGTCCGGAGCGGTAACATATACCAGCAGATATTGCATGGAAACTCCCGTGCGATACGGTAATCCGCCCTGGAGGCGTCGCGGTCCGCGCCCCGCGCTGCGCCGTGATAAAGGAGCCGGAGCGGCGGGAATTTCCGGCGCGGGCAAAGCCCGGCGGGCCGGAGCCTTCCATGCGCGCCGGACGCCTTTCTATACAGGAAGTGGGGGCTGTTGACAAACAGCAGTTGGCGTCCGGCAGCGGCCGGTAAAAAGTGTATACAGCGCGGCCTCTTGTTACTATGCTGGAAGATATTTTGCCGTGCCCACCTTGTGTGGCGCCCTTTGCTCCGCCTGCGGCATCGGCCGTGCGCGTGTTTTCAGGGGGTGGGCCATGCGCCGTCTCCCTGCGGAACCGCGTGCGTCCTGTGCGCGGCGCGGTTTTTCTCTTAACCTCAATACCATAGCGGGAGTCGTTCGTGGCCGCTGTCAACAACACTCTGAAAAAACGGGCGGAAACCGTGCTCCTGCTGCTGCGGGAACGGTACCCCGCGCCCGAGACCCATCTTGTCTCGAGAAACGCCTGGGAGCTTCTTACGGCGACCGTTCTTGCCGCCCAATGCACGGACGCCCGGGTCAATCTGGTCACGCCGGAGCTGTTCCGCCGCTGGCCGGGCCCGGCGGCCATGGCCGGGGCCGATGTGCGCGAGGTGGAGGAATGTATCCATTCCACGGGCTTTTACCGTAACAAGGCGAAAAACATTGTGGCCGCTGCCGGCAAGATCATGCGGGACTTTGCGGGAGAAGTGCCGCGCACCATGGTGGAACTCATCTCGCTGCCGGGGGTGGCCCGCAAAACGGCCAATGTGGTGCTGTGGGGGGCCTTCGGCATCAACGAGGGGCTGGCTGTGGATACGCACGTGGGGCGCATTGCCTACCGGCTGGGTTTTGCCTCGGGCCATGATCCGAAGGTGACGGAAAAGGAGCTGATGGCCCTGTTCCCCCGGGAGGAATGGGGCAATGCGAACCACCGCATGGTCTGGTTCGGGCGGCAGGTGTGCGACGCCAGAAAGCCTCTTTGCGGACAGTGCGAACTGGCCGGCGCGTGCGAGCGGCGCGGAGTGGGGGAACGTTTGACAACCGCCGCGAAACTGTGACCGGGACGTGCTCTCCTGTTCAGTATATGATTTGTTATAGTCGTATTAGAGTTTTTGCCGGCGTGTTGAAAAAAGGGACGGTATGCTGTACTATCCGTACCTTATGGCATCATAAGTGCCAGGAACGGAGGAATACGCATGGAGCGCCCGGATTCGCCCGCAGGACAGGCCGGCAACGACCTTGAAATAATAGAATTCTATATCGATGAAGTCCTGCCCGACGGCACGGACTACCGCAGCTATTACGGGATGAACGTGGCCAAAGTGCTCGAGATCATCCGCAAGCCGACCATTACGGGCGTGCCCGGCAAGCACCATGCCGCCGCTCTCGGCACCTTCAACTTGCGCGGCAAGGTGCTGCCCCTGGTCGATCTCGGCCTCTGGCTGGGCAAGAAGCACAAGGAAACCACTTCGCACAAGGTTATCGTGTCGGAATTTTCCGGGGTGGTGACGGCCTTTGTGGTATCCGGCGTGACGCGCATCCACCGCATGACCTGGGCCCAGGTGGAACCTCCGGGAAAATACCTCCAGGCCTTCAGCCACGATTCCATTACCGGCGTGGTGCGGTTTGACGAACGCATCGTCTTCCTGCTGGACATGGAGCAGGTCATCGGCAGCATGGATCCCTCGCTGAATTTGACGGCGCGGGCTCAGGAGGCCTCTTCCGCCGGAGGAGAAGGCTACCACGTGCTGATCGCGGATGACTCGCCTTCCATCCGCAACACCATTGCCTCGTGTCTCGAGCAGGCCAAGTTTGCCGTCACCAAGGTGACCTGCGGACGCGAAGCCTGGGACCAGCTGAAAGCGTGGGAGCGCGACGCCAGGAACAAGGACGTGCCCCTCTCTCACTTCGTCAATCTGCTCATCAGCGACATCGAAATGCCCGAGATGGACGGCCACACCCTCACCCGCATGGTCAAAGGAGATCCTGCCTTTGCCTCGCTGCCGGTCATCCTGTTTTCTTCTCTCATCTCTGAAGTGGTGCGCAAGAAGGGCGAGCAGGTGGGCGCCGACGATCAGATCAGCAAACCCGACCTGCCCCAGCTCACCGAACGGGCAATGACGCTGATCAAGGCCTGGGAGCACAAGCAGGGGTGAGAGCGCGCCCGTACCGGGCCGCTGTGAGAGTCTCTTTTCCAAACACACTTCGAAGGCTGTCCCTCATGCGGGCGGCCTTTTTTAGTTGCGGCATGACCCAGTCTGTATGGAGGGGGACTTTCGGGCGGCAGCCCCCACCGTACTTCGGTATCGGCGGGGTCGTCATTTCTCTGCGGTCAGGGGCGAAGCCTACGGTACAGGATTCCGCTTCGTGCCTGCCAGAGCGTATACCAACGCACGACACCGGGAGCCGCGTCCGGGGAACTCCCTGCTCAGTCCCACCAACCGATCAACAGAACCTTACGGGATTCCCGAGGGGGGCACCCCCTTGGGCCGCCGGAGGCCTGCCTTTTCTTTTCTCCTCTCCCCTACCTGCTGCGTTGCAGCCTGTCGCGCAGGATGATGGCGGCAAGGTTCATGCCGAGGACAAGGAGGAGGAGCACAAGGCCGGTGCCGTATTGCAGGGGCAGGGTCTTGTCGATATCCGTGCCGGAGGTGGCCAGCACGTACATGTGGTAGGGCAGGGCCATGACCGGGCTCAGGAGGGAGTCCGGCCCCTTGGGACTGAAAAAGACCACGGCGGTGAACATGACGGCGGCGGTTTCTCCCGCCGCGCGGGCAAGGCCCAGAATGGCCCCGGTGAGCATGCCGGGCAGGGCGGCGGGCAGGATGACGCGGGCGATGGTCTGGCTTTGAGTGGCCCCCAGGGCGAGAGAGGCTTCGCGATAGGTGCCGGGCACCTGGCGCAGGGCTTCTTCGGCGGTGCCGATAATGACCGGCAGGGTGAGGACGGCCAGGGTGAGGATGCCGGACAGCAGGCAGATGCCGAAACCGCAGAAGATGACGAAAAAGGACATGCCGAACAGGCCGAACACGATGGAGGGTACACCGGCGAGATTGTTCACGCCCAGGCGTATGTACCGGGCAAAGCGCGAGTGCCCGGCGTATTCGTGCAGGTATACGGCCGAGGCCACGCCCAGGGGAAAGGAGATAGCAAGCGCCCCGAGGGAGAGAAGAATGGTGCCCACAATGCAGGGAAAAATCCCCCCGGCGGTCATGGACTGGCGGGGCGGTTCGGTCAGAAACTCCCAGGAGAGGGCGGGCAGGCCGTTCCACAGCAAAAAGACACAGACGCTCACCAGGGCAAAAAAGTTGATGACCGCCGCCATACGCAGGGAGGTGAACATGCAGACTTCGACGGCGCGGCGAAACCGGTTGCGGGCGGGTATGGTCATGGGGTTTTCCTCGTGTCTCTCAAGGCTGCGCTGCTGCCGTGCGCCCGGGGATGCGGGCTGCCGTCGCGCGCGTCCGCTGGTGCCGGGCTTTCCGCCGCCGCGGCGTCACAGGATTTGCCTGCGCCGTTCAGCTATCTGCTGGGCAATGATGTTAAAGGCCAGGGTAAACAGAAACAGCACGATGCCGATGGCGAACAGGGCGTGGTAGTGCTCGCCGCGGAAGGGGGCTTCCGCCATTTCCGCCGCGATGGCCGAGGGCATGGGCCGCACCGGGTCGAAGAGGGACGAGGGAATGATGCCCGCCCCGCCCGCCACCATGAGCACGACCATGGTTTCCCCTATGCTGCGCGACATGCCCAGCATGGCGGCGGTGCCGAGGCCGGAAAAGGCCGCCGGAATGACCACGCGGATGGTGGTTTCCCAACGGGTGGCCCCCAGGGCGAGGGAGGCTTCGCGCAGGGACACGGGCACGGCGAACAGGGCATCCTCGGCAATGGAGCAGATGGTAGGCACGCTCATGAAGGCCAGCATCAGGGCGGCGTTGCACAGGTTCAGTCCGGTATCGGCGTCAAACCAGTCCTGCAGCAGCGGAGCCACGATGACCATGCCGAAAAAGCCCACCACCACCGAGGGCAGCGCGGCGAGCAGCTCGATAACCGGCTTGCAGATGCGGCGGACCGGGGCGGGGGCCACTTCCGCCAGCCAGGCGGCGGTCATGATCCCGAGCGGAATGGCCAGGCACGAGGACACCAGGGTAACGGCCAGAGAGCCGGCCAGCATGGGCAGGATGCCGAACTCCGGCGGTTCGGACGTGGGGTACCAGGACATGCCGAACAGGAAGGAGCCGAGGCTGCGCTCGCGCAGGATGGGCAGCCCTTCCATGAACAGGAAGATCATAATCAGGGCCAGGAAGAGCAGCGAACAGCCCGCAACGGCGGCCAGGATGCGGCGGATAAGGGTTTCGGTTCGGGTATGGCGCGGCATGGCGGCTCCGATGCGGCTCAGGGCAGGAGGCGGTTCTTCAGACAAAGACTTGTTTGTCGAAGCCACCTGAATCAGATGTGGGCTCTGCCCACACCCGGCAGGGGGGACCGCCCCCCTGCACCTGCGTATTTTATAGTAAAAAAGTGTAGGTACCGTGTTTGTCGCCAATCTGGGTTCTTTATTGTTCCGGATGACGTGTGGAGAAGGCGGGAGCCCCGCCGGGGAATGCCGGTTACTTCTGCAGAGGAATATAGCCGGTTTCCAGCACAGCCTTCTGCCCCTTTTTGGGGTCAAGCAGGTAGTCCACCAGTTTTTTTACCGCGCCCTGGGGCTGCCCGTTGGTGAAGATGTACAGTTCGCGGGCGATGGGCCAGGTTTTGGCCAGGGCGGTTTCGGGGCTCGCGGTAATGCCGTTGACGTCCAGCTTTTTCAGGTTGGCGTTCAGGTAGCCGAAGCCGATGTACCCGATAGCCTTCTCATTCTTGCCCACGGCCTGGGCCACCGCGCCGTTGGAGGCCTGGAGCAGGGCCGAGGGGGCTACCTTTTCCTTTTTCATGATCCGCTCTTCCCAGGTCTCGAATGTGCCGGAGGAGGTGTCGCGGGAGATGACCACGATTTTTTCGTCCACGCCGCCCACGTCCTTCCAGTTCGTCACCTTGCCGGTGTAAATATCGCGCAGTTGGGCGTCGGTGAGGTTCTTCACCGGATTTTTGGGGTGCACGACCGGCACCAGGGCGTCCACCGCCACGGCGGTGCGCACGGGGGTGATTCCTTTCCTGGCGGCGAGTTCTTTTTCAGAGTCTTTGATGTCGCGCGAGGACATGGCTACCTGGCAGAGGCCTTCGTTCAGGGCCTTGATGCCGTTGCCGGAGCCGCCGCCGGAAATGGCCAGGACAATACCCGGATTGGCGGCCATAAAGGCTTCCCCGGCTTTCTGCATGACCGGGAGCACGGTCGTGGAACCGTTGATGACGATTTCTTCATCGGCGGCCAGGGCGGAGGAGGCTCCTCCCGCCAGGGCCAGGGAGAGAACCAGGGCGAAAATGCTGCGTATCGCTTTCATGGGAATCCTCTTGGTACGGGCGGGGTGAGCCGCCGTTGGGGAACCGTGGCGGCTTTTCGCGCGCGGCGCGTGCCGTGTCACATGGTTCCCGATGTGTATTGTTACGGCGCGGGAGGCTTTCGCCGCGCGCCTGGTACACACTTTTCCCAAAATATGTTACAAACATGTTACGGTCAGACGAAGTGTCCATGACGCTTTTTGACACGCAATTGTAACCTTTCTACCATGCTTTTGCCGTATTGTCGACGCAAGGTGTCTAAAAACTCGAGGGAACTCATGGCAGGGCAAACAATTCTGATTGCGGAGGACGAGCGGGATATTCGCGAACTGCTGGCCTTCAACCTTCAGCGCGAGGGGTTCGGCGTCCTTGAGGCGGCCACCGGCGACGATGCCGTCAAAATAGCTACGGACAAGCTCCCCGACGCCGTGCTGCTCGATCTCATGATGCCCGGAAGGGACGGTCTCAGCGTGTGCAAGGCCCTTTCCCGCGACGATAAAACCGCGTGCATCCCGATAATCATGCTCACGGCCAAGGGAGAGGAGATTGACCGCATTGTGGGGCTTGAACTCGGCGCCGCCGATTACATCGTCAAGCCCTTCAGCATGCGCGAGGTGGTGTTGCGCGTGCGCGCGGTGCTGCGCCGCAACGAGACCAACCCCGAAGACGCGCCTTTGCATAGCGGCTCCCTTCGGCTGGAACCGGCAAGCCACGCCGTATTTCTGAACGGCGTCCATGTGGATCTGACGGCAACGGAGTTCCGCCTGCTGGAGGATCTGCTGCGCCACGCCGGCAAGGTGCGCACCCGGGAACAGCTCTTGAACACCGTCTGGGGGTATCGCTTTGAAGGCTACGCCCGCACGGTGGACACGCATATCCGCCGCCTGCGCGCCAAGCTCGGGGACGCGGCGGAGTCTATAGAAACGGTGCGCGGCGTCGGCTACCGCGCAAAGGGGTAACCTGTGTCCGGGCTCTTCGGTTCTCTGCAGGCAAGACTGTTCGGCTGCTTCGCCGCGCTTACGCTGGCGGCGGCTATCCTGCCTTTTATATACTCCCGCAGCCTGATGTATGAAAACAGCCTGCGGGCGGCTCGCGAGAACGCCCTTGCCCAGGCGGAATCCATCCGCGGACTGGTGGAGGAGGGGCTGCCGGAGCGGTTTTTTGAGGAACTGCTGGCCGGGGCGAAGGCGCGGGGCATGCGCTACACTCTCGCCGACGCCGGAGGACGTGTGCTGCGCGATTCCGAAGTGGCGCCCGGCGGCGTGGAGCATCTGGACAACCACAACGATCGGCCGGAAATAGCCGCCGCTTTGGAGCAGGGCAAAGGATTTTCCCTGCGCCGGAGCAATACCCTGGGGTATGATCTCATGTACGCGGCGGTGCGCCTGCAAAACGGCGGCACCCTGCGCGTGGGCATTCCCTTTGCCGGAATACAGCACGGCATTGACAAGGAACTGACGTCCTATCTGGTCGGCGTGGGTGGGGTGGTAGTCGTGTGTCTGCTGCTGTCCATGCTGATCACCCGGCTGATGCGCCGTTCCGTGCACGATATGGCCGCCGTGGTGGAGGCCATTTCCCTGGGCTACTATAAGAAGCGTCTGCGCAGTCTGCCCGGCAGGGAGTTCGCTCCCCTGGCCCAGGCCGTCAACCGGATGGCGGAAAACATCGAGGCCTCCCTGCAGACCACCAGAGATCAGCAGGGCCAGCTCGAAACCATTCTGGACACCATGCAGGAGGGCGTGCTGGTGCTCGGCGGCAACGGCAACATACGCCGGTACAACCGCACCCTGGCGGGATTGTTTCCCCTGGCGGTTTCTTCGATAGGCAGGCAGGTGGTGGAAGCCGTCGCCGTCCCCGCCCTGCAGCGCCGGGTGGAGGAGCTTTTGCGCCGGGAGCCCGGTGTCTCGGATTCGTTGCATTTTGAACTGCCTCCGGGCCGTTTTCTGGTGGCCCATCTTTCGCGCCCACTGGAAAATGACCCAAGTCTGGGCGCGGTTATCGTCTTCTACGACGCCACGGAAATCATGCGCCTTGAACGGGTGCGGCGCGACTTTGTCACCAACGTTTCCCACGAACTGCGCACCCCGCTGACGGTCATCACCGGCTACGCCGAAACGCTGATGAGCCTCTCGGATATGGGGGAGGCCCCCCGGCGCTTTGCGGAAACCATTTACAGGCGCAGCACGTCACTGGCTAAAATCATTGAGGATTTGCTGTCCCTTTCCCGCCTTGAGCACGGCCGGGACGCCATTCCTCTTGCCCCCACGGATCCCCGGCGCTGCCTGGAGGAAGCCCTGCAGATCTGCAAACCCATGGCCGGGGAAAAAAAGCTCGCCTTCGCCGTGCATGTGGAAGGCGGCGCCAGCGTGCAGAGCAACGGCCCCCTGCTGACCCAGATTTTCCGCAACCTGCTGGAAAACGCCTGCCGCTACTCGCCCCTGAACGGTGAAATAGCCGTTGTCGCCGAGCGGCGGACGCAGGACATGCTTTTTCGGATGCTGGACAACGGTCCGGGCATTCCCGAGGCGGACCTGGAGCGTATTTTCGAGCGCTTTTACCAGGTGGAAAAAGCGCGCGCCAAGTCCGCTACCGGCTCGGCGGTCACCTCCGGCATCGGCCTCGCCCTGTGCAGGCATATCATTGAACGCCACGGCGGACGCATATGGGCGGAAAGTCCCGTCGGACAGGCGGCTTCCGGCCTTGCTCCCTCCTCCCCCGGCAGCCTGCCCGGCGCGTGGCGCAAGGCAACGACGGCTCTGTGCTTTACGCTCCCCCTTGCTGCGCAGGGATCAGACTCTGCTCTTTCTTCCGGTTCCGGGGATGCTCCCGCTGCAACTCCCTCCGGAAACACTGCGTCCCCGGCGGGTAGCGCAGATTCCGCAACGGCGGCTGACGCCACGGGAACCGTGGGTCACCGGCTTCCGCCATCCGCCCCGACCGCAACAGCCCATAAGGATATCAGGCAGTGAACACCAACAGCCCTGTGCCCACGGATTCCCCCCCCGGCCTTCCGGCCAAGATACGCGCGAGCCGCGTGGACTTTTACTACGGCAAAAGCCAAGCTCTCTTTGACGTAAGCCTGGACTTTGCCGAAAACCAGGTCACCGCCTTGATCGGCCCTTCCGGCTGCGGCAAAAGTACGTTTTTGCGCTGCCTGAACCGGATGAACGACCTTATTCCCGGTACGCGCGTCACGGGGCAGATCACCCTGGAAGACAAAGACATCTATGCCCCGGATACCGATGTGGTGGAACTGCGCCGCAAAGTAGGCATGGTCTTTCAGAAGCCCAACCCCTTCCCCAAGACCATATTTGAAAACGTGGCCTACGGCCTGCGCGTCAACGGCATGCGCAGCACTTCCCGCATTGCCGACAAGGTGGAGGAATCCCTCCGCCGGGCCGCCGTCTTCGAGGAAGTGAAAGACCGCCTGCACACTTCCGCCCTGGGGCTTTCCGGCGGACAGCAGCAGCGTCTCTGCATCGCCCGCGCCCTGGCCGTGGAGCCGGATGTGCTGCTCATGGACGAACCGGCCAGTGCCCTGGATCCCATTGCCACCCAGAAGATTGAAGAAAGCATCCACGAGCTCAAAACCCAGCTCACCATCATCATCGTCACCCACAACATGCAGCAGGCGGCGCGCATCTCGGACAGAACGGCCTTCTTCTACATAGGCAAGCTCATCGAATACGACGCCACCGAGCAAATGTTCACCCGTCCCGCTCTCAAACAAACCGAAGACTATATCACAGGCAGGTTCGGCTGATGACCAGACAGGAAACCCAACTGCAGCAAATGCTTACCCAGCTCCGCACCCGGCTGCTGGTCATGTGCGCCTCCACCGGCATCGCCCTGGAAGAAGCCTGCGCGGCCTTCATTACCGGCAACGTGGGCCGGGCCGAAGCCGTCCTTGAAGGCGATGCCGCCATTGACGCCCTCGAAAACGAAATAGACGCCATGGCCCTCTCCCTCATGGTGCGCAGCCAGCCCGTGGCTCACGATCTGCGCTTTGTCGTGGGCGCTCTGCGCATGGTGATCGATCTGGAGCGCATCGGTGACGAAGCCGCGGACATCGCCGAACGCGTCATCCTCATGCAGGGCCTGCCCCCCCTGCCTGTCATGGATGAACTCGTCCGGCTCATGAAATCTGCCGGCACGCACTACAACACCGCCGTGGAAGCCTTCCGTTCCGGCAACGTGGAGCAGGCCCTCGTCATCTGCCGCCTGGAAGACGAAATGACCCAGGAAGAAGTCCATACCCTGCAACACATCATGGAGTCCTCCTGCGAACGCGGCGAAAACAACCCGCCTTACTCCGCCCTGCACAGCATCCTGATCTGCCGCTCCCTCAACCGCATTTCGCGCCGCTCCGTCAATATCGCCGAGCACGCCATATTCATCGCCGAAGGCCGCGACATGAAACATAAAAAAATTGGAGCGTAGTGGAGAGAAGAAGAATGCCTCCGGCGGGCAAAGGACGCTGTCCTCTGCACTCCTGCAAGGGGGGTGACCCCCCTTGGACCCCGCATCGGGCTTTTGTGGGGCGGTGTGGCGGATTGTTTTGATGCGCGTCGGCCATGCTCCCGATGGAGAGCAGGAGGGTGTGCCCTGGAGCGGAAAAGCTCAGGAGCCGGGGCGGATCTTGCATCGGAATGAGAAAGGCGGTTTTGCTGCCGTGGGTTGAGGGATTGTGATTTTCCTCAGCTTTGGGGGTAAGCGGGGCCGCCTTTCCGTATTCTTTTGGGAAGGCCTTTCCAGACCAGAAGCAGCGCCCGGAGAAAACGCTGCGCAGCCCCACCAACCGACCAACAAGACCTATTGGGGATTCCAAAGGGACTGAGTCCCTTTGGCCGCCGGAGGCATGCCTTTCTCTTCTTCTCTCACACCATGATTTCCGAGCGGTCCATTTTGAAGCGTTCTTCGCGCTTTTTGCGGCGGAGCTGGGTGAAGCAGACCAGGGCGAGGCAGGCGATGCCGGGCAGGTCGAAGAAACCTCGGGTGGGCTGCTCCTGAGGGCTTTCCATACCGAGAACGGTATGTTCGTCGGCGATGTCGAGGCCGAGTTTTTCGGCCGGGCTGTTGATGCCGATATCGGCGACGGCGAGGGCGCCGTCTTTAGGTTCGAGGAAGAGGCCGGCTTTTTCCAGGCGTTCAGTGGGGGTGTCGCCTTCCACAGGCAGAACCATGACGCGCTCTTTGACGTCGGTGCCGGTATCGGTACGGACGAGCAGGCGCATGACGCCGCCCGGCTCAAGACCGGCTACGCCCTGCATGACCTGAGAGGCGGGCAGTTCCTTATAGGGCGGGAAGAAGTAGTTCTGGGCCAGATCGGGCCGGAACATCTGGATGGTGGCAAGGATGAGCAGAAGGACTTCCCACCAGCGGGTTTTGATGAACATGAAGCGCTGGCTGGCTGCGGCAAAGGCCATGCAGGCCAGGGCGGCGGTACCCACGGCCCAGGCCAGTTCAAAGACGGAAGCCACGTCGATCATCAGGATCTGCGGGTTAAAGACGAACACAAAGGGCAGTATGGCGGTGCGCATTTCGTAGATAAAGCCCTGGATGCCCGTTTTGAAGGGGTCGCCTCCTGATATGCCCGCGGCGGCGAAGGCGGCCAGGGCCACCGGGGGGGTGGCGTCGGCCATGACGCCGAAATAGAGGCAGAAAAGGTGTACGGCCACCAGCGGGATAGCGAGGCCGTGGGCGGCGCTCAGGTTATAGATGACCGGGGCGAGGAGGGTGGAGACGATAATGTAGTTGGCCGTGGTAGGCAGGCCCATGCCGAGGATGAGGGAAAGCATGGCGGTCATGAGCAGCACCAGGGGCAGGGAACCCATGGAGAGGGTTTCCACCACCGAAGCAAGCACCTGGCCTACCCCGGTCAGGCTCACGACACCGACGATGATGCCCGCGCTGGCTGTGGCAAGGGCGATGCCCACCATGTTCCTGGCCCCGCCGAGGAGGCTGGAGATAAAGCGGGAAACGCCGATTTGAAGTGCCGGGAGCACGGGCTCCTTGCGCAAAAAGGCCATAATCGGCCGCTGGGTAAGCAGGATGAAGCCCATGAAGCAGCATGCGTAGAAGGCGGCAAGACCGGGCGACTGCTCCAGAATCATCAGGCACCAGACCAAGGCCGCGATGGGCAGCAGGTAGTGCAGGCCGGAGAGCAGGATTGGGGCCACGGCGGGCAGGCTCATCAGGTCGGTATCGTTGCCTTCGGGCAGCTCCGGGTAGCGGGTGGAGATGAGCAGCATGGCGGCATAGCCGGAAAGGAGCAGAAGCATGAAAGCGAGCCAGGCGGCATCGCCGAAGAGCACGGGAATCCACGAGGTCAGGTAGTGAATGACGCCCATGAGAATGAGCACGGCGGAGATGGTCAGCCCCCAGCCCAGGAGGCGCAGGCGCATGGGCGTGGTGCGGGGCAGGCCCTGCATGCCGAGTTTGCAGGCTTCGAGATGCACGATGTAGAGGAGCGACCCGTAGGCGAGCAGAGCCGGGATGAAGGCGTGCTTGATAAGCTGCGAGTAAGGCATGTTGATGTATTCAACCATCAGAAAGGCGGCCGCGCCCATAACCGGGGGCATGATCTGCCCGTTGGAGCCGGCGGCCACTTCCACCGCGCCGGCTTTTTCCGCGGAAAAGCCGACTTTTTTCATCAGCATGATGGTCACAGGCCCGCAGGTGAGCACGTTGGCGATGGAAGATCCGGAAATAAGGCCGTGCAGGCCCGAGGCGACGACGGCCGCTTTGGCCGGGCCGCCGCGCATGTGGCCGAGCAGGGCGAAAGAGAGAGAGGTCAGGTAGTTGCCCGCCCCGGCGTTTTCCAGCATGGCGCCGAAGAGCACGTACATGAAGACGAAACTGGTGGAAACCCCCAGGGGCACGCCGAAGACGCCTTCGGTGGTAATCCAGAACTGCGAGGCGGCGCGGGAGAGTGAGGCTCCCTTGTGGGCGATAAGGTCCGGGGCGTAGGGCCCTGCGAAGGCGTACAAGATAGAGAGGCAGGCCACGACGGTCATGGGCATTCCCATGACCCGGCGGGTGGCTTCCAGCAGAAAGAGCATGCCGCAGCAAGCCACGGCGATATCCACGTCGGTGGGTTTGCCCGCGCGGGCGGCAAGGTCGGCCTGGAACAAAAAGAGATAGGAGGCGCAGAAGGCCGCGCCCAGGGCGAAGATCCAGTCATAGAACGGGATGCGGTCCCTGGGGCTGCGTTTCAGCATGGGAAAGCCGATGTAGGCGAGGAACACGCCGAAGGCCAGGTGGATGGAACGGCAGGCCGTGTCGTTGAGTACGGAAAAGGTTATCCCGAAATTTTCAAACAGGTAATTGTATTCAGGGAGTTTGTACTGCAGGGGCGAGGTGATCCAGAGCTGGAACAGCGACCAGAGGATGGGTACCACGATGAAGACAGCCTGGGAGAATCCCCTGGGCTTTCGGCGGCCTGTTTCTTTTTCAAGAATCTGGGAGAGAATTTTGGAGTCCTTGACTGAAACGGCCTTGGTCATGTGCATAAGCTCCTGAAAATACCTGGACAAAAAGCGTAACCAACAATGTGTGGCTTCTTTATGAAGCCGTGCCGGCAGAGTTCACCGGAAAGATGCGGCAGAGACGCCCGCCCCACGGGAAGTGTATCCCGGAATCTGCACGAGCACTGCTATACGAGAGAGAGTGTCGTGTATATGGCACTGCCCTACAGTGGATGCTGAAGGGCAGTGCCGCAAACCCGCGCCGGGCGGCGTAACAATACGCCGCAGGCACCTATTTCATCAGCCCGGCTTCCTTGTAGTACTTGATGGCTCCGGGGTGGAAAGGAACGGAGTTGCCGGTGAGCATTTCTTCCTTGGTGAGGGTTTCCAGAGCGGGGTGAAGCTTTTTGAATTCGTCGAAGTTCTCGAACACGGCCTTGACCACCTGGTAGGCCACATCGTCCGGCAGATCGCTGCTGGTCAGCAGGGTGGCACGGGGACCGAAGGTATGCACGTCCTTGTCCGTGCCGGTGTACATGCCGCCGGGGATGGTGGCGGCAGGGTAGAAGGGGTATTTCTTCATGAAGGATTCCACTTCCGGACCGCTCAGGGAGACCACGTGCGACTTGCAGGTGGTGGCGGCTTCCTTGATGGAGCCGTTGGGGTGGCCCACAACGTAAACATAGGCGTCAATCTTGTTGTCGCAGAGCGCGCCGGCCATTTCGGCGGGCTTCAGGTCGGTAGCCAGTTTGTAGACGGCGGGCGTCCAGTTGTATTCCTTCATCAGGAGTTCCATGGTGGAGCGGTTGCCGGAACCGGGGTCGCCGAGGTTGACGCGCTTGCCCTTGAGATCGCTGAAGTTGTTAATGTTGGCGTCGTCGCGGGCGACCAGAGTGAAGGCTTCCGCATACAGGGCAAACAGCGCGCGCAGCTTCTTGTCCGGCCCGGCCTGGGCGAACTGCTCAGTACCGTTGTAGGCGTAAAATTGGGTGTCGGACTGCACGATACCCATACTGAGGTCGCCGGTACGGATGGCGTTGACGTTGAAGACCGAGGCGCCGGTGGACTCAACGGTGCAGCGCACGCCGTGGGTTTTGCGTCCTTTGTTGACCAGACGGCAGATGGCGCCCCCTACGGGGTAATAGACGCCGGTGATGCCGCCGGTGCCGATGGTGATGAACTGTTCGGCCGCGTTGGCAGGGGCCGCGTCAAAGGCGGGCAGAGCCAGGACGGCGGCAAGGCCGAGGGCGGAAACCAGGCGTTTCAGAAAGGCGGTACTGCTCATCATGGTACTCTCCTTATGGTAACAGTCGGGGAATTTCCGACACAACAGGGCAAAACCATTTTTCATCTTCTGCGGCCAAAGAGCGCAGCTTGGGAGCCTTCAGCGTTCCAGGCATGCATTCCAAAATTCTTCCCGCTTCAAGATCCGTTTTGGTTCCTGAGCTTTTTCCCCTCCGGGGCAGGCTCTCTTTCTCGTGGCCGGGACCAAAGCCTGTGCACCGCAAAACAATCCGCCGCAACTCCTCGCATCCCCTAACGGGGGTGCAGGGGAGTCACTCCCCTGCCGGGAGTCCAGAGGGCAGAGCCCTTTGGCCGCCGGAGGCATTCTTCCTTTCCCTACTCGACTCCTGGCAAAAACTGCATCCATACGGTGCGGTTGCGGGGACCGTCCCACTCGCACAGGTACACGCCCTGCCAGGTACCGAGGCGCAGCCTGCCGTCTTCCACAATGACCATGCAATGCGGGCCGAAGAGGCTGGTCTTGATGTGGGCGTCGCTGTTGCCCTCGGCGTGCTTGAACCCGGCGTCGCGCGGAATCCGGCGCTTCATGAAGGCGACCATGTCGCGCTGCACGTCCGGGTCGGCGGCTTCGTTGATGGTCAGTGCCGCCGTGGTATGGGGGCAATAGACCAGAAGCGCGCCTGTACGCCAGCCCTTCCCGTGCACGGTTTCCGCGAGAAGCCCGGTGATGTCGAGCATCTGTTCGCGGCTGCCGGTGCGGATGTCCAGGGTCTGCACAACAATGCCCTCCGGGGAGCTACTTGGCGCCGCCTTCTTTCTCGCGCAGACGCAGGCCCAGTTCGCGAAGCTGCCGGTTGCTTACCGATGACGGGGCGTCGGTCAACAGGCAGGTGGCCTTCTGGGTCTTGGGGAAGGCGATAACGTCACGGATGGACGGCGCTCCGGCCAGAAGCATGATGAAACGGTCCAGGCCGAAGGCGATGCCGCCGTGAGGGGGCGCGCCCATTTCCAGGGCCTGCATGAGAAAGCCGAACTGGCTTTCCGCTTCTTCCTCGGTGAACCCCAGGGCCTTGAACATGCCGCGCTGGATGTGGGCGGCGTGGTTGCGGATGGAGCCGCCGCCCAGTTCCGTGCCGTTCATGACCAGATCGTAGGCCCTGGCCAGGGCCGCGGCCGGGTTGGCGGTAAGGGCCTCCACATCGGGGTTCTGGGGCGAGGTAAAGGGGTGGTGGCAGGCCACGTAGCGTTTTTCTTCCTCGTCGTATTCGAAGAGGGGGAAGTCGGTGACCCAGAGCAGGGCGTCGGAGCCTTCGGGCACCATGTTGAGGTGCTCGGCCAGCTTGACGCGCAGGTTGCCGAGGGCGGCGTTGACCATGCCCGGCTCGCCCGCCTGAAAGAAGGCGATATCGCCGATTTCCAGGCCAAGGGCCTGGGTCAGGCCGGCGCGTTCCTCGTCGGAAAGGAACTTGGCGATGGGCGACTGCCATTCCACCTCACCCGGCGCGCCGTTTTGGGCGGGACGGACCTTGATCCATGCCAGGCCCTGGGCGCCGTAAATTTTGACGAACTCGGTGAAGTCGTCGATTTCCTTGCGGGAGAGGGCCTCACCGCCGGGAACGCGCATGGCCTTGATCAGCGGGGCAGTGGCGAAAAGGCGGAAGCCGGAGTTTTTGACCACGGCGGTCACGTCCTTCAAGGGCAGCTCAAAGCGGATATCGGGCTTGTCCACGCCGTACTTGGCCATGGCGTCGGCGTAGGTCATGCGCGGCAGGGGCAGGGACAGCTCCTTGCCGAGGGCGTCCTTGAACACGCGGGCCACCAGGCCTTCGGCCATGGTCATTACCGCTTCTTCGTCCACAAAGGACATTTCGATGTCGATCTGGGTGAACTCGGGCTGGCGATCGGCGCGCAGGTCTTCGTCGCGGAAGCAGCGGGCAATCTGGAAATAACGGTCAAGGCCGCTGACCATGAGCAGCTGCTTGAAGAGCTGGGGCGACTGGGGCAGGGCGTAAAACTGTCCCTGGTTGACCCGGCTGGGCACCAGGAAGTCGCGCGCGCCTTCAGGCGTGGATTTGGTGAGGAAGGGGGTTTCCACTTCCACAAAGCCGTTCTCGTCGAGGTAGCGGCGTACGGACTGGGCGACATTGTGGCGCAGCATGAGGTTGCGGGTCATGCGCGGGCGGCGCAGATCCAGATAGCGGTATTCCAGGCGCAGGTTCTCGCCGGGATCCACCCGATCCTCAATGATAAAGGGCGGGGTCTTGGAGGTGTTGAGGAGCTTCCACGAGCGCACCACCACTTCGATTTCCCCGGTGAACATGGACGGGTTGGCCATGCCTTCGGGCCGGGCGCGCACATAGCCGTCGAGGGCCAGCACGTATTCCGAGCGCAGGATGTGCGCTTTTTCGTGAGCCTTGGGAGCGATTTCCGGCACGAAGACCACCTGGGTCAGCCCGGCCCGGTCGCGCAGATCCACAAAAATAAGGCCGCCGTGATCCCGGCGGAACTGCACCCAGCCGGTCAGGCGCACTTCCTGTCCGAGGTGGGCGGAGGTCAGCTCGCCGCAGTTGTGGGTACGGCGAAAGTTACCCAGCGGCTCGATATACTGCTGGTGTTCCTGTTGCAGATCCTGAATCAGGGGGGTATCGCTCATGCTCTATCCTTCACGGCGCAAGGCCTGTGTTTTTCGGTAATATTCTTTGAGAGCAGAATAATTTTGAAGTTGCCCAAGAGTTGTATTGCCTCCGGCGGCCAAAGGGGCAACGGCCCCCGCGTGGGGGGTGACCCCCTTTGGAAACCTCATTTTTTTGTCCGGCCCCGGTGGGTAATTGCAAAGTTACTTTACCCTGAGGAGGAGGCTTTTTCCCTCCGTTGCAATGCACTTATCCGTTTACCGGTCCGGCGCCCTTGCGCAGGCGGCTTTGCCTGTCTTCGGCGCGGATTTCCGCCCAGTCGCCGATGGAGGCCAGGGGAATGCTGACCTGCTCGCCGCTCTCCATGTTCTTGACGACGACGGTCCGGTCCGCGAGTTCGGCCTCTCCGATCATCAGGCAGTAGGCGGCTTCACTTTTCGAGGCCTGGCGCATCTGGCTTTTCAGGCTCCTTTCGCTGAAGGACACCTCGCCGGAAAGCCCGGTTTCGCGCAGGGTCTGGGCTGCAAGCAGGGCGGTATCCGTAGCGCCGGCGTCCAGCACGGCGATGTAGAAATCGGGCTTCTGCAGGGCGTGGGCGGTCTGCTTTTCGCCCAGCATCAGGGCCAGGCGTTCCATGCCGCAGGCAAAGCCTATGCCCGGCACGTCCGGGCCGCCGAGTTGCTGTACCAGGCCGTCGTACCGGCCTCCGCCCGCCACGGAACCCTGGGCGCCGATGGAGGTGGAAACCACTTCAAAGGTGGTGCGCATATAGTAGTCAAGGCCGCGCACCAGGCGCGGGTTGAGCACGTGGGGCACCTGCCGCTGCTCCAGAATGCGCAGCACGGCGACAAAGTGCTCGTCACAGTCCTTGCACACGTGGTCGCGGATGCGCGGGGCGTTTTCCGTCTGCGCCTTGCAGCCGGGCACCTTGCAGTCCAGCACCCGCATTGGGTTGGTGGAAAGGCGGCGGCGGCAGTCCTCGCAGAGGGTCTCGGGATCGAGGGCGCCCAGGAAGGCGGAAAGGGCCTCGCGGTAGGCGGGGCGGCATTCGCGGCAGCCCAGGGTGTTCACTTCCAGGGCAAGGCCGGTGAGGCCGAGTTCCTGCAAAAAGAACATGAGCATCAGGATGACTTCGGCGTCGGCCTGGGGTTCGTGGGCGCCGAGACATTCGCAGTCAAGCTGGTGAAACTGGCGCATGCGGCCTTTTTGCGGACGCTCGTAGCGGAACATGGGGCCGAAGCTGAAAAATTTGCTGACGCTTTCGCGCGCCTGGCAGTTGTTCTCGATGTAGGCACGCATGATGCCGGCCGTGGCTTCCGGCCGCATGGTCAGGGAACGCCCCTTGCGGTCGGCAAAGGTGTACATTTCCTTTTGCACCACGTCCGTTTCCGCGCCGATGGAGCGGCTGAACAGCTCGGTGTATTCCAGGATGGGAATGCGCAATTCGCTGTAGCCGTAACCGCCGAAAACGCGCCGGGCGGTGTCTTCCATGAAGGTGAAGAGCGTGCTTTCGGGTGAGAACAGGTCGGCGAAGCCTTTGATGGTGTGCAGTTTGCTCATGCGAAGACGTATCCTTGCCTCTGCGGATGGATGGAAAAGAGGTGGATACTAGCGCACGAAGCAGGGGTTGTCAAAAGCGACGGAGCTGCCCCATGGTCCGCAGGCTTTTTGAGAACGCAAGGGGCCATGCCGAGGGCGCAGAAAAAAACGGGCGACGGCCCCACAAGAAACGCATCAGGCGTTCCCTGCGGGCCGTCGCAGTGAAACGGGAGGCTTCCAGGCAGTGTTGTACGAGATGATTTTTTATTCTCCGGCAAGGAAGATGAGCCTTTTATGAAGGGAGTGTACTCTGACGGTACTCGACCGGAATACAAGGCTCATCTGACGCCGCCGGGGGCAAAAAAGCGCTCGTGACAACACTGTCTAGCGCAGGAAAGTCGTTTTGGCTGCCTCAAACTCGCGCTGCAGGGAGTTCATCAGCTCCTTGACCGTCACGATGCCGTTTACCCGAAAAACATTGGCGCCGCTGAAGGCAAAACCTTTTTCCAGGTTGCCCTTCATGGCGTTCAGCAGGGCCGAGGCGATGCAGTAGGGCGATTTTTCCGGATCGCAGGTGGAGATGCAGTGGAAGAGACAGCGGAAGTTCCTTTTGCCTTCCTCCAGGGCCTCGATAAAGCGGCCCTTCAGCGCGCGCCCCGGCATGCCCACCGGACTTTTGATGATGGTAACGTCTTCTTCGCGGGCGTCCACATAGGCCTGCTTGAAGCGGATATCGGCATCGCATTCCTCCGTGGCCACGAAACGGGTGCCCATCTGCACGCCGGACGCGCCCATGGCCAGAAAGCGGTGGATGTCCTCGCCGGAATACACGCCGCCGGCGGCGATGACCGGGATTTTTTTGCCGTGGGCGTCTTCAAAGGGTTTTACCGCTTCCACCACTTCGGGCACGACCTTTTCCAGGGCGAACTCGGGGTTGGACAGGTCTTCGGGCTTGAAGCCGAGGTGCCCGCCGGCCTTGGGGCCTTCCACCACAAAGGCGTCGGGCAGGTAGTCAAAGCGCATGAGCCACTTTTTGCACAGCACGGTGGCCGCGCGAGCGGAAGAGACGATGGGCACGAGCTTGGTGCGGAACTCTTCCTTGCGCTCTTCGCACATGTCGCGCAGGTGCTTGGGCAGATCGAGGGGCAGCCCCGCGCCCGAAAAGATGATGTCCGCCTTTTCGGAAATGGCGGTGCGCACCAGCGAGGCAAAATCCGTAAGCGCCACCATGATGTTGACGCCGATGATGCCGGAGGTAAGCTCGCGGGCTTTGCTTATTTCCGCCGCCAGGGCGCGGCTGTTGGCGGCAATAGGGTTTTGGGCCACGTCTTTTTCACGCATGCCGATCATGGCGCCGGCAATGACGCCGATGCCGCCCTCGGCGGCGACTGCGGAGGCAAGGCGGTGCAGCGAAATGCCCACGCCCATGCCGCCCTGAATTATAGGAGTCTTGGCGATCAGGTCGCCGATGGTCAGAGACGGGAATGACATGTGTTCCTCCTGAAGGGAACGCGGTTGACAAGATGCGCCTGCGCGGCGCGCTACTGTGTCCCCTTTTGCGAGGGGCGTCACACCGGAACGCGGGGCGCCCGGTTCGTCAACGGAGAAGCCGTTTTTCCGGCCTAGGATGCAGTGGCATTTAGTATACACATTCCAACGCAGGAACACCAGTTACAATATGGCCCCGGGTTCGGCAAGAAAAAATTGCTTCCCGCCATGTGTCGCAACAGAAAATCGATCAATTGCGGGATGCGCTCTTCCACCAGCGCCACTTTTTCCTGCAAGGGGAGCGCAGGATTGAACAGGGGGTACTCGCGGCCGCTCTCGGCAAGGGCCACCCAGGCCGCGTCGGTGATCAACGGCAAACCTTGGGAGACAATGGCGGGGAACGGCGGCGTGCGCGCCCCTGCGAGAACGTCTCCGCCGAGTGGTTCCGGCAGGGTTCCGGCCTTGCGGCTGAGGGACAGGAGCAGAAGATACAGAGGCAACTGCACACTGCCGAGACTGCGGGACAATTCGGCAAACACGGGATCGCAGGGCCGGGATGCCCCGGCCTCGCATCCGGGATCCTCTCCTGGCGGTTGCCACAGCGCCATGCGCTGCCACAGATGCGGGTTTTCCCAAAAGGAGAATCCCGCCTCGGGCAGGCTGCCTGTCTTGTAGTCCAGGATAGCCAGGAAGGGTACGGTTTCGGCTTGCGAAGCTCCCGCCGTGCCAACGTCTTCCGCGTGTCCGGAATACTGCGCAAAGCGCAGGTCAATGCGATCCGCCTTGCCGGTCAGAGTAAGCATACGCCCGCCCGCCGTAAAGGGGGCGGAAAGAGTTTGCTCAAGGGCCAGGGCCATCGTGGGAGGCTGGTTGCCAAGGTAGTCGGCCAGCCGCTTTTGGGCCGCAACAGCAAGCATGGCCCGCAGGTCCGCCGGGAGCGACCGGCTGAGGCTGTAGTAGCGAGGGTGCCCGAAAAAGGTCGCGAGCAGTTCTTCCGTCATTTCCGGTGGCAGGCGCTTTCCTTCGTCCAGGGGCCGCCCGAGGAGGGGCGCGTAAAACTCCTGCAGCACCATGTGGAACAGATCGCCCACGGCCACGGGGTCGCCGTGCTCCGGCACCTCGTCCGCCGGGGAAATGCCGGCCAGCCGCTCGTGGAAAAACCGCACGGGGCAGCGCAGGTACGTGTCCAGAAAAGAGGCGGAAACCGGGCGGCGCAGCCGTTCTTCCAGCAGAGCCCGCACCTGCGGGGTCACGGGGATACCCACGCGCTCCCGCAGCACCGGCGAGAGAACGTTCTCCAACACGCGCAGGGGACCGTCGGCCTGCCCGCCGGGCGTGCCCGCCTCGTCCGAGTTCCTGCCCGTATTTCCCTCCTTTCCCGAGGGACCGTGCGGCACCAGCAGCCTGCCCAGGCGTTTTTCCTCCTCCCAGAGCAGCTCTTCCACAAACCGGCTTTTTTTCTTCCTGCGCTCCTGAATGCCGGGGGCGTCCGCGCCTTCCTGCCAGAGTAAAATGACTTCCTTTGCCCCGGCCAGCAGGCGGAAAAAGTGGTAGGCCGCCACCTGTTCCCGCGCGGCCAGGTCCGGCAGGCCCAACTCGCGTCGCAAGGTCTCGGGCAGCAGGGGATCGCCCGCCGGAGAGCCGGGCAGGGCATCCTCCGTGGCGTCCAGAATTACGACCCGGCGGAAGGAGAGCAGCCGCGTCTCCAGCACGCCCATGACCTGCAAGCCCACCAGCGGGGTTGCCTCAAAGGGAACCCGCTCCGCCTCCATCAGCCGCCGGGCCATGCTGAACAGCGTGGCCGGGGGAAAAACCTCGCGGGCCAGGGCAGAGCGCGAAAGCTCCGGCACAAGAGACTGAATGAGGCGGTACAGGCACTCCGCATCAATGAGAAAACGGCTCCACAGCTCTCCCCCGTGGGTGAGCAGGAAGGCGCACAGCGTTTCCAGGGCCGCGCCCAGATCCGCCGGAGTGGCCGGATTTTCGAAATTCGAAAGCGTGACGGCAAAAAGCTCCTCCACCATGCGTGACAGGGCCGGGGAAGGAGCTTCCTCGGGAGTGAGCGCAAGGGAGAGTGAAGAGAGCACGGCAAAGGGCTCGTGATACCTGCTGCCCGAAGTACGTAGAGCCTGCTCAAAGCGGCGCAGTTCCCGGCGCAGATCCGAGGATTGCCCGGAGGGAAAGGCTTGCGTGTCGAAGCCATTTTGTTTGTGCGGGGCTCCGCCCCGCCCCCCGCAAGGGGGGTGACCCCCCTTGACCCCGCAATTGGGGGTGTTGTTCGAGGCGTCCGGTAAACCTGAGGTTGCTGCTGTAACGGTGTTCGGGCCTGCTTCCGGGCCGCTTGCGCTGTCATCAGGAACGAGCAGCATCTTCAGGTAGGGGTGGCGGACCAGTTCCACCAGGTCGCGCCAGTAATAGCCGCTGCCGCGCCGGTTTTCCTGCAAACGGAGCAGGGTATCGAGCAGGCGGAACAGAGGCGAGCGGACCAGCGGATAGCCCATGGAAATATTGATGTCCGTACGCGGCAGATGATGCAGGGCAGGCATGAGCAGGCCGCTGTCCGGCAGAATGACGGCGGTGTCCGCGGCGTATCCCCTGGTAAACGACGCGTTCCCGGAGACGCCGGTTGGAACGGATTCTCCTGCGGAAACGGACGCTTCCGGCATATCCGCCAGTTCCTCCCGCAGCACGTCGAGTTGGGAATGCAGATCAAACCCTTCGCAATAGCGGATGCGCGGGGATGCGGACTCTTCCGCGACAGGCATGCGGGGTGAAGAAACCGTCGCGTCGCCGTTTTTCTGTATGCAGGCGGCGGATGGGCTGAACCCGCTCTCCCAAAGTTCCAGGGGCGCGCCCCACTCTTTGGTCCAGTCGAGCAGCAAAGAGCAGCTCCAGTGCCCGTGCCCGTCCACCAGGGTCGGGTCGGCATGGAGCATGACGCGGGCGCCTTTCTCGCGCCAGAGGTGGGCGAAAAGGGCTTTTTCCGTGCCGGTCAGGGCGTGGAACCCGGCAATGTAGATAACCCGCCCGTGAAAAAGGGCTTCCGGCAGACTACTTTCCTGTTCCAGGCGGTCAACCGCCAAGGCGGCGTCGTACCCCGGCGTGGTCCATTCCCGCTCGCGCAGCCCCTCTCCGTAGCGGGCGAAAATGCCGGAAAGGCGCTCCAGCAGGTGCGCGGCAAAAGGCGAGACCTGCCCTTCGGCATGCAGAAAGTTCTCCGGCCTGCGGCGCTGGGTGAAGCATTCCTCAAACAGGGCGGCCAGCCGCACCCCCCAAGGGAAAAATCGATGGGCGTCCTGCAGGGGCGAGCCCTCCTTGCTGCGGAAAAAGGCCTTTTCCCCGGCGCTTTCGGCGCGCACGCAGTCCAGCAGCAGCCCCACCCGATCGAGCAGCCCGGCGTTCCAGGCCGGGCGGGCGTCCATGGAACGGCGCAGGACGGAGAACAGCCCGCTTACCGTATGAAACTGGGGCAGAATCAGAGGGCGGGGAACGCGCGGATCGCTCTGCAAAAGGCGGATCAGATATTTTTCCGGGCGGCTGTGGGGAAAGATGAACAGCGCCCGGTGCAGGCCCCTCCCCATTGTCCCGCCCTCTGGGCCGAAGCCGCCCGCCGCCTCCCCGCAGTCATGCAGGGCGCGGCGGAGCAGGGCTTCCAGGAAGTCCTCGTTCCAGGGAGTGACCAGAAAGGGCGTTTTCACAGCACCACCTCTTCCATGCGGCGCTCGTCAAGGTAGACCAGCACGCCCCGTACGGGCAGGGGCTGGGCCGCGGCCAGCAACGTCATGTAGCGCGTCACCTGTTCGCGGTACTCCTCGCGGACTTGTCCGGTTTTGTAATCCACCGCCAGCAGATGATCCCCGGCGTCCACCAGCAGATCCACCCGGTGCAGCGCCCCTCGGGCGTCTATGATGGACTGCTCGCGCAGCCCCTTTTCCAGCCACAGGGCGGCATCGCGCCGGGACGCGAACCAGGCCAGGTTTTCCCGCATGGCCTGGGCGACAACTTCCGGCTCCTTCAGGGGCAGGGGAAAAAGGCGCATTCCCAGGTGCACGGCGCGTTCCACCGCCAGCGCGATGGCCTGCGGATCTGCTTCTCCTCTTCCTTTGAGGGGAGGCAACGCCAGGTGTTCCAGGCACAGGTGGGCGAGAATGCCGCGTCGGACCGGGGAAAAATCGGTATCCTCCAAGGTGGAGCGGTAGATTTTGAGCCGGGGAAGCCAGTCCATGGGCCGCCAGGGTATGGGAGGAAGAGGCGCGGGAATAGCTCCGGGAAAGGCAATTTTGTCGAAGCCATCTTGTGCGAGCGGGGCGCTGCCCCGTACCCCGCAAGGGGGCTGAGCTCCCTTGACCCCGCAATTGGGGTGTTCTTCGGGAAGAGTCGGCAGAATCGGGGCGGTTCCTGCGGCGTGGGTGTCTGCGGTCTCCGAAAATGCGAGAAAACCTGCCGCGTCTTCCTGCGGCAAGGGCGTTTCTTCCACCCGTTCCCAGCGGCAGAGCTCCGGGGCGGTTGCCGCGTATTCCTCCAGCAGCACGGAGAGGCCGCGCAGCAGCGGGGAAAACGCGATGGAACTCGCCGGGCGGGTGATGAAGGCGTGCAACTCCTCGGTAGGCCGGGTCCAGGCCACGTAAAGCAGGTTCAGGCGTTCCAACTCGTCGGTGATGCAGGCCGGGTAGTACTCGTCTTCCAACTCGCGTCCGGCCCTGGTCAGCAGAGGCAGCCCTCCCTCATGGGTGACGGCGAGGCCGGGATCGTGCCGCTTGCCCCGGTGATGGAAGGGCAGCACCACCACGGGAAATTCCAGCCCCTTGGCCTTGTGGATGGTCATGATCCGTATGGCGTCCATGCTTTCGGGCAGGGGCAGCTTTTCGTCCACCCCGTCGCTTTTCCAGAACGCCAGGAAGGAGGCCAGGGATGACAACCCGCGCGTCTCGGCCAGGTGGGCCACTTCCAGCAGGCGGCGCAAAAAGGGCCGCTGCCCGGCCACGGCCTGCTCCGCCATACCGGGCGTCGGGACAGCCGCAGCGATCCTGAACTCCTCATCATGGCTATAGCTGCGGGGTTGCCCGCCTGCCCCGAAATCAGACCCAATTGCGGGGGCAAGGGTGCGGTCCGCATCGCATTGAGACAAGTTTTTCACACCGCGGGAGCGCCATTGGCCGGATGGCCTTGGCAGCCCTGGTTGCAGCCCCCTTGCGGGGTGCGGGGCAGCGCCCCGCTCTTGCAACATGGCTTCGACACTCTTCTCTTTCCCCACAACGTGCGCTTCCAGGCCGTAGCGGCGAAGGATCTCCATCAGCAGGTCGTAGGCGCTCATCAGTCCCGCCTGGGAATGGAAAGGGGCTATCCAGGCCTGCCAGAGCAGGGGAAAATCGCGCTGAAAGAGCTGGTACAGGGGGGGGCGGGACTGCGGACCGGTGCGAACGGCTTCGGCCAGCCAGTCGGTCAGTTCCCAAGGGGTGAGGCCGCTGGCCGCGCCGAAGCATTCCGGACCGGAGAGGAACTCCCAGAATGCGGCATCATCCAGCGGGTAGTCCAGAAAGGTCAGAAAGGCGATCAACCTGCGCACAAGGGGGTGCTCCGCCGGGAGGAAGCTGTTTTCCGTTACTACAGGCAGGTTCCAGGCGCTGAGCCACTCGGCGGCCAGGGAGGCTTCTTCGCCCGAGCGCACCAGTATGGCCACGTCCCGAAAGCGCCGTCCGGACAGGATTTCCTGCAGCAGGCGTTCCAGCCGGGGGCGGAGCAGCGCTTCCACGGCCGGGTTGTGGGCTCCCTCCACGGTGTAGAGGCAGACCCGGCTGCGGGGGAGATCCTGCCGGTCCTGGGCGGGCGTTGCACGGGCCGCTTCCCACTGCGGGGGAATGCGTTGTTCCACACCGGAAAAAATGCGCACGGCTTCGGTTGCCGCTTCCTCAAGGTAGTGCCCCGGCGTGTGGGCGGGCAGCATGGCGGCAAGGGTCCGGCGGGCGATATCCTTGCTGCGCAGCAGGGAGAAAAAGGCGTTGTTGTGGGCCACGATGTCCGGGTGGCTGCGCCAGTTGAAGGGCAGGTTCTCCAGGACGGGGTGCGGAGCCACGGCCAGCAGTTCCTCGTCGTGCACGGCGGCGTCGAACAGACGGGAATCGCCTCCCCGCCAACTGTAGATCGCCTGTTTGACGTCCCCCACATAGGCGAAGGTGCCGCCCTGGGCCAGGGCTTCCAGCACCAGCGGCTGTATGGCGGCCCACTGTTCGCGGCTGGTGTCCTGGAACTCGTCCAGCAGGATGTGCATAAGGCGCGAGCCCAGGCGGCAGAGGGCGTCCGAAACGCCGAACTCCCCGCCGAGCACCTGTCCGGCCAGCATGGGCAGGCGGATGGCGGGCAGCAGGGGGGTATCGTTTGCGCGGGCCTGCATGCGAGCGAAAATCTCATGCGCCAGCACTACAAGTGGGGCCAGTTGCAGGGCGTGCTTCAGCAGGGGCAAGGCGCGGGCAAAGGCCAGGTAAGCCCCTTGCAGCGTCAGGAAGGCTTTTTCAGCCTTTGGCGAGGCCGCGCCCTTGGAGGCCTTGTTCAGGTTTTCGTCCAGCTCGGCCTTTTGAATATACGCGCTGGCCGGGGGCGCGGCAAAGGCGGAGGATTCCCCGGCGCAGCGTTCCAGAAAGACCACGAAGTTTTTGGCGGCGGCCAGATTTTCCGCCCTGATGCTCTCCAGCATGGCGGCGGAGGCGTTACGCAGGTTGCCGTGCAGGGCATGGACGCGTTTTTTCAGCCGTACGGGATCCATGAGGGGCACTTCCTCCCCGGTGAGCAGACGGGCCACCAGGGAGTGCAGGGCGTCATGAAGGCGTCCTTTCGGGGTAAAGCCTCTGGTCTCGGCGTGCAGCACCAGGGAGCGGCAGGCTTCTTCCAGCCCGGCCCGCAGCCCCGTGCCGTCGGTGATGTAAAAGACGGGATCGTCCTTGAGGGAATCCTCCCCGGCGTCGCGGGCCAGATCGTCCATGAGCGCGTCGTAGTAGGGCGTGAAGTATTCTTCTTTTTCAAAGCAGGGCTCGAAATCGGGGTGCAGGTCAAGCTGCAGGGCGGAGAGGCGCACCAGAGTGACCAGCAGACTGTCGATGGTGCGGATGTTCAGGGAGTTGTAATGGCGCAGGATGGCCGCAACCCACGCTTCCGCGCTGCGACCGCCTGTTCGGCGGAGCCCGTCCGCGTTCGGCGCGTCTTCCCGCTGTGCGGCGGATTCCGCCCGTTCGGCCAGGGCGGCGCTTTTCAGGCTGCTGACGATGCGGCTTTTCATCTCGGCCGCGGCCTTGTTGGTAAAGGTGGCGGCCAGGATTTCCGCCAGGGCGTAGCCGCGTTCGGCGCAGAAGGCCGCGCAGCCGCCATGGGAGGCAAGAGGGGATGCGCCCTGCAGCAGTTCCAGAAAGCGCCGCGTCAGGGCATAGGTTTTGCCGGAACCGGCGGAGGCGCTGATCTGGGCAAACCGGCGGGCTTCTCTGCTGCCCGGCTTGTCGGCGGTTTCCCCGGAGGGACCGCCGGCCGGGCCGGGCGGGGCTTTGGAGGGGGGCCGGGTATCGCTCAAGGCTGGCACCGGGGGTTAGGGCTTTTCGAGCATGGCCAGTTCCGGCTGGCCGGTGGATTCCAGCACGGCGCGCCAGTATTCCGACTGCACGTTCAGGTGGCGGCGTTTGCGGATCACCAGTTCCAGAGGAAGGTGCACGTAGCGGTCCATGAGCTTTGCCACCACCATGTTGGTGCGCCCGGCCATGGCCGCGTGCACGGCGTTTTGCCCGAGAAAGCCGCAGTACACCTTGTCATTGGCGTTGGCGGGCACGGAGCGGATCATGTAGCTCGGGTCAATGAACTTGATGGAGTGGGAGATGCCGTGTTCCGTCAGGTACTTCTTGATTGCCCGCTTCAGCACGTCGGCGATGTCCGAGAGCACCACGTTGCCGGAGGCATCGGTTTCGTGGGAATCTTGGGTCAGGTGCTGGCCCGCCCCTTCGGCCACGACAATGACGGCGTGCTTTCTGCTGTGCAGGCGGGCGGCCAGTTCCGGAAGAAGCCCACCCTCGCCGTGCAGGGCAAAGGGAATTTCCGGAATGAGCACGAAGTTCACTTCCTTGAGGGCCAGGGTGGCGTGGGCGGCGATAAAGCCCGATTCGCGCCCCATCAGTTTGACGATGCCCACGCAGTTCTTGTAGCCGATGGCCTCGGTGTGTGCGCTCTGAATGGCTTCCGTGGCCTTGAACACCGCCGTTTCAAACCCGAAGCTCTGGGTAATGAAATTGATGTCGTTGTCAATGGTCTTGGGAATGCCGATGATGGCGATTTTCAGGCCGCGCTTGCTTATTTCCCCGGCAATGGCGCTGGCGGCCTTCATGGTGCCGTCGCCGCCGATCATGAACAGGGCGCTGATGTTCAGGCGTTCCAGGGAGTCCACCACCTCGGAGGGATCCTGCGGCCCGCGTGAGGAGCCGAGAATGGTGCCGCCGAACTGGTGAATGTCCGACACCATGCGGGGGGTCAGTTCCACCACGTCGTGCCCGTACTTGGGAATAAACCCTTCCAGGCCGTACTTGATGCCGAGCACTGTGGGAATGTGATACTTGTGGAAGGCTTCCATGACGATGGCCCGGATCACGTCGTTGATGCCGGGGCACAGACCGCCGCAGGTGACGATGGCGCATTTGGTCTTTGAGGAGTCGAAGTACATATTCGCGCGCGGCCCGGCGGGCTCGAAGCTGAGCGCCACCGGGGGCCGCCCCTGCAGTTCTTCCAACTGCTCGCTGTCGAGAAACAGCGGGACATGCGGCTCGGTAATGAAATTCTGCGAGGGCAGCGGTGACGGAATGGCGGCCTTGCCCAGAGCGTCGATGGCGGTATTGAGCGTAAGATCGCCGATTGTCAGGGTTGTTGCGGGTTTCATGGCATCTCCTTTCTCGCGTTGCCGGGCGGCTGTCCGGAGGCGGCGCGGCGTTGTCTCTACAGTCCTACGGCATGGGCAGGGCGTTCGTAAAACTGAGAATCTGGGCGCAGAGCGCAAGGAACAGGAACAGGCAGGCAAAGAAGGCTCCCGGCTTATGGCGCATGGGGGTGGCGCTGCGCAGGATGCAGCCCCACAGGATGCAGCACGCCACGGGCAGGCCCAAGGCCACTGCCAGCACACCGGGTTCGTACGGCTGGCCGAGTTCCGGCAGCACGCTCGACTGCAAAAGCCAAATCAGCCCCCCGGCCAGAGCCGTTGCGATAATGCCCGTGACAAGGGACCAGCCGGCCGCATAGCGCATGGCAAAAGCGTAGTAGTCGCGGCCGTAGTCAACCTTGGCGCGGCGGATGATCAGCCACAACTGCCCCAGCGCGCCCGTAAAGCACAGGCCGGTCATCAGCAGGTATGCGGCAAACAGCCATAATCCCGGTGTGGCGGCGAACTCCCGCAACAAGAGAAGCAGGGCGTCCAGGGGCATTTCCAGGACGGCCAGCAGAAAAAACGGCTGTTGCAACGTTGTCAGCGTAAGAACCAGAAACAGCAGAAAGCTCAGGGAAACCACAAAAGCCGTAGCCCCCAGAAAGAGGTGCACGGCCCGCTGGTTTTTTAGGGGGCTCCAGAGAAAGAGCCAGAGCGCCACCAGCAGTATCTGCGCCGCGGGCAGGCAGAGCAAAGGAAGCGCCACCCGGGCCTGGGCTGGCGTGACGGGTGAATCAGGCCGGGTCAGCAGCAGGGCGGCCGCGCAGGCCAGCAGGACGTAGAGAAAAAGTCCCAGGCCAAAGGGCACCTGGGCAAGCTGGCGGGCGCACTTGTCGTAAAAGACCTTGCGCCGCGCGACGTACAGGCTTTCCGTCACAAACGCCAGAGCAGGGCCGCACAGGGCCGTGAGCAAAAGCAGCAGCAGCAGACAGGCGGTGATGAATACGGTCAGAAAATCCGCCAGGGCGACGTCAAACTGCTGCAGGGAGTCCAGAAGGGGCATGATGCTTCCTCGTTACTGCAATACCATTCACATAATAAGCGCACTATCTTGCCTCAAAAAGCCCCCAGGTGCAAGGGCGGTCAGCCCCGCGCAGGGCAAAGGCAATAGAGATCCGATTTGCGCAGAGAAAAGAGGAAAAGGCCGCGTCCGCCGTTCCCGTATCCTGAAAACTTCCCTCTCTATATATTGATAAACGCGGCAGTCCCGTGTAAGGGTTGGGAGATGCTTGCACAGCGAATCCTCTTTCTGGCTCCCGCCCAGACGGTTACCCGCATCTTTCCGCAATTGCGCGATGCAGGGGTGGAGGTGGGTATTGCCGAAAATTTAAAGGGCGCCTCGGCCTTCATTCGCAAGGGCGTGCCCAGTCTCATTCTTTCCCGGGCGTTTCTGCCGGGGTACCGCATCGAGGATCTGCTCGCCGTGGGGCAGGATGATCCGCATTTTCCGCCCGTCATCGTCTTTGCCGACCGTCCCTCTTCGGAAGAAGCCTCCCGCGTGCTTGAACTGGGCGCCAGAGACTATTGGGTGGAACCCCTCACGTTTGAAAAGATTCAGGCCGCCCTGCCGCGTGAGGCGGTCCCGGCCCCGGCCTCCACCACTCTGGGAGGGCGCAGCCCCGCTCCGGCCCTCGAGGGGCCGCGTATCGTGGGTTCCCACCCGGCCATGATGCGGGTGCTGGCCCTTGCGAAGCAGGTGGCCAAATCCAAGGCCACAGTGCTCATTTCCGGCGAGTCCGGCACCGGCAAGGAAATGTTCTCGCGCTTCTTGCACGCTTACAGTGACAGGGGGGGCAAGCCCTTTGTGGCCGTGAACTGCGCGGCCCTGCCCGAACATCTGCTGGAAAGCGAGCTGTTCGGCCATGAAAAAGGGGCCTTTACCGGCGCCATCGCCCGCAAGCTCGGCAAGTTCGAACTGGCCGCCGGCGGCACCCTGCTGCTGGATGAAATTTCGGAAATGGAACTCGGCCTGCAGGCCAAGCTGTTGCGGGTCTTGCAGGAAGGCGAGATCGACCGGGTGGGCGGCACGGAAACCGTGAAGGTGGACGTGCGCGTCCTGGCCACGACGAACCGCAACCTTGAGGAATGGGTGGCCGAGGGCAAGTTCCGGCAGGATCTTTTTTTCCGGCTGAACGTCATTCCCCTGCGCCTGCCCTCTTTACGCGAGCGGGGCGACGATGTACTAGCCCTTGCGCGGTTCTTCATCGACATGTACCTGCGCGACTACCAGCTGCCTCCGGCGGAGCTTTCCGCCGAAGCCCGGACCTGGCTGGTGGAATACCAGTGGCCGGGCAACGTGCGCGAGTTGCAGAATCTTATGGAGCGGGCCGTGTTGCTGTGCGGCGGCAAGCCCATCACCCCCCGGCATTTTTTGCTGGAATCGGAGGAGTGGCCTCTGTTCCAGGAGGAAAACGGTCTGGAGTCGCCTTTGTCCGAAGATGCGGGCGGGGAAGAGGCCGGGGGTTCTCCCGGCGCCGCAAACCGTGAACTCGTCCCGGAGGCGGGCGCGCATGCGGGCCATGCTTTCCCCGGCGGGGTAATCCCCTTGCATGAAATGGAACGCATCATGATTAAAAAAGGCCTGGAACAGACCAGCGGCAACCGCACCCAGGCCGCCGAACTGCTCGGGATTTCCGTGCGCACCTTGCGGAACAAGCTGCACGAATACCGCCTTGCGGGCACCGATGTGGAATAGCAGCCATTGCGACAGCCCGCTGTTGCAATGATGACAAACCCGACGGTTGATCCTTTTTCACCCAAGTACGCGGGTGCAGGGGGCTCGGGGACACAGGCTCCGTGCGTTGCCCCTGCCGGGTGTGGGCAGAGCCTACATCTGGTTCAGGTAGCTTCGACAATTATAACTTACGCATCTGAGTGAATAGAAGCCAGGAGTTGTGCATGCTGGATATTATCAGGAGGGGAGCCCAGTCGCTCGCCGTCAAGGTTATCTTCGGGGTCATCATCATTGTGTTTGTGTTCTGGGGCATGGGCAGCGGAGGCGGCAGCTCGTCGCACACGCTGGCCACTGTGGGCAAAACGGACATCACCCTGCGTGAATTCGCCGTCGCGTACAACAGAGCCCTTGAGTCCGAGCGCCTCCGCAATCCCAAGTTCTCTCTGGATGAAAAAACCTCGGCCAGGCTCAAGAGGGCGGCGCTTTCACAACTGGTGCTCACCCAAGTCCGCTTGCAGGAAGCCGACCGCCTGGGGCTTTTTGTCACGCCGCATGAACTGCTCATGGAGATCAGCCGGAATCCGGCTTTTCAGAACGAGAAGGGTGCGTTTGACCAGAAAAAATACATATCCCTCATGACGTCCGGGGGACGGACCCCCGGCGCGTATGAAGAAGATGTGCGCCGGGAACTGCTGCAGGACAAGCTGCTAGCATACGTCGCCATGAGCGCGGGCATCAGCGAGGCCGAGGCACGGCGCGAGTATGATTTTCTTCTTGAGCAGCGCAAGGCGGAATACGTGCTCTTTCCCGCGGCCGACTACCGGAGCAAGGTATCTTTGACCGAGGACGAGATAACCGCCTATTACCACGACAATAAGGAACGCTACAGAAAGCCCGCCATGGCCGATCTGGAGTACCTCACCCTGACGCCGGCCACCCTGTCCGCGGGCTATGCCCCCGCGGACAAGGAAATTGAGGACTACTATAAGGCTCATCAGCAGGAATACAGCGAACAGGAAAAATACCAGGCCCGGCATATTTTCCTGCGCTGCCCGCCCGAGGAAGGCGCCGACGAAGCCGCGCAAAAGAAAATTGCCGCTGTCAAGGCCACCATGGACGACATCGCCGCCCAGCTTGCCAAAGGGGCGGACTTCAGCACCCTGGCCAAGAAGTACTCCGAAGACAAGCCTACGGCCGATCTTGGCGGCCTGCTCCCCTGGCTGGAAAAAGGGCAGCTGGGTCTGCCTGAACTCGACGCGGCGGCCCTGGCCCTGAAAAAAGGCGAGGTGAGCGCCCCTCTACGCACGCCTTTCGGGTTCCAGATCCTGAAACTGGAGGATAAAAGCCCGGCGGGCGTCAGGCCTCTGGCCGAGGTGAAGGACGAGATTGCAGCGTCCTTGGGCAAAGAGAAAGTCCTGGCGGACTTCTCCAAAATACAGACCCGGGCCGAGGACGCCCTGACCGCGGGTACCCCCTTTGCGACCCTTGCCGGGCAACTGCATACCTCGGTGCGCGATACCGGCCTTGTGGAACTGCAGGCCGCCCTGGCGGCTCTCGGCCTGACCAGTGATGCGCGCCGCAGCGTGGAAGAGGCCGTCCTGGGAGTGGCCACTGTTCCCGCCGCCGGAGTAAAACCCCAGAGCGCCAACGCCACTGCCCCGGCCGCTTCCGCCAACGCGACCGCCCGGGCCAACGCCACTGTTCCCGCTGCCGCGGCTTCGGCGGGGGTGACCATCCCGGTACCGGTGAATGTGTCGGACGGCATTGCGCTGGTGAGAATCAAAGAGGCCCAGGCCTCGCACATTCCTCCTCTGGAAGCGGTGCGTGCCGACATCGTCACCGCGCTGACGGACAATCATGCCCTGGTTCTGGCGCAAGAAGCCGCCAGGACGGCCATGCCTTCCTTCACCGCATCGTCCGTTCCCGCCGAGTTTTCCTCCAAACTGCAGACGAGCGAAGCCTTCGACCGGATTATTGCTGTGGTGCCGCCTCTGGGCGATGCTCCCGGCCTTGCCGAAGCCCTGTTCCAGGTGCCCAAGGGCCAGTGGCTCCCCAGCGTGTTCGCCACCGCAACCGGAGCCGTCATCGCGCGGGTGAGCGAGGTGATTCCCGCTCCGGAGGCGGAGTGGGAACAGCAACGGGACGCCATTATGCAGGACATGCTGCGAGCCCGGCAGGATCAGGCCGTAAGCGCCTTTATGCAGGATGTTTTTGCCAAAACGGAGTTGAAAGAGGCTTCAAATCTGCAGGAACAGCTGGATCGGGTCAGATAGGCCTTCCGGCCCGGTTGCAGCGCAGGCGTTGAAAGGAACGGCCGCAGTCTGTCCCTGCGGCCATACTGCAAGTGTGGAAACAACGTGAGCACCGACAGCAAGTACCACAAAGTATTCCCGGTTTCATGGGATCAATTGCACCGCGATGCCAGAGCGCTGGCCTGGAGGCTGCTTGACCGGGGGCCGTTCACCGGCATTGTGGCGATTACCCGGGGCGGGCTGGTGCCTGCCGCCATCATCGCCCGGGAACTGGACATTCACCTGCTCGAAACCCTGTGCGTTGTCAGCTACGACTGGCAGAAGCAAGAGGAGGGCTGCACCGTGCTGAAAAGCATGGAAGGCAGCGGCAAAGGGTGGCTTATCCTGGACGATCTGGTGGATACCGGACGCACGGCGAAAGAAGTGCGCAAGCTTCTGCCTGCCGCCACCCTGGCGACGGTGTATGCAAAACCGGCAGGCAAGCGGATGGTGGACGTGTTTGTGACCGAAGTCAGCCAGGATACCTGGATTCTGTTCCCCTGGGACTCGGAAGTGCAGTATATCAAGCCTCTTGTGGCAAAAGGTGCGGAACAGGGCTGAGCGCGCCGGAAAAAGCCGAAGTTCCGCCGTGTCTTCCCACTTCAACAGCCGCAATCGGTGTAACTATGTGGAGGATTGCATGCGTACGCTGACAGCCCTGATCATGGCGGTCTTGCTTCTGGCCCTGTGCGGCCCTGTCCAGGCTGCGGACAAGGGGGAGAAAAAGGATCTGAAAATCGGCTTCGTCTATGTCTCGCCGGTAGGCGACGCGGGCTGGTCCTACGCCCATGATCTGGCCCGCCAGAAACTTGCCAAGGAGCCCGGCATCACTACCTATTTTGTGGAAAATGTCTCTGAAGGGGCGGATTCGGAGCGGGTAATCCTGAACATGTCGCGCAAAAAGTACGACATCATCTTTACCACCAGCTTCGGGTTCATGGACCCCACCCTCAATGTGGCGGCACAGTTTCCGGACATCACCTACCTGCACTGCTCGGGCTACAAGACCGCCCCCAACGTGAGCAATTATTTCGGGCGCATGTACCAGGCCCGCTACCTCACCGGCCTGACGGCCGGCAGCATGACCAAAAGCAACATCATCGGCTATGTGGCGGCCTTTCCCATCCCCGAGGTTATTCGCGGCATCAACGCCTTCACGCTGGGCGTGCTTGACGCCAACCCCAAGGCCGAGGTGCGCGTGGTCTGGACCAAGACCTGGTACGACCCGGTGACGGAAAAGGAAGCGGCCAAAACCCTGCTCGGCGTGGGTGCGGACGTTATCGCCCAGCACCAGGACTCCCCCGGCCCGCAGGAGGCCGCCCAGGAAAAGGGCGTGTATTCCATCGGCTACAACACCGACATGTCCAGCCTCGCCCCCAGGGCGCACCTGGTGGCCGCCATATGGAACTGGGTGCCCTTCTACGAGGATGTTGTCGCCAAAGTGCGCGCGGGCACCTGGAAGTCCGGCTCGTACTGGCCGGGCATTGAAACGGGCATAGTGGACCTTTCCCCCTTTGGCCCCATGGTGCCCAAAGACGTGCAGGACAAAGTGCTCGCTCGCAAGAAGGAAATAGTCGAGGGCAAGTACGTGGTCTTCCACGGCCCGGTCACGGACCAGGACGGCAGGATTCGCATCGCCGAGGGCAAGGCCCCGGCGGACAAGGAACTGCTGGAGATGGACTGGTTTGTGAAGGGTGTTGTCGGTTCCACCAAATAGGATTTTGCGAGCGCGCGCATGCGGACATGGAAGATAGTGCGAAGAGCGGAGCCCCGTAACTGGGGCTCTTTTCTCCTCTTTGCCGCGGCCTTCGCCTTCTCCCTCGTTGTCTGCGCCCTGCTGCTGGAAGGCCAGGGCAAAGACGGCGTACGGGGCATACGGCTTCTGCTGGAGGGGGGCTTCGGGCATGTCTACAGCCTGGAAGACACCCTGCGCAAGAGCATCCCCATTTTTCTCTGCGCCGCGGGCGTGGCGGTGTGTTTTCGCATGCAGGTGTGGAACATCGGGGCCGAGGGCCAGTACGCCCTTGGGGCCATAGGGGCCACCGCTGCGGTGCTCGCGTTTCCCCAGGCTCCCATGTGGGCCACGTTGCCTGCCATGCTGCTCTTCGCCATGGCCGCGGGCGCGCTTTGGGCAGCCATCCCCGCGCTGCTGCGTCTCTGCTTCCATATGAACGAGATCATCTCGTCGCTGCTGCTGAACTTTGTCGCCATCTCCCTTTTGCGCTACCTGGTTTACGGCCCCTGGAAAGATCCGGCCGGGTTCAATTTCCCCATGAGCATCCCCTTTCCGGAAAGCGCGGTGGTGCCCACGCTGTTCGGGCGGGTGCACTGGGGCCTTGCCGTCTGTCTGGTGGTATGGGGGCTGCTCTCCTTTTTTTTCAAGCGTACCCGGCTCGGCTTTGAGGTGATGGTGGGGGGCGAGAGCCCTCGTGCCGCCCGGTACGCCGGCATGCCCTATGCTCTGCTCATCCTGCTGGTGTTCTGCCTGTGCGGGGCCCTTGCCGCTGTGGCCGGAGGCATAGAAACCTCCGCCATCCTCAAAAAGCTGCGGCCCAATGTAACGGTGGGGTACGGCTACACCGCCATCGTGGTGGCCTGGCTTGCCGGTCTGCGTTTTTCGCGCATCGCCTTTTTTTCCTTCCTGCTGGCGGGGCTGCGCGTGGGGGTGGAATTCTTCCAGGACGATATGCAGGTTCCTTCGAATTTCGCGGAAGTGCTCGAAGGCTGCGTGCTGCTGACCGTGCTGGCCTTCCAGTTTTTTGATACCTACAGCCTGCGCCGGGTGAAGCCGGGACACAGCGCTGGGCCTGCTCCTTCCGCAGCCGCGCCGCCTCCCGCGCACACCGCTGTGGAAGACGCCGGTCCGGCCCCGGCGGGGAGGACGGATGGAATTTAATCTGCTCATTCCCATCCTTTTCTCCGCGGTGCAGGCGGGAACGCCCATCTTGTTCGCCACGCTGGGAGAAATCATCACCGAACGGTCCGGAGTGCTGAACCTCGGCGTGGAAGGCATGATGATAGTAGGGGCCTTTGCCGGCTTCTTCTGTCTGCTCGTCACGGGTCTTCCCTGGCTGGCGCTGTTCTGCGCCGGGGCCGCGTCCGCTCTTATGGCCGCGTTGCACGGCCTTGTCTGTCTGGTCTTTCGCGGCAACCAGGTGGTCTCGGGCCTGGCTCTGACCATCCTGGGCACCGGCCTTGCCAACTTTCTCGGCACCCCTCACATCGGCAAGGTGCCGCAGGTGATCGATTCCGCCACCGGCATTGCCGGTGTGAGCTTCGTGCCCTTTGCCGTGCCCCTGCTCGGTGACATCCCGGTGCTCGGTCCGGTATTTTTCCGTCAGGACGCCCTGGTCTACCTCTCCTACATCACCGTGCCCCTGATCTGGTTTTTTCTGGCCCGCATGCGCTGGGGCCTGGCGTTGCGCGCCGCTGGAGAAAACCCCCAGGCCGTCATGGCGGCGGGGCTGTCTCCCCTACGGCTGCGCTGGGCGGGCACGCTGGTTGGCGGGTTTGTGGTGGGGCTCGGCGGCGGGTACCTTTCGCTGGCCGCCCTGCATTCCTGGGCGCCCAACATTACCGGCGGGCGCGGCTGGATAGCCGTGGCCCTGGTCATTTTCGCTTTCTGGAGGCCCGGCCGGGCCGTTCTCGGCGCCTATCTCTTCGCGGGTATCATCGCCCTGCAGATGTATCTGCAGGCCACGGGCACGGAGATTCCCGGCGAGATCCTGTTCATGCTCCCTTACGTGTTCACCCTGCTGGTGCTGCTCATCTCCTCGGCCAGGGGCAAGGGCCGGGCCAGTCCCGCCGCCCTCGGCGTCAACCTGGAGCCGGGGGACTAGCCCATGACACCCACAACCGACGTTGCTGTCGGGCGGAACACAGGCATTTCGCTGGTGCGGCTCTGCAAGTCCTTTGGCCCGGTGCAGGCCAACCGGGACATTTCTTTGCATTTTCGCCCCGGCGTCATCAAGGCTCTTTTGGGTGAGAACGGGGCCGGAAAAAGCACCCTCATGTCCATGCTGGCCGGACGGCTGCGGCCCGACAGCGGGCAGATCCTGCTGGACGGCGCGGCCGCCCGTTTCCGTTCCCCCAAGGACGCCCACGCCGCGGGCATCGGCATGGTTTATCAGCATTTCATGCTGGTCGATTCCATGACCGTGGCCGAAAACGTCCTGCTCGGCCAGGAAGGGCGATTCTTCCTCTCTCCCAAAGGTATGGAAGACACTGTGGCCGAGCTTGCCGAGCGGTACTCTGTCGCCATCGACCCCGCCGCCCGCGTGGGCAGGCTCTCCATGGGCGAGCGGCAGCGGGTGGAAATCCTCAAGCTCCTGCGCCGCAACAATCGCCTGCTTATTTTTGACGAGCCCACCGCCGTTCTGACCCCCAGGGAGGCGGAACAGCTTTTTGCCACCCTGCGGCGCATGGCGTCCCTTGGCAAATCCATCGTCTTCATCAGCCACAAGTTGCAGGAAGTGCTCGACATTGCCGATGAAATAGCCATCCTGCGCCGGGGAGAAGTGGTTGCGGAGTTTGACCGCGAGCATGTGCCCGACAAGGATACCCTGGCCGCGCGCATGATCGGCCGGAGCATCGACCTCGCTTTTGAACGGCCCGCCCTGGATCCCGGCGAGGTGGTGCTGGAAGTCGCGGGTCTCAGCGTGCCGGGGCTGTCGTCCCAGGGGTTGCGGGATATCTCCTTTTCCCTGCGCAAGGGCGAGGTTCTGGCCATTGCCGGAGTGGCGGGCAACGGGCAGAAGGAGCTTGTGGAAGTCGTCGCCGGTCTTGCCCCCCCGGCCAGAAACACCGTGACCGTTCTCGGCGAGGAGTGGCACGACTTTTACCCCCAGGCCCCCCGGGTGAACGGGGTGGCCTATATTCCGGAAGACCGTCAGGGCCGCGCCACCTGCCCCGGCCTGTCCCTGGTGGACAACCTGCTGCTCACCGCGCGCGAAACCTTTACCGACGGCATCCTCATCTCGCGTGCCGCCGCCCTGGCAGCCACCCTGCAACTCATCTCCACCTACAACATCCGCCCCGGCAACCCCCAGGCTCTGGGCCGCTCCCTTTCCGGCGGCAACCTGCAAAAGCTGGTCATCGGCCGCGAGCTTTTGCGACAACCCGCTATCATTATTGCTGAAAACCCCACTCAGGGCCTTGACGTGGCCGCCACGGAGGACGTCTGGACACGCCTGACCGCCGCCCGCAGCCAGGCCGGGATCCTGCTCGTCACCGGCGATGTCACCGAAGCCCTGCAACTTGCCGACCGCATCGCCGTCATGTACGCGGGCCGCTTCATGGATATATTCCCCAAAACCGATACCGCCAAAGTCGACGCCATCGGCCTGATGATGGCCGGGGTTATGCCGGGGGAAGAGTAAAGGCATGCCTCCGGCGGCCAAAGGGACTGAGTCCCTTTGGAATCCCCATCAGGTCTGCATGTTCCGCTGGTGGGGCTGCGGAGGGGAGCCTCCTGGCGCGGCTCCCGATGTCGTGCCCTGGTGCACCTCTGGGCAGGCTCGCCGCATGATGCCCTCTCTTCGGCTGCGCCCCTGACCGTGGAGGAATGGCTACCTCGCTGGTATGACAGCATGGTGGGGGCTGCCGCCTGGAAAAAAAAACTTCCTTTATGTAAGAGTGTGGCGGGACTGTCGCCTGGAAGGCAGATCCCCTTTACCATTGTGTTACCATGCGGTGAAAGTTGTCCTGACAACGCCGGTTTCAGTTGCGCCTTTATCGGCGTTGTGGCAGGTTTGCATATTGTGTGAACCCTGAAAAGGAAGACCATGGAAGCGCCGGAACAGAAACGCAGAATGCGCGCCCTTGACGCGGCACGGGCGCTGGAAATCAGCCGGGTCACCTGGGTGGGCTTCTGGGTCAATGTGGTATTGAGCGTCGTCAAGATAGGCGCCGGGTTTCTGGGCAACAGCCGGGCGGTTCTGGCCGACGGCGTGCACACCCTGTCCGACCTGATTACCGACATTGCCGTGCTGGTGGGCGTGCGGTTCTGGATCCACCCTCCGGATGAGGCGCATCCCTATGGGCATAAGAGACTGGAGTCACTGGTGGCCCTGACCATCGGTGTGCTGCTGGCCGTGGCCGGGGTGGGCATCGCCATTGACGCCGTGGATCGCATGGGCGAGCAGGGGGATGCCAAGGTAGGGAGCCTGCTCGCGCTGTTCGCGGCTCTGTTTTCCATTGTGTCCAAAGAAGCGCTGTACCGCTGGACCGCCGCCAAGGCGCGGGAGATCAAGTCGGAGGCCGTGCGGGCCAACGCCTGGGATCACCGCTCCGACGCCATCTCTTCCATCCCCATTGCCCTCGCCGTGGCGGTTGCCCTGTGGTTTCCGGCCTTTGCCGTTGTGGATTTGATCGGGGCGCTGGTGGTCTCCGTATTCATCCTGCATGCCGCCTGGAAAATTTGTCAGCCCGCGGCCAACGTGCTGTTGGACAAGGGGGCGGACGCCGAGGTGCGGGAAAGGATCCTGCGTGTCGCCGCGAAGGTGCCGGGAGTGAAGGGCGCGCACGATCTGCGCACCCGCTATCTCGGCCAGGGGCTTCAAGTGGATCTGCATGTCAGCGTTGACGGCTCGCTCACCGTGGCGGAAGGCAACGTCATTGCCCACGCCCTTGAGGACACGCTGTATTCTGAAGAAGCGGCGGAGGCCATCGGGGTGGAAATTTGCGACGTACTCGTGCATATTGATCCGTGGCTTCCGGACGCAACAAATGTCCGTTAGGCAGTGCTGCCACGAGATGATTTTTTGTTCTCCGGCAAGGAAGGTGAGCCTTTTATGAAGGGAGTGTACTCTAGGGCCTGTTAACGCTAATTGCAAAAATATGTATTATGGGTTACATTTAACCCATGAAGATTTCCAAAGAACAATATGAGCGCATTGCGGACAGCTTTCCGCGACAGCGAGGCAATGTTACTCAGGACAACCTTCAA
>JAVBTB010000025.1:0-9933 GCA_031556355.1 Desulfovibrio sp. | reverse complement strand
GGTCCCAAGCATACTCCGACATCTTTTTGGCTCACCTGGCTCCCAAAGCAGCTTTTTCCAAACAACCGCCTCATCTCCATCCCAAAAGCCGCATAAGTAAAACCCCCGTCGCGAAAACGGGGGTTTGTCTACAGTCTGAGGCCCCGGGAGTTTTCCCGGGGCCTTTGTTTTGACCGCCGCGTGCGCTGCAAGACGAAAATGTGTTTGCTGTTGGCCGCTTATTTAGTACAACGAAACCATACAGGATAAAAAATGTCTTACAGCAGCCTGTCACAATAGGTTTCTTTCCTCTTATTACATGACAGGAAACCGTTATGTGCCGAATCCCTCTCCTACTGCTGACCTGGGCTTTTTTTGCTATGCAGGCGAGTTTCGCCTGCGCTGAGCCGCTCATCGCCATCGAAAAATTTCAATGGACCGATGCCGTCGACAGAACGACGCGGCAATACGGAAAAAAATATGTCTCTCCCGCCAGAGCGAAAAAGCTCTATCTTTGGATGCAATTGCGGGGCTCTCCTGAACTGCTGGAAAAATTGCGGCAGGCGCCGGATGGTAAACTGCCTGTACGGCATGAGTGGTACCGGTACGGGGTGGACGAGATCAGTCCCGATATGGACGTGACCATTACCTTGAGCGTCGGGCGCAAGGAGGATTTGCAAAAACTGGCATACGAGGTGGATGCAAGGGGGTATTTTTACTGGCGCGTCTGGAGCGGAAAGCAGAACCTGAGAAAGGGGTGGTGGCGCGTCGACGTGGTGGATGACAAAGGGCAAGTCCTGCAATGCACGGACGGCGAGGATATCAAACCCTGTTCCTTTAAAATACGGGTGCAATAATGGCGGAATCCACTCCCCAATCGGACAAGGCGCGTGTTTCCAATCCGCAACTTGCTGTCGCCGTCTCGGATGCGCAGCAGCTTTTGGCCTTTGCCGCCCGAAACGGCATCAAGCTGGACGCCGACCTGATACGTATCGTGGTGAAGGCAGGCGCCGCCCCCGCAATGCTGGAAGAGGACGAGGCGGTCTTTTGGGAAAAATTCAGCCGGCTTGCAGCGGCTGTGGCGCCTGTCTCCGCCGAGAGCATCCGGACCATGAGCGCCCCTGGCGCTGAACCTGGCCTTGCCTGGTGGGAATGCTGGAAGTTTTGGAAGTGGTGGGGCCGGGGCAGGCCCGATGCCCAGAAAACGGTGCACACCTACACGGCTGTGGCGTTCTGCGCGCTTTTCATCCTGATTATCGTGCAGACCTACTGGGCGGTCGGCTCTCTGCTGGTTTCGGATATCCAGCAAAAGAAAACCCAGATCAAGGAAATCGAAATTAAACTGCTTGCCAGCAGGGAGATTTCAACTAAGTCCTCTTCCGGCCTGTTCGAGGAGGACCGGGACTTCTGGATGCGCCAGCAGAGCGCCTCTGTGGACAAGCAGTTGAAGACGGACAAGGAAAATCTGGAAATTTACCAGGAAACCAACTACCAGTGGCTGGAACGCTGGAACAATGTGGCGGGTTTTGCCTGGTGGACCGAGGATGTGGGCGGCGCAGAGGCGGATCCGGAGGCGTTCATGAAGGAAAACGTCTCCAGCCTCCAGACGGCGACCGTCCTCCTGGACATATTGCAAAGGTATTTACTGCCCCTGGTATACGGCTTCCTCGGCACCTGCGTGTTTATCCTGCGTGACCTGTCGAGCAAGATCAGGTTCCATGCCTTTACGCGGGCGTCAACCATCAACTTCCATATCCGGCTGTGCCTCGGCACCCTCGGCGGTCTGGCCGTCGTCTGGTTCGTCACCCCGGAAAAAGCGGCGGAGCCCTTCCTGTCCCTGTCTCCGCTGGCGCTGGCCTTTCTGGCCGGATACAGTGTGGAACTGCTGTTCGCGGCCATGGATACCATGATCAACGCCTTTACGGGCAGAAAGGACACCACCGCCAAGGAAGGCAAGGGAAGCTGAACGCGCCGGGGAACGGGCGGCCCTCCGCCGGTTCGCAATTTTTCCGTACTGTCTTTACATGGTCCTCAGGCTCCGCTCTTGCAAAGCCTGAGGACCGTGCCTGTTACAGGGTGTACGCCGCCCGTCAAAACCGGTTTTTTCCCGCCGTGCCCGCGGCCTTGGCCGCGCCTCGGACGCGGGGAAAGACACGCCCGTCAGCTTTTCTTCTGCCGCAGGAGCTGATCCAACTCGTGGCCGTCCATATCCGTATTGATCTGTACCCACAGGGGCAGGTGATCAGAAAGCTGGAAGGTGCATTCCGTCTTTTCCTTACCGGGGAAGAGCGGCCCGAAATCCCCGGCGTAAAAGTCAAGCACGCCTCCTTTGTTAATGAACCCGTCGTCATAGATGGGGTAGTGCAGAATCTGGTCATAGCGCTTGTTCTGCGCCAAATCCGTGCCGAATTCCTGGGCGCGTAGCGCTGTTGGAGCCACAAGCCCCCCGTCGGTCAGCGCTCTGTACATGGGCGCTGATTCTATATTGAAGTCGCCCGTCACCAGAAAATCTTTGTCTTCAACCTGCTTTTGGGCGCGCTTCAGGTTCAGCCAGTCGGCAAAGGAGGCTATTTCCTCGGTTCGGGCCGAACTGCTGTCTCCCCAGCGGATATGCGCGGTGACGATCACAAAGTCGAAGTTGCCCGCGCAAAAAGACGCCATGAACGGCGCCCGCCACCATTTGAAGTCGGCGGAGTATTCCCGCCCCTGCTTGGTCCGTGCGGGGGAGGCCGCGGCGGCCATGCCGGAAAACGAGACGGCGCGCTTGTCGTAAATAAAGCCTATGCGCTCCCAGTTACCGCCGGCATCCGGAATAATATCCGAATACACAGCACGCCAGTAAGGGCCGAGAATAGGCAGCACGCGAGCCAGATCTCCGAGGTTGTCGCGCAGTTCCACAATGCTGATGATGTCAAACTGCCCGAGTATCTCTGCGATATAATGAATTGCCGCCTCTGTGCGCCGTTTTTTGCCGAATTCGCGAATATTCCAGGTGGCCAGGTTCAGGGTTTCATCCAGCTTGGAGGAGGGAATGGCAGCGGCAGCAATGCGCCTGCGCAGTTCCTTGAGCCCTTCCGCAATTTCCGGGGATACTTTGCCGTGAAACATAGTGTGTCCTCCTGATGGTATCGCGTAAACATAGAGAGCGTGTGCATAAGCCGCGTGCGTACAGGCGCAATGCATATGCAGGGCTGTTTACGCATACGATACTACGCAAGGAAGAAGTGGTCATCAAATTTTTTCTGTGTATGGGAGTTGCATATATCCGCGTATTATCTGATGAATAATAGTAAAAATATGTATTGTTTGTATATTCTTGAAAATAGGTATCGCAGTAGGAATAATGATCATTGATTAAGTATCATATATTTCTTATGTGTTAATTTATGGCGTGGCAATTACATATATTTGTAAAATATATGTAAACTGTTCATAGAATTTTATCTATATTTCTGCAAAAATAAAAAAACATAAATCAAATATCAATAATAGTAGACATATTTTAAAAAAAGTATGAAATGCTGGCGTATGCAATAGCATAATGTGTATCAGTAGTAGCGTTGAAAAATCCATGATGAAAAGTGAGGTCGCTTGTCGTTGAAAAAAAACAAGGAGTATACTGGCCGTGTACACATACTAATAAGCCACGCATGCCGGCTTCATTCCTCCCCGTTCTGCGCTCCCCGTGGCACCGGCATTTTATGCAAATCCGGCGGGCGACCGCCGGGAATATCTTCCGGCATCGACCGGGTTCGGAGAGACTCATGACCGGCTCCATTATCACCGTACTTGAGAAAACGCTGAACTATGTGGACCACCGTCTGGTCGGTCACGGCAAACGGGTCGCTTACCTTACCTATACCGGGCTGCGGCGGCAGGGAATGCACGACGATGATGCGCTTCGCAGGTTGAGCTGGCTGGCGCTGCTGCACGACGTAGGCGCCTATAAGACGGAAGAAATAGACAATATGGTGCGTTTCGAAACGGACTCCATCTGGGAGCATTCCGTCTACGGGTATCTGTTCATCAAGTATTTTTCCCCCCTTAAGGAACTTGCCCCGGCACTTCTTTTCCACCATGCCGGCTGCAGCGAGCTTGCCTACCTGCATCCTTCTTACCACGAAGCGGCGCAAATCATCCATGTGGCGGACAGGTTCGACATCCTCATGCAGACAAAAAATCTTACCCCAGAGGCGTTCAGGCGGCATTTTGATGCAGACCGGGGCAAGCGTTTCGTGCCTTCCGTGCTTGAGCTCTTTTTCCACGATGGCTGGGAGTCATTGCTCAGCGAGATGGACGAAGATCGGGAGTTTCACCGGATAGTCTACGGCGGAACGATACCTTATGAACAGACGATCGCCTTTATTTCCATGCTGGCCCTGATTATCGACTTTCGCAGTGCGCAGACGGTTACGCATACCCTGACCTCGACAAGCGCTTGTGTAGCCATAGCCGGATATCTGGATATGGATCCGCAGGAGCGCGCAAGCGTTTTCACCAGTGCCATGCTGCACGACTTGGGCAAGATAAGCACCCCCCTCTCCATCCTTGAAAAGCCGGGCAGGCTGGACGCCGCTGAGCGGGCGGTCATGCAGAAGCATGTGACTGTTACCAGGGAACTGCTGGCCGGCACCTTTGACGAATGCGCCTTGCGCATGGCTGTGCGGCACCACGAGCGCCTTGACGGTTCGGGCTACCCCGAGGGGTTGACGGCAAAGGATCTGACCACGGGGCAGCGGCTCATTGCCGTAGGGGACATCTACAGCGCCCTTTGCACCATACGCACGTACAAGGACGCCTACCCCAAGGTCAAGGTGGCGGGCATCATGGAGACCATGGCCGTTGACGGACTTATCGACCCTTTCATTACCGCAGTTGTGTTGCAGCACTATGACGCCATTTCTCATGTGGTGGAAGAGGCGCTCCGGCCCGTACTCAACGTATATGAGCAGATACACGCCGAATACGTCGCTCTGATGGAGTGGACCCGGGATCTGGGGAAGGCCTCGGGGGAGGGTGGGCTCCCTTTGCCTGTTCCCGGAATACAGGAACTGGCGGAGCAAGACCGGCGGTGAAAGAGCCTTTCGGAAGTTTTTCCGGCTTGTATGCAGGGCGCGCGCTTTGGCCGACCGGGCGCCGTGGCGAAGCTGCCGGCGTATTGCGCGTCATGAGGCGTCGGCGGTAACGATGCGCTCCGACTGGTGGTTGGTCCAGACCCGGGATTGCAGGGGAAAAACATACGGACAGAGGAGGGTGGAGGTGCCGTTACCGGTTCCTCCGTCTTTTCCCGCTTTCGTGGCGGGCGCGGCGTGCGCTTGGGCGGAAAGATACAGTAGCGCCAGGAGCAGAAAGAACACGAATGGACGTGCGTTGCGCATGCTTTTCGTGCCTCCTCATGTTGCGTGCGGATTTGCGTTGAATATCATGCGTTTCTATGCCAGAGGGTCCGGCTTTTCAATGGACGCCGGAGCGGGTGCCCCGTGAGACGGCATAATATATAAACGTCGTTTTTGTCGTACATGTTGGTAAATACTAATGAGTTCTTATGGTTATTTGTCATATTTTTTATGTAAACGTTTTATATTGTTTCATGTGCATCAATAAAAAATACATGCATATATTCGCTCAATATAAAACATGTATGTATAAATTCCTTGCAATGTATATTTAAAGAACGTAAAATTTAGACACAGATCTGGCTAAATAGAGTATATTTGTAGTCTTGACCATTTAGCAAAGGAGCTTCAAATGGCAGTTATTGAACAGGTATTCGGATTCTTTATGCCCCGCGTGACTCTTATCGGTGTCGGCGCGCACAAGGAGATTCCCGCCCGTATCAAAGCGCTCGGCTCCAAGAAGCCTCTGATCGTTACGGACAAAGGCATTACCGGATGCGGCATTACCGCGCAGATTGAAACCCTGCTGAAAGCCGCCAAGATGGATTATGCCGTGTATGACGAAACCATCCCAAACCCCACGGACGCCAATGTCGCCAAGGGCGTGGACGTCTACAAAAAAGACAAGTGCGACGCGCTGATCACCCTCGGCGGCGGCAGTTCGCACGACTGCGGCAAGGGCATCGGCCTTGTGGTCAGCAATGGCGGCACCATTCATGATTACGAAGGCCTGGACAAGTCCTCCAAACCCCTGCCGCCCTATCTGGCCGTGAACACGACGGCGGGCACCGCTTCGGAAATGACCCGTTTCTGTATTATCACGGACCTGAGCCGCAAAGTGAAAATGGCCATCGTCGACTGGCGCGTGACCCCCAACACCGCCATTGACGATCCCCTGCTGATGATGGGCATGCCCCCGGCCCTGACCGCGGCCACAGGTATGGACGCCCTCACTCATGCGGTGGAAGCCTATGTATCGACCGCCGCAACCCCCATGACGGACGCCTGCGCGGAAAAAGCGATTGCGCTTATTTCCAAATACCTGCGCAAGGCTGTGGCCCTCGGCGACGACATGGAAGCCCGCGAGCAGATGGCCCATGCCCAGTACCTGGCCGGCATGGCCTTCAACAACGCCAGCCTGGGCTACGTGCATGCCATGGCGCACCAGTTGGGCGGCTTTTACGATCTGCCCCACGGCGAGTGCAACGCCATTCTGTTGCCGTATGTTTCGGAATTCAACCTGATCGCCCGCATCGAACGGTACGGCATCGTGGCCAAACTCATGGACGAGCCGGTCTGCGGTCTGAGCCCGCGCGACGCGGCCCTCAAGGCGATCTGCGCCATTCGCACGCTGTCCGCCGACGTGGGTATTCCCAAGGGGCTTGTTGACCTCGGAAAACGCTACGGCAAGAAGGTTCAGGAAGGGGACATCCCGACCATGACCGGCAACGCCCAGAAGGACGCCTGCATGCTCACCAACCCCCGCAAAGCCAGGGATGCGGACGTGACCGCCATCTACAAGGAAGCCATGTAACTCTCCCGTGTTTTGCTTACGACGGCTGCCGCTCTCCGGAGCGGCGGCCTTTTCATATGCGCGGGAGCCGGAATCCGCCGTCGGGGAAGAGCTGCTGCTGGCAGGATGCGGTGCGCCTTCCCATGCGTCCGGCAATGGGGTATGCCGGGATGGTGCGGGCTGGCGGCCGATGGGTACTGTTCTGGCAATGCAAGGAGGGTGGTTGCTATGTTGCAGACCGAATTGCAGGCAGAAGTTCGATCTTCCGCTCGCTTCTCAAAGGGCCATAGCAAAGGGAGCGGGCACAGGTTTTACCACTGCTGCTTGGCGGATGGCGGAGTCGCCGTGCTGGACGCTTGCGCGAGCTGGTTCAATCTTGCTGCCTGGATTTTGGAGCGCCGGGGCAGAATGCCGGAACTTACCCGCCTGGTCTATCTGAACCAGAGCTGGACGGAGCTGCCGTGAGGGCATGTTGCAGGGCCTTTCCGTTCCGGGTAAAACAGGCCGCCCGGGCGGCCTGTCCACGGGATTCCGTCAGTCTTGCCCCGGCAGAGCGGACGCCCAGATGATCATTGAAGGCGAAATATTGCCCCATGTGCGCGAGCAGGAAGGGCCGTTCGGCGAAGTCTCCGGCTACTCGCCCTGCGCGACGACCGCTGGGTGGTGCGGGTCAAGGCTGTGACGCACCGTGCCGCCCCTGTCATGCACAGCCTTCTGCCCGGACGGGAGGTCTGGAATTCCATGGGGCTGAATGTGGAGTCCAATATCTTCGATACAGTTGCCGCGGTAGCCCAAGTTCGAAACGGTGCGTTTTTGGGATGTGGATTTGCGCAACTACGAGATCACAGGAAGCGGCATATGAGAATCATTGTAGGCATATCCGGGGCGAGCGGGGTGGAAATGGGCTACAGCCTGCTCCAGGCCCTGAAGGCGCACCCGCACTGCGAAACGCATCTGGTCATGACCAGGGGGGCGGAACTTACCTGGAAGCAGGAGAGCCCCCGTCCCCTGGAGGATCTGGCGCGTGTGGCCGATTACCGGCATGACGACGAAGATCTGGCGGCGGTCATTTCCAGCGGTTCGTTCGAAACTGCGGGCATGGCCGTGCTGCCGTGCAGCATGAAGACCCTTTCGGCGGTCGCCTGCGGCTATGCCGCCGGGCTTCTGACCAGGGCTGTGGACGTGTGCCTCAAGGAGGGGCGCAAGGTGGTCCTTTGCCCGCGCGAGATGCCGCTGGGCAAGATCCACCTCAAAAACATGCTGCAGGCGGCCGAACTCGGGTGCACCATTCTGCCGCCCATGCTGACCTTTTACAACGCTCCGGCGAGCCTGGAGGATCAGGTCTCCCACGTCGTGGGCAAGATCCTGATGCAGTTCGGCCTGCGGCACAGTTCCTTCCGCCCCTGGGAGGGAGGCGTGCATGCATAGCTTCACCGCCACCGCCGGGGAAGGCGCGCACCGGGTCGAAATTACGTGCGTCCTGCTTGGGGATGACCTGTGCCTGTGCATCGGCGGCGGCGAGCGTTCGCACATAGGGGCCGCCGCGCTGGCCATTCCCAGGGAGAGCCTGCGCGGCGGCGGGGAGCGTTCGGCCTCGGCCAGCGTCTTGTGCGTTCCGGGCCACAAGGAGGACGAACTGACCAGGGACGCGGCCCTGCGTTTTGCTTCCCGGCTTGGCGTGCGCGTGCTCGTCTCCGCCGGGCTGCATATCGAGCAGGCCGGGACGCGGGATATCGGACTGCTTTTGGAGAACTGCCGCGCCGCCCTGAACTGGGCGCTGGAAACACTTGAGAGCGGTGTCCCAGGCCCGTAGCGCCATGACTATTGAAACCTTGCGGAGCATATGGCCTCTTATGGAAGAGGCCTTCCTGGAGTGGGAACGGCGGACCTTCGCCCGGCATGCGGTTTTGTTGGGCAACCCCCGCTACCGTCTGGAACTGGTGCGCGAAGCAGGGGCGGTTGCCGGTTTTGTCGGGTACTGGCTGCTGGATGAGGGCATCTTCATAGAGCATCTGGCGGTGGATACGCGTTTGCGGGGGCGGGGCGTCGGGCACAAGGCCGTCCTGGACATCCTTCGGCACGGGAAACCTGTTGTGCTGGAAGTGGAACCGCCTCCGTCCGCTCTGGAAACGCTGGCTGAAAACCGCAGAATCCGGTTTTACGAGCGGCTGGGGTTCGTGCGCCAGCCCTATGCTTACTACCAGCCCGCCTATGACGGCTCGGGCGGAAAAATTCCCATGACCCTGATGATCCATGGGAAGGGGGTGCTGGCTGAAGAGGCGTTTTTGCGGCTGCGGGACGCCCTGTACGCAGTCGTGTACGGCGTTGAGCACGCGTAATGGAGAAAGAAAAGCGGAAGAGCCGTATCCGGAGCGGCAGGAGCTGTCTCCGGATACGGCTGAGAGTATTGAGGGCAACCCGGCCGCAAAAGCGGAAAGTGCCGCCTGAAAGCCGGTGGAAAGGAAGGGTTGCCCTGCCTTATGCCCCGGCCCCCGCCTGTTCTATGCCCGCGGTCAGGCGGGCGAAGCCCCCGGCGTCCACGGCGGTAACGTCGGCCTGCAGCACATCATGGAGCTTGCGCACCTGGCTGAGGATCTGATCCATGCGCCTGTCTTCCTTGACCATGAGCCACATGGCGCAGGTGGCGCCGTCGCCGGCCGGTATCTTTGTCGAAAAAGCCGGTTTCGGGCGGTGGGCGGCGGGACCGCTACGGCGGTCAGGCCATGCGAACGCTTTTCACTACTGCCACTTTGCTTTGTTGCTCAATACTTTTTTAATATTCTCTAAACATGCTTTTCTGAGGGATTCTTTTTTGGGGTCGTTCATGGTAAATGAACTTAGACTAGATATGGCCCGATTCATCCATTGTTCCATTTCATAATGTTCTGAACCTTCCATAAATGGTCTAGGGCCTGTTAACGCTAATTGCAAAAATATGTATTATGGGTTACATTTAACCCATGAAGATTTCCAAAGAACAATATGAGCGCATTGCGGACAGCTTTCCGCGACAGCGAGGCAATGTTACTCAGGACAACCTTCAAA
>JAVBTB010000036.1:0-56117 GCA_031556355.1 Desulfovibrio sp. | reverse complement strand
GTCCCAAGCATACTCCGACATCTTTTTGGCTCACCTGGCTCCCAAAGCAGCTTTTTCCAAACAACCGCCTCATCTCCATCCCAAAAGCCGCATAAGTAAAACCCCCGTCGCGAAAACGGGGGTTTGTCTACAGTCTGAAGCCCGGCTGTTGCCGGGCTTGTTGTTGATGGGGTGCCAGCCGCGAAGGCTTTTCGTAAAACATGTCCGGAAGGGCGGGCCGCCGCCCTCATGCGCTCTTTTCAGCAGGCGCGCAACGGTGTACAAATAGGTATGGCGACGAGAGCACGAGCGGATCAACTGGCCTATGCGCAAGGACTTGCGGACAGCCCGGAACAGGCGGCGCGCCTGATCATGGCAGGGCAGGTGCACATGCTGCAGGGCGAAAGGCAGGTGCGGGTGGACAAGCCCGGACAGCAGCTTGCACCGGCATCGCATCTGTTTGTCACCGGGCGGGAGCGTTTTGTCAGCCGGGGAGCCTACAAGCTGTTGACCGCCCTTGAGCGTTTTTCCCTGGACGTCACGGGTTTTGTGGTTCTGGATGCCGGGGCTTCCACCGGAGGCTTTACCGATTGCCTTCTGCAACACGGGGCGGAGCGTGTATACGCGGTGGACGTGGGCAAACACCAACTGCATGAACGCCTGCGCGCAGATTCTCGCGTTGTATCCCTGGAGGGCGTGAACCTGCGTCTGGCAGAGCCCGGTCTCATTCCGGAAGCCGTGGATATGGTGGTGGCGGACGTCTCCTTTATTTCCCTTACCCGAATTTTGCCCGCCTGCATGCAGTGGCTGAAGCCGGGGGGCCTTGCCGTGGCCCTGATTAAGCCGCAGTTCGAACTTCCTTCCGGTGCCACTGAAAAAGGTGTGGTGCGTGACGAGGCGGCGCGCAAGGCCGCCGTGGACAGGGTGCTGGATTTTGCCCGGCAGGAGTTGGGACTTGCGCTGCTGGGGGTTGTCCCTTCCGCCATCAAAGGCCCCAAGGGCAACCAGGAGTACGCGGCGGTGTGGCGGCGGGAACGTCCGGCCGTGGTGCCGTCAGGCTGACTTTCGGGAGGCACGTTTTCCGCAAAGGAGGCTCGTATGCAGGAACCTGTATTGGTGGCGGGCGCGACCGGGTATGTGGGAGGACGTCTGGTTCCCTTGCTGCTGGGCAAGGGCTACCGGGTGCGGGTGCTGTCCCGCAGTGTGGAAAAAGTGCGGTCCAGGCCCTGGGGCGGACACGAGGACATGGAGATAGCCCGGGGAGACATGCACGATCTGGAGAGCGTGCGCCGGGCCGTGCGGGGCTGCGGGGTGGTGTACTATCTGGTGCACTCCATGGAGGCAAAGCACAGCGACTTTCGGGACGCGGACCGGCGGGCGGCCTACAACATGGTCCGAGCGCTCAAGGGCTGTTCCGTGCGCCGCGTGGTATACCTGTCCGGCCTGCTGCCGGACGATCCCCATCTGAGCGAGCACCTGCGTTCCCGCGGAGAGGTGGAAGAGATCCTCTCCCTGTCCGACACGCCGCTGACCACACTGCGCGCGGCGCAGCTTATCGGTTCGGGCTCGGCCTCCTTCGAGATGATCCGCTGGCTGGTGGACAGGCTGCCGATCATGCTCATCCCCAAGTGGACTCAAGTGCTCACCCAGCCCATTTCCATTACCGATGCCCTGGAATACCTGCTCGGGGTGCTGGAGCACCCGGAAACGGCCGGAGAAAGTTACGACATCGGCGGGCCGGACATTCTCAGCTACAAGGATCTGTTCCGGCTCTACGCCGAGGTGGCGGGACTGAACAGGCGGCTGCTCATTCCCTTCCCCTGGCTGTCGCTGGATCTCTCCGCGCGCTGGATAAGTTTTATCACTCCCATTCCCGGCGCTCTGGCCCGGCCCCTGCTCGAAGGGATGCGCAACGAAGTCGTCTGCTCGGAGACCCGTATTCGGAAGATTATTCCCCTGGAACTCACCCCCATCCGCGTGGCCATTGCGCGCGCCTTGGGCCATCTGCGGCAACAGTCCGTAAAAAGCAGTTGGTTTGACGCGGGCGCGCCCCGGGTGCCGGAGTGGGTGCTGCGCGGCGATGCGGGCTACGCGGGCAGCGCGGTGTATAACGACGCCTACGCCATCCGTCTGGCCGCCACTCCGGCCGAGGTGTGGGAGCCCATTGTGCATATCGGCGGTTCCACGGGCTGGTACAGCAGTAACCTGCTCTGGCGGATACGGGGGCTGATGGACAAGATGATCGGCGGTCCCGGCATCCACCGGGGGCGGCGCAGTACCAACGATCTGTATGTGGGGGACGGGCTGGACTTCTGGCGGGTGCTCAACATCCAGCCGCAAAAACGCCTTTTGCTGTTTACGGAAATGCGTCTGCCCGGAGAGGGCCTGCTGGATTTGCGAATTGTTCCCCTTGCTCCGGATGCAAATACGAAGGAGCCCTGCACGGAGCTGACGCTCAGTCTGTATTTCAGGCCGGGCGGCCTGCCGGGGCGGGCTTACTGGTACGCCGTGTCGCCCTTTCACCGCCTGGTATTCATGGATATGCTGCGCGCCATTGCCGAACGCATCGGCAAGCCGGTGCGGGACGGCCCGAAACGGACGCGCCTGAGTCTTGAGGATCCTGCGTAAGATGGCTGTTTCCAAAGCGGAAGTGGTACTTGAAGAATGCCGGGGCGGGTTTTCAGAAGCGGCGGAAACGCTCCAGGGCGGAAGGGCGCAGAGCGGGCTTACGGCAATGCCGCGGCCCGCTCTGAGCGTTGCGCGGTTTGGCTGGGCGCGGATGACGGTTTGCTCGCGGAGGCGGGGGTGCGCTTTTTCACCGCGGCGGCTTTTCGGCTGGAATTGGTCGCCTGCGTGCTCTCCTGGCGCTTTTTCTGCTTTTTGCCCGCGCCGGGCCGGCTTTTACCGGCTGTCCGTGTTTCCTTCTTGGAGGAATCCTTGTCGTCAGCCATCAGCTTTTCGGCGGCGCCTTTTGTGTTTTTAGGAGGAATGGGGCAGGCGAGCCTGCCGAACCCGGCTTCCATCAGGGCGGTGGATTCCCTGGCCCGCACCGAGCTGCTGGGGCAGCCGAGAATGACGCCGATGGTGCGCACGTTATCCCGCTCCGCCGTGGCGATCAGGTTGTAGCCGGCGGCGGAGACAAAGCCGGTCTTCAGCCCGTCCGCGCCCTTGAAGGTGCCGAGCAGCGGGTTGGCGCTGGCGGTCATCCAGCCGTTGTAGGTGAAGTAGTTCTGGCGGTGGTATGTATCGAGGTTTCCCGGGTAGGCGGCCATGTACCGGCGGGCCAGGGTGAGCATGTCCTGGGGAGTGGTGAGCTGGCCCCTGGCGGGCAGGCCGTTGCAGTTTTTGAAGCTGCTGTTTTTCATGCCTATTTCACGGGCTTTTCTGTTCATCATGGCGACGAATTTCTGTTCGGAGCCGCCGATGCATTCGGCAACGGCAATGCTGGCGTCGTTGCCGGAAGAAACGGCCATGCCCCGGATCAGGGCATCCAGGGGCACCCTCTGCCCGGCGTGCAGGCCCATGCGCGACCCCCCGGCGGCGGCGGCTTTGGGGCTGACCGTGACAATTTTGGTGAAGCGGTTGATTTTACGGGCACGGATGGCGTCCTCGGCCACGTATATGGAGAGGATCTTGGTCAGCGAGGCCGGGGGAACCGGCACGTTGGGGTTTTGTGAAAATACCGTCTTGCGCGCGGTGACGTTATACAGGATGGCGCCCTTATAATTGCCGCCCGACGCTGCCGCCGAGGACATCCGGGAACGGATGTTCCGCCCCTGGGTGCGCTTTTTTGCGGAAGATGTCTGCTTGGCCGCGGATGTTGCTTTGACCGAAGCGGCGGCGCGGGAGGCGGAGGCCTTTTTAGCGGAAGAAGCCCTTTTGCTCCTGGAAACGGAGGCCTGGGCGGTATTTTTGGGGTTCTTCGCGGGGGAAGCATTTTGGGGCTTGGCTTTCCGCGCGGTTCCCTGCCGGGAGGAAGTCTTTCCGGAACGCGCCTCGGCCTTGCGGGTGTCGGCTTTCTTTGATGCGGTGGCGCGTTTTTTTTGCGTGCCGGTTTTTTCTTTGGTGGCAGAAGCTTTTTTGCCGGTACTTTTGGCCGTTGCGGATGCTTTGCTTGCGGTTGTCCCGGCGGTGGCGGCTGAAGATTCCGGCAGAGGCGGGAGGAAGCTGCACATCAGGAACAACAACGCTGCAAGAATGGTACTACGCTGCAAAAAGTACGGCACGGAACGCTCCGGAGCAACAGATCAAAACGAGGCGGGACGGTGCGGCGCATCCCGCAACCACAATTTATAGAGATTCTTTAGAAACTCTCTTCTTCTATTGCGCCAGAACGGAACAATGTCAATGTAAAAATGCGGAAAACAGGTGAAAAAATAATGCAGGATGCGGAGAGGCGGCAGACGGGAGAAGAGGCGGAAACAGGCCCCTTGACACTGCTGCGGGGTTAAGCAAGAGTCCTTGCGCTAAAGGAGTTTTACATGCCTATCAACGTTCCCGCGGATCTTCCCGCCCGCAGTTCTCTTGAGCGGGAAAATATTTTTGTGATGACCGAAGACCGGGCCAGAAGCCAGGATATCCGCCCGCTGCAAATAGCCATAGTCAACCTCATGCCCACCAAGATCGCCACGGAGACGCAACTTTTGCGTCTGCTGGGCAATACCCCGGTGCAGGTGGACATTACGCTGATCAAGGCCGCGAACCATGTTTCCAAGAATACCGATGCCGAGCATCTGGCCAGGTTCTACACCACGTTCGAAGAGGTGCGCGGGCGGAAGTTCGACGGCATGATCATTACCGGCGCGCCTGTGGAGCAGTTGCCGTTCGAGCAGGTGGACTACTGGGACGAACTGGTGGAGATCATGGAGTACAGCCGCACCCACGCTTTTTCCACCATGCACATCTGCTGGGGCGCGCAGGCCGGGCTATTCCATCATTACGGGATTGCCAAGCATGCGCTCAAGACAAAGATGTCCGGCGTTTTTCCCCATGTGCTGCATAACAAGAAATGCCGCCTGTTCCGGGGGTTCGACGATGTGTTCTACGTGCCCCATTCCCGCTATACCGAGGTGCGGCGCGCGGACATTAAGGCCGTTCCTGAACTGGAAATGCTTGCGGAGTCGGAAGAAGCCGGGGTGTGCGTTGTGGGGGTGGAGCACAAACGCCAGTTTTTTATTACCGGACACCTGGAGTACGACGCCGAAACCCTTGCTCTGGAATACTTCAGAGATATCGGCAAGGGGCTGGAGGTTGCCGTGCCGCGCCATTATTTTCCCCAGGATGACCCGCAGAGGCCCCCCCTGGTGTCCTGGCGGGCGCACGCCAACCTGCTTTTTTCCAACTGGCTGAACTTTTACGTGTACCAGGAAACACCTTTTGAATTGAATGCCATCGGCGGAACCTCCGTATGAAAAAGACACGCTTTGAAACACTGGCCATTCACGGCGGGCAGGTGCCGGATCCCTCCACCCACGCAAGGGCTGTTCCGCTGCACCGCACCACCTCCTTTACCTTTCGCGACGCGCAGCATGCGGCCGACCTGTTTGCCCTGAAAGAGCCCGGCCATATCTATACCCGCCTCGGCAACCCCACGCAGGATATCCTTGAAAGCCGCGTGAACATGCTGGAAGGCGGGCAGGGTGCTCTGGCGCTGGCTTCCGGCACGTCGGCCATTTTTTACGCCGTCATCAATCTGGCCCGGCAGGGCGATGACATCGTGGCCGCCAATAACCTTTACGGCGGCAGCTTTACCATGTTCGACGCCCTGCTGCCCCAGTTCGGCATCAGCGTGCGTTTCGCCAAGGCGGGCGATTTGCGGAGCTTCGAGGCCGCCATCACCCCCCGGACCCGCGCCGTTTTTGTGGAAACCATCGGCAATCCCACTCTGGAAGTGGCCGATATCGCGGCCCTGGCCGACCTGGCCCACGCTCACGGCGTCCCTCTGGTCGTGGATTCGACATTTGCCACGCCCTATCTCTGCCGCCCGCTGGAACACGGGGCGGATATCGTGGTCCATTCCCTGACCAAATGGATCGGCGGACACGGCACGGCCATCGGCGGCATTGTGGTGGACGGCAACAGCTTTGACTGGAAAGACCCGCGTTTCGCCCTCTACAACGAGCCGGATGCCGGATACCATGGGGCGCGCTGGGGCCATGACTTCGGCGAGGCGCCGCCCTTTATCACCCGCATGCGCACCGTCCCCCTGCGCAACCTGGGGGCCTGCATCGCTCCGGATAACGTATGGATGTTTCTGCAGGGGCTGGAAACCCTGCCCCTGCGCATGGAACGGCACTGCGCCAACGCCGCTGCGGTCGCCGCCTACCTAGAGGATCACCCCAAGGTCGCCTGGGTGCGGTATCCGGGCCTGGCCTCCGATCCCTCCCATACCCTTGCGCAACGGTACCTGCCGCGCGGGGCTGGGGGGATGGTGGTGTTCGGCCTGCGCGGCCAGGGTAGCGGAGGCGGCAAGGGAGCAGGGCAACGGTTTGTGGAAAGGCTGTCGCTTTTTTCCCATCTTGCCAATGTGGGCGACGCCAAAAGCCTGGTCCTGCACCCGGCGAGCACCACCCATTCCCAGCTTTCCAATGCCCGGCAGATCGAGGCGGGCCTCAAGCCCGAATTGGTGCGCCTTTCCATCGGCCTTGAGCACAAGGACGATATTCTGGAGGATTTGGAAACGGCTTTGGCCGCTGTGTAAGACAGGCATGCCATGTAAAGGGCGCGGGCGGGCGCCGGTTCCCTCCCGCGCGGGAGAAAACGCGGGGGGCAGGCCGGATGGCCGGTACGTTTGCGCGCTGTCTGGGGCCGGAGGCCCGAAGTGACTTTTGCTTTGCGTAGTTTGGGACTTTATTCTATCTTTTCGTGTGGATGACGAGCGGCGGAAGGCCGCTGTATATAGAGAGTGTTTGCTGTTTTGCAGTGCGCTGGAGCGTCCGCGAACGGCTGTGTCAGGAGAGTGACATTGTCCGAGGCATGGGGGGCGGTTTTTTTAACCGCGCCGCATGTCCGGACGGGCAGTAACCTGTTCTTATTCCAACGAGGTAGAAGATGGCGGAACAAACTGTGCAGAAGAAAGGGTTTTTGGACTGGTACTTCAACATTCACCTGCTGGTGCGTATTTCCTGCGCGCTGGTTGCGGGCGCGATCGTCGGCATTATTCTGGCGTATTTTCCTGACGCGGCGAAGCTGTTTGTCGAATACACCAAGTTTTTCGGCGATATCTTCATCCGGCTGTTGCAAATGATTGTGGTGCCGGTCATCTTCTTTTCCCTTATTACCGGCGCGGCCAGCATTGCCCCGGCCCAACTCGGGCGGGTGGGGCTGAAAACCATCCTGTTCTACTTTATCCTGATGCTGGTGGCGATCAGCATCGGCCTGATTCTGTCCAATATTTTCAAACCGGGCCTCGGGCTTGAACTGGTGGGCATTTCCGGCGCCCAGGGCAAGGCTGCCAACGCTCCGGGCCTGTCTTCCATTTTCCTGAACATTGTGCCCACCAACCCCATTGCTGCCCTGGCCGAAGGCAAGGTGCTGCCCATCATTTTCTTTGCCCTTTCCTTCGGCATCGGGCTTTCGGTCATTCGCGATTCCGCCAATGAAACCCTGTCCAAGTCCGGGGATCTGCTGTTCACCCTCTGCTCCGCCTGCGCCGAGACCATGTATAAGGTTGTCGCCGGCATCATGCAGTATGCGCCCATCGGCATCTTCTTCCTGATTTCCGGCGTGTTCGCCTCCCAGGGCCCCAAGGTCATCGGACCGCTGTTCTATGTGCTGGGGATCACCTACGTCGCATTTGCGTTGCATGTGCTCATCGGTTTCGGAGGAGCGCTGGCGCTGCACAAGCTCAGCTTCTTCAAGTTCCTGAAAGGGGCCGACGAAGCCATCATAACAGCCTTTGTGACGCGCTCTTCCAACGCGACGCTGCCCATTTCCCTGCGCGTGGCGGAAGAAAACCTGGGCGTGCCGCGCAAGATCTCCTCCTTCTCGCTGCCTATCGGGGCCACCATCAACATGGACGGTACCGCCATTTACCTTTCCGTGTGCAGCATGTTCATCGGGTTTGCGGTAGGGCAGCCCCTTACTTTTGAACAGCAGCTTACGGTTATGATCACGGCCACCCTCGGCGCCATAGGCGCGGCGGGCGTCCCCGGCGCGGGGGTGATCATGCTGCTGCTGGTGCTGGAGGCGGTGGGCCTCAAGGTGGAAGCCGGAACGGCCGTTGCGGCGGCGTATGCCATGATGATCGGCATCGACACCATCATGGACATGGGACGCACCTGCCTGAACGTTACCGGCGACATCGTGGCCGCCGTCGTCGTATCCAAGCATGAGGATGCGCTGGACCTTGAGAAATGGTAGGCGGATCCCGCTGAAGCGGGCTTTTTGCCGCGCGGTTGCACTGTGCCTTTGGGGGGCGTTGCCCCTCAGAGGCACGTTGCGCTTTGCTTCCATTTTTTTCTGAACGCAAGGAGAACACCATGGATTTTCGCATGGAAAAGGACAGCCTGGGAGAACACAAGGTTCCCGCGGACGCCTATTACGGCGTCCAGACCGTCCGCGCTCTGGAAAATTTTCAGATAACCGGCATTCCCATCGCCCGTTTTCAACTGTTCATCAAGGCCATGGCCTTTGTGAAGCGCGCCGCCGCCAAGGCCAACATGGAACTCGGCATCCTGCCCCATGATATCGGGGAGGCCATCCTGAAAGCCACCTATGACGTGGAGGCGGGCAAACTGGATGATCATTTTCCCATTGACGTCATCCAGGGCGGCGCGGGCACGTCGGTGAACATGAACATGAACGAGGTGCTGGCCAACCGGGCCCTGGAAATCATGGGCGCGAAAAAGGGCGACTACCACCTGCTCAGCCCCCTGAATCACGTGAATCTTTCCCAGTCCACCAATGACGTGGTGCCGACGGCCATCCGCCTGGCCTGCGTATGGTACGGGCAGCGGGTGGCGCACGCCATGCGCGACCTCTCCCGGGCCTTCATGGACAAGGGTGAGGAGTTTGCGGGCATTATCAAAATGGGCCGTACCCAGCTTCAGGATGCGGTGCCCATTACCTTGGGGGCGGAATTCAAGGGGTTCGGAATCACCGTAGGCGAAGACATAGAGCGCCTGGAGGAAGTGACCCGGCTGCTCTGCGAAGTGAACCTCGGCGGTACGGCCGTGGGCACCGGCATCAACTCCGTGGAAGGCTATTCGGAACTGGCCTGCCGGCTGCTGGCGGAAATGACCGGCCTGCCGGTGCGGCCCGCCGCCAGCCTCATTGAAGCCACCAGCGACGCCGGGGCCTACGTGACCCTTTCCGGGGTGCTCAAGCGCATGGTGGTCAAGCTGTCAAAAATCGCCAACGACCTCCGGCTGCTGTCTTCCGGCCCCAACGCGGGGCTGAACGAGATCAATCTGCCCAAGCGCCAGCCCGGCTCATCCATCATGCCCGGCAAGGTGAACCCGGTCATTCCGGAAGTGGTGAACCAGATCGCCTTCCAGGTTATCGGCAACGATCTGACCGTGACCTTCTGCGCCGAAGCCGGGCAACTGCAACTGAACGCCTTTCTGCCCGCCCTGTGCTTCAATCTCTTTGAGAGCTTTGAAATCATCGCCAACGGGGCGGATACCTTTCGCCGTAACTGCGTGGCCGGCATTACCGCCAACAGGGAGCTGTGCCTCTCGTACGTGCACAAGAGCATGGGCATTGCAACAGCCCTTGCCCCGGTGCTCGGGTATGAAACGGCGGCCGATGTCGTGAAAAAGGCCGAGGCGGGCAAGAAGAGCATTGAGGAAGTGCTGGAAGAAAGCGGTCTGATGACCCGCGAACAGTACCAGGCCCTGCTTGACCCTTCGCAGATGCTGCAACCCAAAAACCGCGGTTGAGCCTGCGCGGGACATTTCTTTACGCGCGCGGGTTTCGTGCGGTGAGACCAAAAGGGAAGGTGTGAAAGACATTCTGCCGCTTGCCATTGCCGTCTGTCCTTTCTGGGCGTGTCCGGCCCCGGCGGAAACGTTGCCCGGCACCCCCCTGGCCTGGAAAAAAATACAGTGGGAAAGGGAGCGGGCTACCGGTGATACACGGGAGTTTTTGCGGGTCACTGCCGCTGCCGTCCGTAGTCATGCCGTTGCGCGTGCGCTCCGGTAAAATTCCGAATTTGACGCTCTCCCTCATTCTTCGTAGAGTATCGTGGGATGAACGTATCGTAAGGAGCGTACCATGAGTTTCTATTTGCAGTTAAGCACATATTACGATGAAGTCTTCGCAGTGCGACCGGAGGATCTGCGCTTTCTTGCCGCGCAAGTTGCCGGAAAAAAGCGCCTGCTTGATATAGGGTGCGGCACGGGGAACAAGACCGTCCTTTTCAGCTCTCCCACGAACAGCATTGTTGCCATCGATCTCGACGCGGGCATGATTGCCAAAGCCAGAGAAGCGCACGCCCGCGACGGCGTCCGATATGAAGTCATGGACATGCTGGCCATTGACAGGCACTTTGCCCCGTCGTCATTCGGCGGCATACTGTGTCTTGGAAACACCCTGGTGCACCTCGAATCCCCGGCGTCGATACAGCAACTTCTGGGCAAGACCCATGCGCTTCTGGAGCCGGAAGGCGTGCTTGTTCTCCAGATACTGAACTATGACCGGATTCTTGCCCGTAACGTGGAGCATCTGCCGGAAATCGACACGGCGCATACGGTGTTCAGGCGCAGGTATGCCTGGAAAGACGGTATCTTGCGGTTTATAACAACGCTTGAAGTGAAGGAAAGCGGTGAGAAGCTCACCTCGGATATTCCTCTCTATCCTCTGCGTAAGGACGAACTGAGCGAATGCCTCACGAGCGTCGGCTATACCGGCCTTGAGTATTACGGAGGTTTTCAGGGAGAGCCCCATGACCAGGACTCTTTCGTAACTATAACCGTATGCAGGAAGTAAGCATTCCGGCCGCGAAATCCGCAGAATTGCCAGTGAATATAGCTATCAAGCGCGCCTACGAAGCGGCGGAGAAAAGCGACGGCTGCCGTATCCTTGTGGACAGGGTCTGGCCGCGCGGCCTTTCAAAGGAAGATCTGCATATTGATCTGTGGCTGAAGGAGATAGCCCCAAGCACCGCTTTACGGAAAGGGTTCAATCACGAACCCGAAAAGTGGGCTGCGTTCAGGGAGCGATATCTTGAGGAGTTGCGAGCAAATGTCCAGGCCGCACAACGCTTCAATGAGGTTGTCCGTGGACATGCAACGGTGACGCTTGTCTACGGCGCCAAAGACCAGGGACAGAATCAGGCCGTTGTCTTGCGGGACTTTTTGCGGCAACAGGGCTGAACCTGGCAAGGCGGGCTCTCGAATATCCTGATTATGCGCAGAAAGTTGGACCGTTTGAGCTTGCCTTTCGAGACGATTATATTTATTTTTCGATAGCGGTTACAGGCTACACAACAGTTGCGGCGCGTTCGGACCGTTCGTCATCCGCAGGGGAGTAGCGTCCGTTTCCGGTTTCGGCCATACACCGGCAGGTGCGGTTTCTGCCCCTGGCCTTTGCTTCGTAGAGGGCGGCATCGGCTTCGCAGACCACGTCCCGTCGGGGGTTCTCGCTGCTGGCCGGCAGATGGGCGAGACCCAGGCTGATGGTGATCTTCAGGGGGCCGCCGGATACATGAAAGGTCTGGCGGGCTATTCGGTTGCGCAGGCGCTCCGCCAGAATAAGCCCCTTTTCGCTGTCCGTGCAGGGCAGCAGTATGGCGAACTCTTCTCCACCGTAACGGGCGCAGTAATCCGTGTTGCGGATGGTGTCGCTGATGATGGAAGCCACCTCGCGCAGCACGGTGTCGCCCGCATGGTGCCCGCGTGTATCGTTTACCTGCTTGAAGTGGTCGATATCCAGCATGATCATGGAAAAGGCCTGTCCGTAGCGTACCGATTTACTGATCTCTTCGTTCAGGCGTCCTTCAAAATGACGGCGGCTGTGCACGTTGGTCAGAGAGTCGTAGTCGGCGTGCAGCTGCATGGTCTGGAACCGGCGTGCATTCGTGATGTTGAGAGCCAGATGGCGTATGGCGGAATCAAGGGCCATGACCTGATCCCGTCCGAGGCTGCGCTCCATTTCCACAAGCAGCATAAGCACGCCCAGAGGTTGCGTGCCTACGGCAATGGGCAGGCTGATGATGCTGCCGTTGCCGGGCGCGGCATCGGCCCATGCCTTGTCCTGATGGGGAAGGGCAAGCCGGTGCACGGCGGAAAGGGAAAAATTTTCCCCCAGCAGCAAACGGGTCTGCTCCAGAAGAGCGTCCCTCCAGTTGAGGGCTGCCTGCGTATCGGTGGCGCAAATGTGCAAGGATACTTCCATTCCCGTCTCATCCCGTTGCCACAGCGCCGCATGCATGGCGCGGGCGGGGAACAGTTCCCCCAGTCCCTTGAAGGCGCTGGCAAGAATGGCGTCCAGGTCAAGGCTGCCCGAAGTGTTAGTCAGAAAGTTGACGAGAAAGCCGAGCAGTTCGTTCTTACGTTCCAGAAGTTCGCGCTCCAGCACTATTTCGCGGCTCATACAGAGCATGTCGTGATGCAGATTTCGGGCTTCCAGAGCGCGATGCAGTACTTCAAGGGTCTTTTCGCGGGAGAAGGGCGGCCGGAGTATTTCCGAGATGCCATTGTCGCAAGCGGTTTCGAAGTCTGCAAGAGAGTAGTTTTCTCCCAGCAACAGCACCTTGGGCAGCAGGGCAAGATGGCGCGTCGCGTCTCTGTTCATTCCGCACAGGTGGCGGTTTGCCTCTGCGCTGAGCCACAGCACACAGGGGTCGGCTTCTTCCATCTCCCGTTGCCCGGGTATCGCATCCAGGGGCCATACGGTAAGGGATTGCTCCTCGCCGAGGAGTTGCAGCAGCAAGGCTTGCTGCTGGTCTGAGAGTCCGATGCCCCAGCACGGTGTCGGTTCATGTTTTTGTAGCACGGCTGTTCCTCACACAAAAGGGTCATTGGCATAAATTACTCTGTGCAGCATGAGAAGCATTTTTCATGCCATAATATATTTTTATAGAGAATTAAACATAGTTGGATATGCGATGTAGTGTTTTTGCAGTGACGATGGGCAAAAAAGGTCTGTTTTACAGCAGGATGGGAAAAGGGAGGCGATGCATGCGAAAGACGGGGGGGCATAAGTATGGCGGCGCAACGCTACCCAAGCAATGCGCATTAGAGCATTTCACACTTGAAATGCTCGCAAGGATTTGTCGGCAAATCCTTGCCGCCAAATAGTCGCTTAACGGCGGGCTTTGCCCGCCGTTAAGCGACTATTTGAAGCGTAAACTGCTCTAGCCGGCATCAGGCACGGTTGGAAAGGGGACGCTCCCCCTGGATTTTTTTGTCGGAACGTTTTTCCACAAGGGCCTGGCAACGCAATTCGCGCAGTCTGCGGCCGGAGTCTTCTCCCCGGTTTTGCCATTCTTCGGGTAGAGATACGGCCATGATGCGCGTGCAGTCCGCTTCCGCCCGTTCCGGAAGATCCGGCGTTTCGGCGTCGGCGGCCACCATGAGGAAAAACGGGCGTAAGATACGGGCCGCGTGCAGTTCCACAAGCAGGTCCACCTTGGTGCCGATGCGCAGGGTGTTGTAGTTGCCCGCCTTCATGTGCAGTTTTGCGGCCAGTTCTCCGGCTTTGATCAGGCGGCGCGAAAGGCGCAGACGCGTGCCAAGGGCATTGGCCAGGGCCGTTCCGGCTGATTCGTGCCCTCGGTGGTGGGGAAGTTCGTCCGGCGGGGTCAGGCATTTGCCCAGATCGTGGCACAGGGCCATCCATACCGCCAGAGCGCGTGTGGCGTTTTCCGGCAGTTGCGGCGTAGCGAGGAAGGGCGGGAAATAGCCGTTATCCGGAAGGGGCGGGTAGCCCTCTGTCAGAGGAAGCCCGTGAACGTCGGCTGCAACGGTTTGCCGTTTTGTGTTCACTACGGCGGCGCTGCTCCTGCCGGGGACGGCCAGAGCGGCGGTGGCGTCCATGACCCGGCAGATGTGTTCCAGCACGGAAGCGTCGTGGTAGGCAGGCGGCCCGGCGGGACGCGCGTCCGCTTCGGCCAGTTCCGCAAACCAGGGGGCCAGGCATTCTCCGCGCAGCAGCAGGCGAAGAAAATTGCCGGGTTTTTCGGCCAGGCAGGCTTTGAGCGTTTCCCGGCCTATCTGCTCCGCCGCGATATCGGCAAGGGCGCTGCTGCGCCTGAGGGCGCGCATCTGCTCAAGGCAGTCGGGATGGACGGTAAAGTCCGGCAGTTCCGCGGAAAAGCGGGCGGTCCGGAACACCCGCACCGGATCCGCCGCCAGGGCTTCCGGCGAGGCCGGGCGCAGGATCCGCTCTCGCAGATCCTGGAAGGAGCGGGGGTGGGCAAACAGAACGCCTTCTGCGGAAAGGAGCAGCGCGTTTATGGTCAGGTCGCGCCGCAATACGTCCGCGGCGGGGCCACCTTCCGCTGTGGGAGTGAATTCCTGCCCGTGCAGCAAATAAATGGGGTGGGGCAGAGTTCGGGTCTTGCGGGCGGCGGGATTCCTCTGTATGAATTCTTTTTCAGGGACGTCAAAGACTGCGTCAATATCCCGTACGGGACGTCCCAGCAGAAGATCTCGCACGGCTCCCCCGGAAATATAGTATTTCATGGTGCGGGCCTGCGGTCTTTCATGGATGTCTCGCACTGTTGTCCGGTTCCCTACTACGCGTGTTCCTCTTTTTTGCAAAGGAAACAGCATATTCGGCATGGTATAAGGTTCCGTCCTCTCCTGTCCACCGGAATTTCCGCGCCAACCCCAGCCCAGGGCATACCCATGACGGCAAAAACGGCCAACGCCCTTCTTGTGGCTCTGAATCGGGGGCTTTCGCCCTATGCGGCCCCTCTGGAATGTGTGGATCTGACAGGGTTGTATTCCCTCTTCGGCGAGAACATGAAAGCTCCCCGCCCCTTGTGCAGGTGGGAGGATGAGATTCCCCCGGACAATTCCGGCGGTGCGGAGTGCTCCGTACACCCGCACACCGTGGTCTTGTGGAAGGGCGAGTCTGCTTCCGGGATGAACCCGCCTGCCGAACCAGGGGCGGAAGGCGGTTCCCGCAACGCGGCTCTGCCCGAGGCGGGGCACTGTCCCTTTGTGTCGGTGGCATCCCCCGGCGTTGCGGCCGAACCCTGTAGGTATGCCGGGCAAAGGACCGGCGGGCCCAGCATGGAGCTTTCCGTCGCCGCCACCACGTATATCGCCGGGAACTGTACCTCGACGTTTGATGTGGCCTGGCAACTCGTGCGTGACAATGTCCTGCCGGAATGGGGCGCGGTGCTCGCCTCCCGTCAGTCCGCCGGGCGGGGACAGCTCCGGCGGGAATGGCATTCGCCCAGAGGCAACCTGTACGTAACGTTTCGCCTGCCGGACGATCCCAACCTGCGGGGCGACGCGGCATCTGTGGTGGCGGGCTGGCTTTTGGCCGCCGCTTTTTCCCGGCTGGGATTTCCCGTATCCCTCAAGTGGCCCAACGATCTTTTGAACGACGCGGGACAAAAAGTCGGGGGTATTCTGCTGGAGGAGCGCGGCGGTGTGCTTCTGGCCGGGGTGGGCGTCAATATTGCAAAAGCTCCGCCCCCCGAGCAACTCAGGGCGGACCACGCGGCATCCGCCGCGGTGCTGTCCGGACGGGAGGAGAGCTCCAATGCTCCCCCGGCCCCGTTTCCCCTATGGCGCTCTCTTGTGAGAGCGCTTATTCAGGAGTATATATGTTCCGTTGCCGGGCAGTCCGCTGCGGGCATCTTTGCGGGAGTAAACGCCATGCTGGCCTGGAAGGGCCGGGCGGTCACTCTGTTCGAGGGTGACGGCAGCGCTGTTTCCGGCCGCCTTGAAGGTGTCGGGCGGCAGGGCGGCGTGCTTTTGCGTTGTGCCGGGGGCGAAACCCGCGAGTTGTCTTCCGGCAGTCTTTCTTTAGGCACGAATATCGTATTGTAGCAACATCAACCGCGCAGCACGGTACAGTTACCGCGCGGTGTTGGAGAGTGACGGTCCATGGGCATTAAAAGTTTTGATACTGTGGTTCGGGAATTGAAGGGCAAAGCCATTCTGGTGGCCAACCGCGGCATACCGGCCCGGCGCATCTGCCGCTCTGTGCGGGAACGTTTTGACGCCGTCGCGGTGATGACCGCAACCGATATAGACAAAACCTCGCCGGCGGCTTCCGCCGCCCAGGAGCTTCTGCTGCTGGGGCCCGATCCCAGAGCCTACCTGGACATTGAGCGCATTGTTTCCCTTGCGAAGCAGCGGGGCATCCAGGCCATCCATCCCGGCTGGGGCTTTGCCTCGGAAGACGAAAATTTCCCCCGTATCTGCATGGACGCGGGCCTGGTCTTTATCGGCGCCGCCGAAGAACCCATGAAGCTGCTGGGCAACAAGGTGCAGGTGCGCGCCCTGGCGCAGAAGCTGGGCATTCCCGTGGTGCCCGGTTCCGAAGGCGCGGTGGACGTGCCCAAAGCCCGTGAAGTAGCCAAGACCATCGGCTTTCCCATCATGCTGAAGGCCGAAGGCGGCGGCGGCGGGCGCGGGATATTCGAGGTGCACGACGAAGCCGGGCTGGAAGACGCCTTTTTCAAGGCCTCCACCATGGCCCAGGCCTCTTTCGGCAACCCGCGCGTGTATGTGGAGAAGTTCCTCACCAAGGTCCGCCATATCGAGATCCAGGTGATCGCCGACAAGTACGGCAACTGCTTCGCCTTTGACGAGCGCGATTGCAGCATCCAGCGCAACAACCAGAAGCTGATCGAAATCACCCCCTCCCCCTGGAGGATGATGACGGAAGATCTGCGCGAAAAGCTGAAGGAATATTCGCGCGCCCTGGTGAAGGCGGTGGGCTACCACTCCCTGTGCACCGTGGAATTTCTGGTCACCGCGGAAGGGACGCCCTATCTTATTGAAGTGAACACCCGTCTGCAGGTGGAGCACGGCATCACCGAATGCCGCTACGGCATCGACCTGGTGGAAGAGCAGATTGCCGTGGCCTTCGGCAGCAAGCTGCGCTTTACCGACCAGAACACCCTGCCTGTGCACCACGCCATGCAGGTGCGCATCAACTGCGAAGATCCGCGCAAGAATTTTTCGCCCAACGCCGGGCTGATCACGCGCTACGTGTCCCCCGGGGGGCCGGGCGTGCGTCTGGATTCGAACATGAGCGCGGGGTACGAGTTCCCGTCCAACTATGATTCGGCGGGCTCCCTCCTGCTGACCTACGCCCAGGACTGGCCCAAGGTGCTGGGCATCATGGGCCGCGCTCTCAGCGAATATATTGTGGGCGGTCTCAAAACCACCATCCCCTTCTTCAAGCAGGTCATCGCCCACCCGGCCTTCAGGGAAGGGGAGTGCGACACCCGCTTCATCGCGGCCACGCCGCAGCTCATGGATTATTCGGATCTGGCGCCGGAGTCGGAACGCAACGCCCGGTTGATCTGCGAGATTTCCGCCCGCGGTTTCAACCCCTTTGTGCAGCTTGGGGAATACCGGACGCGCACCACGCCGCGCCTGCCTCAGTACGAGGTGGTACTGCCGCCCATTTCTCCCACCATGCGGCGTCTGCCGTCCCCGTATCCGCGCGGGGATAAAAAAGCCCTGCTGAACTACATCCGCGAGTCCGGCTACATCCATTTCTGCGACACCATCTGCCGCGACAACACCCAGTCCAACAGCGGCAACCGCTTCCGCCTGGCGGAAGACATGATGGTCGCCCCGTACCTGGACAACTGCAACTTCTTTTCTCTGGAAACGGGGGGCGGCGCGCACTTCCATGTGAACATGATGGCCAACATGACCTCGCCCTTTTACGAGGCGCGCGAGCTGAACCGGATCGCCCCCAAGACCATGAAGCAGATCCTGATCCGCTCCACCAACGTTCTTGGGTACAAGCCGCAGCCCAAAAACCTGATGCGCATCACGGCGGAGAAGATCTGCGAGGAATACCACGTCATCCGCTGCTTCGACTTTCTGAACCACGTGGACAACATGAGGCCCTTTGCCGAGGTGGCCCTGAATACTGAAGGGGTCGTGTTTGAACCGGCTCTTTCCCTGACGTACGGCCGGGGCTTCACGGTGGAGCACTACCTGGACGTGGCGGCCGCCATGGTCCGCCAGACGGCGCAGCTTCTGGGGGTGAACCCCAAGGAAGCCACGCGGCTCTTTATCCTGGGTCTCAAGGATATGGCCGGCAACTGCCCCCCGCGCTTCATGGACGCTTTGGTCTCGGCCTTGCGCAAGAAGTATCCGGACCTGGTGCTGCACTACCACCGGCACTACACGGACGGCCTGTTCGTGCCTGCCGTCGGAGCGGCGGCCAAGGCCGGGGTGCACATCGTCGATACCTCCCTCGGCGCGGGTATGCGCTGGTACGGGCAGGGCGAAGTGCTCTCCACAGCCGCCTATCTGGAAGACGAACTGGGCCTGAAGACCAACCTGAACAAAAAGATGATCCGCGACGGCAACTTTGTGCTCAAGCAGATCATGCCGCACTACGACCGCTACACCGCCCCCTATTTCCAGGGCATAGACTACGACGTGGTGGATCACGGCATGCCCGGCGGGGCGACCTCCTCCTCCCAGGAGGGGGCTCTCAAGCAGGGGTACATTCACCTGCTGCCGCACATGCTGCGGTTTCTGACCGGCACCCGCAAGATCGTGCACTACCACGACGTGACCCCCGGCTCGCAGATTACCTGGAACACGGCCTTTCTGGCCGTGACCAGCGCCTACAAGCGCGGCGGCGAACATGAGGTGGAGTACCTGCTCGAAGTGCTGGAGAACGTCACCCGCAACGCCGAAGCCGATCTTTCCCCGGAGATGAAGGAAGCGCGCCTCGCCCTGTACCAGGACTGCAACGACGCTTTCCGCAACCTGCTCTGCGGGCAGTTCGGCAAGCTGCCCCTCGGATTCCCGCCCGACTGGGTGTACCAGAGCGCCTTTGGCGAGGAATGGAAGAAGGCCATCGCCCGGCGTACTGAAAAATCCCCGCTGGAAAGCCTGGAGGACGTGGATCTGGATTTGGAACGCGCCGCCCTGCGCGAGCGTATCCACCGGGAACCCACGGAAGAGGAATTCCTCATGTTCCTCAACCATCCGGCGGACGCCATCAAGACCATCGAGTTCCGCCAGCAGTACGGCAACCCCAACAACCTGCCCTTGGCGGTATGGTTTGAGGGCATGGAAGTCGGCTCGGACCTCAACTTTACCGACAGCAGCGGCAAGCCCCACCACCTGACTCTGCTGCGCATCCAGAATCCCGGTTCCAACGGGGTATCCGTGGTACGCTACGTGCTGGACTCGGAAATCATGAGCACCGAGGTGCAGGTGGCCAAGCCCGAGGCCTCCATGGCCCGGGCCAGCGCCATGGCCGACCCGGCCAACGAATACCACGTGGGCGCGCCCAGCAACGGCGACCTCTGGGTTATGTACGTCAACCCCGGCGATGTGGTGAAGAAGGGCGAGGAGCTCTTTAACATCTCCATTATGAAGCAGGAAAAGGCCGTGCTCGCCCCCCTGGACAGTGTGGTCAAACGGGTGCTGAAAACGGCCGACTACCGGCACAGCAAGCAGATGACCCCGGTGCGCGAGGGCGAACTCATTGTGGAACTGGCCCCGGTACCCAACTGCTGCGGCAACCCCAAATGCAAAAAGCCGCTGCCGTCGGACAGCTTCACCTTCTGTCCCCACTGCGGCAAAAAGAACGGGTAGAAAAGGCAACGTTGTTCCGCCGTCTTGAGAGCAAATTCTGTTTGAAGTTGTCCAAGAGATCGGATTGCCTCCGGCGGCCAAAGGGACAGAGTCCCTTTGGAAACCCCAATTTGGGGCTGCATAGCTCTCATCGTTTCTTGAGCCCGCAGGAAATCTTGCATTTGCATTTGAGTGCATCACAAAAACACCCCGCTGAAGCGGGGTGTTTTTGTGATGCACTGGCTGCTGGGAATCTCAGATTCCTGCTCCCAGCGCGTACAGGACGCAGGCGAACAGAATACCGTAGACGAGTTGCACGGAGACAGGCCCGATCAGCTTCTTGAACAAAGCGGGAATGGTTACCTGGAAGTACTCGCAGGATACCACCATGCAGACGTGCAGCGGCGAGAGCAGTTGGCCGCAGTTGCCTGCCACCATGGCCAGCACGATCAGGGGGATGGTTTCGGCCTGCATGTTCATTTCGGTTAGTACGCCGATGAGTATGGGAAAGCAGGCGCCCACAAAGCCTACCATGATGCCGGTGAGCAGGCCGCAGAGCAGGGGCAGAATGATGAACAGCAGGTATACGGCGGCCATGCTGCCGCCCATGCGGCTTAAGGAAGCGACCATGCCGCTGGCCGCGATGGTGTCCTTGAAAATGAATATGGTGTAGATCAGCAGCAGCATCTTGCCGCTGTTCCTGGAAAAGGCCAGGCGCAGGAGCGGTTCGGAGAGTCTGCCCCTGCCCTGATACAGGGCGACGCCTACAGCCAGCGCAAGGGACAGGATAAAGGCCGCCTGGGAAGGAGCTTCCACCCCGGTCAGGTCAAACAGCGTTGCGAACACGGCGGCCCCGGCAAGGGTGACGCCTATGGGGAGTGCCTCCAGCAGCACCGCGCCCAGTTTCGGCGGAGGGGTGGCGGTCTGTGCGGCGCAGGCCGCTTCCAGCTCCGAGCGTTCCGCCTCCGGGAGAGAATCGCGCTCTACCCCTTTTTCGTTCAGTTCACAGGCATCCTTGCTGCGCAGTATCCGGGACCGTGTCAGCGGGCGCATATAGAAGAACCAGCCGGTGGCGAAATTGAGGAGCACCAGGGGGAAAGTGTAGAGCCACAGCTTGGACAGAGGAACGCCGAGCAGGGAGCAGGTCAGAATGTAGCCGGGGTACAGAGGCCAGGCTTCTTCCCAAATATGCCGGAACCAGTAATTGATGATGGCTTTGTGCTCTTCGGTCATGGCCATGTCTTTGGCGGCGGCCTTGAGCATGGGGCAGGAAAAGAGCGCCCCGCCCGGCATGGGCAAAAGGCCCACCAAAGCGGGAAATATGACCAGACGGACGCGCGGCCAGCGCAGGTAACGTTCAATGCCGTCCACAAAACGGCGGCTTTGCCCGGTTTTTTCCTGTACGGCGGACAGCAGCATGATGCCCATCAGCATGACGGCAAGGAGCAGAAACTCCGGCTGCCGCAGTGTGGCAAGGGCCACCTCAAGCCATGACACAGCAGACAGCCCGCAGGTAAAGGCCACGACCAGGCTGCCTGAAAGAACCGCGAGCCACAGGCCGACATGCAGGCGCAGCAGCACCAGCATGATGGTGAAGGTCAGGCCCAGCTTGCCGAAAGAAAGAACAAGGTCGGAGACTTCGGACATGGCGTTGGAGCTTCAGGAGCAGGCCAGTTCTTGCAGGTGGCGCGCGGCGGCTTCAAGGCCGGGGTTGATTTCCAGGGCGGCAGCCAGATAGTGGGCGGCCTGTTCTTTTTCTCCCAGGAATTTATGGCAAAGGCCGAGGTTTTGCAGATCCACGGCCGATCCCTTGTCCAGGCGGGTAAGAATATTCCGGAATTCCTCCGCCGCCGTATCGTACTTGCCGAGTTTGAACAGACAGACCCCCAGCAGGTTGCGGTATTCCTTCATGTCCGGGCTCAAGGCCGCCGCCTGTTCCAGAAAGGGCCGCGCCTGTTCCCAGTCGCCGTCCAGAGTCCAGGTATACCCGTGGTAAAAAGAGGTCAGGGCCCGGGCGTCGTTTTCCGGCTGTAAAGGGGCGGCCTTGGTGAACCAGGTGCGGGCCGCGCCGTGATCCCCTGCCCGCATGGCGAGCAGGCCGTGGAAAAAGGGGACAAAGTGTGCGCCGGGATAGACCTCTTCCAGAACGGCAAGGGCGGCCGTCGCCGTTGTCGTGTCTTCCTGTTCCGCAATCATGCGTCCGACAAACAGCCCCAGGGAAGCGTTTTTGTCACGCTCCCGAAAGCGGAACCCCGGCACAAAACTGTAATGGCTGGGGATCTGTGTGTCCGGGTTGGTGGTAGCGATGCTGTACAGGGCAAAATCTTTGTCCCGGAGGCGTTTTGCAAGGTTTCGCAGTTCCGCCAGTATGTCGTCCGTTTCCAGATCCGGCAGAGAGGAGAGGGGAACCACCGGCCCCTGCCGCAGCCAAGCGGTCTCTTCAGGCCGTTCATATTTGGGCAGGCCTGAAGCCTCGTAGCAGGCGGAACTGGCAAAGTCGCCGGCAAGCTGGGCCACTTCCGTCAGGGCGCGGATGGCCGCTTTGGCGGGGCTGGTGGCGGTACCGGCCGTATAGACGATCTCCGAGGAATGCGGGAACGTGGCAGGATCCATGGCCAGCGCCGCGACGGTGGGAACAGGCATTTGCAGGGAAAAGTCCTTGAGGAGCACGTCGATGCCGTTTTTGTGGAACTTTTCCAAAAGCGCGACCAGTACCGGGTCGTCCCCATCCGTGATAGTGATGGTGGGCAGGGCGGGGTGCGTCTCGTCGATAATGCAGCAGGTATGCCGTTCCACCAGTTCGCATGCGCCCTGGAGAATGGACTCCGCATCGGCGTTTCCGGCGGAAGAACCGTTGAATTCGCCAAGCTGTTTAAAGAGATCCAAAGGCGCGTATACCGTCTGTCCGTCCGCGATGCGCGTGACCGGAAAGAAAAGCCAGGAGCGCAGGTTGAGTACCCTGCGCGTTTTTGCCGGCGCAAGAGTATCATGGCAGGCGCGCGCGATTTCCTCAAGGGGCATGAGGGCCGGGCCGAAGCGGTTTTCCGCCTCGCTCCAGGTGGCTTCCACCACATCCGGCATGCGTTCCCAAAAGGTAAAAAAGCCATACCGCTCCATCAGTTCCATAAGGGCGGAGGCTTCGGCCTGTTCCACGCTGGCCCCTTTGCCCATCTGCTTGCGGGTGGGCATGACGGCAAGGGCGTCTTCGCCGCATCGGCTCAAAAAAACGGGGATATCCAGCCTGCCGGTGTCTATGCGGCGGGTTTCCGCCAGAACGGCAATGTCGAGAGAAGTAAGGCGTTCTCTGACCTTGCGCAGCGTATCCTTGGGAGAGACGGTTTTGTCCTGGTCGGCGGCGTAGCCTTTAGGACAAGAAACGAGACGGATCATGCGAATTCCTGTTGTTCGAGAAAGAGCGGATGCAGCGGGCAGTCTTGCCGGCCGTATTGCCTGCACATGCGGCACAGAAGGACATGGCGCTTCATGGAAAGTCCCCTGCTTCATACGCTCAAAGGGCGGGACAGGCAATGCCGGACATCGCGGCCATGACCGTCTGGCAGCGGCTTCACCTATGGAGCCGGATATACGCCCGTGGTGCGGGAGGGCGCTTTGCTTAACGCAGGGGAGTGAGCCTGTGCAGGGTCAGCAGATGGCGTTCGGATTCGCCGGTATCTTCCGTCGCACGCGCGCCTATCTGCTTGCGGGCGATGTGGAATTCCTTTTCGGCCAGTTTGAAAAAGCGCTTGGCCGTCCTGCGGTGGTCCGTGGCCAGAATGACTTCCGGCGCGGGAAAGCTCTGTTTGGGGGCGAGGTGGCGGAGCAGAAATTTGACCAGGGGGCGGTACAGCTCTTCCAGATACAGAATTTCCGCGCCGAGGATAAGGCTGAAGCGTTCGTCCAGCCGGTCCTCCGCAATGTCGGCCCGGCAGACGCGCACCCTGTCGCCCAGGTTGTTCTTGAGGGCGTTGATACGGGCAAAGAGCAGGGCGTCGTCATTGATGTCGGTGATGCAGACCCGTTCAAACCCTAGGGCGGCGGCCACCAGCCCGGTTACCCCGCAGCCCGCGCCGATTTCCAGCAGAGAGTGCCCGGCGGGGTCCAAGTGGCGAAGCATATGCCCGAGGATGAGGGAGGCGGGCCAGATTTTCGCCCACAGGGGCAGGGTAGTGAGGGCATTTTCCAGAGCGTTTTCGCGGATAAGGCCGTCCAGGAGCTCGCGCATGTTGGCGATCTGCAGGATGGAAAGAGTTACCCCGCCCGCACTGATCGGCTCGAATTCAAGGGTATATTTTTGCGCGGCTGCGGCGAGAAGTTCTTCCAGGGAGGCTTCGGGGCGAAGGTGGGGGGGAAAAGAGGCGGAGGAAGACATGGCGGCCTTTACTACACATGAAGATGCCGCCCCTGAAAGGTCGGCATGGTTGCCGGCACGGCGGAAAACATGGCACCGGACGGGTTCCTTCACAGGAAGCGGAACCGGGGATTGCTGGAGCGGGAGACGGGATTTGAACCCGCGACTTCAACCTTGGCAAGGTTGCACTCTACCACTGAGTTGCTCCCGCGTGCGAAGCGCGTATTCTCTTTACGTAACCTCGCAAAAAAAAGCAAGCAAATACACAGGCAAAACCTGCAATGCTATTTGGCGGCCACAGGTATGTACAGGGTAAAAGCCCCTGTTTTCAGGTGGTCCGCGCTGTAGAATTCATAGCAGGGCGTATCGTGGCGCAACGCATACGAGGACTGCGTCGTCGGCCACTCCGTATACATGTGGGTGTAGGCCGCCAATATGTCGTCCAGACCCGCGACGGGGCAGGCGGCATAGAGACCGGCGGGCAGGGCGGTCTCCGCCATACCCTGCGGCAGGGGGTTTCCGGCCGGAAATTCCAGGGCGGCCCAGTAGGTGAACGAACCTGCCGCGGCGTCGATCGGGAAAGAGACCCCGTAGGATTCCCGGGGCTCGCCCGGGCACAGCTCGCCCATACGCGGGGCAAAGGCATCCCACAGCGTGTGGCAGTCGTTCTGGCATTTCTGCATGTCGGTGTGGATGAACATTCCCGCCAGATGCACGGCGCGGCGTTCTTCAATGGTCACGGTAAACTGGGACATACGGGTTCCTGTCTGTATGAGCGGGCTTCCAGACGGACGGGGCCTCTGTCCATGGGAAGAAGGACCGCTGCTGTCTGGCCGCGTGGCTGTGTTGTTGATACTGCTACTGTCGCTCGATCCACTGCATGGCTTCTTTCAGGTCCAGGGTGCCTTCATAGATGGCCCGGCCCGTAATGGCCCCTTGCAGGTTGCCGGTTTTCGAGAGGGGGTAGAGCTTCTGGATGTCGGCAAGGGTGGCCACACCCCCGGCGGCGATAACCGGCATGGGGCTTTTTTGGGCCAGATCCGCCAGCAGGGGCAGATTGACTCCGCTCTGCATGCCGTCGCGGTCAATGTCCGTATGGATGATAAAGGCCGTGCCCTGATCGTGCAGGCGGGGCAGCACCTCGTCGATCGTAAGGCCGGAATCGGCCACCCAGCCCTTGGTTTTGAGCCTGCCGTTTTCGGTATCGAGAGAAACGCCGATTTTTCCCGGCAGGGCGGCGCAAAGGGCGGCATACGCGGCCGGGTTCTCAAGCGCCAGGGTGCCGATGATCAGGCGGGTGATGCCCGCATCGCAGTATGCCTGCGCTGTGGGCAAATCGCGGATGCCTCCGCCCATCTGCACCGGAATGGACAGGGCTGCGCACAGGCGGCGGATAAGCGGCAGGTTGACGGGGGTGCCCTCAAAAGCGCCGTCCAGATCCACCAGGTGCAGCCACTTCGCCCCCTGGCTCTGCCAGTGCAGGGCGGCTTCCACCGGATCTTTGGAGAAGACGGTTTCTTCGTCGGCGCGGCCTTTTTTCAGACGGACGCACTGCCCGCCCTTGATGTCGACAGCGGGAAAGACGATCACAGCCCCAGTTCCTTTACGGCCTTTACCATGCCTTCTTTGGCCAGGTCGCGGGCGGTGACCCACTTGCCCCCGCGCTTGATGAACTTGCCGGTGTCCAGCAGGTTGGAAGTCAGGGCCGATTGCGTCTCGTCGTAGCGGGAGCGGGAAATGAGCGACTCCGCGTGCACGTCGAGCACATAAATATCCATGACCACCTTGGCGGGCGTCACAACGCCATAGTCTCCGCCGTCACGTTCGCGCCATTCGAGCATCTGTGGCACCAGCAGAATATCGACTCCCATGCAGCGGCCGATGGCCGACCAGCGGCGTATGGCAGCCTGTTTTTTATCTTGTTCCTGTTTTTTGCCGCAACGCAGGGCGCTTTCCTGGCTTTCAAAGCTGTGTTTGGACTCTCTGGCGAGCACCGAGGAGAACAATCCGTCCAGATCGCTCAGAACCTTTTCATCAATACGCTGCACATCATCGGTCATGTACCCGGCCAGCAGGTCGCCCGTATATTCCGGCTGGGTAAAGTAGGCGACCCCGAGTTTCAGATTGCCCACCGGCATGGGGGGCTGTTTGGGGGTAGCGCAGGCAAAAAGGGCAAAGGTGAGAACAGCCGTAAGGCCAAGGCGAAAAATGAGTGCGGTGCGCATCAGTCAAGACTCCCTTTGGTGCTCAAAATGGTTGCCCGGTTGCGTAAGACGGCGTTGCGCAAGGCAAGGCCCAGCCCCTTGCAGGCGGATTCCAGCAGGTGGTGCCCGTTTTGTCCGTAAGCAAAGGCAATGTGCAGGTTCATTTTTGCCCCGTTTGCCAGGGACTTGAAAAATTCGCGCCACAGGTCGCGTTCTTCCCCGGCAATGACCGGGGGCAGTATCTCCTGGCCGTGCAGCACCAGATAGGGACGGCCGGAAAGATCGATGCATACGTCGGCCAGGGCCTCATCCATGGGCACCCTGGCAAAGCCGGTGCGGGCTATGCCCTTGCGGTCGCCAAGGGCCGCGTCTATGGCCTGGCCGAGGCAAATGGCCACGTCCTCCACGGTGTGGTGCGCGTCCACATCCAGATCTCCCTTGCATTCCAGGGCAAGATCAAACCCGGCCCAGAAGGCCATAAGGGTCAGCATATGGTCCGCCATGCCGAAGCCCGTGTGCACCGTAACCGCGCCGGTACCGTCAAGGCGAAGAGAGAGCGAAATATCCGTTTCGCTTGTCGTGCGTGCAATATTTGCGGTGCGGACTGGTTGCAGCGGTTCGGTCATGGAGCATTCCTTTGCGGTTGCGGGAAGCCAGATTTTCTTACTGTATAGAAAGCCCGCATCGTATGCAACGAGAACCTGTCCCGTGCTGCATGCCCGCGCGGCAACGGCATGGGAACGGGGCAAAGAACCGTCACGGCAGGGGCGCGGTGAGCGCAAAAAACTCCTGCCGCGCCGTCAATCCCCCCGCTTGGGCAAGGCGGGGGAGGGTTGCCCCTCCTTAGCCGCTTGCAGTGCCTGGGGGGCTTTTTCGTCGGAATCTTCCTCCTCTTCCTCTTTCTTCGGCTTTTTTCTGCCGAAGATCACCGCGATCCAGATGCTGAATTCATACAGAAGCAGGAGAGGGCCGGCCATGAGCATCTGCGACATGACGTCCGGCGGCGTGAGAATGGCGGCCACGATGACGTTCACCAAAACGGCGTAGCGGCGCATCTTGCGCATCCAGGCCGCCGTGATGATGCCCATGCGGGCCAGGAAGAACACAAACAGGGGCAGTTCGAAGATAAGGCCGAAAGCGAGAAGCAATTGCAGCACGAAACTCAAATATTCATTCAGCGAGGGCATAGCCTGGATGCGCCCCACATTGTAGCTCATAAAAAATTCGAAGGCGAAGGGAAAGGCGATAAAGAAGCAAAAGGCCCCGCCGGCAATGAAAAAGAAGGCGGAAAAAAATGCCACCGGAAGGACAAAGACCTTTTCTTCCTTATACAGCCCAGGGGCAATGAAGGCCCAGACTTGATAGAAAATGAGGGGGCTCGCGACAAAAATGCCCGCCACAAAAGCCACCTTCATATAGGTAAAAAAAGCCTCGGGCAGTGCGGTATAGATGAGTTTGCTGTCAGGAGGCAGCACTTTTATGAGAGGAATGAGCAGAAGGCCGAAAAGCTGCTCAGCAAAAGGGTAGCAACAGGCAAAACCAAGAACGACGAACAGAAAGGAGCGGGTAATCCGTTTGCGCAGTTCCGTCAGATGGTCGCGCAGGGTCATGGGGCGGTCTTCGGCATCCTCCTCTTCTTCCTCCTCTTCCTCATCATCATCTTCGTCTTCGTCCTCCTCTTCCTCTTCTTCGGAAGCGGGGGAGGCCTCGCCGGCGGCGTCTTCCAGAACAGGGCCGGATATTTCTTCGGCAGCTTTCTTACGGACAGCAACCTCGCCGTCGGATGCGGCCGCAGTGGTTCCGGTTTCAGGCGCGGCAGACGGAGCCTCCGAGGGGGAGGTTGCTGCGGGAGACTCTTCAGGGGAGGCGACTGGGGCTTCTTCAGCCCCGTCTACAAAAGGGGAGGACGTGTCGCCTTCTTCAGAAGCGGCGGAAGCGGCATGGGATGCAGCTTCTCCGGATGCCGATTCCGGTTTCGTCTCGGCGGCGTCCGTCTGTCCGCCGGAGGAGGGGGCCTCACTTCCGGCGTCCGCGGCCGAAGCGTTGCGCTGCTGTTCCGCATAAGCAATGGAGGCTGTGAGGGAAGCCGCCAGAGAGGGGTGCAGGGCCCTCAGATCTTCCTCAGCGGTTTCCCTTAAGGGAAAAGGGGGCGCGGGAGCTTTATCCTCCTGTTCCGTGGCGGAGCCCGGCTGCGCTGTCGAAGCGGCCGGGGCTGCGGGGGAAGAGGCGGGAGGAACATAGCCGACCGGCGGGACAAATTTTGCGGAAGAGGGCAGCGGATGTTCCTGCGTGTCCTCTGTGGTGCTGCCGTCTTTGGTTCTGGAGACCATGCCCGGGGAGAAAGACTCGCGCCCGGCCAACTGCCCGGCGTTCAGTCCCGCGCTACGTGAATCCGTGCTGTGGTCGTCTTCCCAGTCCATGGAGGAGCGTTCGTCTTCAGGATAGTAGCCGTCTTCGGGGCGGGCCTGGGCATCCGGACGGGCGGGAGTTGTCTGCCCGGCGGTGGGGTCCGCGGATGCGCGGGGAACGTAACCGGCCGGCCGCACGGCTTTCAGTGAGGCGTTGAGGAGCCGCTCACGCTCCAGGTCCGGAATCGCGTCCTCTTTTCCGGGCGTGCCGGAGGTCAGCCCCGCACTGCGGGCGTCGGCACTGTGATCATCTTCCCAGTCCATGGACGAGCGTTCATCTTCAGGAAAATACGTATCATCTTTCGGGGGCTTGCTGGTCATGCGGCGCCTCCTTGCGTGCCGGGAAGGGAGCCGTCGTCCCCGGCGTTTCTATCCGTCTTGGGCGGCTGTACGGCGGAAGCCGTCTGAGATTCTGTTGCCGTGTCCCCTGCCACTGCGGCTGGAGAGGAGTCCGGAGAGCCCCCCGCCGGCATGTCTGACGAAGTGGCAGCAGCCGTTTGCTGAGGCGCGGCAACTGCCGTGGTATCCTGCGGGACGGCGTTCTCCAGGGTGACGATTTCCTGAGCGGATTCCTGGTCGGGTTCCGGGGCGGGAGCAGGTTTTTTCTTCTTTTTCTTCACGGTCTTTGGGGTTGCCTGCGCCATCTCGCGCTGGCGTTCCCGGTACTCTTCCTGGTTGGCTTCCAGATTGAGGGTGCGCTGAAATTCCGTGCTTATGCGGCGAAAGTCCGACATGGTCTTCTGCACGGTACGCATGATTTTGGGGAGGTGTTCCGGTCCGAGCACCAGGATGGCGACGACGATGATGACCAGAAATTCCGTGGTTCCGATGCCGAACATGCTGTACCTTTGCGTTGTTCACTGACAGGGAGACTGTCGTGCGGATAGTTGCGCACAGCGTCTTTCGACGCGCGGGACTCTTGCTGCTGCCCATACTCCACAGCCTGTCTTTCAACAGGCTGTGGAGTACGCATACCGTATATCCGGCTAAAAGGCTATTCCCATTCAATGGTGCTGGGGGGTTTGGACGAGATGTCGAACACCACCCGGTTGACGCCCTTTACCTCGCTGATAATGCGGCCGGACATGGAGGCCAGCACTTCGGCGGGCAGGCGGGTCCAGTCGGCGGTCATGGCGTCGACGCTGTTCACCACCCGCAGGGCAATGACGTTGTCATAGGTGCGCGCATCGCCCATAACTCCGACGGTGCGCAGGGGGAGCAGCACGGCAAAGCCCTGCCAGACCTTACGGTACCAGCCCGAGGAACGCAGTTCCTGCTGCACGATATGGTCGGCTGTCCGCAGCACGGCAAGGCGCTCTTCGGTTACTTCGCCGAGTATCCGCACGGCGAGGCCGGGGCCGGGGAAAGGCTGCCGCCAGACCAGTTCGTCCGGCAGGCCCAGTTCGGTGCCCAGCACGCGGACCTCGTCCTTGAACAGCTCGCGTAGCGGCTCCACCAGGGAAAGGTGCATCTGTTCGGGCAGGCCGCCGACGTTATGATGGCTTTTAATGACCACACCCTTGGCGGAGTAAGATTCAATGACATCGGGATAAATGGTTCCCTGGGCCAGAAAGCGGACGTTGGAAATCTTCTTGGCCTCGCGGTCAAAGACTTCGATGAAGGTGCGTCCGATGATCTTGCGCTTTTCTTCCGGATCCTCGACTCCCTTGAGCCTGCCCAGAAAGAGATCCGCCGCCTTGATGTGGTGCAGGTTCAGCCCCGGCATATGCTGCTTGAACATGGCGACCACTTCTTCGCCTTCATTGTGGCGCATGAGGCCGTGGTCAACGAAGATGCAGTGGAGCTTTTCACCCACGGCCCGGTGCAGCAGAACGGCCACAACGGTGGAGTCCACGCCGCCGGAAAGGGCCAGGACAACGTTGCTGTCCCCGACCTGCTCCCGGCATTGCTGCACGGAGCGCTCCACAAAAGAGGTCATGGTCCAGTCGGGGGTAAGGCCGGCAATGTCAAAGAGGAAGGCATGCAGGATAGCAGTCCCGTGTTCTGTGTGGTGCACTTCGGGATGGAACTGCACCGCGTAAATTTTGCGGGATTCATCGACCATGGCCGCCATGTCAACGGTAGGGGTGGTGGCAATGGCGGTAAACCCGGCAGGCAGCCTGGTTACCCTGTCGCCATGGGACATCCAGACCGTAAACGGCTGCTGTCCGGAAATCCTCTTCCACAGGATCGACCCGGCGGAAATGGAGAGCACGGCCGGGCCGTATTCCCGGTCCACCGCCGCCGCAAGGGTGCCGCCGAGGCTGTGAGCCAGAAGCTGCATGCCGTAGCAGATGCCGAGCACCGGTACCCCGGTTTCCAGAATGGCGGAACTGAGGGTCGGCGCTCCCGGTTCTCCCACGCTGTCCGGCCCGCCGGAAAGGATGATGGCCGAAGGGGCGGCCGCGCGAATCTGCGCGTCAGGGGCCGTGCAGGGGAGGATTTCGGAATAGACCCCGGCTTCACGCACCCGGCGGGCAATAAGCTGGGTATACTGGGAGCCGTAGTCGATAATGAGAACTTTGGAATAATTTGCCATTGTCTTGTCCAGTCTGTGGCATGGTTAGCGGAAATAAGGCGGTTACAGTTTTCTATCTGTTGGAGCAGCGTGCCCGGCGCGCGTCAGCCTTTGTCCACCTGATAGTTGGGGGCTTCCTTGGTAATGATGACGTCGTGCACGTGGCTTTCGCGAAGGCCCGCCGTGGAGATTTCCACCAACTGGGCTTTCTGGCGCAGTTCCGCGAGGTTGCCCGAGCCCACATAGCCCATGCCCGAGCGCAGGCCGCCCACAAGCTGGTACAGGTTCTCGCTGACCGGGCCTTTGTAAGGTACGCGGCCGACGATGCCTTCGGGCACCAGCTTTTTGCTCTTTTCCTGGAAGTAGCGGTCGGAGCTGCCTTCCTTCATGGCGTCGATGGAGCCCATGCCCCGGTAAATCTTGTAGGTACGGCCCTGGTAGAGAATGGTCTCGCCGGGGCTTTCCTCGCAACCGGCGAAGAGGCTGCCGATCATGACGCTGTGCGCGCCCACGGCAAGGGCTTTGACCACATCGCCGGAATACTTGATGCCGCCGTCGGCAATGATGCAGCGGTCCACTTTCACGGCGGCGCGCACGGCTTCCGTCACGGCGGTGATCTGCGGCACGCCCACCCCGGCCACTATGCGGGTGGTGCAGATGGAACCGGGGCCAATGCCCACTTTAACAGCGTCCGCTCCAGCATTCAGGATGGCCTTTGCGCCCTCAAAAGTGCCGATATTGCCGGCAACAAGCTGGCAGTTGGGCCAGGCCGCCTTGACCTCGGCAATGGCCTTCAGCACGTTGGCGGAATGCCCGTGGGCGGAATCGAGCACCAGCACGTCCACTCCCGCTTCAATCAGGGCTTCGGCGCGGGGCAGGCTGTCCCCGCCGACCCCGATGGCGCCGCCCACGCGCAGACGCCCTTCGGCATCCTTGCAGGAATCCGGGTACTTTTTGATTTTTTCTATGTCTTTCATGGTGATGAGGCCGCGCAGCTGCTTGTTCTCATCCACCACCAGGAGTTTTTCAATACGGTTTCTGTGCAGGTGCTCCTTGGCTTCTTCCAGGGTGGTGCCTACCGGAACCGTCACCAGGTTGCGCTTGGTCATTACGTCTTTGACCAGGGTTGCGGCTGGCTCTGTTACAAAGCGCACGTCGCGGTTGGTCAGAATGCCCGCCAGTCTGGTTCCCCGCACCACCGGCAGGCCGGATACGCGGTACTCGCTCATGAGATGCAGCGCCGTTGCCACCGTGTCGTTGGGAGCTACGGTAACCGGAGCGGTGATCATGCCGCTTTCGGACTTTTTCACCTTCTCCACTTCCAGGCGCTGGGCCGCGATGGGGATATTCTTATGGATAATGCCGATGCCGCCGTTGCGGGCCATGGATATGGCCATGTCCGACTCGGTGACGGTGTCCATGGCGGCGGAGATAAGCGGTATATTCAGGCGGATGGAAGGAGTGAGGTAGGAGGAGACGTCCACCATGTCCGGGGTTGTCTCGGAATAGCCCGGCAGTAAAAGCACATCATCAAAGGTCAGACCTTTGCCCACGACAGTACTCATAAAAGCCTCTCAATAACTGCGCTGTTATGTAACCCGTTGGAAGCCTTGCGCGGTGAGCTTCTACAGTAGCCGTCTCCTCCGCGAAAACCTTCCGCGCAATCTCACAGGCGCGCATGCTTTCGCGGGCCAGGGCCGAGCGGTCCGCCCGTCCTGCGGAATATTAATCGGGTAAATTAAAGCGCAAGGGAAGCCGCTGTCAAGGAAGGATTGCGGAAAGACGATACAAGTTTGGGAGAGCCCGGAGCCTGCCGGGAAAAGGCGGATACACCGGGCCGCGAGGCTGCCCGGCGGTTACCGCGGGGAGGGGCCGGTACGTTTGTTGTTGAACAGCATGTACTTGGCCGTCTCGTTCATATCATCCATAATTTGCTGCATTTCCTTAAACCGATCCGGTATGGACGTGGACAGATCCTCGCCCTTCGGGTCGGACAGGCGGGTAAGCAGATGGGCGCCAAGCATGTCGGAATAGCAGTAGTCGCCCTGTATCAGGCGGATGCCGTCGCTGCTCTTGCCGCTGATCAGCACGAGGCGCTCGTCGTCAAAGCGATGGTCGAACAAATCCCTGCCAAGGGTCCGGTTGGTATAGGGGATGCCCGCCAGTCCCGCAGCGGTGGGGAAAATATCCACCTGGCCGCAGGGCATGCCGGAGGCTGTGCCGAGGGGAATGCCGAGCCTTGCGGCAAGGGCCGGGGCGGCGTGGATGAACATGGGCACGTGCCAGGGCGCGACGCCGCAGGCCTCGTATCCGGCGGTCATGTTGCCGGTTTTGTCGTTCAGTCCGTGGTCGCCGAAGATGAAAAAGACCGTGTTTTCATAATACGGAGCCTGTCGTGCCAGGCGCAGAAACTCGCCCAAAGAAAAGTCGGAATAGCGCAGGGAATTGTATTCGTCCTCGCTCTCAAAGCCGTAGTTCTTCTGCGTTTCCGGCGAGAGGGGCAGGGCCTTGAATCCCGGAGTCGGGGGCACGGTATAGGGCTTGTGGAATCCGGCCGTCTGAATGACCGCGAGAAACGGCTGCGCGCCATCCAGACCGGCCAGCGTCTCGTTGGCTTCCCTGAACAGATCGTAGTCGCTGATGCCCCATACGTCCACATTGTCGGCCTTCCACGTACCCTCTTCCAGAATGTGCAGATCGTCGATGTTGTGGGAGAGCACAGCGCGGATGTTGGCCCAACTGGTGTTGCCGCCGATCATGTAATATTTGCGGTATCCGGTGAACTCATTGGCCACGATGCGCTGGTCGGCCACAAAGGGGTTGCGTGAGCCGGTGCCCGGCTCGTTGACGTCGGGTATGCCGGTCATGGTGGCGAACACCGCGCGGGCCGTGGTGCGCGAATTGGCGAAAAAGCGGGAGAAATACAAAGAATTCTGCCGCAGTTTTTTCAACTCCGGGGTAGGGTCGGCGTTGCCCGGCGCGAGGGAGGTTTTGGGAAAGGCCAGGGACTCCATGATGATAACGACAATGTTGGGCCGTTCCTGCGCGCGTCCCGGCAGGGTGCGATCATAGTTCAGAACGGAGGCGTTTGCCGGGCTGGGCTTGTCCACCCCCAGGTAGCGTTCCATAAAGGGGTAGGCGGCTTTCGCCTCTGCCATGCTGTATGAGCCCGAAGCAGAGAGGGAATAGGTGTCGTAGAGGTTCTGCACCGGGTTCAGGCCCAGGGCGATGACCGGGCCTTTGGTGCTGAAGTAGGCGTGGCTCCAGCGCAGGGGGAAGAAGTTCGTGCTTATCTGACCGTACACGGCCAGGGCAAAGACCACGAAGCCGAACAGCCAGCCGACGGTCCGCCGGGTTCTTGAAGGGGACGGGGCAAGGGGAATCCGGGCAAGTCTGTAAAAGACAAACGCGCACAGCAAACTTGCCGCGAGCACGCCCAGGGTGATGGCGAGTACCGGATAGCTTTGCAGCACCATGTCCCTGGCTTCGGAAAGATCTTGCAACAGTTCAAAAAGCACGGAATTGAGACGCACGCCGAGGTAGGCGTAAAACCCGAAATCAACGGCGTAGGCGACTGCCAGCAGGAAGAAGACGGCAAAGTAGCACCCGGCAAAAAGCCTGCTGTGCCGGTGCAGCCCGCGTGCCAGAGGAGGGATGGAAGCGATGGCGGCCACGGGCAGCGTCACAAGGGCGGCGAGGCGGGCGTCGAACCGGAAGCCGATGTAAAAGGCCCGCAGGCAGTCCGCGCCGAACGGATCCGCCAGGGAAGGCGCGATGAACACCCAAAAAGCCGCGCGGGCCAGAACAAGAGCAAGAAGCGTCACCCCCAGAAAGCACAGATACAGGGAGAGGGGGGAAGCTGTTTTGGTCTGCATGAAACACGGCTCGGCGTAAAGGTGCGGCTGGACGGGGATACCGGGCGATTTCTACGCCCCTACGGGTTTACGGTCAACTCTTCTTTTGCCCAGTTTTTAAGCTCCGCGTTCGCGTCGGGCGAATCCGCCACTTTTTGCAGCAGCATCCGAGCCCGCTCCTGCATACGTTCCCGTTCCTGCTTCTGTTCCGGCAGGAGAGCGGGGTCAGGCGCGCCAAGATGATGCTTGTACAAAAGGGCCAGATTGAACATGGCGGAGGGATCGTTTTTGATCTGGAGCAGATCTTCAAAGTTTTTGGCGGCCTCGGCGGGTTTGCCCTGGCGGAAGAGGCAAATGGCCATCAGGTACAGGGGCCGCGTATCAGAGGGCTTGCTGATAATCGCCCTGCGCAGGAAGGCTTCCGCCCTGGTCCACTCTTCGGCGCGCATGAAGAAGTTTCCTATCTCCGTGAGCACGGCGGCGTCATTGGGGTTTGCCTGCAACTGCGTCATAAGTTCGGTCAGCTCGTTGCCCTCCTGATCGGAGAAATTGAAGCCCATGCTGGGTTTCATGACTCCTTCGCCCTCGGGCGTGTCCCTGGTGGCGACGGCCTTGGAACCGGCGTTCGCGTCTTCGGACGAGCCGTTCATAATCGTGAGAAACGAGGCTGCGAACATGCCCACAAAGCCCAGCATGAGCGCCATGATGACGCAATTACGTCCTGCTGCGGGAAAAGCGTTCATGCGTCTTTCCCCTCGTGTCCGGGGTGCGCGGCGCGGGAGGCGGGCTGCGAATCCCGGACAGACCCCTGCTCCATCATCTGCGCCATTCTGCCGAGCCGCCGCGAAAGCAGCGCCTGTCTGCGGGCCAGAAAGCACAGGTACAGGCCGATGCCTGCCCAGGTAGCCATGCCCGCGTACATAATCCAGCTGTAACTATCCATGCATGTATCCTTTTTTTGCAGTAACGAGAAACGCGTCACTGTTCGCTCCGTAAAAGGTGTTCCGCCGTAAGCATATCCAACGTTTTTTCGGCGCGGGCCAGCCGGTGGCAAAGGGCCACCAGCGCGAACCACAGCAAACCGAAGGAAGCGACCGAAGCAATGACGGTCAGTTTCATTTCCGGCTCAAGGGTAATGGACGGCGGATGGATATAGCTCCAGAGCCGGGCGGAAAAAAAGACCAGGGGCACGTCCAGGAAGGCGGCTATGCCTATGACGGCCGCTATCTGCGAGCGCCGTTCGGGCTGGATGTCCATGGCCCTGATGATCAGGTAGCCCGCGTAGACGAAGCACATGACCAAGGTGGTGGTCAGGCGGGCGTCCCAGGTCCACCATACGCCCCAGGCCGGTTTGCCCCAGAGGCACCCGGAGATCAGGGCCAGGGTCGCCAGCAGCACGCCCACTTCAGCCGCGGCTCCGGCCAGGGCGTCCCAGCCGGGAGAACGGGTCTTGAGGTAGGCGATGCTGGCGACAAACACCAGAAAAAAGCTTGTCAGCCCCCACCAGGCGAGCGGCAGGTGCAGGTAGAATATCTTCTGCGGCAGCCGCATGGTGGATTCCACAGGGGCATATTCAAAGATAAGCCACTGGCAGAAGGCCAGGGCCAGTCCCCCGCCAAGGGCCAGCCAGGGAGCGAGGGCATACAGTCCCTCAAGCCCGGAGGGCCGGGATACTCCCGCTGAACCAGGAAAAGGGGCATGTGCGGACGGATTCATATCTGTTCACTCTGCCGGTTATAGGAGTGCGCGCCAAATTGGGCGAAGAGAAGACCATACATCATGCTGCTGCCGTCAGCCCTGTTACAATCCCCAAATCAAAAAGTTTGGGGGAAAAGAGGATGAAGGTGTGGAGGAAGGGGAAAACCCCTTTGAAGGGGGGGGCCCCTTCCTCCACATACTTTCCCACCCCGATCCTCATCTCACTCCTCCGCCGAGTAAATAAAGGGGAACAGAATCAATGCGGCGGCGATAAAAATGCAGTCAAAGGCAAAGGCCAGACCGAACCAGGAGAGGGAACCTTCGTCCAGAGCGCCGCCGAACGCCCCGGCCCCGATGCGGATACCGGCCAGAAACAGGGGCACCAGCAGGGGGAACACCACGATGCTGAGCAGCGACTCCCTGGCGGACTGCCCCTGGGAGAGCGCGCCGAGGAGCGAGCCCACGGTGGCGGTGCCGAGATCCACCAGCAGAATGATGCCGAGTCCGTAGGGCCAGGCGTCGGAAACCGTCTGCCCCAAAAACACGATGGCCGCGGGCAGAAACAGAAGCTGGGCCGCCGCCAGCATGCACAGGCCCGCCCCGGCCTTGCCAAGCCAGACGCACTGGACGGGCACGGGAGCGAGGAGCAGCCCGTGCCGCTGCCCGTTGTCTTCTTCATGGGCGTACAGCGTGCTGAAAATAAGTACCTGGCAGAAGGCCGAGGCCATCCAGAAGATGGCGGCGGCGGCCTGGGCGCTCATACGCTGCCCCGGCAGCAGGGAAAGGCTGAAGACGAAAATAAGCAACAGCCCGAGCAGCATGGCCTGCAACAGCCCCGCGCCTCTGCCCAAGGAAAGGCGCAGGTCTTTGTGCGCTATGACAAGGGCGGCCTTCAGCATGGACGGCCTCCGGCCTCTGCCTCGCGGTATGCGTCCGCGGTGCAGATCTGTTGCAGCCGTTTGCCCTCAAGACGGGCAACCCGGTCAGCCCGTGCCAGATCCGCGTCCAGGGTGTGGGTAATCCAGACAATGCCCGCGCCGCGCGTTCTGGCGGCGGCGATTTCCCGGTGCAGCACCGCCATGGAGCGGGTGTCCAGGCCGGTTCCCGGTTCATCAAGCAGCAGGATGTCCGGGTGCAGCAGAAAGACGCGGGCCAGGTTCAGGCGTTGGGCCATGCCGCGGGAGAAGCCCCCGGCCTTTTCCTCGGCAAAGGGAGCGAGCTCCACCCGTTCCAGCGCGGCTTCAAGGGTTTCTCGATCCGTTTTTCTGCCGTGCAGCCTGCTCCAGAAGGCCAGGTTTTCCAGCGCCGTAAGCGCGGGATAGATAAACGTCTGGTGCCCGAGGTAGCCCAAAAGGGGCTCATGCCCGTCCTGCCCGCCGCCAAGGTCCACGCTGCCCGCGGAAGGGCGGAGCAGCCCGGCCATGATTTTCAGCAGGGTGGACTTGCCCGCCCCGTTGGCGCCGGCCAGCAGGGTGACGGTTCCCGGCAGTATTTCAAGGGAGATATCCTTGAAGATCAGCCGGGAACCGTAAAAGCGGGCTACCTTGGTCAGGGTCAGGAGCATGTTCGGCCTCAGGAAGACGCGGTCCCGGCGGCCGGTGTATTGTCGGAAGGTGCAGCCCCGTTCTCGTCCGCCTGGTCGGTTTCCCGCTGCCGCTGTACCGCGGCAAGGCCGAGGAAGGGGAAGAGGCACATCAGGATGCCGCCGATCCACAGCCAGTTGATGAGCGGGTTGACGTGGATGAGCAGGCTTGCCCGGCGCTGCGGGTCCACCTGCAGCAGGGTGGCGTAGATTTCATTCCCCAGGCTGAACAGGGTGGACACTTCCGCGTGGGGCTGCCGTTCGTGGCTGGCGTACCAGCGGCGCTGCGGCATAAGCGAACCGATGGGCTCGTTGTCCTTGCTGAAGACGGTGAGATCCGCTTCCACAAATTTGAAGGCGGGGGGCGCCGCGCCCGGAATGGGGGCGGCGTTCTGGTAGAACTCCTCCAGCCGGACGGCGTAGTTGCCGATACGCGCGGACTGGCCCTTGCTCAGGGTCAGTTCGTACGTTTCCTGGTATACGCCGGAAAAAGCCACGCCCAGCACGATGAGCAGGAAACCCACATGCACGCCGTGCGCGGCAAGGGCGCTACGCCGGGCGAAGATTTTACGGTTTATGATGTACAGGGTAACCAGGCCGCACAGGCCGGCAACGGCGAGGGCCGCCGCAAAGGAAGAAAGTATCTGGGGCAGGCGCAGACCGGCGAGAAGGCCGGTGCCCTCCAGGCCAAAATGGCTTTTCGAGAATATGAGCAGAAACACCAGCAGGGCTACAAAAACACCCAGGACAACAAAAAAGACTCTTGGATGGAAAATGCCGGCTTTCCATTTGCTGTAGGGACAAAACAGCAGCAGCAGGGCGAGCAGAGCAAACAGCGGCAGGCAGGCCCGGTTGTAAAAGCCCGGCTCCAGTCCCATGGGGTTTTGCGGGATGCGGGAGCCCAGGAAGGAGGGCAGGTAGGGGGCAAGACTCTTGGCCCCGTTGAGAATGACAGGCCACAGGGTGGCAATAAGAATAAGCAGGGAAAGGGCCAGCAACAGCCAGGACACCATGATTAGCAGGCCTTCTTTGCTGAGCGGTTCCTCCAGCTCTTTACCGTTACCCCTGGGCGCAATCAGGGCGACAAAAGCCGCCAGGGCCAGAGAAGCCAGGGTAAAGATCAGCAGGGGCAGGCCGACGCCGCCGTCGCCGAAGGCGTGCAGTGACTGGACCACCCCGCTGCGCACCAGGTAGGTGGCGAAAAAGGCGGAAATAGTGGTCAGTCCCATGAGAAAGACGTTGGTGCGGCGAAGTTTGCCGCGTCTGCTCTCAATCACCGCCGTATGCAGATAGGCCGTGGCCACCAGCCAGGGGATGAGGGAGGCGTTTTCCACCGGATCCCAGGCCCAGTAACCGCCCCAGCCCAGTTCCATATACGCCCACCACGCGCCGAGGATGATGCCGGCGGTAAGCAGCAGCCAGGCAACCAGGATAAACGGGCGGGCGGCCTGCCCCCAGGCCGGTTCCGAACGCCGTTGCTCGGGGTAACCGGAAGGGTCGTGCAGCCTGCCGGTCAGCGTTTGGGACAGGGCGAGACAGCCGGGCACCACAAAACCGCCGTACCCCAGAAAGAGCAGGGGCGGGTGAAAGATCATGCCTGGGTTCTGGAGCAGGGGGTTCAAGCCTCTGCCGTCCGGGGGCGGCACGGGAAGGGTCAGGAAGGGATTGCTCCAGGAGGTCAGCAGGAGCAGGAAAAAGCCGGTAATTCCGAAGAAGAACACCCAGAACCAGAGGCGGGTGTCGACATGCAGGCGCTTATATGCCGGGGTCAGGCAGAAAACCGATCCGCTTATGGCCACGGACCAGGCCCAGAACAGGAGCGAGCCGGACTGCCCGGCCCAGAGGGCGGTCATCCGGTAGAACAGGGGCAGTGCCCGGTCGGAATAGCTCGCCACGTATTCCACGGAAAAGTCATAGCTGATGAAGGCAAAGAGCAGAATGACGCAGCACAGGGTCATAAGGCCCGTAACGACGGCCTGGACGCCTTCCACCCAGCGCAGGGCAAGGGCATATTTGTCGGAAAGACGCAGGAGGCTGCGCGTGATCGTGTTTTTTAACGCAGCAAAGGCGAGAGGGACAGCCGGAGGAGGGGAGGCAAGCACGCCCGTCCGTGTTCCTCGCTCTGTCAGACCGCACTGCGGCAGTATTTTGGGGCGGGCGGCAAACTGGACTAAGATGGCGCCTGCGAGAAACAAAGAGCACAGGAATGCCGCCACCAGGAGCAGGTAGGCGAAGGTATACAGCATAAAATCTCCTGCCGCGGGGAGAGCGGCGCAGCAAGGGCGTAAACTTCAGGCGCGCGGAAAGGCGCGATGCAGGAACAGGCGTGACCAAAACGGCATATGCGCGCATATGCCGGGCGGCCGGTTCCTGTGTCGCGTACTACGCGGCTGTTCAGCCCCGGTTTTCTTTTTGGTACTTGGAGGGACACTTGGTCATCAGGGTTTCCGCCTTGAACAGGCGAGCGGGCTTTTCCCCCGGGGCTACACCCGCGGGGAACCCGGCGGCGGCGTTCTCAAAGCCGCCTTCCACAATGACTTCCGCGCCCTGTTTAAATGTGTCCGGCACGACACCCCTGTAGACAACCCACAACGTCAACTGCCCGTTGTCCTTGTCTTCCAGTTGGAACCTGACCCCGGACCCTTCCTCCAGCGTGGCAATGCCATCGCCTTTTACGGTACCGAAAAGGCGGGCGGATTGCAGCTTGTCCTGGGGCATGGCCAACGCTTCCGAGACGTTCAGAAAATACACCGAGCTTTCAGAAATGCCTGAAAACAACAGGTATCCGACGCCTAGACAGAAGAGTGCCAGTACCGCCACATACAGACTTTTGCTGTTTTTCGCGGCCATAGGATCGTTTCCTTATTTTTCGCCAGTGAAACACATCTATATGAGACATGGCGCCCGTGTGGCTGGGCGTCACGCATTGAAGAGCGCATTTCTCGAACATCTCTATACACTTTCCCGGCGAAAGGCAAGGGATGCCTCTCCGCGTGCCGTGCGGCGGGTTTCTGCACGTGTTTCATCTCTTTTTCTGCTGTTCCAGCAACACCTGCCGTTTGTGCCGGGCAAGTTCGCGCAGGTCCGCCACCTCGTCGGTTTCGTCGACGATTTCCCGGCCGAGAATTTCTTCAAGTACATCTTCAAGGGTGACAATGCCCGCCATGCCGCCGAATTCGTCCAGAGCCACCAGCAGATGCACCCGCTCGTCCAGAAAGCGCAGCAACAGCTTGTCCAGAGGGAGCGATTCCAGCACAAAGCTCACCGGGCGCATGATTTCCGACAGTTTCTTGCCGTGGTGATCGAGCGCCAGCTCTTCCAGCACCCGGCGGCGGGAAACCAGGCCGATCATGTCTTCGCTGTCGTCACCGTGTACAGGGATGCGGCTGTAATGCCAGAAGCCTTCCTGCTCGCGGGCCTGCGCCACGGTCTGGTCCGCCTGCAGGCTGAAGCAGACGGTGCGCGGGGTCATGATGTCGCGCACTGATTTTTTGTCCAGGGCCAGGATGTTGCGGATGGAGGTTTCTTCATAGTCTTCGATCAGGCCGCCTTTGCGCAGCAGGCCGACCATGGCGTTGACGTCTTCTTCCGTCGCCATGGGCTCCGGGCGGCGCGGGGTCATCAGGTGGGTAATCCAACCGGAAACGACGATGAAAGGCTTTAACAGGATCACCAGAACGTTGACCACATAGGCCAGGGCGGTCGAGGCCTGGCGGCAATAAGCCACTCCCAGGGTTTTGGGCAGTATTTCGGAAAACAGCAGAATAATCAGGGTAAAGACGGCGGCAAACACCCCCATGTTCCGCTCGCCGAGGGCGGACGCTGCATAGCTGCCCGCCACCGCGGCCCCGGCGGTATTGGCAATGGTGTTCAGGGTAAGCACCGCTGTAATGGGCTGTTCAATGGTCGTCCGCAGGGAAAAGAGCAAGTACCCGGCGCGTGAGCCGGATTTGCGCATGGTTTCGATATGGCTCCAGGGAACGGAGTAAAGGGCCGCTTCCATAAAGGAGCAGAGCGCGGAAACAGTGACGGCGATTATGCAGGTAAGAATAAGAGCGGTCATAGCGGCGCACCTTGCCTGGTTAGCGGGAGGATATGGTATGCAGAATAGTCTGATGCGTGTATAATGACAAGGGCGCGGAAAACCGGAAAAGAAGGACTCGCAAAGCTTCCCCCTTGCCAAAAAAGACGCTTCGTGGCTAAAAACTCCCCTCGCGGCATGGAGCCCGGTTCTTTGGACTGCAAAAGCCGTTACGAACACAAGAAGCCATCGCGTGCGGTGAGAAAGTCCCACTGCGCCGGATTCGCCGTTTGTCCGCTGTACGGAAGAATTTCGGCATTTCAGGAGTGCCCCGATGATACCCCCCAGCCCCGGCGCGGGTTTTGCCAACCTGCTCCTTGATCGAGACGGAACGGTTATCCATGACCGGCACTATCTTGCCGATCCCGCCGGGGTGGCGCTGCTGCCCGGTGTGGGCGAGGCTTTGGCCCTTCTTGCCCGGAGCGGCGTGCGCTTTTTCCTGGTCAGCAACCAGTCGGGCATAGGGCGGGGTCTGTTCCCGGCAAAAGCCGTTCTGGCCTGTAACGCGCGCCTGGACGAACTGCTTATCCCCTACGGAGTGGCTTTCAGCGGGTCCGTGTTTTGTCCCCACACCCCGGAGGATGCCTGCGCCTGCCGCAAGCCCGGGATCGGCCTGTGGCATGAACTGCAACGCGTCTTTTCCCTCACGCCGGAAAATTCCGCCATGGTGGGCGACAAAACGGCGGATCTGGCCTTTGCCGCCAACGCGGGGCTTGCCGCCCGCGTCCTGACCCTTACGGGCAAAGGCGCCGACACGGCGGCAAAGCTGGGCCTGCCCCTTGCTCCGTGTACCGAAAACGGGCTGTGGCTGAACCCTGCCGCCACGGGAGCCGTACAGCCCCAGGCTGTGATCCGCGATTTTTCCTTCCTGCCGGGGGCGCTGGCTTTGCTGCACGACAAAAGGGCTTTGGAGAGTCCCTCTGTTTCTGTGCGTTCCAATACTTCCGGCGGAGCACGTTCATGAAGCGCATTGCCGTCTGGAACACGGCCTTTCTCGGCGACGCCGTGCTCACCTTGCCCCTGGTACAGTCGCTGCGGGCGGCCTTTCCCGAAGCGGAACTCGACTTCTACGTGCGGGGCGGGTTGGGCGCGCTTTTCAGAGCGCATCCGGCCGTTACCAGAGTGTTCAGCTACGACAAGCGTAGCCGGGAAAAGGGGGCCGGCGGTTTCCTGCGCCTCGCCCGCGAAGTGGCGGGCCGTAACTATTCCCTGTGGATTTCCGCCCATACCAGCCCGCGCAGTGGCGCCCTGGCACGCCTTTCCGGGGCGGCCATGCGCATCGGCTATGCGGAATCGCCCTTGGCCCGGCTGTGGTACACCCACACCGTTCCCCGCAGGTTTCAGGAGCTTGAGGAAATAGAACGTCTTCTGCAATTGCTTCAGCCTCTGGGCGTCGCGCCTGCCTCCACCTGGCCGGAGCTTGCCCTTCCCGAGGAGGACACCGCCGCTGCCGCCGCCTTTTTCGGCTCCCTGTACGGGCCTGTGCTGGGTCTGCATCCCGGTTCGGTCTGGGGCTCCAAGCGCTGGCCTGCCCGTTCTTTCGCCCGCGTGGGGGCGCTTGCCCTTGAAGCCGGAGCACATGTGCTCCTGTTCGCCGGGCCGGGAGAGGAAGACATGGCCGCCGCCGTGCGCGATCACATTCGCGAGTCCTCCGGCAGTGCCGCCCGCGAGCGTCTGCGCGACCTGTCCGGCACGCTTTCCCTGCCGCGTCTGGCGGCGTTTCTGGGGCGGCTGTCCTGCTACCTGACCAACGACTCCGGCCCCATGCATCTGGCCTGGGCGCAACGTGTGCCCGTGACCGCCATCTTTGGCCCGACAGTCCACTCCCTGGGTTTTTTCCCGCGTGGCGACACCTCTACTGTTTTTGAAATCGACCTGGAATGCCGACCCTGCGGTCTGCACGGCCCCCAGACCTGTCCCCTGGGCCATCATCGCTGCATGGAAGCCATATCGCCCGAAGACGTCTGGGCCGACGTGCGGGCGAAGTTGCGGCCGTGACGGGGAGTGAAGTGAAGAGATCTTAGAGAGGGAGAATGCCTCCGGCGGGCAGGACGCTGTCCTGCACCTGCCAGAGGACTCAAACCAGGGCTGCCAAGGTCATCCGGCCAATAACGCTCCCACGGTATGAAAAACTCGTCTTCGTGCCATGCGGGCCACACTCTGGACTCCTGCAAGGGGCGTGACGCCCCTTGACCCCCATAGGGTCTTTATGGGGCGGTGTGGTGGATTGATTTGTTAAGCTTCTGCAATCACTCTCGATAGAGAGCAGGATGTTGTGCCGCAAAGTTCAAAAAGCTCAGGGAACGGAAACGGATCTTTAAGCGATAGATGAAGTTCTTGTCGCTTAAAGATCCGTTTTCAGTTTGGCTGCCAGGGGGAGAATGTCGTCTGCGGTACCCGACAGGGAGAGAGTCTTTTAAAGGGGCTTATGCCAAGAGGGCCTGCAGGGGAGTGACGTGGAGGCCGAAAGCAGCTCCTACGGCGTCGTATACGCAGGTCTTTTCCGCGATGTTGATGCCGAGGGCCAGGGAATGGTTTTTACGGCAGGCCGCTTTCCAGCCCAGGTTCGCCAGTTGCTGCACATAGGGCAGGGTGGCGTTGGTCAGGGCGAAGGTGGACGTGCGCGGTACGGCGCCCGGCATGTTGCCCACAGCGTAGTGCACTATCCCGTGTTTGACGTAGGTAGGGTTGCTGTGGGTGGTGACGTGGTCAATGGTGGCGATACACCCGCCCTGGTCCACGGCCACATCCACAATAACGCCGCCGGGGCGCATGGTCTTGACCATGTCTTCCGTCACCAGCTTGGGAGTCTTGCCGCCGGGTACCAGCACCGCTCCGATGACCACGTCGGCCAGCGCCACGCGCTCGGCTATGATGACGCTGTTGGAAACGAGCGTCTGGCAGCGGGTGCCGAAAATATCGTCCAGATAGCGCAGCCGCTCGAGATTGCTGTCGATAATGGTCACGCGCGCCCCAAGCCCCATGGCGACCTTGGCCGCGTTGGTACCCACCACGCCTCCGCCGATGATCAGTGTGCGCGCGGCGTCAACGCCGGGCACGCCTCCCATCAGTATCCCCTTGCCGCCGTTATGGCTGGCCAGGTGGATGGCGGCCAGTTGCGGGGCCATGCGCCCGGCAACTTCGGACATGGGAGCGAGCAGCGGCAGCGAGCCGTTGGGGAGCTGCACCGTCTCATAGGCAATGCCCACAATGCCGGAAGCGATCAGCGTTTCGGTCAGTTTCGCATCCGCGGCAAGGTGCAGGTACGTGAAGAGCACCAGTCCCTCACGCAGGTGGACGAATTCCTCCGGTTCCGGTTCCTTGACCTTGAGCACCATGTCGGCCCTGCTCCAGAGTGCCGCCCTATCCGTAAGGATGGTTGCGCCCGCCGCCTTGTATTCCTCATCCGTGAACATGCTGCCGAGGCCCGCTCCCGTTTCTATACATACGTCATGTCCATCCTGGCGGAGGGACATGACGCCACCGGGCGTGAGGGCCACGCGGTTTTCCTGCGGCTTGAGCTCTTTGGGAACGCTGATACGCATACTGGTATTCTCCCTGTACAGATGTGTGTGGATGGCAAAACGACGGTGCACCATACGGCACTGGAGAGCGGAGGTAAAGGGGGAGGCGGTGAAGTTGCGGTGCAAAAGGAAGAAACAGGTTGTGCCGTGGGACGTTGATGTCGAATTACCATTCTGCGTGGGGGATAAGCGACGGCGCCGTGCAGGCGCTATTGCGCAATTCCCGCAATGCGCAGCAGGGCCGGAATGTCCAGGTGGGCTTCCACAAGATCGGCCAGACGATCGTACTCCGCTTCCTTGAAGCGAGCGTAGCTGCTGTGCGGCAGAGGCAGCGGGCTCAGTCCCTTGCGTGCGCGCAAGGTGTTGAGAAGGGTGCGGCTGAACAGCAGATTGTCGAACAGGCCGTGTACGTACGAGCCGAACACCGTTCCCTCCGCATTGACCGCCCCGTCGAGAAACGTGCTGCCGGAAGGGCTGGCTGGGCCGCTGTTTCCGGAAGAAGAGCCGGAATCGCCGGGAAGGCTCTCGCCCTGGACGGAAGCAAGGTTGGGCCGCAAGGGCGTGTGCCCTTCCACAGCATAGCTGTGCCCCATGTGTATTTCATACCCGCACAGTTCCATTCCCCCGGTTCCTGCCAGCATCCCCGGCGCATGCGTGATGCGAACACGGGTCTGGACGGTCTTTTTCACCGCCTCGAAACGGGTCTCCATGGGCAGCAGTCCCAGTCCCGGCACGCTCGTGTTGCCGTTTTCCACCCTCAGAGGATCGAGAATGCGCGTGCCGAGCATCTGGAACCCGCCGCAAATGCCGATAATAGGCACGCCCTCGCGGTTCAGGGCGCGGATGCCGCCCGCAAGACCGCTTCTTTCAAGGAAGAGCATGTCCTCCAAGGTGTTCTTGGTACCCGGCAAGATGAGCAGATCCGGCCTGCCGAGAGAGTCCGGCCCGGTCACGTAGCGCAGGGAAACGTCGGGCGATCCTCCTTCCGCGGCGGGCACGGCAAGAGCGGCCAAATCGGTGAAGTTGGACAGGCGCGGCAGGCGTATGACGGCTATGTCCAGCATGTCCGGCCGGGGTTGCGAACCGGTATGCCCGAGGCTTTCCGCCAGACTGTCTTCCTCATCGATGGCAATGTTCCAGTAGGGGAGAACGCCGAGCACCGGGCGTTCGAGCAGTAATTCCAGGTGGCGCAGCCCCGGTTCCAGAATGGAGATATCCCCCCGGAACTTGTTGATGATGAACCCTTTGATACGCTTCTGTTCATCCGCTTCCAGCAGCTTTACCGTACCGTACAGGGCGGCGAACACGCCGCCCCGGTCTATGTCGCCCACCAGCACCACCGGGGCGTCGGCCATGGCGGCCATGCCCATATTGGCCAGATCATTCTCGCGCAGGTTTATTTCCGCCGGGCTGCCCGCGCCTTCGATGAGAATGAGGTCATGCTCCGCCGCGAGGGTTCGGTAGGCGTCCCTGACGTCGGCGCGCAACGTATGGCGAAAGGCGTAGTATTCCTGGGCGGACAGGGTACAGCGCACCTTGCCGCGGATAATCACCTGGCTGGTGTGGTCGGCGGTGGGCTTCAACAGTACCGGGTTCATCAGGGAACTGGGGGCAAGTCCAGCCGCTTCGGCCTGGACCGCCTGGGCGCGGCCCATCTCGTGTCCTTCGGCGGTAACAAAGGAGTTGAGGGACATGTTCTGGGATTTGAAGGGCGCAACGCGCAGCCCCCCGCGTTTGCAGATGCGGCAAAGCGCCGCGACCAGCAGGCTTTTGCCCACGGATGAGCCCGTGCCCTGGATCATCAGTACTTTTGCGCTCATTGCCGTTGTCCGTCCGTGGGGGAGGAATTCGAAGCATTGCCTTCATTCTCGGCAGAGGGTGTTCCGGCTGTGCTGTCGGAGTTGCTCTGCCGTTGGAATGCGCGGCAGGCCCGGAGAAAGTTTTCCGCCAGTCTCGGTTCGCTGTAAAAGTGTACGTGGGGGTAAGCGGCGAACGTGTTGCAGCGCACAAGCCCCCCGGGCCATACGTCTGCGGAAGGCTTGCGGACGGTGGCGGCGTATTCAGGTTTTTGGTCTTCCAGCAGCCGCGAATAGTGAAACTCATGCGCCCGGAAGGTTGTTCCGGCAGGGCCAAGGAGGGTATCGCGCTCAAAGGTTACCTGCACGTAGCCAAAATTGCGCAGGCAGGAGGTCATTTCCGTCCGGTAGGGGAAAAAGCCGGTCATGGCGTATGCAGCGCCCGTGCTGTTTTCTGCACCGGAGCGGCAGGGACGGTGCTCTACAGAGGGGGACGGGCCGCTGCCGGCATTTTTTCCCGCTTCGCCTGCACAGCCGGAGGAGGCGGCAGTGCAGGAAGAGGGCACATACAGGGAAGCGCACAGGTACAGCAAACCTCCGCATTCGGCATAGGCGGGCAGGCCGTGTTCCAGAGCGGCCTTCACGTCCGCCCGAAAAGAGGCGTTGGCCTCCAGTTCGGCCGCGTATATTTCCGGAAAGCCGCCGCCCAGGTACAGGCCGTGCAGGTCTTCCGGAAGCCGTTTGTCTCGCAGAGGGCTGCAAAAGACGAGCGAAGCGCCCAGTTCTTCCAGCAGGTCCAGGTTGTCCTGGTAATAAAAAGAGAAGGCCGCATCCTGGGCTATGCCGATGCGCAGGGGGGCGGAAGGGGCGGAAGTGTCATTCGAAGCGGAGGGGGGGGGCGTCCCCTGGCGAAGAGGCTTCCCGCCGTGCATCTCTTTCGGTTGGGAGAGGCTAACCTCTTCCGGGGCTGTGGCAGTGGCCGAAACAGGGGCTTCCAGAGATGGGGCGGTTTGGGCCAGATGAAGCAACGCGGCGAGATCGATTGTTTTTTCCGCAGCCTCGGCCATGCGGAAAATGCGCTCCGCCAGCCCATGTGTTTCGTTGGCGGGCACCAGGCCAAGGTGACGTCGTTGCAGGGCGAAGGCCGGGTTTTCCGGCATATAGCCGAGGCAGGGCAGCCCGGTATGTTCTTCAATGACGGTTTTGAGCAGAGTATACAGCTTTTCGCTCGCCACCCGGTTGATCAGCACGGCGGCAAGAGGTCGTTCCGCCGAGAAACGGGCATACCCCGCCACCAGGGCGGCTGCACTGCGCGAAAAACCCTGTCCGTTGATGAGCAACACGATGGGAGCGGCCAAAAGCTCCGCCACATGGGCGGTGCTGCCCTCGTGCCCGGTGCCCTGACCGTCGAAAAGTCCCATGACCCCTTCAATAAGGGCGAGGCTGTTTTTCTGCTCTTCCGCTGTTTTTTGCCGGGCTTGCCGGAGAAACAGCCGCCGCAGGGTTCCCGGCGGCAGCAGCCAGGAATCGAGGTTGCGCGACGCGCGTCCGGTAATAAAGGTATGCAGGGAAGGGTCAATGTAGTCCGGCCCCACCTTGTACGGCTGCACGGCAACTCCCCGCCGGACGAATGCGGCCATGAGGGCGGTGGAAAGGGAGGTTTTGCCGACGCCGCTGTGCGTTCCGGCGAGAACCAGACGGGGAATGTGCATGAAGGCCGTGTTCCTCTATGCTTGTGTGCGTTGCGCTGCTGGCGAAAGCGTGAAAAATTCGCGGGAAGCGGGGCAGCGCATAGTACCCAAAAGCGTGGAAAGCCACAACAGGCCGTATCGCGGCGGAAGAGGCGTGACAAACGCTGCCGTACTCTTTAGAGTGGGCGCGCATGTGGCCCCGGCGTTCGAGCGGCCCCTTGATAGCTGCCGCGCCTGCGGCTTCCTGCACTGGAGATCTGTGGATGTTTTTGCCCGAATTGCTTGCCCCTGCCGGCACCCCGGAAAAATTGCATACGGCGCTGCTGTACGGCGCGGATGCCGTGTATCTTGGGGGAGAATCCCACAATCTGCGGGCGGGGGGCGGCGGGTTCGGTCCTGCTGAACTGGCAGAAGGCATACGCGCCGCCAGAGCCCGCTCGGCACGAGTCTATTACTGTCTGAACAGCTTCCCTTTCGAAGGGGATATGAAGCGTCTGCCCCGGACTATAGAGGAAGCCGCCTCCCTCGGCGTGGATGCCTTCATCGTGGCGGACCCCGGCGTATTCCGTCTGGTGCGCCTCCATGCGCCGAGCGTGCCTGTGCACCTTTCTACCCAGGCCAACACCACCAACAGCGAAGCCGTGGCTTTTTGGCGGGACCAGGGAGTTTCCCGCGTCAACCTGGCCCGGGAGCTGACCTGCCGCGATATTTACTCCCTGCGCAGATCCTGTCCGGATATGGAACTGGAGGTCTTTGCGCACGGGGCGATGTGTCTGGCCGTTTCCGGGCAGTGTCTGCTGTCGGCCTGGCTGAACAACCGCCCGGCCAACCAGGGGCGTTGCACCCACCCCTGCCGTTTTGAATACCGGGGAATGGCTTGGTCTTCGCCTTCCCTGCCCGGTGAGGGGGACGCCCCGGATACACAGGGAAAGGTTATTCCCCAGGCCATGCTCACCATGGAAGAAGCCTTGCGGGAAGGCGAGCCGCTGTGGGATGTCGTGCAGTCGGAGCCCTTTTCCACGGTATGGGCGCCCCAGGATCTGTGTCTTGTGCACTATCTGCCCTGGTTTATCCGCACCGGCGTGGCTTCTTTGAAGATAGAAGGGCGGATGAAAGGTTCGGCCTATGTCGCCCAGGTGGTGGACGTCTACCGTACCGCCCTGGAACAGGCACGGGCGGCTGTGTACGGGGAACAGGCAGACGAATCAGAACCCGATGCCGTAACGTCGGGAGGGAACGGCGGCGGGCCGAGAAAGATTTTTCACCCGGAAGTCTCTGTGGCGGAGCTGTTGCACACGGCTTCGCGTCCGCTTGGCACCGGTTTTTTTCTGCCCGGCCGGCGCCGGAATATTACGGAAGAATTCCTGCGAGCGTGCAGCGGCGGCAAGATGGATGCTCACGTCCGCCCCGTGCTGGCAAAGGTGCTGGAGCCTGCCGGAACTTCCGCCTGGCGCGTGGAGGTGCGCGGTAATTGGAATGTCCGGCAAGGGGTGGAGCTGATTCTGCCTGGAATGCGGCGGCCCGTGCTCGCGGCTGCGGAATACGGGCTTGAGAACCATCGGGGAGAAAAGAGCGTGTCCGTGGGCTCGGGGATCCGGGGTGTTTTGCATACGGATTTTCCTGAGATTGCGCCGGGTGTGTTTATCCGAGCGGCAGTCGCAGGCGGGGAGAGTGCCGGGGCACTGCCTCCTGTTTGACTTGCCGGCTTCATGGTTGCCGTGAAGAACCGTTGCCAAACCACCGGCGCACCGCCTCCGGATCAGCTCTGTAAATGCCGTCCGTGCAGCGTCTGGCGGGGAAGTTTTCTTCCTTGATCCAGCGGCGTATGGCAAGCTGTCCGGCGCCCACGGCCCGTGCAATGGAATCAAGCCCCACCAGGACAACGGGCTGTAATGGAGAAAACAGGGGTCTCGGTATGCCGGACCATGCTTCCCAGAATTCTTCCTGCGCCTGGGGGCTGACGGTTCTCTTGTGGGGGAGAGAAGCATCACTCAAAGGCCGGGCCTTTGTCTTGCTCATTTGCAAAACTCCTTGGCGAGGCGCATCGCCCTGCGGTGCGCTGTTTTTTGGGGCATGCGTCCGGTAAAATATCCGGGCCTTGCAGGGACAAAAAAACCGTTTGTCCCTGTGGTAAAAAGAATGCGTTTCCGTGTTCGCACGGCAGAGGTGGACGCGCGTCTCAGGAACACTGACCCCTTGTATTCCTGGCTCTTTAGTATCCCAGGTTGTCGTCAGGGCTGCGCCAGGCGTCTTCGCCGTATCTGTCGGGCGGGACAAAGCCGGCTCTCCAGGGGTCTGCCATCAGGCATATGTTCCCTTCAGAAATTTTGTGTTTCGCTTCGCACAAGCGGGAGCAGTACCTGTCACGGATAGACGTTGCGGAAAAGCCCTCCCCGCACCAGCTACAGCGCCTTACAGAGGAGGAACGCGTGTACAATGCGCTGACGGAGCAGCGATGCGAGCAATAGGGACTCGCCGGACGGGCCACGGGTTTGCCGCACAAAACGCACGTGCGTGTTTGCCCTGAACGCTGCTCCATGCTCCGGCACTGCCTTGAGCAAAACCGGCCCCTGCCGCTGGAGACACGTGAGGGCTTTGCCATAAACTCCTTGCCGCAGAAGGCGCACGCCACTATCGGCATGATAATTCTCCCGCGAAGAAACGGTTGCAGTCTTCAAGGGCGATCCTGCTTTCTTCCAGATTTTCGAAGGTGGGGGAGGACGCCGCAAAGTATACCGCCTGGTACAGGCTTAACAGGTGCTGGTGCTCCTTCACTTCGATAAGAATCATCCTGCTGTCCCGCCCCCGCGGGGCAGCGCAGGCAGGACACAAGTACGGACGCTCTGTTGCAGCCGGGCTCCCTTCGCCATAGCGGACAAGAAAATGGCGGTTACATGAACAGCACTGCACGCGAAAACGTTTACCCATCATGGTTTCCTCGTGGACGCGAAAGGTTGGGCGATATTGTTTCGGGTCTGGCAGTAAGGTTTACTGCTTTTGCACAAAAACGTCAAGTAATGTTTTTTTTGTGCGAAAAATCTTGACATTTTTCGTCAAAACCGGCAGGGTGGGGAAAAATTGCTACGGTGAACCATAAGGAGGCTGTATGTGGGAGTTGACCCGGGCCGGGGACATGGAGGAGTTCATGGCGCTGGCGATTCAACAGGCGGGAGGCGTAGCCGCCCTGGCCCTCGCCGCCGGCGTCAGCGAACGTACCGTCTATGCCTGGAAGAACGGAGAGCGCCACCCCAGCAGGAATAATCTGGCCAAAGTGAGCGCGTATATGGAATCTCTCGCTCCGCAGTTCTCCTCTCCCCCCACGGCCGGCGCTCCCGCAGGAGCGCGCTCGTATGTTCCCGGTCTCTCTGTGGGGGTGGAGGTGCACGACAGGCCGGGCTGGTATGTGCCCTCACCCTCCGGTACGGGTCTGTCCCGCATTGCTTCTGAAGAGGGAGCGAGCCGCGAACTCCGGCCGGTTCCCACTTCCGTTTTGCGGTTTCCTCCGCGGCCGGAACCGCGGCAGACCTCTGACGAGGGTGAACGTTCCTGGGAACGCGGTTCTGTGCCGGAACGGCGAATGCTGCCGGATAGGCGAACCGCCCCGGAACGGCGGATAATCCCGGATCGCCGGAAAAGCTCTGCGGCGATCCCTCCGGATCAGGCGACAGCGGGAGAAATACCCGCGGAAAACGGTCTTCTGCCCGCAGAATGTGCGGAGGAAAACAGGCCGGAAACGTTTTCCGCGACATTTGCCATCGTTCCCTTTTTTGCCGATCCGCTGCTGGGCGGACCCTATGCGGGAGAGGGTGAAGCTGATTCCGGCGGCGGATACGCCTTTGCCGCAAGGCACCTTCAGGCCCTCTCGCGTAACACGCAGGCCTTGCGGCTCATGTATGTTGCCGGGCGGGGGATGGAAACCCTGCTGCATGACGGCGATATCTGTCTTGTGGATACGGCGGACACCCGGCTGGTGGACGACCGAATCTATCTGCTGCGGTACGGATGGGGCTTTTTTGTAAGACGATTTTCGCGCATGCCCGGCGGCTGTCTTTTCAGAAACGATAACCGAGAACTGGCGCACCAGGATTTTGAGCTTCCTGCCGAATCCTCCGCCCGGTGGGAGGTTCTTGGGCGTATTGTCTGGGTGGGCAAAGCGCTATAGTCGGGGACAAATAGTCTTTTGCACATAATGTGCAAAAAGCCGAATGCACGCAGATCTTTTTTCCGGGGAGGAGGTTCGTGACAGGACAATGCCGCACGGGTATGTGCCAGAATATCGCGGCGCCAGACGCTTCGCGTGTGGCGCAAAAGCCGGCTGCAGGCGAGGCAGGCGCAGGGCGCGGCTGTGCGTCCGTGCGTTGTTGCGCTGTATCCGCCCCTGAGCGTGCCGTTAGGATACTCTTGCCTCCCGCGCCTCTGGCATACGCGGTGCGGTATGCGTCTCCGGATTACGGTCTTTGCTGGGAGGAAGCCGGGGCGGAAGAGGAAGCCCAGGCTATGGCGCGGGATATTCTGCGGGAATATGCGGAAAGTTGCGGGGAGGTCGGCGTGTATATGCGGCTGCCCTTACACCTGTGAGGGCTGAGCCTCAACATGCGGCATTTTCAATCTTTTCGGAATGGAGTACATTGCCCGAATCAAGGAGCGCGTATGATTGCCTATGTTGAAGGGCGCGTTGTGGAAACGACGGAAAACGCCTGCATTATGGTGACCCCCGGCGGAGTGGGGTATGAGGTGTTCCTGGCCGGGCACACTCTTGCCAATCTTCCGGGAACCGGTGAAGCCGTGCATTTTTTTACCAGCACGGTGGTGCGGGAAGACGCCCTTGAGCTCTACGGCTTTGAAAGTTGGGACGAGCGGGAAACTTTTCTGGTTCTTACGTCCATCACCAGGGTGGGAGCGCGCACTGCCATGTCCATTCTTACGGTGTTTCGTCCCGATGATTTGCGCCGCCTGGTGCTGGACGAGGATGTCCTGTCCCTTACTAGAGTCTCCGGCATAGGCAAAAAGACAGCCCAGCAGCTTTTTCTGGAATTGAAGTACAAACTGAAACTCGATGCGGGCGTGCCCGGGGCGCCCGTCACTTCGGGCGGCAAGGCGGGCAGCGTTCTGGCCGATGCCGTGGCCGGTCTGGTCAACCTCGGGTATGAGGAAAGCGAAGCCTTGCAGACTGTCAAAAAGGTACTCGCGGCGGAAGCCGACCTGGATGTGAGCGGAGCGTTGCGCGCTTCCCTCAAGGTTCTGGCCAAAAGCCGTCAATAGAGCAGTTTACGCTTCAAATGATTGCTTAACGGTTGGCAAAGCCGCCCTATAATCATTTGACAGCGAGGATTTGAAGCAAATCCTCGCGGAGCATTTCAAGTGTGAAATGCTCTAGTAGGTTCCAACGCAGTCCGGGGCACGCGCCCGCTATGGATGATTTTGCATGAACACTCCGAAAGATGCCTGTTCCCCCGCCTTGATTCCGGACGAGCAACTGCGCCCGCGCAGTCTGGCCGAGTTTATAGGACACGAAGATCTGCGCGCCAACCTGCATGTCTATTTGCAGGCTGCCAAGGAACGTGGTCAGGCCCTCGATCACACGCTTTTCCACGGCAACCCCGGTCTCGGCAAAACCACGCTGGCCCAGATTATGGCGGCGGAACTGGGGGTCAACCTGGTGTCCACCTCCGGTCCGGTGCTTGAGCGCAGCGGCGATCTCGCGGCTATTCTCACCAACCTCGGGCGCAATGACATTCTGTTTGTGGATGAAATTCACCGCATGCCCATCGCGGTGGAAGAAGTGCTCTATCCGGCCATGGAGGACTTCAAGCTCGATCTGGTCATCGGGCAGGGACCGGGGGCGCGTACCGTGAAAATCGAGGTGGAGCCCTTTACCCTGGTGGGCGCGACCACACGGATCGGCCTGCTGTCATCCCCCCTGCGGGACAGGTTTGGCGTGATCCTGCGCCTGGAATTTTACTCTCCCGGGGAACTTGCCCGTATTGTGGCCAGAACGGCGCGTATTCTCAACGTGCCCATTACCGAAGACGGCGCGCTGGAAATAGGCAGGCGTTCGCGCGGCACGCCTCGTATAGCCAACCGGCTGCTGCGCCGGGTCCGTGATTTCTGCACCTTTCGCGGAAAGCAGAGCGTGGGTGCGGAAGAGGCCGCTCACGCCCTTGCCCGTATGGATGTGGACGAAAGCGGCCTTGATCAGATGGACCGCAAGCTTTTGACCGTGCTTATCGAACATTACGGCGGCGGCCCGGCTGGTCTGAAGACCCTGGCCGTAGCCTGTTCGGAAGATGTGCGCACCATTGAGGACATCTATGAACCCTACCTGATCCAGAGCGGGTTTTTGAAGCGCACCCCCAGAGGCAGAATGGCCACGGCAAAGGCCTACCGGCATTTGAACCTGCTGGCCTGAGCTCCGGGCCCGAGGGGGCGCCCGCTGCCCGGCGGGCGCGGGAGCGCTGCCTCACGTTCGTCCTGACGGCAGGAGCGCCTGCCGTATCCTTTGCCCATTCTTTCTCGGCCTGCCCGGCATTACAGGGAGCGGTTTTTGAGATTTCCACGATCAGGAGCGTTTCGGGAAGAGAGGCTCCGGATGCGGTGAGCGCCGTTTTAGAGCCTGTTGACACTAATTGTAAAATTCATTGAACTTCTGTAATGTCTTTTTATGAAACTAACAGAAGAACAATATTCCTTGGTTAAGGATGCTCTTCCGCGCCAGCGCGGAAACGTAAGTATGTCAAACCTTCAAG
>JAVBTB010000064.1:0-23610 GCA_031556355.1 Desulfovibrio sp. | reverse complement strand
TGGGGGAAGGGGAAAGGACACTTTCTCAAAAGGGTTCTTTCCCCTTCCCCCACAGTCTTAGCCTTCTTCCCCAAGAGGCAGTGTGACACAACCCGCGACGACCGATTCCCTGGGCAGGCGCTATCTTTTCAAGCTGCTCTCCAACGTGGCCACCATCCCGCTGTATTTCGTGATGGAGGCCGTGCTGCCCCGCGCCCTCGGTCCCGCCATGTACGGCAACTATAATTTTGCCACCACCCTGTTTCAGAATTTCACCACCTTTCTGGACATGGGCACGTCCACCTGCCTGCACACGTCTCTTTCCAAGCGTCCAGGGGAATTCGGGCTGGTGTCGTTTTACGCGCGCGTCGCGGTGGTCATGTTCGTGCTCTGTTTTCTGGCCGCCCTTGCCATGCATATTCCCGGCGCGGCGCCGCGGTTGATGCCGGACGTGCCGGTCTGGATGGCGCTGCCAGCGGCCTTGTGGGCGTATCTGACCTGGGGCGGGCGGGTCATGCGCGGCGTAGGGGACGATCTCGCCGTCACCGCCCATTCGGAGCGCATCCGCATCGGGGTGAACATGACTTCGGCCCTGGTGCTGCTCGGACTTTTTTTCTGGGGCGTGCTGAGTTTGCCGGTGCTGTTCCTGCACCAGTATGTCTTTCTCTCCCTGCTGGGGCTGGGTATCGCCTTGACCTTGCGCGGTTCGTGGGCGGAAAGCGGCTGGAGCCTCAGCCCGCGGCAACTCAGAGACTACGTGCGGGAATTTCGTAAGTACAGCACACCCCTGTTCACCATCGCCCTGTGCACCGTGATCAGCCTTTCCGGAGAACGCTGGATGTTGCAGTTTTTTGACGGCAGTGTGCAGCAGGGCTATTTTTCGCTCTCCCAAAAGGTGGGCATGGCCTGTTTCATGTTCGTTACCGCTATGACCCCGCTGCTCATGCGTGAACTTGCCGTAGCCCACGGCCGGAACGATCCCGTGGAAATGGCCCGGCTTATGGATCGCTTTGCGCCTATGCTGTACGCCGTGGCGGCTTGGTTCTCCTGCTTTACCGTTATTGAGGCGGAGGCCGTGATTCGGATTTTCGGCGGGGAACGCTTTACGGATGCTCTTTTGCCGGTGCAGATCATGGCCATGTATCCGGTGCATCAGGCCTACGGCCAAGTCACCAATTCCGTATATTACGCCGCCGGTGAGACGCGGGCGTTACGCAACATCACTCTCTGGTCGCTGCTCGGCGGCCTTGGGGCGGCCTGGGTGCTGCTGGCCCCCGCCGCTTACGGGGGGCTTTCCCTTGGGGCTACGGGTCTGGCCTGCAAGATGGTGGGTGTGCAGTTTGTTGCCGTGAATATTTTGCTGTTCGCCTGCCGGAAGGTGGTACCGTTCAATCTCAAGCGCAACCTTGTGCATCAATTGGTCTGCCCGGCAATATTTCTGGCTCTGGCTCTCTGCGCCCGTACCGGTACGGAAGCCGCAGGCCTGGGCGACGGCGCAAGCCTGCCGCGTTTTTTTCTCTCCGGGGTTTGCTACAGTGCCATCACCTTGGGCGTGGTGCTGGTCTTTCCTTTTACGGTTGGACTGAAGCGTGGGGAGATCGGCGCGCAACTCAGACGCCTGCGCGGAAGCAGGCGGTAGAAGAAGCGGCAAGTACGTTGTTGTACCCTTTGCATGAAGGTGCGTGTCAGGTGAAAACGTTTAAGGAAAACTTGAAGAAACAGCAGATTCCGGAAGGACGCGTTCGGCGTATCGTCCGGCTGTGTCTGCGGCTGGCGCGTATCGGGTGTGTGCTGTTGTTTCTGTGCGCTGCGGCTGTTGTTTTGGCCGGGGTGAATGAGTCGGTGTTCCCGGCGGATGTGCTGGTTGTGCCCGGCAACCAGGTGTATATTGACGGCACGCCTTCGCAACGGCTGGCCGCTCGGCTGGACAGAGCTGCGGACTTGTTCCGCCAGGGCGTGGCTCCGCGCATTATCGTCAGCGGCGGCAGAGGGAAGAACGGCGTGGATGAAGCCACGGCCATGAAGCGGTATCTTGTAGCTCAAGGATTACCAGCGGAAGCTCTTATTGTTGACTCGGACGGAGTTACGACTCGCGAGACCGGACGTTTTACCGCGAAATACATGGCGGAGCACAACCTGCACGCCGCCCTGGCGGTGACGCAGTACTTCCACGTGCCGCGCACCGCTCTGGCCCTGCGGCAGGGTGGGGTCGAGAAAGTGGGCGGAGCCTATGCCCGTTACCTGGAATGGCGCGACCTGTACTCCATACTGCGTGAAGTGCCTGCCTGTGCGCTTTATTTCATCGAAGTAAAATAGAAGAGACGCTGTCGTTCCATCTTCCCGCAGACATCCCACAAGAGCGCCCAAATTGTGGGGTCAAGGGGGCTCATGCCCCCTTGTGGGGTGGGGCGGAGCCCCGCTTTGACATAGATGGCTGCGGCAATATTTTTTAGTTCTTCGCAGGCGCGGTTTTTACGTCCATAGCCCGCGCAATCATGCCGGCCAGGGCCTCGCCCATATCAGGGTTCTGGGCCTGCTGATGCACGACAACGCGCCATACACGCTTGGGAACCCCCCCTGTTTTGGCAGGGGCCAGATCGTAGCACTCCATTTCCAAAGCATACCCTGCCGCACCTCCGGGGATCATAATCGCTGACGACGGCTTCCCTCCGGGAGAGGTTGTGGCCGGAGCCTGCTCAGGATAGGGAGGCACCCTGTCCGGCCCAGGCAGATCCCATACCTCGGAAGGATAGGGAGATCCCCCGGGTCTTCCGCCCATGTCCACCGGGGAAGGGGGCGTGGCGCTTTCCGGCGGCGGACTGTTTCTCAACTGGTAGTCGCGGGCGTTCATGTCGCTGTCGCGGTTGAAGAAGTCGCGGTCCACCGGGCTTGTGCCCCTGTACCCGCGCGCGTAGTCCAGGTCGGAACCGCCAGGGCCTCCGGGCCGGGCGGCGGAGCCGGGCGAGGCGGGCGCACCGTAGCCCAGGGAGCCTATGCCGCCCACGCTGCTGGCGGCCAGCAGGGAGCCGGTGCCCGCGCCTATGCCGCTCAACCCGCTGTAGCTTGCGGAAACGGGCCGTACGGCGCTGAAGCGAATAACCATGGCGTACCCGGCGACGGCCGGATCCGTGGTGCGCAATTCGGCGGGAATTCTGCCCGGAATAGCGCCGCCGCGCCGCATAAAGGGGCGCCCTTCCTGCTGTGACAGGGCGAACAGGGGAGCATAGGGATCAAGCGGCCGTACTTGTTGGACGGAAGCGGGCAGATCCGCATCCCGCTCCGGTGTCGTGTATTTTTGCAGCTTCAGGGGGCGGAGCTTGCCCTCCTGGGCCAGTTCTTTGGCTTTGGCTTCGGCGGCGGTGGAATCTCCAGCGGAAGGATCGGGCTTTTGCCGCGCTTCTAATCCCTTGGGGGATTCTTCTTTCCGGTTCAGGGGTGTATTGGGCAGGGGGGCCAAGACGGACGGATTGACGGCAGCCACAGAGAGCCCGCGCTTGGCAAGAAGAGGGGCGAGGTTTTGTTGGGCGATCTGGAACAGGGCGCTGTTTTCGTCCATCCAGGCAAGGCCGGAACGCAGGACAATGACGCCGGAAGACGGCAGCGTGCCTGCGCGTTCCATTTGCGTGGGTACCTGTTTTGCCTTTGCCGCGCAGGCGGTCAGAGGCAGAGCAACAAGCAAAAGACCGCACGCTGCGGCTCGCAGGCCGGTTTTGACTACGGGGGTAAAAAACATGGCGAACCTCCCGGGTGCTTGGCGGTATTGCGCTCGGCGTTGCCTGCGGCGGCGGAAAAATGTATATCCCGTCCCTTGCGCTTCCCGCGTGACAAGCATATACGCAGGCGGTGGGGTATTTCCACCTACATCATCTATAAGGATAAAACGCGATGCCTACAAGTAAAGAAATACGCGCGATGATCCGTAAAGGCAAGCCTACTCTCGGAACCTGGTTGCAGATTCCCAGCGCGGATGTAGCGGAGATCGCCGGCCGCATGGGCTATGACTGGGCAGCTGTGGACCTGGAGCACGGCTCCTTCACCCGCGCCGTTTTGCCCGATATCTTCCGCGCCCTGGAACGCTGGGGAACGCTGCCGTTCGCCCGCGTGGCGGAGCCTTCCATGCGTGAGATCAAGGCGGCGCTTGATTCCGGCGCGCGCGGGGTGATTTTCCCGATGATCGAAACCCGCGCCCAGCTCGACAATGCCATCGCCTGGTCGCTGTACCCCGGCGGAGAGGAATTCCCCGGCGGCAGGCGGGGGGTGGGTTTTTCCCGGGCCAACGCCTTTGGCATGGATTTTCCCGCGCATGTGGATACGAAGGACGGCCTCGGGCACAGTGTGATGCTGGTGGCCCAGATTGAACACGTCAACGCCTTGGGCAACCTGGACGACATTTTTTCCCACCCGCGTCTGGACGCCTATATGGTGGGGCCGTATGACCTTTCCGCTTCCATGGGGCTGACGGCGCAGTTCGGCCATCCCAAGTTCCTGGAGGCCCTTGCCCTTATCGAGCAGAAGGCTGCGGCGCACAACGTACCCAAGGGATACCATGTGGTGAAGCCTGAAGAGGACGTCTTGCGGGCAAAGATTGCCGAAGGTTATACCTTTATCGCCTATGGTATTGACACCTTGTTTTTGCAAGAGAGCGGCAGACGACCTGTGCTGTAAGAACCTGGATATGGTCCGGTTCGAGGCGGCCTGGACGTGTAGAGAGGTTCCTGAACCCTTTTACCCCCAAACAGCCATGAAGATAACCGTTTTCGGCGGGGCCGGCTTTATCGGCTCCCATGTATGTGACAAGCTTACCGATGCCGGTCATGCGGTGACCATATTTGATCTTTCCCCGTCCCGCTGGCTGCGGCCGGAACAGACGATGATCACGGGCAATATCCTGGACGAAGAGGCCGTGGGCAGGGCCGTTGCCGGGGCGGACGTGGTATATAACTTTGCCGGGATTGCGGACATAGGCGAGGCGGGCACGCGTCCCGTGGACACCGCCAAGTATAATATCCTGGGAAACGTCATGGCCCTGGAAGCCGCGCGCAAGGCAAACGTGCAGCGCTTCATTTTTGCCAGTTCCCTGTACGTATACAGTAAGGAAGGCGGGTTCTACCGCTGCAGCAAGCAGGCCAGCGAGCTGTATATCGAGAACTACCGTGAAGTATACGGCCTGGGCTATACTATCCTGCGCTACGGTTCTCTCTACGGCCCGAGGGCAGACAGCCGCAATGCCATCTACCGCTTTGTGCGCGAAGCCCTGGAGCGCGGGCGCATAGAGTACTATGGTTTGCCCACGGCCCTGCGCGAATACATCCATGTGGAAGACGCAGCCCACTGCAGTGTGGACGCCCTGGCCCCGGCATATGCCAATACCAACATCGTGCTTTCCGGCAGCCAGCCCATGCGGGTAGGGGAACTGCTGAAAATGATCGCGGAAATGCTGGGCAAAGATATAGAGTGTTCTTTCTTGGGTGATGGAAAGAGCGGACATTATGAAATCACTCCCTATTCCTTCAACCCCCAGATCGGCAAGAAGATGACTCCGCGCCTGTCCACGGACCTGGGGCAGGGTATTTTACACGTTATTGAAGAAATCCATCGCGATTTGAATCCCAATCTGACCACGGAACTCGGCTACCTCGTGGAAAAGGAGTAAGTAACAGGCCATGAATATTATCGCCGTCATTCCTGCTCGTATGGGCTCCTCGCGTTATCCCGGCAAGCCCATGATTGATATTCACGGCGTTCCCATGGTGGGGCACGTGACCTTTCGTACCGCCATGTGCAAACGCCTGACCGCCACCTATATAGCCACCTGCGATCAGGTGATCATGGACTATGCGGCCTCCAGGGGGCTGAAAGCGGTGATGACCGCCGACACCCACACCCGCTGCACTGACCGCACCGCCGAGGCCCTGCTGAAGATTGAAAAGGAACTCGGTCTGACCGCCGATATCGTGGTGATGGTCCAGGGCGACGAGCCCATGATCATGCCCGGTATGATTGACGCGGCCATACAACCCATGCTGGACGACCCCACCCTGCAGGTGGTGAATTTGATGGCCGATCTTGCCAATGAGCAGGAGTTTGAAGATCCCAGTGAAGTGAAGGTGGTGACGGATCTGCGCGGCAACGCCCTCTACTTTTCGCGCGAGCCCATTCCTTCGCGCAAAAAGGGGGCTACCAACGTCCCCATGAAGAAGCAGGTCTGCATCATTCCTTTCCGGCGCGAGTATCTGCTGAAGTTCAACAGCATGGCGGAAACGCCGCTGGAAATAATCGAGTCGGTGGACATGATGCGCATTTTGGAAAACGGCGGCACCGTGCGTATGGTGCCGGTGACTGAACGCACGTTGAGTGTGGATACGCCGGAAGATCACCGGCGCGTCATCGCCATGATGGAAAAGGACACGCTGCGTAGGGAATACAGCTGACGACCTTTCGCATCACAGCGTTGTTTCAAGCCCCTTTTCCCGGTCGGTACAGGCCGGGGGAAGGGGCATTCGTATGACCAGCAGGGCCATGAGGCAGGCTACCAGGCTTCCCGCCGCAATGGCCCAACTTGCGCTTTTCCAGAGGGCCAGGGTGCCGAAGAGGGCTGGGCCGATGTTCTGGGCAAGGCGCAGGAGCATGGCGTTGGCGGCCATGAGGGCGGCGCGTTGTTCCGTCTGAGCCTGGGAGGCAAGCAGGGTGGCGGCAAGGGGGATGTTGAGGCCCTGCCCGAAGCCGAAGAAAAGCACAGGCAGCACCAGCCACCACAAACCGGGGCAGAGAGGCATGGTACAGAAGGCCGCGAGGTAGAGGACGAAACTGCTCAGGAAAAGGATTCTGGGAGAAAAACGCACATACAGCCTGGACAGTTGCGAGGCGGCAAGGCCCGACGCCAGGGAGGCGGCAGCGATAATCAGGCCTGTTTCCAGGGAAGAGGCGGTAAAGCGTTTTTCCGCCAGCAAGGGAAAGCAGGTCACCAGCGGACCGGAGAGCATGACGAAGGTCAGCAGGGTCAAGGTGAGCAGGGTCAGCGTTTCCCGTTTTTGAAAGCACTTGCCGGTAGAGACAAGGTAGTCGCGCAGGGTGGTTGTGCGGACCGGCGTCATCAGGGGAACGCCGGCTGCCAGCCAGGCTACGGGCAGTGCCAGCAAAGGCAGAATGAAGGGCAAGCGCCAGTGCAGCATGGCAAGTGCGCCGCCGACAGCGGGGCTGAGGGCAGTGCCGAGCCCCAGAACCATGGCGTTGTAGCCCATAATCCGGGCGCGCTGGGCGCCCTGCCAGCAGTCGGCAATGATGGTGGCGTACAGCAGGCCGAGAGGGGCGCTGCCCGCCCCTTGGATTATGCGGCAGATCAGAAGTTCGGTAAAGGTCCGGGCGAACATGCAACAGACGCCGCCGATGGCGAAAGTAAGCAGGGCGGGAATGAGAACCGCTTTGCGTCCATACCGGTCCGCCCACACCCCTACCAGAGGAATGCAGAAGAAGCCGGGCAGGGCAAAGGCCGCGATGATGCGCCAGGAGCCTTCCTCCTGAGTGGAAAATGTCTTTGCCAGCGTGGGCAGAACGGGGATGAGACTGGAAATGCCCATGGTCACCAGCAGGGTGATGCCGAAAATCATGAACAGAGTGCGTTTTTCCTTGTTCATGGCGCAAGCCTGTCCTTGCCGTCCGCGCTGTGGGAGGAACGCGAGTTTTTTTTCGTCTCCGTAGGGGACAGGGATGTTTCAGGCCGGTTCAGGGGAGGGGCGGATGCGTGGTATCTTTCCTCATGCTGGCGGTATTCCGCACCGGATACGCATTTTTGCTCGTCGTGCAGACCGTGTTCGACCCGGTATCGCTTAAAAAGGTAAAAGCCGATCAGGGACGCAAACGCGAACAGGGCCGCGGAAAGGCTGGTGCGCCATAGGGGGTCTACCCGAATGCCGCTGCCGAGCAACGAAAAGATGATCGTTTGGGGCAGGTAGCCGATGGCGGAACCGATGATAAAGGAGGGGGCGGGAATGGCGGTCACGCCCGCGGCCATATTGGTAAGGCCGTTGCTGCTGAAGGGAAAGAGCCGCAGTGCAATGGTCATGAGTACCGGGTTGCGGGCCAGAAAGGCGTCCAGGCGGGCTATTCTCCTGCCGAAACGGCGCTGTATGGCGGTGCGGCCAAGCAGACGGGAATAAAAGAACGCGCAGATGCAGCCGAGGGTGACCCCCATGCTGGTCCAGAGAATCCCGGCCAGTGCGCCGAAAGCATAGCCTCCAAGGGCGCTTATGGCCTGACGGGGCATTCCCAGGGCGGACAGCAGGGCTGCCAGAACCAGATAGAGAAGGATGCCCGCCTCGCCCTGTTGCTTAAGGTGCGCGTCGGCCCAGTCCGGGTCAAGAAGGCCCTGCAACTCAAAAGCATGAGCAAAGATAATAATGCCCACCAGAGAAAGAAAAAGAATGCTTACCCTGATGAAGGGCGCGATTTTTCGGGGGGCAAAGGAAGAGGGCGCGTGCATGGCGTATTTCAGTCCAAGTGGGGTCTGGTAGGCGCGTGCGTAGCGTTACCCGATTGCACGCCGGTGAGTCCGGTGTGACGTCTACTTCCGTTCCCTGATCTCGTAGTCGCGGTGGCGGCGCTGCATCCAACGCACGGCCAGCAGATCACAAAAGGCGGTAAAGGCCCTGTCCAGCACGCCGTACTTGGATGTGCCGTGCAGCCGGGGACGGTGGTTAACCTTTACCTCCGCCACCCGCGCCCCTTGCATCTTCATCAGGGTGGGCAGAAAGCGGTGCATGCCCTTGAACATGGGGAGCCTGCGGGCCAAAGATGCGCGCAGCACCTTGAGGGAACAGCCGGTATCTTTTACGTTTTCGTGGGACAGGGCATTGCGCACGGCGTTGGCTATTTGGGAGGACAGGCGTTTGAGCAGGGTGTCGCACCGGTGGGCTCGCCAGCCTATGACCATGTCGTACCCTTGCTCGTACAGGTTGAGCATGGCAGGAATATCAGTCGGGTTGTTTTGCAGGTCGGCGTCCAAGGTTACCAGAATTTCGCCCCGGGCTTCGGCAAAACCGGCGGCAAAGGCGGAGGACTGCCCGCAGTTGGCGGCAAAGCTGAGAAAGCGGATCGTATCACGCCCTTCTGCGAGTTTTTTCAGGACATCAAGAGTTTGGTCGGTACTGCCGTCGTCCACAAAAAGAACCTCCCATGCGCGGGGTTGTCCGCCCATGGCCTTATCTATTTCATCCAGCAGGACAGGCAGATTTTCCGCCTCATTGTATGCCGGAATGATCAGAGTGACCTGGGGCTTTGCAATAAACCCCTGCGGGGAAGAATCAACCGGGTACACGACACCGTCCTTGTATGTATCAGTCTATATACTGTCGCAGTCTGTCCGGCAAGACCTTCCCTCAAATTCCGGAAAGGGTAACCGGTGCGCACTATACGGGGGAGGCGCATGGATGTAAAGTAAAGTGGGTTTTTCCTTCGCATTGTAGCAGAAGGTCACAAAGGTGTTCCAGGGGAGATGCCGTACACATCTTTGGGGGGATTGCGGGTGCGCGTTATACAGGCAGCCCCCGGGAGACAAAGATCAAAATAAAGAGCCTGGGGAACCGCCGCAACGATTCCTCAGGCTCTTTATTCCGGCCCGGCCGAAAGGATGATATTCTCTCGTTCCCAAAGCAATACTTGAAGTTTTGCTTTGGATATTTCCAGCCTCCAGCGTAATCCGTCACGGCTGCACCGGTACAACTTAGGGCTTGTCCATAAATAAGTGGAGCGTGAGCCGAGGACGAGGAAAAACCTTTTTTACGAAGGGAGTGTACTCTTACCGTACTCGACCGGAGTAAAAAAAGGGCTTTGCGAAGTAATCGGCCACGAAACGCTTATTTATGGACAAGCCCTCAATGGAACCGCAGCCTGTCGCCCTCTACATCCACAGTGATGGTTTGCCCGTCCAGGATCTTGCCGGCGATGAGTTCCTTGGCAACGGGAGTTTCCACCCGCTGCTGGATATACCGGCGCAGGGGGCGGGCGCCGTATACCGGGTCATAGGCGTTTTGCGCGATAAGCTCCTTGGCCTCCTGGCTAAGGCTGACGCTAATCTTGCGCTCCTGCAGACGAGCTTGCAGCCGCCGGATCAGAAGGTCCACGATGCTCACAATCTGCTCCTGCAGCAGGGGCTTGAACAGCACCGTCTCGTCCACCCGGTTCAGGAATTCCGGCCTGAAATGCAGGCGCAGTTCTTCCAGCACCCGCTCCTGCACGCCGTCCTTGAATTCCCCGCCCTCGGTGATGCCGTCCAGCATCGTGGCTGAGCCGATATTGGAGGTCATGATGATGATGGTGTTGCGAAAGTCCACGGTCCTGCCCTGGCTGTCCGTCAGGCGCCCGTCGTCCAGAATCTGCAACAGGGCGTTGAAGACGTCGGGGTGGGCCTTTTCCACCTCGTCAAAAAGCACCACGCTATACGGCTTGCGGCGGACGGCCTCGGTCAGTTGACCGCCTTCGTCGTACCCGATGTAGCCGGGAGGGGCGCCGATAAGCCGGGCCACGGCGTGCTTTTCCATGTATTCGCTCATGTCCAGACGGACCATGTTGTCTTCGCTGTCGAACAGGGCCTGGGCCAGAGTTTTGCACAGCTCGGTCTTGCCGACCCCGGTGGGGCCGAGAAAAATGAAGGAACCGATGGGCCGGTTGGGGTCGGAAAGTCCGGCGCGGGAGCGCAGCACCGCTTCCGCCACGGCGGTAATGGCTTCATCCTGCCCGATGACCCTCTGATGCAGCACTTCCGGTAGGCGGAGCAGCTTTTCACGCTCCGATTCCATGAGCCGGGTCACCGGAATGCCCGTCCAGCGGGCCACGATTTCCGCCACGTCGTCCGGTCGCACTTCTTCCTTGAGCAGTCGGGAGGCGTCCTCCGCTGCTGCCGAGGCTTCCGCTTCGGCCAGTTCTTTTTCCAGCCGCTGCAGCGTACCGTATTTGAGTTCCGCGGCCTTGTTCAGGTCGTAAGAGCGTTCCGCTTCCTCCATCTGGCGGCGGGCCTGTTCCAGCTCTTCCTTCAGGGCGCGGATGCGGTTGATGCCGCCTTTTTCCTTTTCCCATTGGCTGGCCAGGGTCGCCTGCCGTGCGCGCAGGTCTTCCAGCTCGTTTTCCAGCTTGCCGAGCCTGTCGCGCGACGCGGCGTCGGTCTCCCGGCGCAGGGCCTCGCGTTCTATTTCAAGCTGCATGATCTTGCGCTTGGCTTCGTCCAGATCGGCGGGCAGAGAGTCGATTTCCATGCGAATCATGGCCGCGGCCTCGTCAATGAGGTCAATGGCCTTGTCCGGCAACTGGCGGTCGCTGATGTAGCGGGTGGACAGCACCACCGCTTCCACGATGGCGGCGTCGGTGATGCGCACCCCATGGTGCACTTCAAAGCGTTCCCGCAGACCGCGCAGAATGGAGATAGCGTCTTCCTTCGTGGGTTCGTCCACAAGCAGGGGCTGGAAGCGGCGTTCCAGGGCCGGGTCTTTTTCAATGTATTTGCGGTATTCGTCTATCGTGGTCGCGCCGATGCAGTGCAGCTCGCCCCGCGCCAGCATGGGCTTGAGGAGGTTGCCCGCGTCCATGGAGCCTTCGGTTCTGCCCGCGCCCACAATGGTGTGCAGTTCGTCGATGAAGAGAATGATCCGTCCGGCGGATTCCTCCACTTCCTTGAGTACGGCCTTCAGGCGTTCCTCGAACTCGCCCCGGTATTTGGCCCCGGCAATCAGGGCGCCCATATCCAGGGCGAAAAGCATCTTGTCCTTGAGCCCCTCGGGTACGTCCCCGTTAAGAATGCGGTGGGCGAGCCCTTCCACAATGGCGGTTTTGCCTACCCCGGCCTCGCCAATAAGCACCGGGTTGTTTTTGGTGCGGCGGGACAGAATGCGGATGGCGCGGCGGATCTCCGCGTCACGCCCGATGACCGGATCCAGCTTGCCTTTGCGCGCTTCCTCCACCAGATCGCGGCCGAATTTGGCCAGGGCTTCGTAGGTATCTTCCGGGTTCTGGCTGGTTACCCGTTGGGAGCCGCGCACTTCCGACATGGCGGCCAGTATGTTTTCCCTGGTCAGGTTGAAGGTTCTGTTCACCCGCCCAATGATGGAGGAGGCGGGCTCTCCGGCTATCTCACAAAAGATGTGCTCCACGCTGACGAACTCGTCCTTCATGCGCGTGGCAGCGTCGTGGGAACGGATAAGCAAATGGCGCAGCCGGTTGCTGACGCCAATCTGCGAGCTGTCCGCGCCGGGGCCGCTGACCGAGGGCTTTTTGCCGAGTTCCGCCTCAAGAGCCTGGGCATAGGCCCGGCTTTGCACGCCGGACTTTTCCAGAAGGCGCGGCACAAGACCGCCTTCCTGCTGCACCAGGGCCAGGGCGAGGTGTTCGACATCCACCTGCTGGTGCCCCATGCGCAAGGCGATATCCTGCGCCGCCACCACGGCAAGCTGCGATTTCTCCGTGAACGACTTCATATCCATATGCGTATCCTCCCGTTACTCATCCGCGCGCGCCGTGAATCCGGAGATACTGCGCAGTTTCTCCCAGAGTGATTTTTCTTCGTCGGTAAGCGTTTCAGGAACAGCAATGCCGACCCGCACAATCTGGTCGCCTTTGCTGGCCCCGCTGCCCATTCCCCTGCCGCGCAGCCGCAGTTTTTTGCCGCTGCCGGTTCCCGGAGCGATGGAAAGCTCCACTGCGCCGGAAAGGGTCGGTATGCGCGCCTTGCAGCCAAGCACGGCCTCCCATGGGGCAAGACGCAGATCATAGATGATATCGGTATCATCCAGCGTAAACTGGGGATGGGGGAGAATGTTCACTTTCAGGAACATGTCTCCGGCCGGTCCTCCCGCGCCGGGGTCGCCCTGCCCGGCAAGACGGACGCGCGCCCCGTTTTTGACGCCCGCCGGAATGTTCACTTCAAAGGCGCGCGGGGGCTGCCCTTGCGAACCTTGCAGGGTGAGAGACTTTTTGCCTCCGTGAAAAGCTTCCTCAAGCGTGAGCGAAAGGGCGGCCTCCACATCCCGCCCTTTGCGCGGACGGCTGAACTGGCTGCCGCCGAAGGCGCCGCCCTCAAAAGGGTTCCCGGCCCCGCCAAAGGGATTACCGCCTGCGCCGAAGGTTGTGCCGCCCGCGCTGAACGCACCCCCTCCGCCGAACAGGGTTTCGAAGAAATCGCTGAACCCGGAGCCTTCAAACCTGGCTCCGCCCGGCCCGCCAAAGGTAAAATGCGCGTTCTCGAAGCCCGGCGGGCGCTGGAAGTTCTGCCCGTGCTGCCAGTTGGGACCGAGTTGGTCGTAAAGCCTGCGCTTTTCGGGGTCTTTGAGCACTTCGTGCGCTTCATTGACTTCCTTGAACTTTTCTTCAGCCTTTTTGTCCCCCTGGTTCAGGTCGGGGTGGTATTTGCGGGCGAGCTTCTTGTAAGCTTTGCTTATATCTTCCTTGGAGGCGCTTTTCGAGATACCGAGTATTTTGTAGTAATCTTTGTATTCCACGCTCATCCCGTTGTGCTCCCCTTATGTCTGGTTTTCCATCTTTCTCTTGCAGAAATAGATCCGCTTAGGTAAGAGTCAAGCAGGTTTCGCCTGAAGACACGGCTACTTCCGCAAGAGCCGGACCTGGATAGCGTCTGTTTTCCGGCCTGTTGCTTCACGTTTTCAATCCGCTGCCTGTGCCGTGCGCACAGATCTGCGGCGCAGGATTCTCATATGCCTTCATACGCCAAAACCCTGCCTGTGGTCATGTACCACTATATAAGCGATTATGCGAATACCCTGGCCGTGCCGCGCGCGCTTTTTGACGATCAGTGCCGCGTTTTGGCCGAGAACGGCTGGCGCGGGGTCTCTCTGGCCGAAGCCGAAGCCTTCTTCATACACGGCGAGCCCCTGCCGGAAAAATCGGTGCTCCTGACCTTTGACGACGGGTACCTCGACAACTACCTGTATGCGTTGCCCGTGCTGCGCAAGTATGGGCATAAGGGAGTGATGTTCGCCGTTTCCGCCCGCCTGGAAGAGGGGGACTCCCCGCGCGTTCCCTTGGCCGATGTCCTGGAAGGCACGGCCCCGGAAGTACATGAGGTCAACTTTCCGGTGACGGAGAATGCGCTTGGCTTTCAGGTGCGGCGCGACGTGTTTTGCAGCCGGGGCGAGGCGCAGGCCATGGAAGCCAGCGGGATCATGGCCGTGGCTTCGCACTCGCGCGGGCATCTCGGCGTGTATGGGGGGCCGGAATTTTCGGACTTTGTGCGTCCGGGGCACCAGCCGCGCACCTTTTACCTTACCGGGTACGGACGCATCTGGGGCATGCCCGACTTTACCGTAAAACCGGGATTGCAGAACCGGGCCTTTGTGCCGAACCCGGAACTGGTGAATGCCATAAAGACGCTTGTGCCGCAGGAAGAAAGCGCTGCTGCGGCCTTTTTTGCCGATGCGGGCAATGTTGCGGCGCTACGGGCGCTTGTGGACGGTTTTTCAGAAGATATGGGCCGCCCGGAAACCGATGCGGAGCGGCGGGAGCGCATGTGGGAAGAGATCGCCGGAGGCAAGAGCGACCTGGAAGCCGTGCTCGGCCACCCCGTGCGCAGCCTGTGCTGGCCTTGGGGAAAATACGGCCCGGAGGCGAAGGCCCTCGCCTGTGAGGCGGGCTTTTCCGTCCTTTTTACCACGAAAAAGGGAGTCAACCGTCCCGGCGGCTCCCTGGCTGTGCACCGTTTCAAGGGGAGACCCCTGGACGGGGCCTGGCTGCTCAGCCGCACCTCCCTCTACGCCCGCCCCTGGCTGGGCGCCCTGTACTCCAAAATACACTTGCGCTCGCCCTGGAAGAAAAAGCGGTAGCAAGGCCCCAGAGCAATTCGTTTTGAAGTTGTCCGAGATCTTGAATTGCCCCTCCGGCGGCCAAAGGGAGTGACTCCCTTTGAAAATCCCCACGCGGAGGCCGCTGCGCTAAATTGCGACTGTATGGCTCTCATCGTTTGCCGAAGCTGAGGGATAATTGCAGAAGCAAATAGCTCTCAAGGGCAGCCCCCGCTATTTCTTCGGCTTTAAGCGCTTGCCGGGCGAGTCCTGATAGCGGGCCCGGTCATCTTGCTCGTGTTTTGTGGGCGCCTTGGGGGATGCGGCCTTGCCGGCGTCACCCTTTCCGGTGCTTTCTCCGGCGCCGCTGCCTCCACCGGCTTCCTGCCGGACATAGGCTGCAACCGCCTCTGCCGTCTGCTCCGCAAAAGTCGCCAGTGCGGCCTCAACCGCCTTGGGGCGCAGGGCGTGCAGGTTGTCCGCCGAGCCTGCGGAGGCGTTTACTTTGCCGTGTCCGGCAATGCCTGTACGCAACAGCCGCACGCCGCTGTTATCAGTGAGGGTAACTGTGCCGTGCAGGGTCAGGCGGGTATGAAGGCGTTCCCGCCCGGCGACCGTGGTGCTGTTCCAGCCCGTATCTTCCAGCCGCTCAACGGCTACGGAAAGCGTTGCCGCCTTGGGGGCGGTTGTTGTGCCTCGTCCCGCCGTTTCGTCTGCTGTCTTTTCCATACCATTGCCGCCGGTTTGTCCGGCAGGCGCGTCTGTCTTCGTTGCGCCATCCAGGGCGCCGGCAGCCGGGGATTCATCCTGCGTCGTGCCGTTTTGGGATGCACGCCCTGGAGTTTTCTGCTTTGCCGCGCGGGATTTTTGAGAACTGCCGTTTTCCGGTTGCGCCTCCGGCTGCGCGGGTGTGAGGCCGGAGGCCGGCGGAATGCCGGAAAACGCTTTTTCGCCGCGTTCGGGAGCGATGGAGTACTCGGTCACCTTTTTGTCAGAGGAAGCGGTATACAGGGGCACGGCGCGATCCGAGACGCCCACCAGAGGCAGGTCCGTCGCCTGCGTCAGGGAAGGGTGGGGAGCGCCGCCGGGAACGGCGGGGCTTTTGCCCGCGCCGGGCTGCTCGCCTGTGGGGGCCGCGCTTTTTTGCCGCACCGCATACCCTTGGTCCTCGAGTTTTGTCTGGAGGAGAGAAAACAGGCGCTCTTCCGGAGAGGAATGCCCTTTGCCTTCCGCTCCGGCCAGCTCCCCGGCAAGGAAAGCAGGCATGTTCATACTCAGGAGAATGGTTCCGCCGGGAGGAAGGGCAGCCGTCTCTTCCTTGTTGCCGGCGTTTGCTTCTTCCTCCGCCTCTGCGGCGTTGTCTTCGCCCTCCGCGCTTTCCTCCTCTTCCCCGGCAACTGTGTCTTCTTCGACAGCGGAGTCTTCCCCGGGGGCTGCGTCTTCCTCTGAGGAGGCATTTTCCACAGGGGAGGGCTCTTCATTCGCCCGCGCGGAACGCACCAGCCACTCCTCGTCCTCTTTCACCGGAGAAAGAAATACGGGCAATGCCACAGCAAAGGCAATCAGGACGAGAAGCAGCCGGATACGCTGAACGGGAATCGGCATGAGCGGCTCCTACCAGCCAAAGAAAGGCTTCTCCGCCACCTTGCGGATTTCCTTTTCATTGGCCCAGAGTATTTCTCCGCTTTGGGGGTCAACCAGTTCCATGGTGATCTGGTAGAACACGTCCTGGTGCTTTTTTGTATATTTGCGGATGGAGCGCACCGCTCCGGTGATGATGTAGTCCGACTCCATCATGGGCACGTTGGACGCCTTGTGGGTGGACGATTCGGTCAGGTCGCGCTCATCAAAGACCTGATCCAGGTTCCCGTCGTCGGCGAGAAAGCGCACCTTGCCGGAGTTCAGGAGCTTGACGCGTATTTTATCGGTAATGCCCTTGGCGTCTATATGCTCGTCCGTATAGTTCTTGACCTCGCGCAGGCGGACACGGGGGGGCTTTTCCGCCTGGGCGATCCAGGCCGATGACAGGAGCGACTGGGTCATGAATTCGGCCGTCATCTGCAGGTCGGTGGAACCATACTCGGGGGTTACTGTTTCCACGGCGTTGGGATCGTCATACGTGACACTGCCGTCCCCCACCACCCGGCCGGTTCTCGGTCCGCTGCATCCGGCAAGAAAAAGGGCGGCCAGCAGGAGGACAAACGCCAGAGCGGCCAAGGAACGCGCACGCTCCGCAGAAGGCAGAAAGAGTGTGTTCATGGTCATCTCGCATCGTTTGAAATGAGAATTTTATAATCGTCCACATCCGGCACGGTGGAGCGCTCCGTCACCTGGACGGTGGCGCCGCCGCGCATGGTCAGGGGCCGCCAGCTTGTGCTTTCAATCGTGTTGCCGTCCTCGTCATACCACTCCACGCGGTAGACCGAGTGGTTCACATCACTGCTGTTTTCGTTTTGAAAGGAAATGTTCAGAACGACAACGCCGTCTTCGGTCCGTTCTTTGACACTCACAATTTCAACATCGGTGGTGTCAAGGTAGTGCACTTTGCTGCCGCAGCCCGCGGGTAGAGAAAGCAGCACAAGAACCAGCAACGCCTTGCCGGCGGCACGCATGTGCCGGAGCAGGGCCGGAGCCGTTGCAAGCAGGTTAATAGACCGCATAGTCAACCCTCATATGGTTTTGAGTGATGTAAGACACAAGCACCACAACGGTTTTTCCTTCCTCGGGCAAATGCAGGCGCCGCTCCGTCCCGTCTATGGTGACAACCAGTTCGCTTCCGCACGGAACCTTTGCCAGGGTGAGGTACCCTGTGGAGGGCAGCGTTTCCCAGTTGCGCACGTTATCGTCAAAGATGCGGGAGGTCAGATCCAGCACCACGGAAGTAAGCGCGCCTATCAGCGGGCTGTACTGGCGGGTGTCCTTGTGGGAATGCGCCACGGCATAGGCCGTATAGGCGGCTCCGACCCGTATGGCCGCACGGGTGATGGCTGCGCCTGTTTCAAAGCGCAGTTCATCCCACAGGGCGCGATAGGCCAGGGCATCGACATGCAAGAGCGGCACCGCCTCAAATTTTTTCTCCCCCAGAAGAATTTCCGGCGGGTTCAGGGTATCGATGGGGCGCAGGTACGAAGGCAAATCGATGGAAAACCTGCCGATGCCCGGTCCCCAAAGGTAGACTCGCTCCAAGTACAGGGCGGGACCGAGTCCCGTCAGGGTGATAATGAAGACGTCCAGCGAGGTGTTCTCCTGTTCGGGGGGCCTCGTCTGCCGGAGAACAACCGGGGCCGTGCGCCCTTTCTTTTGGGATCGGGCTTTTCCTTGTTCCTCAGCATTCACTATGTGGGCGGCAAGGGGGTTCAGGGCAACAGCCCGTTTGCCGCTCACCGCGGCATATTCCGGGTCGCTGGCCAGGTTGCAGACCGTTGCGCTCAAGGCATAGGAAAAGGGATCCTGGTAGGTGGAGGCTATATGCCTGCCCGCGGCGTCCGACAGGATTTCTCGCATGGAATAGCCTTGGGGCAGTTGTTCGGGCGAGGAGAGTTCCCGTCCCTTGGCGTCCTCGGTGGCTTTTTGCAGGCGCTCCGCCGATTCCGCAAGCCAGCGTTCCTGACGGTGTTCCATCTTGCGCAGTTCAACGGCAGCGCCGTTGATGTCGCCGAGCATCAGGTAGTTGAGAGAGTTAAACGTATGGAGCAGAGAACGTTCGTGTCCCGCGCCAAAATAGCCTTTGGCCCCCCGTGCAAGGGCAAACATGCCCGCATTGCCGGCAATCTCCCGCAAGTTAATAAGAGCGCGGTCTTCAAACTCCTCAAGAATAGCCAGGGCTTCATTGTAGGAGGCGATGGAATTTTCCCATTCTCCCTTCATTTGGTACAGGCGGGCCATATTCAGCGCGACGTCAAAGTCTTCTCCGTCGGCGTGTTTTTCAGCCACTCTTTCAGACAGGGCCGCAATATTGCCGCGGGCAAGCCCGTTGCGCATGACGTGGGGTTCCACCTTGCCGGAACATCCGGCCGCAATGCCGCACAAAAGGAAAAGGCACAGCAGAAGCGCGTACGGAACGCCCTCGCAGTGCGCGAGACGCCTTTGTAAGCCTGGAGGGCAGAGGGCCGGTATATGCATGGGACGCATAAGGAACTTCACGCCGGGGGGATTATTACAGGCATACGCGGTAAGACGCGACGGGTACGCCGTATATGGTTTCATATACCCTATTCTCCCGGTATCTGCAAGGTAACCGCGTGAAAGCACGGAATTGGTTTCAGGGGTTTACCTCTGAAAAGAGAGGGGGTATGCAGATGCTTCCTACGTAACATGTATTTGTGAGGAAATTATGAGCGTCCACACCACACCCGCGAAAACAGGGCATGGCGAAAAGGTCAAAAAAATTACTGCAATCGCTATACGCAAGACAAAGGGGGTCTGCAAAGTGTCTGTCATAACCGCATACGACTTCCCGACAGCGGTCATGGTGGATGAAGCGGGAGTGGATATAGTGCTGGTGGGGGATTCTCTGGGTATGGTAGTGCTCGGGCGCGAAGATACCCTGGGCGTGACGCTGGATGATATGATCCATCATACAAAGGCTGTGGTACGGGGGGTGCATCGCGCTCTGGTCGTGACAGATCTGCCGTTTATGACCTACGAGCCGGGTGTAGACACGGCGTTGGCCAATGTGGCTGCTCTGGTGAGCGCCTCCGGGGTGCGCGCGGTGAAGCTGGAAGGCGGCCGTGAAGTGCTGCCGCAAATTCAGGCCATAGTGCGGGCCGGCATACCGGTCATGGGGCATTTGGGGCTGACCCCGCAACGGGTTTCCACCCTGGGTGGGTTTACTGTGCAGGCCAGGACAGCCGCTGCCGCTGCCGCCTTGCTCGAAGATGCCTTTGCTTTGGAAGCCGCGGGATGCTTCGCGCTGGTGCTGGAAGCCGTGCCTGCCCCTGTGGCGGAGTTGGTGACGCGCAAGCTCTCTATTCCTACCATCGGCATAGGGGCCGGGGCCGGGTGCGACGGGCAGGTACTCGTACTGCACGACATGCTGGGGCTGACCAGCGGCCATATTCCCCGTTTTGTCAAACCCTATGCGCATCTCGCGGATGAAGGCAGAAAGGCGGTGCAGCAGTACGTGAAGGAGGTGCGGGAAGGCATGTTCCCCACACCGGAACACAGCTTTACCATGGCGGAAGAAGAACAGGCCGCTCTTGCGGAGCGCTTTGAGGAACGTTAGAGGCCATCCGAAAACCATGTGAAAACAGTTTCTGGCCGGGAGGCACTGCTCGCAGCGTCGCCCGGCCAGAGACGTACAGCCCTCTTTGCCGCTACGGCAGGGAGAAGGAGACGTTATGACCGGGCAACCCGGACGCTTTGTGGAAGAGAAACACTTTACCGCACATGACGGCACGCGTATTTTTTACCGCCACTGGCATCCCGCCGTTCCGGCGGGAACAGGGGCCGTAACGGCGCAGCGGGCTGTAGTTATTCTGCACCGGGGGCATGAGCATTCCGGCAGGGTGGGGCATATCGTGGACGGGCTGCGCATGCCCGAGGCCGCCATGTTCGCCTGGGACGCCCGGGGACACGGCGAATCGCCGGGCCTGCGCGGCGACAGCCCGGACATGGGCGTGTCCATCAACGATCTGGACGTATTCGTCCGGCGCATCACGCGGGAATACGGCATTGCCTGCGAAAATATCGTGGTTGTGGCCCAGAGTGTGGGCGCGGTCATCGCGTCGGCCTGGGTGCATGATTATGCTCCCCCTATCCGCGCCCTGGTGCTGGCATCCCCGGCCTTCAGCGTGCGGCTGTACGTGCCCTTTGCCCGGCAAGGCCTGGCCCTGATGCGCGCCCGCAGGGGGAACTTCTTCATCAATTCGTACGTGAAGGCGAAACTCCTTACCCACGACGCGGAGCGGCAGGCCTCATATGATGCGGATACGCGCATCACCAGGGCCATTTCGGTGAACATCCTTCTAGGCCTGTACGAGACGGGCGAACGTATGGTGGATGATGCCGCCGCCATGAGGGTTCCCACCCAACTGTTCATTTCCGGCAGCGACTTTGTGGTGCATAAAGAACCGCAACACCGTTTTTTTGCCCGCCTTGGCTGCGCTGTGAAGGAAAAGCACGTCCTGCCCGGATTTTACCACGATGCCCTGGGCGAAAAAGGGCGAGAGCAGGCCTTTGCCCTGATCCGCGATTTTGTGAACAGGGTATACGAATTGCCTGAAAAGGCGCGGGAATGCTGTGGTGTGGATGTCGCCTCGGTGGACCGCTGGAGCCCTTCGGCCGATGTGCACCGCGACTTGCAGGCCCCCCTGTCTCTGTTGTCTCCCAAGGGGCTGTATTACCGGCTCTATCCGTATCTTCTGCGTTTTGTGGGGCGGTTTTCCAAAGGCGTCGCTCTTGGCCTGGAGGCGGGCTTCGACTCGGGCAGTACCCTGGATTACGTGTACAGGAATCAGCCCGAGGGCGTGGGGCGCTTTGGAAGGTTTGCCGACCGGCAGTATCTGGAAAGCATCGGCTGGAGGGGTATCCGCATTCGCAAGCGCCATGTGGAGGCCATGCTCGCCGCCGCCGTTGCCGGGCTCGTTGAAAAAGGGCAGCCCGTGCGCATAGTAGACATAGCCGCCGGACACGGCCGCTATGTGCTGGACGCCGTGCGGAATCAGCCCGCTGTGGAGCGCATTCTGCTGCGCGACTATAGCGACCGCAACGTGGAAGCGGGCAGAGCGAGCATCCGGGAACGAGGGCTTGCGGACAAGGCTTCATTTGAACAGGGCGATGCCTTTAACCGGCAAAGCTTGGCCGCAATAGACCCAAAACCGACCCTGGCCGTCGTTTCCGGGCTGTACGAGCTGTTTCCGGAAAACGCCCCCCTGCGGGAATCGCTGGCCGGTCTTGCGGATGCCGTACCTTCAGGCGGGTACCTGGTCTACACCAACCAGCCCTGGCATCCCCAGCAGGAAATGATCGCGCGCGGGCTGACCAGCCACATGGGCGGCAAGCCGTGGGTGATGCGCTGCCGCAGCCAGGCGGAAATGGATGCCCTGGTGGAGGAAGCCGGTTTTCGCAAGGTGGATCAACTTGCCGATCAATGGGGCATCTTCAGCGTTTCCCTGGCAACGCGGACATAGGCCGCCGCGTTGTTATGGAAAGCGATATGAATACGGACGGGGGCAGTACGGCGTGCTCCGCACCTTGCGAGAAAGGGCGCCCTGACGGCCCCGGAGCGGAGGCCGTCCTCCCACGCCGGGAGAAGGGCCTCTGGCGTCTGGCCCTGCGCTGGCTGCTTGTGCTCGGGCCGTTCTTTTTCATTACGTATAACGGGGTAAACCAGTTTACTGCCACCCGTGCCGACGTGGGCAGTTTCTTTTTCAACTGGGAACAGCACATTCCTTTCTGGCCGTGGACCATTATTCCCTATTGGAGCATCGACTTTATCTACGCGGCTTCCCTTTTTTTATGCCGCACCCGGCGGGAGTTGCACCTCCATGCCTTCCGGCTGCTTGCGGTTTCCGCCGGCTGTGTGGTCTGCTTCCTGTTTTTTCCCCTGCGTTTCAGTTTTTCCCGCCCGGAAACCCAGGGACTGTTCGGCTGGCTGTTCGACCGGCTGGAGACGTTTGATCTGCCTTACAATCAGGCGCCCTCCCTGCATATAGCCCTGCTGGTGGCCCTGTGGTCGCTTTTCCGCGTCAACACGCCGCGCCGATGGCAGTGGCTGGTGCACATCTGGGCGCTGTTGATCGGCGTTTCCGTGCTGACCACCTGGCAGCACCATTTCGTGGACGTGTATACCGGCGTCATTATGGGCGTGCTGGTCTGCTATGCCTTGCCTTTGCCGCCGCGCCGGTGGGCGCTTTGGAACAACGCCGCCCATCCCACGGCCGCGAGGCTCGGAAGGCGCTACGGGGCGGGCGCTCTTTTGTTCGCGGCAGCCGCTTTTCTTCTGCGGGGCTGGGGGTGGCTGCTGCTCTGGCCCGTCCTGGCTCTCGGCACGGTATGCGCGGGCTATTTTTTTCTCGGCCCCTCCATTTTTCAGAAGGACAGCCGGGGGCGGCTGGCCCCGGCGGCGGTCTGTATATTGTTGCCGTATCTGTTGGGGGCCTGGCTCTCTTTTTATCGCTATACCGCGAAAACTCCGCCCTACAACTGGGTGACGCCTTGCCTGGTGCTGGGGCAGTATCCGACCCGCGCCTTTTTGCGGGAACTGGGGGGCGGACAAGAGGCCGGAAAAGACGCTTCGGCCGTGGGGGCCGTTTTGGATCTGGCTGCCGGGTGGCCCAGAAGCCCGTTGGTCAGCAAGCTTGCCTATGCAAGCTGCCCGCGCATGGATCTGGTGCCGCCTACGGAAGAGGAATTGGAAGAGGCCGTGGTGACCCTGAACGGCCTTATGTGCCATGGACCTGTGCTGGTTCACTGCGCTTTGGGGCTGTCCCGCAGCGCCATTGTGGCGGTCGCCTGGCTGTATGCCTTTGGCGGAGCCGTTTCTCTGGAAGAAGCCCTGGAAACTGTACGCCGGGCACGGCCTCAGGTGGCGCTCAAACCGGGACATCTTGATATACTGCGAACCTGGGCGGAGGCCCGCTGGGCGAGGGATGCGTCACTAGAGTAGTTTACGCTTCAAATGATTACTTAACGGTCGGCAAAGCCGCCCTACAATCATTTGGCAGCAAGGATTTGAAGCAAATCCTCGCGGAGCATTTCAAGTGTGAAATGTTCTAGAGCCTGTTGACACTAATTGTAAAATTCATTGAACTTCTGTAATGTCTTTTTATGAAACTAACAGAAGAACAATATTCCTTGGTTAAGGATGCTCTTCCGCGCCAGCGCGGAAACGTAAGTATGTCAAACCTTCAAG
>JAVBTB010000080.1:0-16788 GCA_031556355.1 Desulfovibrio sp. | reverse complement strand
TCGTCGCTCCCCCCCCCCCCCCCCCCCCCCCCCCGCCCCCCCCTCTCCCCCCGGCCGCCCCGCCCCCCCCCCCCCCCCCCCCCCCCCCCCCCCCCCCCCCCCCCCCCCCCCCCCCCCCGATTCATTCTTGTTTAGAACTTCGGCTCAGGATCCTTGCCGATCCACTTGTTTTCTTCCCAGACTTGCGGAGCTTCCGGCAGCTTGGGCAGGTACTTGAGCCACTTGTGGGAAGCCAGGTGTTCCGCGCTTTGCTGGAGCTTGCGCGAATGCTGGCGGATGGGCGGCACCACGGTATTGATATCGCCTTCCAGGTCCTTGCCTATGCCGTAGTTGGTGGCCTGCAGGGCCAGGTCCACGGCCTTGCGGCTGGCTTCCTGGGAGCGGAGCAGGGCGTCCAGGGCCTTGGAGGGGTTGTGGAAGCCCACGCTGTTCTCGGCGGACACGAAGTCCCAGAAGAACTGGCCTTTGCGCACGTTTTCCTTGGCCTGGATCATCAGGTTTTCGTAGTCGGCGTTCTTGGCGCCGCTGAACTCGTTGGCCAGACGCACGGCTTCGTGGGCGCGCACGGAGCTTTCCTGGGCCAGTATGAGCTGGCTGTAAGTCTTTTTCTGCGTGTATTCCACGCGTTCCTTCATGTACTGCGGGGTCTTGTCCGCATGGCACTGGCGGCAGGCGGTGTCGATGTCCTTGAGCGGCGAACGCCACTGGTGATTGGATATCTTCTTCTTGCCGTCCAGGCGGGTGAAGGACATGTGGCAGTCCGCGCAGGTCACGCCGGCGGCGCCGTGGGTGCCGTTGAACCACATTTCGTATTCCGGGTGCTGGACCTTGATCATGGGAGTTTTGGAAACGGGGTGGGTCCAGTCCGCGAACTTGCCTTCAAAGCCCTTGGTCTTGGTGTCGCCGTGGGCGTTGTAGTATTCGTAGATCTGCTCGGGGTCCTTGCCCTGGTCCCAGGGGAACACGGGCTTTTTGTTGATGCCCTGGCCGGGGTCGGTGAAATAGTATTCCACGTGGCACTGGGCGCAGACCAAGGCGCGCAGTTCGTTGCGGGAGAGCTTGGCCGGGTCTTTGCCTTCGCGCACCAGGGCTTCTTTAAGCGGGAAGCTGGTGATGACCAGGTTCATGGTCTTGGGCTCGTGGCAATTGGCGCAGCCGATGGTTTCGTCGTCCATGCTGATGGACTTGGCGGTGCGGAACTTGTTGAAATCCAGGCTCCAGAACTTGTCGTCCCCGTATTCCTTGACCCAGGTGGGGATTTTGGGGGTCTTGCAGTTCCAGCAGGTGGCGGGCAGCCCGGCCTTGCCGTCACCGTAGCGGTTGATGCGGTCGATGTGCAGAATGTCGCGGATGGCCCAGGTGTGGCCGCGCGCGGCACGGTATTCGTAGCTGAAGGGATAGCCCAGCCAGAGGTTTTTCAGGTAGGGCTGGGTGTTCTTGTACCCTTCGGGCAGGGGATCGAAGTTGTCTTCTTTCCGGTAGTTCACGCTGCCGCCGTACTCCGTCATGGTGCTGATGTCCGTGGCGTTGTTGCGGGCGTAAGTCTGGAACTGCAGCGGGAACTGCTTGGCAAAGGCGGAGTTCTTGATTTCGTCCGCCGCAAGGCCGGTGTTGTACGTGGGGGTGGCGGGCGGAGGAATGTCCGAACAGGCGGCAAAGGTCAGCACGCAGACCAAAGCGGCCAGGACGAGCAGGAAGGGGAATTGTTTAGACATCGGCGGCCCTCCTTTGCGAAACAGGGGCTTGACGCATGTGCGGCACGGCGCGGTGGCAGTCCGTGCAGTATTCCTTGGTGTTCATGTTGACCTTGGAAATGGTGGCCCCGTGACAACGGATGCAGTTGTCGTTGACGATCTGCTTCATGCTCTTGGAAGCTTCGATCAGCGGGGGGACGGAACTGGTGGTGTTGACGTAGAAATCGTGAAAGCCGATGGCCGCTTTCTTGGGCATGCGGGCCACAAGGGCGGCGGGCAGGTGGCAGGAGTTGCAGTCTTCCCGCGCGTGGATGGACTGTTTGTGGGTCCACGCGGCTTCCGCCATGGCGTGGCAGCCGCCGCAGAACGCGGCCTGATCCGTCGCCCTGGTGGTGGCGCTGACGCAGACCGCAATAAGGATGCCGCCTATGAGGCCCACCGCGAGGGCGCACCAGCGACATCGTCCGGACTGTTTCACATCGTTCTGCATACGCCCTCCTGGTCTCTATGAGGACAACGGGCGGCCAGTGCCCAGGTAAACTATAACGCGTAGCCGAATGAAATTTAAAAAAACTATGCCCAATGTTCCAAAAGCAGGCAAGCTTTTTCTTAGCAAGGTCAATAACATAGTACCCGCTAGGTGATTGGCGCGCGGCAAAAAACAGGCCGCGTCCCTTGCGGAACGCGGCCTGTAATAACGCTGTCAAAGAATTCAGGCCAGGTTGTACCCGGCGGCCAGCGCTTTCGCGTTGGCGGGAATGAGCTTGGCGTAGCGTTCCGCGATAACGTGCTTGAGGCTGGTCTGCACCTGTTCCAGCGGCAGTACGCCCGTTGCTTTGACAAAGGCGCCCAGGGCCACCATGCTGGCCATGCGGGTGTTGCCCAGCTTGTCCGCTATCTCGTTGGCCGGGACCGCGATGTTGCGTATGCCCGCGTTTTTCGCCAGCGCGGGGTCTATGAGCGAGGAGTTGAACACCTGCACGCCCCCGTCTTCCACCGCGCTCTGGAATTTTTCCAGGGAAGGCTGGTTCATGGCGATAAGGCCCTTGGGCTTGCGGATGATGGGCGAGCCGATTTCCTCCTCGGAAACCACCACCGTGCAGTTGGCCGTGCCGCCGCGCATTTCCGGGCCGTAGACCGGGATGTAGGTGACGTTGAGGCCCGCTTCCATGCCCGCGTAAGCCAAAAGGTTGCCGATGAGCATAATGCCCTGGCCGCCGAACCCGGCCATGATCACGTCCTGATACAGGCTCATCACATCTCCTCCTGAACCAGGGTGTTCACGTCTTTAAAAACGCCGAGAGGGAAGTAGGGGATCATTTCCTCGCGGATGCGGGTGTTGGCCTGTACCGCGTCCATGTGCCAGTTGGTGGGGCAGCCGGACAAAAGTTCCACGAAGCCGAAGCCGATATTTTCCACCTGCACCTCAAAGGCGCGACGCAGGGCCTTTTTGGCGTCGCGGATATTTTTGACGCTGTCCAGGGAAACGCGGGCCGCGTAAGCAGTGCCTCCCAGGCCGCCGATAATTTCCGCCATGCGGATGGGGCCTCCTTCGCGTTCCAGGCAGCGGCCGCCGGGGCAGGTGGTGGTTTTCTGGCCGAGCAGGGTGGTGGGGGCCATTTGCCCGCCGGTCATGCCGTAGACCGTGTTGTTCACAAAGACCACGCTGACGCGCTCGCCCCGGTTGGCGGCGTGCATGATTTCGGCCAGACCGATGGAGGCCAGGTCGCCGTCGCCCTGGTAGGTGAACACGAAATTGTCCGGGCGGGCGTGCTTGAGGCCCGTGGCCACGGCCGGGGCGCGGCCGTGCGGGGCTTCCACCGCGTCCACGTTAAGGTAGTTGTAGATGAACACCGAGCAGCCGATGGAACCGACACAGAGCGTTTTTTCCCGCAGCTTCAGCTCGTCCAGCAGTTCGGCCACCAGACGGTGGGCCACGCCGTGGTGGCAGCCGGGGCAATAGTGCGTGGCCCGGTCCACAAAAGATTCCGGGGCGTCAAAGACCAGGGTTTCCCCATCCAGGGGGGTGAGGTCCACCGCGCCCTGCGTGTCGTTCACGGGCATGGCGGCATCAAGATCAGGAGCCATTATTTCCTCCCCAGAGCGCCCAGGATCGGCGCTATAAAATCGTCGGAACCGGGGATGTCGCCCGGCATGTGTCCGTGAAAAGCGGAATCAGCCACGGTGCGGATGGCAAGGCGCACATCGTCCACCATCTGGCCGGTGTTGTGCTCAACAGTCAGGAAGCGCTTGCCCTGCTTAGCAAGCGAGAGCAGCAGATCCGAAGGGAAGGGGAAGAGGGTGACGGGCCGTACCAGCCCCACCTTGTGCCCCTGGCCGCGCAGCTTGCGCACGGCGCTTTTGGCGATACGGCCCATGGAGCCGTAGGCCACCACCACCAGGTCCGCGTCTTCCGTCAGGTAGCTTTCCGCGCGGGCTTCCTGTTTCATGGCTTCGTACTTGGCCATCAGGCGGCGGTTCTGCCCGGCCAGGGCGCCGTCGTCCAGGAACAGGGACTTGATGAGCCGTTTTTCGCGGCCCTTGGCGCCGTCAATGTGCCAGCTGCCGCCGCCGTGGTTGTCGATCGTTTCCGGCTTCCACAGCGTGACCGGCTCCTTCATGGTGCCGACAATGCCGTCGCCCAGCACCAGCACCGGGTTGCGGTACTTGAAGGCCAGGTCAAAGGCTTCAATCATCATGTCGTACAGTTCCTGGCAGGTGGAGGGACCCAGCACCAGGGTGCGGTAGTCGCCGTGGCCGCCGCCGCGCGTGCTTTGGAAATAGTCGCCCTGGGCCGGGCCGATGTCGCCAAGGCCGGGGCCGCCCCGGTTGATGTTGATGATGACGCCGGGCAACTCGCTCCCGGCCATGTAGGAAATGGCTTCCTGCATCAAGGAGACGCCGGGGCTGGATGAAGAGGTCATGGCCCGCACACCGGCCGCGGCCGCGCCCAGCAGCATGTTGGCGGCGGCCACTTCGCTTTCCGCCTGCACGAACTCGCCGCCCGCCTTGGGCAGCTCGCTGGAGAGCATTTCCGGAATTTCGTTCTGCGGGGTGATGGGGTAGCCGAAATAGCAGCGGCAACCCGCGGCCAAAGCGCCGTAAGCGGCGGCTTCGTTGCCCCGGATGAACACCCGTTCGCCCGTTCTTTGCGCGCTCATGACGCACCCCCTTTCTTGGACCTGAACACACGGATGGCGCAGTCAGGGCAGATCAGGGCGCAGGAAGCGCAGCCCGTACAGGAATCCATATCCGTCACCTCTACCACCTTGTAGCCCTGGCGGTTGAAGCGCGAGGACTGATGGATGATTTTTTTGGGGCACAAGGCTTCGCACAAACGGCAGCCCTTGCAGCGCTCCTCAAGAAAGACGACCCGTGACATGCTGCGGTCCTTATGGTTGATGCGGCGGCATGGTCCGGATGTGCCGGGTTGCCGCCGCGTTTACGCAAGCAGATTGCTTAGCGCATTTCAGCGTGGGAGAAAAGAGTAAAAAAGCTCCCGGCGCGCATGGCCTGAAGGGAATGCGGCCGGGACAGCATGCGGGAAGGGGGCGTCTCTCCGGCCCGGAAGCGCGTGCGCGCTTCCGGGCCGGGGGCGGGGGGGGGGGTGGTGGTTGGGCCGCCCCCGGGGGGCCGCCTCCCCCCCCCCCCCCGCTGCCGGGGCCGGCCCCCACGCCCGGGGCATCACCCCCCCCCCCCCCCGGAAAACCATACCCCGCCGACGAGGCGCCGCTGCTCCCCAAAATACAGCTTTTCGCGGACGGCAATTAGAGTAGTTTAACTTTCAAATTATACATAAATCGTTTCGCAAACTGCATCATATTGTTCTCATAATTCAGCGAAATCATAAGATATGAACGACACGCTTCGCGGGCATCCGCTACGCGTATGCCAAGCAATTTCAAAGTGAAATTGCTCTAATGAGGCTGAACCTGGCTTTATTTCATGAAGAATTTCTTGTAGAAATAGCCAGATAGCATCGCATTGAGTACACGCGGGAGGCGCAAGCAACACTATGGCGGAACTGAAGACCTACAGTGGACAGATTATAGGGCATATCAAGCAGGCCCTCCTGCGGGGGGAACTTATGCCTGGGGACAAGGTGAACGAGGTGCAGCTTGCCGCCGCCCTGTCCATAAGCCGCGCGCCCGTGCGCGAAGCGCTGCAAATGCTGGTGCAGGAAGGCCTGATTGTTTCCATACCGCAACGCGGCAAGTTTATCCGCGCCTTTACGGCCAAGGAGCTTAAAGACAGTTACTACATAGGCGGCGTGCTCGAAGGGGCGGCGGTGGCCGCCAGCGTTGACCGCTTTACACAGGAGAGCTTTGACGCTCTGGAGGCGCTGGTGCAGAGGATGGCCCGGCTGGAAGAAAATGCGCCCGGCTACGCGGAGGAGTTTGCCCGACTGGACATGGCCTTTCACGAAAAGCTGCTTTCCAAAACGGACAACGCCCTGATTGCCGAGCACTCCCGCAACATCTGTCAGCGGGTCTCCAAGTTCCTGCTCTTCCGACACTGGCCTCGCTGCTTCAGCCACAGCGAAATAGTGGAGCGCCACCGGAAGGTGCTGGATGCGGTGCGCTCAAAGGATCCCCGCCACATTGAAGAAGTTATCCGCGGCCACTACAATGAGCTGGGGGAGCGCATGTCCCGGTTCGGCTGTGACTATCTGCCCTGACCCGCCGCCGGAACCGGAGGCCGCCTGTCGCGGAGCTGCCGGACCGCCAGTCTTGCGCCACAATTCGCCTTCCCATACCGGGGATAAGGAGGGAGGGAGTTTGAGGGAGGGCACCTCAAGGGATTCAATCCCTTGTGGTGCCCTCCCTCAATGCTTCTCTCTTCTCCTCCCACCGCGCCCGGTTATCCGCGCCGGGTGAGGCCGAATTTCTTGATTTTATACTGCAGAGTGCGGCGGCTGATGCCAAGGGCGTCGGCCGTCTTTTCCCGATGCCCGTTGTACTGCCGCAAGGTTCGGATCAACGCCTCACGCTCCGCCTCTTCCAGGGGCGAGGCAAGAGCATTGGCCTGCTCTTCCGGCCTGCTGCCGGAAAATCCCCCAGAACCGGATACGCTCGGAGCGGCGGACATTCCCCCGAAGCCGGGCGCTTCCGCCAAACCGGCCAGCCCCGGCGGCGCATACCTGTGCATTCCCGGCGCGTCCAAACCTGCCGCCGTTCCTGCGGACAGCCCCAAACCTGTTGCCGCGCCTGCGGAAAAGGGAAAATCCGGGCCGGGCCCTCCGGCATCGGCAGGAGAAAAAACTCCTGCCGCCGGGGCGAACCGGAACCGCGCATCGGGATGCAGGATCTGCGGCGGCAGAGCGTCGCATTCCAGGACATCGGCCCGGCTTAAAATAAGGGCGCGCTCCAGCACGTTTTCCAGCTCGCGCACGTTGCCCGGCCAGTGGTAGGCGGCAAGCTGCTGCAGAAAGGCCGGACTGACCCCGCGCACCTCCTTGCGGTTTTTCTCCGAAAGCTTGCGCAGCAGATGGCTGACCAGCAGAGGCAGATCGTCCAGGCGATCGCGCAGGGGCGGGGACTCCACCTCCAGCACGTTCAGGCGGAAAAAGAGATCCTCACGAAACTGCCCGGCCTGCACGGCCGCGCGCAGGTCGCGGTTGGTGGCGGCCAGGATGCGCACATCCACAGGGCGCGAGCGCACGGCCCCCAGCGGCTCGACCACGCGTTCTTGCAGTACTCGCAGCAATTTGGACTGCAAGTCCAGGGGGATTTCCCCCACCTCGTCCAAAAACAGCGTACCGCCGGAGGCGAGCTGAAAGCGCCCCGGCTTGTCCCGCACCGCGCCGGTAAAAGCTCCGCGCTCGTAACCGAAGAGTTCGCTTTCCAGCAGCGGGGCGGGCAGGGCCGCGCAATTGACCTTGACCAGAGGATGGCGGCTGCGGGAACCGGCGGAGTGCAGCGCTTCGGCAATCAGCTCCTTGCCGGTGCCGGATTCCCCGGTGATCAGCACCGTGGCCTCGCTGGGTCCGGCCTGGCGGATGAAATCGCGCACCCGGCGCATGGCCGCTCCCTTGCCCACCAGCCCGTGCAGCGCCTTTTCGCCGGAAAGCTCGTTGCGCAGCCGGTCGTTTTCCCGCAGCAGACTGCTGTATTCCCAAGCCCGGTTCAGGGTAAGAATGAGCTCGTCATTGTCCGCGGGTTTGGTCAGGTAGTCGAAAGCCCCCCTTTTCATGGCTTCCACAGCGGCGCCCACAGTGCCGTAAGCCGTCAGCAGAATGACAGGCAGGCCGGGACGCAGCTCATGCAGGCGGGTCAGGGTGGTCTGCCCGTCAATGCCCGGCATGTTCATGTCCACCAGGGCCGCGTGGACACTCTTGCCCGCGGCGAAAAAGTCCAGCCCTTCTTCACCCGAGGCGGCTTCCTCCACCTGCCAGCCGGCGTCTTCCATTACCGCCCGCACCATCAGGCGATGGCCCGGCTCATCGTCAATCACCAGCAGTTTCTTCATGCTTCCCGTTCCTTATCGCCTGCGCGTCATGAATGACCACTGCCGCAAAGCTACCGTGCATCCGGAAAAAACAGGCGCACGGCACAGCCGTGGCCTTTTTCCGAAATAATGGCCGCGCTCCCTCCATGATCCAGCATGGCCCGCTGCACCAGAGAAAGCCCCAGACCGGTCCCGCCCTGTTTGGCCGTAAAAAAGGCTTCAAACGCCCGCGCCTGCTGCTCCTGCGTCATGCCGCAGCCCTTGTCGCGCACCTCAATCCAGACGCCAGGCGCCGCCCCAGTTTCTTCTCCCGACTGCGCCTCGGTGCCGGCGCTCTCCCCTGTCCGGCCCGAGACCACCACCAAGGCATCCTGCGGAAGCGCCTCCACCGCAGGGGCGGCAATGCCCGCTCCCTGTGCCCGGCTGCCGCCCTCCTGGCGGGATGCGGCTTCTCCGGACGCCTGCCTGCCGGAGGGTGCGCGGCGGGTATCCCCGTACCTCTCGCGCAGGGCGTCCAGGCTGTTCAGGATCAGGTTCAGCAGGGTTTGTTTCAAAATATCCTCGTCGGCAAAAACCTCCGCCGCACCGAGCTCGGTGTGGAGTTGCAGCCCCTGCCCTTCCAGATCGAAACGCAGGAGCAGGCTGATTTCCGCCAGAAGAGGCGCAAGGGGCACCGCCTTCGGGGCAAGGGAGCCCGGCCGGGCCAGAAAGAGCAAATCGGTGATCACCCGGTTGAGGCGATCCGCCTCGCGCACCATGATTCTGGCGTATTCCTCTTCGGGCGCGCGACCAGAAAGCTTTTTGACAAAGTACTGGGCAAACCCGCGCAGGCTGCTCAGGGGATTACGCACCTCATGCGCCACCCCGGCGGCAAGGGAACCCACGGCGGCCAGCTTTTCCGCGTCGGCGAGGCTTTTTTCCAGGCTGCGCAACTGGGTTCTGTCCCGGATGATGAGCAGGAACGCATTCTCCTGGTCGTCCGCCAGGGGCAGGGTAAGGACTTCCAGGTGCGAGGAGCCGCTTGATACCCGCTGCCAGCCCGCGGGGGAGTCCGCGCGCCCATGCGCGACGGCGCATTTGGCGATATCTTCGGGCAGGGCGGAGACCGGCTTGCCCACGATATCGTCCGATGCGCGCCGCAGTATGTTCATGGCGGCAGGATTGGCGGCGCGGATGTTCAGGCCCGCATCCAGGGTGATCAGCCCGTCGGGAAGGTTATCGATCAGTTTGGCCTGAAAGCGTTCCAGGGCGGCGGCCTTGCGGGCCTGTTCCCGCCGCGCGAGAAAGCTCACCCCCAACCCCCAGGTAAACACCGCCGCGGCCAGCATATATACGGCCTGCAAAAACGCGTTCTGGCGGTGGCCTTTATAGGCGCCCAAGTGCTTTTCCATGTCGATTCCCACGACCAGAAAGGCCTGCGGGCCGGGCGTGACGTGCATGCCGCCGTGCATGCCCCGCAGGGGGGCAAGCTGCTTGCCGTACACATAGGCCGTGCGCCCGCCCACATCCAGGCGGCCGTGCCATTCGCCCTTGTCAAAAAGCTCCTGCACCATGGGGCCGGGCAGTTCCACTGTGCCGCCGCCGTGCATGGATGAGGTCAGCAGTCTGCCGCCCTGGGGATCGATAATTCCGGCAAACAGGACGTCGCCGTCCCGTTCCAGCGCTTCAAAAAATTCCGCAGTCCTTGGGGTAAGGCGATCTTCCGCCGTCCGGACCGGCCCGCGGCGCAAGGAGCTTTCCACCGCCAGCAGCACCGCCCGCGTGCTCAGAAACAGGTGCTGTTCCTCGGCATCCCGCTGGTGGCGCATGGTCTGCCAGGTGGACACCAGCAGCACAAGCCCGATCACCACCAGAGTCAGGACGGCCATGATGACGGTGCTGCGTTCGCGTGTGCGGTCGGCGAATTCCACGGGTATTCCTTGCGCTTGATGGAAGAAAAGGCTGCGGCCTGCGTATCTGCAAAAAATTGCACATTTTGCGAAGGAAGGCAAGAAATAAGGCGGAAGGATACATCCCGCCCGGTCGTTCCTTGCCCTTTTGCTGACGCACCGCCAAAAGATGGGCATGGCCTCATACAGGTTTACAGAACATCCTATTTTGACTAATATTTACTTGCCTATTTCAGAGGCCGATTCTTCCACTGGCTTTTTATGCAGGAGTGACACAATGCCATACCCCGAATTCCTCCCCGGCGATGTCTTCCTTTTTGAGCATGACGACTCGTGCATTTCCCGGCTGATCTGCAAATTGAGCAAATCTCCCATCAGCCATGCAGCGATGTATTTGGGAGAGGGCAAGATCATTGAAGAAGGCCTGCCGCATATCGGCACCCGCCCAGTCACAAAACTGGGCAAACGAACCGTATATGTCCGCAGGCATACGCGCTGCAACGACAGCGGCCCGGCCTTGCGCAAGGTCGCCCGCAAACATCTGGAGGCCGGGGATCCTTACAGCATGGGCAACCTGGTCATGGTGGGCGTCCTGCTTGCCTTCAACTCCTGGAAGCCCAACGCGCACTGGGCTGTCAAAAATCTGCTGTCCGCCCTGTGCATGCGGCTGGCCAAAGCCATTGACCACAGAACATCGCCGGACAAACACTGCGCGACCTGTTCGCAGCTGGTCTATGAAATGTATGAGGAAGCCGGGTTTCGCCTGCAGATTGCGCACAGAGACCGTACCACGGCATCGGGGGAGCCGAACCTGCTTTCCCAGGCTCTGGCCTGGACGGCATCCGGCCCTTCCCCGGCGGAGGAGGAGACGTGCTCGGTCTGCAAGTTCTTTGAAACCGCCGGCAGGTTTGATGTGGAAACGCTGTGCTGCGCCCTGCTTATCCTCCTTGGCGAGGAAGAATTCTCTGCGGAAGCGGCGCAGACCTGCCCCGATACGGAAGAGGACAGGCTGGAGGAAGATTTGTATGAGGAGTTAGTCCGTTTTGCCTCGCTGCTGGAACTGGCGGATTCCCCGGAGAAGCCCGCGCCGCGGCTCGACAGGGACGGTGCGGACTGGGGCAAAAAACCCCTGGAGCACCTTATGAGCAATTACGCCGGGTTTGTCTCGCCGGGGCATCTGTTCACGGGCTGCCCGGACCTCGCCCAGGAAATAGCGGTCATCACCCCGCGCACTGCGTAGGAGGCACGGAACGGCTTATCCACATACATCTCCCCTGCCCCGCACCTGCAAGAGACGATCGGGCCGGTGCGGGGCAGGGGAGATGCCACGGCGGCGCCCTTGTCAGGCGATCTCTTCCAGCAGTGCCGCCTCCTCTTTTCTGCGGGTGGGATACTTGTACCCGTCCCGGTCGGCTATCAGGCGAAACTGCCGGGCAGCGGCCCCATAGTCCTTGAACAGCAATTCCCGGATAATCCCTCGCGCCAGGCTGGAATTGGGGCCGTACTGGTACAGCAGCGAGGCAAGGGCCGCCTGGGCCTGCCGGGGCAGTTCGGCAAAAGATTCCAGGGTCGGCCAGACCACGGTTTTGCCCTGCGCTTCGGCGGCCCGTGCCGCCGAACGGGCAAGGGTCAGTTCCCGGACGACCCGGGTGGCGACGTTGCGCAAGTGCCGCTCCATCACCGCCGTATTGATACGCTCAATCTCCTCCCTGGACAGGGCCAGGGGATGCTTTGCGATGTACGCCTTGGCTTCCATGCCCTTTTTGCCCACATAGGGCAGAAGTTTTTCCGCCAGTTCCGGAGGAAAGGACAGGGCACGAATCTCGTGGGCGGCGTGCTGGCCAAGGTCAAACCCCGCACCGATGGTGGGACCGCTTTTGTCCAGAGGTACTCCGGACCGGTCACAGGGTATGTACACCCGGTAAATGTTTCCTTCCCTGGCGTGGATAAAATTACGGATGTAGGCACCGTCCGCCCCCGTCCTGGCGGGAGCGGCAACGTCCTTGCCCGGCGGCGGGCCGGAGGCTCCGGCTGCCGGGGTTGCGGGGGGCGCGGCTGGCGCCGTGCAAAAGTTGCTCATGCAAACCTCCTTCGGTAAGAGATGGTTTTCCTCCCCTGCCGTGCGGGGCACGATGGGGCGCTTTCAGAACGAAAGCCCATTCTATACCGTTGCGCGGTTTGCGTAAGTGCACCTTGCGGTCCCGGTCCCCTGCCCGAAACGTACTGCCGGAGAAGCCACAATCTCTCAGATATATTGCTATTTATAAGAAAGACAGAGTTTTCTACAGTGGCCTGCGTTATATTGCAGGGGGAATCACCATGGCAAAAACATCTGTTGCACGGCTTGGGGATACCGGAAGCCACGGCGGCGAGATCATTACAGGCGCGGATAATACTCTTGTTAACGGCAGGCCTGTGGCACGAGTTGGCGATATCTATGACTGCCGGGAACACGGCCCCAATCCCATCGTAACCGGCGCTTCGCAAATCTCCGGCGAACTGCGCGAAGTTGCGCATGTGGGGTCAAAAACGGCCTGCGGGGCGACAATCACTACCGGCTCGCCGGACACGTTTATCGATTAGCGCATCCCATCGCAACCATGCCCGCTCCTCTGAGGCTCTGTGAGTTGCATGCGGACACCTGCGCTTGGCGCCGTCGGGTCTGTAGCGTGAAGAAGCGGCAGGCCCGGCTTTTTTTATTGCGTCCCGGCTTCCTGCGGACGCAGGGTAATCACCACGACTTCCGGCGGAACCAAAAGGCGTATGGGCGGTCCCCAGAACCCCAGGCCGTTGGTGACGAACAGCAAGCCGCGCCGCCCGTCCGGCCTGCTCAGAATGTTCAGCCCCTGCTCCACCCCGTAGATACGGCTGGTGAACAGAATGCCCGGCCAGATCTGCCCCCCGTGGGTATGGCCGGAAAACTGCAAATCAAAACGGCCCACGGCCTGCTCGTCGACATAGGGCTTGTGGTTCAGGAGCAAAAAGAAACGCTCTCCCGGCGTTTCAGGCAGAATGCGCAGCACATCCGTGGTATCAGGCGTAAACTCCCCGGAAAAGATGCTATCATCCACCCCGCCGATGCGTATGCCGCCCACGTCCACGGTTTCGCCGCGCAGGACGTGGAATCCCGCTTTCTTGAAAAAGACCAGCGATTGTGCGAGGCCGCGGTATTTCTCATGATTCCCCGTAATGACGAACTTGCCCAGACGGGCCGGAAACTCGCGCAGGATGGCGGCGTCGGCGTCCCGGCGGGACATGTCCGTATCCACCAGATCGCCCGCAAGAACGAGTATGTCGGGATCCTGCGCGGCAACGAGCTTCTGCATGCGTTCAAGCATCCAGGGGCCGATGAGGGAACTGATATGCACATCCGCAATGCCCACAATGCGCAGCGGCGGCGAGCCTGCCGGCAGCTTTGTCGTGGCGAGGGATACATTGACCACGCGGGGGGTCTGCGCTTCATACACGGCATAGCCGAACAGCAGCAGCCCCGCCCCGAAGGCATAGGGAAGATAGCGCGCTCCTGTCAGTATCTTTGCCGCGCCCTGCAACAGATCAGCCTTGGTCAGCCAGGCCAGGAAACGCAGCGCGAAGACCCAAAGGTCGGCAGCCAGCAGACAGTAACAGAGCAGAATGGCAAAGCCCATCCAGATAAAGTTCACGGCCTGCATTAGCTCTCCCAGACCATCCACGGGCTTGCCCAGGCGGAAGAACCAGGAAAAGACCATGAACAAGAGCCAGGCCGCGGCTGGAAGCTGCCACCAGCCTCCTCCGAAAATCCGGCGCAGGGCAATGAAAATGTAGACATGGCCAAGGCCGTACAGGGCAAAAAGCAGATAAAAAAGTCGCATGGTGTCTCGATGGGGGTAGAGATTGCAAAGGAACCCTGGCATGGGGCGCCCGTGCGCGGGTGATGATAACGGCAATACCGCAGTATACGTAAAAAAGCACGCCGCGCCAAGTGCGGGCAACCCTCATTGCGCAGAAACCGCGCCAAAAGCTTCGCCCCCCGGTTCAGAGAAACCGGAGGGCGAAAAGAGAGGGAAGAGAAGCTCTGCCGTTAGGCTGTGGTAATCCTGATCAGCAGTTCCTGGATGGCCTGTTCCTGCGCCGCGGTATCGCCGGCCGCGCCGGCATACGCGGCCGCCGCGCTGGTAAAGGCCTGATCGCCGGCGGCAAAGTGAAGTTCCACCGCCTTGTGCCCGGAGGCGTCGTCAATGGCGAAGGACACCGTGCGGTTCGCCGCATCAAGGCTTTCATGCAGGATATGCGAGCCCTTGATGAACGCGTTGACCGTTCCGCCGTCCAGCAGGTCGGCAAAGCGCAGCTTGTCGCCCTGGGTGCTGGAGAAGTCGGTAATCACGTCCTTGCCGCCAAGGTCCGCCCTGGTCCAGGCAAAGGTGTCCGCGCCGAGGCCGCCGGTAAGGATATTGTTGCCCGTGCCGCCGTACAGCACGTCGTTGCCGTCTCCGCCGTCGAGCACGTCATTGCCCGCACCGCCTGACAGGGTATCGTTGCCTGCGCCGCCGTAGAGACTGTCATTACCGTCGCCGCCGTACAGGCGGTCATTGCCGTAGCCGCCGGAGAGCAGATCGTTCCCCGCACCGCCGAAGAGCAGGTCGTTGCCGGAACCGCCCGTCAGGGCATCATTCCCGGCCGTGCCTACCAGCATGTGGTTCTGGCCGTCCCACACAGAGAGATTCTGCCCCTGCTGGATATCGACCACATTCCAGACATCCTCGGCCGTGTAGTTGCCGGAGATGTTACCGAAAGCGCCGGAGCCGACCTTCACGATAATATCGCCTTCGGCCCGGCTGAAATCCATAATGGTGTCATTGCCTTCGCCGGGGCGGAACACGAAAACGTCAGATCCGCTGCCGCCGTAAAGCACGTCACTGCCTGCGCCGCCCACCAGAATGTCGTTTCCATCCCCGCCGTACAGAGTGTCGTTGCCGCCCTGGCCGAACAGGATGTCGTCACCCTTGTCGCCGTACAGCACGTCATTGCCGCCCCGGTTGGCCTCACTGCCGCCGAGGGCAAAGGCATTGGCGCTGATGAAGTCGTGCAGTTCGCTGTTGGTAACCTGGGAGACGTTACCGGAATGCAGCGTATAGGCCAGATAGGCCTTGACGATTTCCAGAGAGTCGCCGCCGCGCAGGCTGGAATTAAGCTGCCGCAGGGTCATTCCGAAATACGCGGGCTTGTCCAGCAGCCAGTCGGCGGTAACGGCGTCGCCGAAAATAATGTCGCTGCCGTCGCCGCCGCGTATGGCGTCATTCCCAGCCTGAGTCTGGGTCCAGTCCACGCTGCCGCCGGAGATCAATTCATCCTTCAACGCGTCGGCTAAAGCCTGCCCGGAGAGATTGCTGATGATCGCGGCACCACCGGTATTGTCGCACCTGTCCAGGATGTATTTGTAGGCGTTCTGGCCCACCCCGATGCTGTTGACCGAAATACCCAGGCCCTTCATGTACGTGTCAAAGGCCGCGTAAGTCTGCCGCTTTGCTTCTTCGGTCACTTTTACACTGTCCAGGTGTTCAAACATATCGTAGATACTACCCTGGTACCAACTTTGGGAGGTGCCGTCCCTATATATATAGATCGACCCGTCTCCGTTTATCTGTGCCCGATATCCATACTGTCCGTATCCGGACCTGGTCTCTCCCGGCATCCAGCCGGCGAGATTAAAGCTTCCGAACGGGTCATAGGCATAGCGATCGGGGATGACGCTCACCGGCTCGCCATCGGTAAGGAAGTAGGTGACGTTTTCATATGCCACCTGCTTGCCGTTGATCGCCGTGGAGGTCGGCTGCCCCAGGAACCATTTGGCGGTCTGCAGGAATGCGGCCTCAAAGTTTGTGCCGTTTCCATAGTCCAGTGCGTTCAGAGCATTGATGAATGACTGTAGTTTGGCAGGAGTGCTGAAATCCTGCAGTGAGATATTAAGTTTGGAAGTCTCGCAGAAGCCGATCAGGCTGATATTGGCTGTTACGTCAGGGGTGGCGGCCAGTGCCTGGATTTGGCTTACCAGATAGGAGACCGCCTCCTTGGCGCACGCCATCTTGTTGTGCTCCGGGCCCTGGTCGGTGCCGTCAGCCTGCCGGTACATGCTCCAGGACCGGTCAAACACGATGGCTATGTTATACGCCTTGGGCTCCGAAGAGGAACATGTCCCGCCGGCATCGCCTGTAATGACATCGTTGCCGCCACCACCGTAGAGAGCATCATGCCCGCCGGTGCCGACAACGGTCTTTTCCGGGGTGATATCAATGCTCAGGCGGGCAGTATCCGTGCCGCCCTTGCCGTCGGATATCGTGTAGGAGAAGCTGTCCACAAGCTTGTTGTTGTAGTGGGCGGCATCGCCCGCGTCATTGCCGAACAGTTCGCGCACGGCGGAGTTACTGGAGTTCAGGGAATACGTATAAGTGCCGTCGGCCTGAACGGTGACCGTCCCGTACTGTCCCTGATACGTGCCCGCAGAGGTCACGGAGAGGAGATGCCCCTCCGGATCCACATCGTTGAGCAGCACGTTGCCGGCAACGGCCTTCGCCCCGCTTTCGGTGATAGTATTATAGTCGTCGTAGGCCACCGGAGGCAGGTTGAAGACCATATGCTGATGGTCGGTGACAATGGTGGAACGAATAAAGTCACCATCGTTATCCTGAGCCTGGAAGCTAAATGTTACCGACAGGTTCGTATCGGGGCGGCCGTTGGCATCCAGCAGGACGTACTTCGTGTACTGGAAGAAATCCCACTTG
>JAVBTB010000039.1:0-7391 GCA_031556355.1 Desulfovibrio sp. | reverse complement strand
CATACATACGTGGAGCGCGAGGCAAAGACGAGGAAAAGCCGTTTTTTGCGGAGGGAGTGTACTCTTATCGTACTCGACCGGAGCAAAAAACGGCTTTGACGAAGTATTTGGCCGCGAAACGCGTATGTATGGACAAGCCCTTAGTGGTGGTATCCGGTTCCGGCCATGATGCTTTCCGCCCGGTAGAGCTGTTCCAGCAGCATGACGCGGGCCAGTTCGTGGGGCAGGGTCATGGGGCCGAGCGCCAGACAGCGGGCGGCCCGCGCGCGGGCCTGATCCGTAAGCCCGTATGCGCCGCCTATAATAAAGCAGGGCGTTTTGCCGGTATCGAAAAGGCCGTGCAAAAGAGCCGCGAACTGCTCCGAGGTGAGGCAGGCGCCGCGTTCGTCAAGGCAGATCAGGGTATCCGCCGAGGGCGCTTTTGCCAGCAGGCGGGCGGTTTCCTCCTCCATGCGCCGGGCAACAGGCAGGGAAGCGTCGGCGTCCTTGACGATGATTTCTTCCACCCGCACGGTGTGTGACAACCGCGTATGGTAATGTTCCGCCGCCGCCCGCCAATGGGGCGTCTTCAGCCGGCCGACGGCAACAAGGCGTATTTGTTTCATGAAGGGATTCCGGGTAAGTAAAGTTTACAGTTGCAGGAGTGCGGGATGCAGACGCGGTATTCCTTGTCAGTCCCGCCCCGGCCTGTTATAATTCCTCCTATTGCATGAGGAACGGTTTGCCGCTGTGTCTTTTGGTTTGGGTTCGCTTGGTGCGGTACAAAGGCTCTGTTGCCGTGCAACGAGGCAGCGCCCACGTTCTGCCTTTCTGGGGCAGTATAGGGAGTGGGGATCGGAAAGGCAAATGATTGTCGCGGGAGGTCGCGGTGAATACGCAAACTCTTTCACTTGAGGACGCGTGCCATGCTCTGCGGGAAGGCAGGGCGATAGTGTTCCCCACCGAGACGTTTTACGGGCTTGGCTGTAACGCTCTGGACCCGGACGCGGTAGGGATAATTTTCAGCATCAAGAAACGCGCCCTCAACATGCCGTTGCCCGTAGTTATCGCCGCGCGCGAGGAAGTGGGGCGGGTGGCCGCCCACGTGCCGGACACGGCAGCCCTGCTGATGGAACGCTTTTGGCCGGGGCCTCTTTCCATTGTACTGCCTGCACATCCGGAAGTGCCTGACCTGCTCACTGCCAACGCGGGGCGCATTGCCGTGCGGTTTTCGCCTCATCCGGCGGTACTTGAGCTGTGCATAGCCACCGGGATGGTGCTGGTGGCTTCCAGCGCCAACATCAGCGGTGAGCCTTCCGCTGCGCGCCGGGAAGATCTCTCGCCTGAACTGCTTGCCGGCACGGCAGGTATATACGAAGAAGGCCCCCCTCCCCCCGGCGGACTTTCGTCCACAGTCGTTGATGTGGTGCAAAGCCGTGAGGGAAGCGTTGTGCGTATTCTTCGTCAGGGCGTGATTACGGAAAGCGTCTTGAGGGACGCCGGATTTGCCGTGGAGAATGCCGCGCAGGAATGCGTCTGATTTTTTCCCGCTACGCCCTCTCTCGCGTTCTGTGCGGAGACTCCCAAGGTCTCTTCATATGCCGCGTCGCACGGGCGACGGACACTGCGCCCACGCACGCGGAAGAGGGAATTTCCTCTGTACTCATGCCGAAAGAAGCCGCCGCTCTTTCGGCTTTTTTGTCGCACAAAGGTGTTTGCCTTGTGCTTGGCTGCAAAAACCGCTATTCTGACACCAAAAAAAAGAATAGATTGCGGAAGATTTCTCGAAAATAGAATTGTACATATAGGATGTTGTTGCATGTGACGGCAAAAAGCGTATGAAGAACGGATATGCGGCCGCAACGGGCGGCTGCATCCCAAGGTAGAGTGCGGAACATCGAAAAGGAGCCTGTGTCGGTGCCGGAATCGCCCAGTTCTCGTCCCCCCTGGTTACAGGAACGTAAAAGCCCCGTGCCTACGGTGGATGTGGTTATTTTTCATCCGGAGCGGGGTATTGTGCTGGTTGAGCGCAAATTTCCTCCCCTGGGGTGGGCCTTGCCCGGCGGTTTTGTGGACTACGGTGAAACCGTGGAAGACGCCGCCCGGCGCGAAGCGTTGGAGGAAACCTCCCTGCGCGTCCGGTTGCAGTCGCTGCTCGGCGTATACTCCGACCCGGCGCGCGACGCCCGGCTGCACACCATAAGCACCGTGTTTACTGCGGTCGCGGAAAATCCCGACGACATCAGCGGCGGCGACGATGCCGCGGCCGCCCGTTTTTTTCCGGCAGACGCCCTGCCCGAACCTTTGGCCTTTGATCACGCCGCCATTCTTGCTGATTTTCTGAACCATCAAGCTCCCTCTGATAAGTGAGGACATGATGCCGCAACGAGTGTTTTTCGTCACTTCAGAAATGTACCCCTTCTCCAAAAGCGGCGGCTTGGGCGATGTCATGGGCGCGCTCCCCGTGGCCATGCACCGCCATGGCGTGCCGAGCGCCGTCATCACCCCGTTCTACGGGCGCATCAGCACCAGCAACTACCATATTCGCCTGAGCATCTCGGATTGCGACGTGGGGTACCCCTGGGATCCGATCACGGCCGATGTGTATGAAACGGAGTACCACGGGGTGCCGGTGTACTTCATCAACCGGGGTGAATTTTTCGACCGGCGTTACTATTACAACGACCACAAGGGCGATTATTTCGACAATGCCGAGCGGTTCATCTTTTTCTGCCGCGCGGCCATTGCCCTGATGGAACGGCTGGGCGAACCTCCTGCCGTGGTGCATTGCCACGACTGGCAGACGTCCATGCTGCCCGCCTATATCCATTTTTTGCGGCGGACGCATCCCTTTTGGGCTTCCACGGCCACCATGCTGACCATTCACAACCTGGCCTTTCAGGGGCGCTTTTCTTCGCGCCTGTTCGATACCTGCGGACTGCCCGCCGAGGCCTGGAACATGGAAGGCATAGAATATTACGGCGATGTGAACATGCTCAAGGGCGGCATCGCCTATGCCGATGCCGTTACCTCGGTCAGCCCGAGCTATGCGCGGGAGATCCTGACGGAAAAGTTCGGGTGCGGCCTGGACGGCATTCTGCGCAAGCGCGAACTGAACCTGTACGGCATCCTGAACGGGGCGGATTACGAGGTGTGGGATCCCTCGCAGGATCAATACCTGCCCGCGCCCTATTCGGCCTCTTCCCTTGACGGGAAGGAAGCGTGCAAGCATGACCTGATCCGCGATTTGGGTCTTGACCCCAGGATGGAAAAGCGGCCCTTGCTCGGGTTTATCGGCCGTCTGCGCGGGCAAAAGGGTATAGATCTGCTGAACGAGATCATTCCCGCCCTGATGCAGATGGACGTGGGCGTCATCGTGCTCGGGGAAGGCAAGCTCGAACACGAGGCGCGGGTGCTGCAGCTTATGGAAAATTACCAGGGCAGGCTTTCCGCCATCGTAGGCTATACGGAAGAACTGGCCCACCGCATGCAGGCGGGAAGCGACATCTTCCTGATGCCCTCGCGCTATGAGCCGTGCGGCCTGACCCAGATGTACGCGTTGCGCTACGGCACGCCGCCTGTGGCGACCGCTGTCGGGGGACTCAGGGACACCATCATTCCCTGGCCGGCGGAAGACGCCACCGGCTTCATCTTCACCAACAGCACCCCCGATGAGTTTCTTGACGCCATCAAGGAGGCTGTGACCCTTTGGGATACGGACCAGAAGGCGTGGAAGGCGATGGTAGTCCGGGCCATGAACCAGGCATTCACGTGGGAACGTTCCAGCCGTGAGTATGCGGACGTATACCGTAAAATCCGTTTGAGGCTCCCCTAAATGAAGCAAGATAAAAGTCGTCCTCTGTATATTGCCCCTTTTGATCTGCATATCTTCGGGCAGGGGCAACACTGGGATCTGTACAGGATTCTCGGCGCGCACCCCCATGAAGAAGGCGGGGAAACGGGCTTTTCCTTCGCCGTATGGGCTCCCAACGCTCAGGAAGTATGTATTGCCGGAGAATTCAACTACTGGAACTGGGGCGAGATCCCACTTTTTCCGGTGGGCAGTTCCGGCATCTGGGCGGCCTTTGTGCCGGGTATGCCCGCGGGCAGGCTCTACAAAATAGGCATCAAAGGGGCCACAGGCGAAATCGTCTACAAGGCCGATCCCTTCGCCTTTGCCAGTGAATACCGCCCCGGCACGGCCTCCATCACCAGAGGCCTCGGCAACTATCAGTGGGGAGACGGTGAGTGGATGCGCCACCGGGCCGAGGCCGGTCCGCATCTGGACAAACCCGTATCCATTTACGAGGCGCACGCCGGTTCCTGGCGCAGGCCTGGCGACGCCGTCCATCCGTTCCAGACCTACACGGACATGGCCCAAACCCTCGTGCCGTACGTGAAGGATCTGGGCTTTACCCACATTGAATTCATGCCCTTGGCCGAGCACCCCCTGGATCAGTCCTGGGGCTACCAGACCGGGCAGTACTTTTCTCCCACTTCCCGCTTCGGGTCGCCGGACGAGTTGAAGTATCTGATCGACGTCTGCCACCAGGCGGGCATCGGGGTGCTTCTGGACTGGGTTCCGGCCCACTTCCCCAAAGATTTTTGGGGGCTCGGCCGTTTTGACGGCACCGCCCTTTATGAACATGAAGACCCGCGTCTGGGTACCCATCCAGATTGGGGAACCTTTATCTTCAACTACGGCCGGCACGAGGTCAAAAACTTCCTGCTTTCCAACGCCCTGTATTGGCTGAAGGAATTCCATATCGACGGTCTGCGCATGGATGCCGTGGCCTCCATGATCTACTTGGACTATTCGCGCAAGCCCGGGGAATGGAAACCCAACAAGTACGGTGGGCGCGAAAATTTGGAAGCTGTCGCGTTCCTGCGCGAACTGAATGCGGTGGTGCACGGCCAGGTGCCCGGCGCCATTACCCTGGCGGAAGAATCCACCTCGTGGCCCGGCGTTTCCCACCCGGTGTACGCGGGCGGCCTCGGCTTCACCTTCAAGTGGACCATGGGCTGGATGCACGACACCCTGAACTACATGAGCAAAGAGCCCATCCACCGCAAGTACCACCACAATGCCCTGACCTTTTCGTTCCTGTACGCCTTTTCGGAAAACTTTCTGCTTCCTTTGTCCCATGACGAAGTCGTGCACGGTAAGGGCGCGCTTCTGTCCAAGATGCCGGGGGACATGTGGCAGCAGCAGGCCAACCTGCGCCTTCTGTTCGCCTATATGTGGGCCCACCCCGGCAAAAAGCTGCTCTTCATGGGCGGCGAGTTCGGCCAGTGGAACGAATGGAGCGAAAAACGCGAGCTGGACTGGAAGCTGCTCGAATTTCCCGCGCACAACGGTATCCGCACCCTGGTGCGCGATCTGAACGGCCTTTTGCGCCGGGAAGGGGCCATGCACCTGCACGACCATGACTGGACAGGATTTTCCTGGGTGGACTGCGCGGACTACGAGTCCTCGATTTACAGCTTTGTCCGCGCCGCCGGGGGCCATCCCCCCGTGCTCTGGGTCTTCAACTTTACGCCCGTGGTGCGTAGCGGGTACCACATCCCTTGCCCGCAGGACGCTGTCTGGAAAGAGGTTCTGAACACGGACAGCACCTACTACGGAGGCAGCAACATGGGCAATCCCTATCCGCTCCGGCCGGAATACACGGAGTGGGGCAAGGGCGCTTCCCTGTCCCTGACGCTTCCCCCTCTCGCTGCCATTGCCCTGATGCCGGAAAAATAGAAAGCGTGTTGCGCGACAACGCCCCGCCGCCCTGGAGCAGGGAGGCGGGGCGTTAATGAAGAGAACTCAGCGTGGTTTAGCCGTTTTTCCTGTTTTGCCAGGCGCTGGCGGCATTGCGCACGCTGCCGGTACCGCCGTTGATGGCGATGCTGCTACCGGTCATGTAGGACGCCTGGGGAGAGGCCATAAAGATAATGGGTCCGGCTATTTCTTCAGGTTCGGCAGGGCGGCGCAGGGGAATTTCGTCGAGTATCGCTTCCCCTCTGCTTTCTATGTACCAGGTGGTCATGCCCGTGCGGGTGAGGCCCGGCGCATAGGCGAGCACCCGTACGCCGTCCGGTGCCAGTTCCGCCGCAAGCACGCGGGTAAGGCTCGCGATGGCGGCTTTGGTGGCGGCATAAGGGCCGGTACCCACCGAGGGATTGCTTGCGGCCAGAGAGGCGGCATTGATGATCACTCCGCCGCCGCGCGCCTTGAGCCAGGGCAGGGCCGCCCGGCTGCCCCGTATGACGGAGCTGACGTTGACGCGCATCAGATTGTCCCAGTCCTTGTCGCTCATTTCCAGGACAGGGCCGCCCGGAAAGATGCCCGCGTTGTTGATCCAGATGTCGATGCCGGGAGTGCCGCCGCCGAGGCGCGCCGCAGAGGCGGCGAAGGCGGCGATGGAATCGGAGTCGGCGGCGTCGGCCTGTCCGGCCAGAAAGGCGTCGCCATAGGAGGCAAAGTGCGTTCTGATGGCCTCCAGTTTGTTTTGGGAACGTGAACACACCGCCACCCGGCAGCCTTCGCGCAGAAAACCTTCCGCGCAGGCTCTGCCGATGCCCGTTGCGCCGCCGGTAATCACGGCCACTTTGCCTTGCAGTTGCAGATCCATACCTGCCTCCTTGGGATGGGGATGGTTCCGGCAGGCTCTTCCGGGCCATAGCTCTGAAAGGAGCCTCCGGTTGTGTTCAGTATACCGGCAAAGGCAGCAAGGGGCAATTTGCGCGTAAAAACACTTCTTCAGGTCTGCCACATGCATCGCGTACGCGCCTCTGGAAAGTTCTTTGAACGGGTCTACGCCCTGGTGGCCCGTATTCCGCCCGGCAAGGTCATGACCTACGGGCAGATCGCCGCCTGGTTGGACGGCGAATGTTCGGCGCGCTACGTGGGATATGCCATGAGTTCCGCCCCGGAAGGCAGAAACCTGCCCTGCCACCGGGTGGTGAACAGGCTGGGGCAGATGGCTCCGGGAGCTGTTTTCGGCGGAGAGGAGCGCCAGCGGAGGCTGCTGGAGGAAGAAGGAGTAGTCTTTCGCGCTGACGGGCGCGTGGATCTGGTGCAGTCATTGTATAGTGGAGGACGTCCGGAAGAGTGACGGAACCGGGACTGGGCTGGGAACGTCGTTTTCGTCAAATGATGAGAGCTATGCAGTCACCTATTGGGGATTCCAAAGGGACTCAGTCCCTTTGGCCGCCGGAGGCAATGCGATCTCTCAGATAACCTCAAAAAGAATTTGTTTTAAAGCATTTTAAAATTGAAAATACCCACAACTTTCAAACCAGCCTTTTGCATTCTCAGAAGTGATCCGGGCAAAGGCTGCCCGGATTGCTTCGAGAAGAGAATCTGAATCTTCTGCGGCCATCTCTCGTAACACCCCTTTGACTTTACTCCACATCTTTTCAAT
>JAVBTB010000001.1:0-40145 GCA_031556355.1 Desulfovibrio sp. | reverse complement strand
CCAAGGAAGGCGGCACCCATTTGCAGGGCTTTAAAACCGCCCTGACCCGGGCCATCAACAACTACCTCAAAAACTCCGAGCTGAATAAAAAGCTCAAGATGACCCTGTCCGGCGACGACGTGCGCGAAGGCCTTACAGCCGTGGTTTCAGTCAAACTACCCAGCCCGCAGTTTGAAGGCCAGACCAAGACCAAGCTGGGCAACAGCGAAGTGGCCGGTATTGTGGGTGGTATTGTCTATGACAAATTGACAGTTTACTTTGAAGAGAACCCCAAAGATATCAAGCTGATCATCGACAAAGCCGTGGATGCGGCCCGGGCCCGGGATGCCGCCAGGAAGGCCAAAGACTTGGTGCGGCGTAAAGGTGCCCTGTCAGATAACTCCCTGCCCGGCAAGCTGGCTGACTGTCAGTCCAAAGACCCGACGGATTCCGAACTGTTCATCGTGGAAGGCGATTCCGCGGGCGGCTCAGCCAAGCAAGGCCGGGACCCCTCAACCCAGGCCATCCTGCCCTTGCGCGGCAAGATATTGAACGTAGAGCGCACCCGTTTCGACAAAATGCTGGCCAACAAGGAAATCAAAAACCTGATCACGGCCATGGGCGCGGGCATTGGCCTTGTGGGCGGCGAAAGTGATATTGACCTCTCCAAGCTGCGCTACCACACCATTGTTATCATGACCGACGCCGACGTGGACGGGGCGCACATCCGTACCCTGCTCCTGACCTTCTTCTTCCGGCAGTACCGCGAACTCATCGAAAAAGGCTACCTGTACATTGCCCAGCCGCCCCTCTACCGGGCGCATTCCAGCAAGTTTGAAAAATTCATCAAGGACGATGCCGAGCTGAATGCCTTTCTCCTGGACCGCGTCAGCAAGGACGTGACCCTGAATACCCCGACCGGCCACAGCTTCAACGGCAAAGGCATCATCAAGCTCGCCAAGGATATAGCCTTCATCGGCGCGCGTCTGCGCGACGCGGAACTGGCCAACATAGCCGAACCTCTGTTCATGGCCTTTGTCCGCTACCCTTCTCTCCTGGATCCCCAGTGGTTCATCGATGACACCACGGAGCTGGCCTCCTTCAAGGACTGGATTCTCGAGCAGGGTTTCTCCCTGCGTCTGGAGACCGAAGAAACAGAGATAGAGCAACTGCATCGCATCATCTTTGAAGATAAAAACGGGCACCGCACCAAACTGGGACCGGAATTCTTCAGTTCCAAGATGTACCGGCAGGCCTGGACCGCCCGCGAAGCCATCCGCGAACTGTGCGGCGGCACTTCCTTCGTCATCGCGCGTAAAGACGGGGAAACCCCGGTCCAGGGCCTCTTCAACCTGGAAAAGGCCCTGTTCGAGGAGGCCCGCAAAGGCATCAATATCCAGCGTTACAAAGGTCTCGGTGAAATGAACCCGGAACAGCTCTGGGTCACCACCATGAACCCCGAAAACCGCGTGCTCCTGCAAGTGACCATCGACGACGCCGAAGAAGCCAGCGACGCCTTCGAAGAACTCATGGGCGACCGCGTCGAAGCCCGCAGAGAGTTCATTGAACGCAACGCGCTGAGCGTGCAGGATCTGGATATTTAATGCCTCCGGCGGGCAGGACGCTGTCCTGCACCTGCCAAAGGGCTCTGCCCTCTGGACTCCCGGCAAGGGGGTCACCCCCTTGCATCCCCATTAGGGGTGCGTGGGCCGATCGGTGGCTTGAATTGTTGAGCGCGGGCGCTGCTCTCGATTGAGAACAGGATGGCGTGCCCTGAAGGGTAAAAAGCTCAGGAACCGGCAGCGGATCTTGAATCCAGGCGATTCCTGGGCATGAGTTGTGTGTTTTGAAGCGTAGATAACTTTTAATGGCGCATGGTTGTATATTAAAAAAAAGTTATCGGGCGCTTTGCTTGTGATATAAGATCCGCTCCCGGCTCCTGAGCTTTTTGAACTATGCGGCAATATCTCCTTCTCACAACCGGGAGAGAAGGCAGAGCACGACAACTCAAACCGGCACGGCGCCTCACAATGACAATTGCGGGGTGCAGGGGGGTCACCCCCCTGCCGGGGATTCCAAAGGGGCGGCGCCCCTTTGGCCGCCGGAGGCACACACCATGAAAAAAGCTAAAGCTATTGCATTGGCGCTTGCTCTGTTTCTTGTGTTGCCCTGTGTGGCCGGGGCGAAGGTCGTGCAGCCCGATCCGGCGTTCAGTCTGGATGTTCCGGAGGGTTGGCAGATTGCTACGGAAGATTTTGAGAAGCACATTCCGCAGCAGGTGAGCGCGATTTTTGACGGGGCGGACTTGCAGCCGCCCCGGCTCAAGCTGATCGGCTGGCGGATGGACGCTGCGGGAAAGGTAGAAAACGCATTTTGCGTCAGCTATATGCCCACGGGCATGGGCAAATTTTATGAGCTTTTGAAGTCTTCCAGCAGCAAGGAGCGGGAGGTTTTGGGGGCCGGTTTTTCGGATGCCTTTGCTTCGGCCCTGAAAAAAGCCTACGAAGTGGACCGCAGGATGAAGCTGAAGGATACGTCCACAGACTTCATAGAGGCGGGCAATGACTTTCTGCTGCTGGTGGATGCCCGCGTCATTGACGGCAGCGTTACCCGCATTCGCAGCGCGTCCGTGTTCATACACGGGGACCGGTTGCTGGGCATCAGTTGGATTCAGGACGAAAACGCGCCTGAGAGTATTGCAAAATCCATGGAATATCTCGTGTATTCTCTTAACTGGCTGCAATAGTCTGCGTTGCTAGGCAGGCGTTGCTACGTAAAGGAATAAATAACATATGTCCCAAACTCCCACGGAAGTTCCCGCCAGGCCTCCTGTCAGCATTGAGAAGGAACTGCGCAAGTCGTACCTTGAATATTCGCTGTCCGTCATTATCGGCCGGGCCATTCCGGACGTGCGTGACGGTCTCAAGCCCGTGCACCGGCGCATTATGTTCGCCCAGCACGAGCTTGGCAACTCGTATATGCGCCCGCCGAAAAAATCGGCCCGCGTGGTCGGTGACGTTATCGGTAAATACCACCCGCACGGCGACAGCGCGGTGTATGACGCCCTGGTGCGCATGGCCCAGGAATTCTCCATGCGCGACGTTCTGGTGGATGGGCAAGGCAACTTCGGCTCCATCGACGGCGACGCCGCGGCGGCCATGCGATATACGGAAGTGCGCATGTCGCGCCTTGCCGGCGAGTTTCTGGCAGACATTGACAAGGAAACCGTCGAGTTCCGCCCCAACTATGACAATACGCTGGAAGAGCCCGCGGTTCTGCCCACCAAGGTACCGAACCTGCTGCTCAACGGCACTTCGGGCATTGCTGTGGGCATGGCCACCAACATTCCCCCGCATAACCTGGGGGAACTGTGCGGGGCGCTGCTGCATATGCTGGACGACCCCGAATGCACGGTGCACGATTTGATGGATTACGTGCAGGGGCCGGATTTTCCCACCGGTGGTTATGTGTATGCGGGCAAGGGGCTGGAAGACGCCTTTACCACCGGGCGCGGATCGGTGAAGGTGCGCGGCAAGGTGGAGGTGGAGACCCGCAAGAAAGGCGGGGAAGCCATTGTCATCCGAGAGATCCCCTATGCGCTGAACAAGTCCGTTCTGGTGGAAAAGATCGCGTTTCTGGTGAACGAGCGCAAGATCGAGGGAGTTTCCGACCTTCGGGACGAGTCAGACCGCAAGGGCATCCGCATTGTGCTGGATCTGAAGCGCGGGACCATCCCGGACATTATTATCAACGCGCTCTATAAATACACCCCGCTGGAAACCTCCTTCGCCTACAACATGCTGGCTGTTGTGGGAAACCGGCCGCAGTTGCTGAACCTGAAGTCGGCCCTGGCCTATTTTCTGGAACACCGGCGCGAGGTGGTTATCCGCCGTACCCGCTTCGATTTGAAAAAATCCGAAGCCCGCGCCCATATTCTGGAAGGCTTGCGCATCGCCCTGGACAACATTGACGCCGTGGTGGCGCTGATCAGGGCCTCCAAAACGCCGCAGGAAGCCAAAGACGGGCTGATGGCGCGGTTTTCCCTGTCCGACATCCAGGCCCAGGCCATTCTGGACATGCGCCTGCAACGCCTGACCGGGCTGGAGCATGAAAAGCTGCTGGAAGAATACCGCGAGCTGCTCAAGCGGATAGAATATTTCAAGTCCATCCTGGAGAACGAAGAGGTGCTGCGCGGCGTCATCCGCGACGAGCTGAGCGAGCTGCAGAACACCTTTGCCACGCCCCGCAAGACTGTGGTGGAGCATGACGCCCTGGCCGGCATTGATATCGAGGATCTCATTCCGGACGAGGACGTGGTCATCACGCTGTCCCGGCGCGGCTACATCAAGCGCACCACCCTCGACAACTACCAGCAGCAGAAGCGCGGCGGCAAGGGCATTGCCGGGCTGCACATGAGCGACGACGACGTGGTGCAGGATTTCCTCACCACTTCCAACCACCAGTACCTGCTGCTCTTCACCAACCGGGGCCGCATGCACCAGCTCAAGGTGCACCAGGTGCCCGAAGGTTCCCGCACCGCCAAGGGCGCGCACATCGCCAACCTGCTGCCCATGGAAAAAGAGGAATGGGTGACAACGGCGCTTACCGTGCGCGAATTCCGCTCCGACCAGTACTTCCTGTTTGTGACCAGGCGGGGCATGGTCAAGCGTTCGGAAGCCGCGCTGTACGCGCGCTGCCGCAAGTCGGGCCTGCTGGCCGTGAGCCTGCGGGAGGACGACGAGCTGATTATGGTGCGCGAGGTGGACGATCACTGCCAGGTGGTGCTCACCACGGAAGCGGGCCTTGCCATCCGCTTTAACGGGGGCGAGGTACGGCCCATGGGGCGCGGCGCTTCCGGCGTCAAGGGCATCGCCCTGCGCGGCGTGGACCGGGTGGTGGCCTGCGTGACCGTCAAGGACGGCGAAGAGCCTTCCATCATGACCATTTCCCGCAACGGTTACGGCAAACGCACCCGGCTTGACCTGTACCGCATCCAGTCGCGCGGGGGCAAGGGCATCATCAACTTCCGGGCCACCTCCAAGACCGGGCCTGTTATCGGGGCCATGACGGTTTCGGATAACGACGCCCTGCTGCTGCTCACTTCCACCAACAAGATCATCCGTATCGGGGTGGAAGAGGTGCGCAGCGTGGGCCGCGCCACTCAGGGCGTGCGCCTGGTGACCATGGACGAAGGCGCGGCCGTGGTTGGCTTCGACCGCATTGACGAAGGCTCCGAGAACGGAAACGGCACCGCCGAGGAATAGAGGGCAAACGCTGCTCAGAGCATAAAAAAACAACGGGCGGTTCCACGAAGCGGAACCGCCCGTTGCGTATTTCCGGGACGTGCCGCCCCGATCAGGTGGGACTCTCTCTATGCCGTTCCGGCCGGCTTGGTCATGTGGATAGCCTCTTCCGGGGTCAGGCCGGCTATGCGCACCACGGCCAGGGTAAAGCCTTCCTGCTCAAGGGGCCGGCAGGAAGGGCAACCTTCGGAGACGATCATGCAGCGCTCGTCCAGGCTGCGCAGATCCACGCCCGCGGCGGCGAGCAGGGCGGTCGTCTTGCCCTGCTCCCAGAGTACGGGCTTGCCGCAGTTGTGGCATTCCACATACAGCAGCTCCGGGTCAAAGGAGGAGCCCTCGGCCGCCGTCACTGTACGCAACGGCAATTCTGAGGAAAAAATTTCCTTTGCGATGGAAAGCCTTGCGAGAGAGTTGTTTTTTTCATGTATAGTCATACTGCACCTCACGAGCGGCACAAAATCGATGAGTGTTCATGCTCACACCATATACAACTTTGCGCGTAAAATGCAAGGGCAATATAAAATTGTTTGCACTGAGCGGCTGCCCCGCACCCTGCCGGGAGCTTCGCAACCAGCCGCGGTGGTTGCATTCTCTGGCATATGCTGTACCTTTGCAAGGCGGATTTTACGTTCTTTATTCTTTTTTGGTTGCGAGGTAAGCTGTGGACAAGCAGTACTTTGAAGCCCGGCGCGAAAAATTGCGCCCTTTGATGCAGAAGGCGGGTCTTGGCGCGCTTCTCATCACCCTTGACGCCAACCGCTATTACCTGAGCGGATTTGCCCTGCAGGATCCCCAGATCAACGAGAGCTCCGGCTGCCTTGTGCTCACGCCTGACGGCAAGGACTGGCTGTGCACGGACTCGCGTTATTACGAGGCGGCCAAACGCCTGTGGGACGCAGAGCGCATTTTCATTTACCGGGGCAGCGCCATGTCTCAGGTAAACGGTCTCTTGAAGGAGAAGGCCCAGGGCTCCATAGGCTTTGAGGCCGCCGCCCTCAGCGTGGCCGGGTATGAGAAGGTTGCTGACGGCCTTGCCTTTGAGCGCGCCGATGGTATGGTGGAAGGCCTGCGCATGGTCAAGGAACCTGAGGAAATACGCCGTCTGGAAAAGGCCTGTACCCTGAACCATAAACTGATGGAATGGGTGCCGGGAGTCCTGGTGCCTGGCCGCACCGAGTCCCAGGTGGCCTGGGATATCGAGCAGTTTTTCCGCAACCACGGGGCCGAGGGGCTTTCCTTCTCCAGCATCGTGGCCATAGGCCCCAACGCGGCCCTGCCCCATGCGGAGCCGGGCGACGACGTCATCATGGAGGACTGCGGGGTGCTGGTGGACGTGGGCTGCCGCCTGAACGACTACTGCTCCGACCAGACTCGCTCCTTTTGGGTGGGCAGCCGCCCGCACAAGCAGTTCACGCGCGACCTGCGGCTTATTAAAGAAGCCCAGGCAAAGGCCATCAAGGCCATCCGGCCCGGGGTGGGGGTTGCGGATATCTACAAGGTGGCCCGCGCCTATCTGGATGAAAAGGGGGTCGGAGATCTCTTCACCCACGGGCTCGGCCACGGTATCGGGTTGCAGACCCACGAGGCGCCGAGCCTGGGCGCCAACAGCGCGGCGGTGTTGCAGGCTGGCATGGTGATTACCGTGGAGCCCGGCCTGTATAATCCCGGTCTCGGCGGCGTGCGCTGGGAATATATGGTGCTGGTCACGGAAGACGGGGCCAGAATTTTATAAAGTGATACGCCCATGCCCGCATCTCTCAACGATACAGCCCCCCCGCAACGGCGCGCGCGTTTCGTCGTGCAGGGCCAGGTGCAGGGGGTGGGCTTCCGGCCCTTTGTCTTTACCTTGGCCGAAGAACACGGTCTGACCGGGTTTGTGCGCAACAGCCCTCGTGGCGTGGTCGTTGAGGTGCAGGGCGGGGAAGCTGCTCTGGACGCCTTTGCCCATGCCCTGCGCTTCCGCCTGCCCCCCCTGGCCCGCATCACCGGCCTTGCAAGGGAAGCCGTCCCGCTCCTGGAGGGCGAGACTGCCTTTATCATCGCCGCCAGCACGGCGGGCGACAGCCACTGCGTTCTGATCAGCCCGGATACCGCCCTGTGCGCCGACTGCCTCGCCGACATGCGCGACCCCGCCGGGCGGCGCTTCAACTATCCCTTCACCAACTGCACCAACTGCGGCCCGCGCTACACCATTACCCGCTCCATTCCCTACGATCGGGCCTTTACCAGCATGGCCTGCTTTCCCCTGTGCCCCGGCTGCCGGGCGGAATACGAAAACCCGCGCGACCGGCGCTTCCACGCTCAGCCCAACGCCTGCCCGTCCTGTGGGCCGCAGGTCCGGTTTGTCGAGAAAGGCTGTGATGTCGAAGCCGATTATTGGTCAGTGTGGGGCTCGGCCCCACACCCCGCAAGGGGGGTGACCCCCCTTGCCCCCGCCATTGGGGGGGAGAAGGCTGCGGGGGGCGGTAATGGAGGAGGAGCCTTGACCGGTGATGCGGCCCTGCGGGCTCTGGTGGCCTTTCTGGCCGGGGGCGGCATTGCGGCCGTCAAGGGGCTGGGAGGCTTCCATCTGGCTTGCGACGCCACAAATGAAGTGGCCGTGGCCCTGCTCCGGCAACGCAAGCACCGCCCGCACAAACCCTTTGCCGTCATGGTGCCGGACCTGGATACTGCCCGCACCCTGGCGCACGTGGGGCCGGAGGAAGAAGCCCTGCTCACCTCGCCGGAGCACCCCATAGTGCTGTGCCGACGGCGGGTGTGTCCCGCGGAGGCGGAAGAGCAGGCGGGCCTGGCTGGTGCGGGCGCGCTGTCCTCAGGGCCTTTGAAGTTTTCCGGCATGCCCGGCCAGGCGGATGCTCCCTGTCCGGGCACTGGCGTTCTTGCTCCAAGCGTCTCGCCCGATACCGCCGCCATAGGCCTGATGTTGCCGTACACCCCTCTGCACCGGGTGCTCTTTGACTACTACGCGGCCTGCTGTGCGCACGATCTCCGGATCGCGGGCGCTCCCGGCCCGGAGAGCTTGGGAAACAGGGCGCGGTATGTCCGGCCTGTGGCCCTGGTGATGACCTCCGGCAACCGGGGGGGCGAGCCCATCTGCCTCGGCAACCGGGAAGCCCTGACTTCCCTTGCGGATATGGCGGACGCCTGGCTGTTCCACAACCGGGATATCCTGATCCGGGTGGACGACTCGGTGGTGCGCCCGCTGCCCGGCGCAGGCCCCCTCTTTTTTCGCCGGGCCAGGGGGTATGTGCCTCGCGCGGTGCCGCTGCCTCCCCTGGATGCGGAGGCACGCGGCGGAGAGAATGCTTCCGGGGCTTTTGAAAAGAAGCCGGGCGATAAGCATCCGGATTCGCGAATAACGACCGATAATCCTCCGGATGCTTTACAAAAAAAAGAACCTGTCGTTCTGGGCGTAGGTGCGGAACTGAAGAATACTCTGTGCCTGACCAAGGGGAATGATGCGTTTGTCAGTCAGCACATCGGGGATATGGCCAATGTGGAGACGGCGGCGTTTCACCGGGAGATTACCGCGCATATGGCTATGCTGCTCAAGGTGCGGCCCGAGGCGGTGGTGCGGGATCTGCACCCGGACTATCTGAGCAGCGCCCTGGCGGAAGAATCGGGGTTGCCGGTGATGCGCCTGCAGCATCATTTTGCCCATGCCCACGCGGTACTGGCGGAGCACGGGCACCGGGGACCGGCTCTCGTTCTGGCCTTGGACGGCACCGGACTCGGGGAAGACGGGACGCTGTGGGGCGGCGAATTGTTGTTCGTGGATACGGAACGCGGTCCCCTGCACGCCCGCCTTGCCCATTTTGCGCCCATGCCCCTGCCGGGGGGCGAGGCCGCCATCCGGGAACCCTGGCGTATAGCCCATGCCCTGCTCTGGAAGTTGGGGCTGCTGCCCGGGGCAAGAGGGGAAAATGCCGGGGCGGCATCGCCGGGAGGCTCGGCGCAGGCGCAACAGGAGACTGCCTCCGATGCCTGGAGCGATCTTCCCCTGCCCTGGCTGCCGGAGCACGCGGCCGCGGCGCAGTTGCTGCCCACTCTGCTGGCGCGGGGCATCAACACTCCTGTGAGCACCAGTTGCGGGCGGCTTTTTGACGCGGTATCGGCCCTGCTCGGCCTCTGTCTGGTCACCAGCTACGAAGGACAGGCGGCCATCCGCCTGGAAGAAGCGCAGGCCTATAGCCCCGGTGAAGAAATCGCCGGAGACGTCCTTTACCCGTGTCCGGTGTTTGAAAGAGAGCAGTTTGACCAGGAACCGCGCCTCTCCCCCACATTCTCTCCCCCCCTCATCCTGGACACCCACACACTGTTTACGGCGGTGTATGTGGATCTTTTGCGGGGGGTGCCGGTGGCGGAGATTGCCCGGCGGTTCCATGCGAGTCTGGCGGCGGGGCTTGCGGATATGGCGGCGGAAGCGGCCGCGGCTTTTGGCGTGCAGGCGGTCGGCCTTTCCGGCGGGAGCATGCAGAACGTCACCCTGGCGGCAGCTTTGGCCGAAAACTTGCGGGCAAAAGGATTGACACCCTTGCTGCACAGGGAGCTACCGCCTAACGACGGGTGCATTTCTCTGGGGCAGGCGGCCTGGGGGCGGCTTGTTCTCGGAAGGCGTGGTGATGAGGCGGTGTTGTCACGAGCCTAGCGTTTGAGTATCTGATGCACCTCAATTTCCACGCTGTTCCAGTCCTTGTCCACCTCTCCCCGCAGTTCCACCTTGTCTTCCGGCCCAATCTGGAGGCCGCCCCATTTGTCGTGGTCGATCTCCACCCGGATGGTGCCGCTGTCGTCGCGGAACACGTACTTGTCGCCGCCGAGGCTTTGCACGATATAGCCCTGCATGGTTACCGGGGTATCGTCGCGCAGGGTTTTGGCCTGCGCCGCCGTGGCCACGGCCGGCCCCGGCCCGGTGTAGCCGCCTCCGGCGGGTTTTTTCTCTGCGGCAAGGGATGCGCCGTGCAGAGACAGGAAGAACATGACGGCAAGGACGAGAAGGGCTGAACGGTAGGCGGTTTTCATGGTTCCCTCACTGTGGTGGGGGCGGACGGAGCCCGCCAGTGGATGAGCATAGTCTATGCTATAGACCATCGGGACGATTGGCGCAATCATGCGCGCAGTTCCTCCGGCGCTTTCCCTCCTCGACTTTTTCGGCGCTGTCGGGTAATTAACAGCAGATCTCTGGCTGGAGGCCGCATGATATGTTCCGTTTCCCATATTGCCGTTCTTGAAGACGCCCGCTCCCTTCTGGACCGCCTTGCGGCCAGGAACAACCCGGAGGACGCTTCCGGCGGGCGGAGCGTGGAAGATACTGTCCGCGCCATTCTCGCCGACGTGCGGGCGCGCGGGCTTGAGGCCGTGGTGGACTGCACCCGCCGCTTCGACGCCCCTGGGTTTGCTCCGGAGCTGTTCGCCGTGCCGCAGGAAGATCTTGCCCGCGCTGAACGCGGTATGCCCGCCGCTGACCGCGAAATTCTCGAGGCCGCCGCCGCCAATATCCGCGCCTTTCATGAAGCGCAGAAACAGCGCTCCTGGTTCACCACCCGGCCCGACGGGTCGGTGCTCGGGCAGATGGTGCTCCCGGTCGAACGGGCGGGGCTGTACGTGCCCGGCGGCAAGGGCGGTGAAACTCCCCTGATTTCCAGCCTGCTCATGAACGCCATTCCGGCCCAGGTGGCCGGGGTGCCGCACATCGCCGTCATATCGCCGCCCATGGCGGACGGAACGGTCAGCCCGTATATTCTGGGCGCGGCCTCCCTGCTGGGCATTACCGAGGTCTACGCCGCGGGCAGCGCCTGGGCCATAGCGGCCCTTGCATACGGGGCCGGTCCCCTGCGCCCGGTGGACGTCATCGCCGGACCCGGCAATATTTTTGTGGCTACGGCCAAGCGGCTGCTCATCGGCAGCGTCGGCATCGACATGATCGCCGGGCCGAGCGAAGTGTGCATCGTGGCGGACGCCACGGCCAACCCGGCCTGGATTGCGGCGGACATGCTCTCGCAGGCGGAGCACGATACCCTGGCTTCTTCCGTGTGCATCTGCACGGACGGGGGCGTGGCCCGTGCCGCGGCGGAGGAGCTGGAACGCCAGTGCGCCGCCCTGCCCAGAGCGGACATCGCGCGGGAGTCGCTGGAACGGTACGGCGCCATTGTCTGCGCCGCTTCTCTGGGCGTTGCCGTGGATCTGGCCAACTCCCTTGCGCCGGAACATCTGGAACTACTGGTGGAGAATGCCTGGGAGGTTCTGCCGTCCATCCGCCATGCCGGAGCCGTATTCATGGGGCACAGTTCGGCGGAGCCGCTGGGCGACTACTTCGCCGGGCCGAACCACGTATTGCCCACCATGGGCACGGCCCGCTTTTCTTCGGCCCTGGGTGTGGATACCTTCTGTAAAAAGACGTCCGTAATTGCGGCCACCCCGGCCTTCGCGCGCGATGCCGCCGATTCCGTGGCCCGCCTTGCCCGGCTTGAGGGGCTGGAAGCCCACGCCCGCTCGGCCCTTGCCAGAAAAACACGCTAACCGCAGTTTTGCCTCTGAAGGACAGTTGTGCATGCAAGTTGTTACTGAAACCCATATCGTGGAATATCCGTTGCTTTCACGAGGAAAGGTTCGTGACATCTACGAAATCAACCACGATACCCTGCTCATCGTCACCACCGACCGCATGTCGGCCTTTGACGTGATCATGGCGGAGCCCGTCCCTTACAAGGGCGTGGTGCTGAACCAGCTTACCCTGTTCTGGATGCGCCGCTTTGCCGGAGTGATTAAAAACCACCTGCTGGAACACGACATCGAGCGTTTTCCGGAAAACCTGCGCGCCTACCGCTCCATGCTGGAAGGGCGGAGCGTGCTGGTGCGCAGGGCTGATCCCCTGCCGGTGGAATGCGTCGTGCGCGGGCATGTCGCGGGCTCCGGCTGGAGGGATTATCTGGCCACGGGCAACATCTGCGGCCATGCCCTGCCCGGGGGCCTCAAGGAATCGGACAGGCTGGAGCGTCCCCTGTTCACCCCGTCCACCAAGGCGGAACTCGGCGCGCACGACCAGAACATCTCCCGCGAGGAAGCCATGCGCCTGGTGGGCAAAGAGGTTTTCACCCGGGCAGAGGAAGCCTCCCTGCGTATTTTCAGCGAGGCGCGGGAATACGCGGCCGGAAAAGGCATCATTATTGCCGACACCAAGTTCGAGTTCGGGCTGATCAAGGGCGAGCTGTACCTCATCGACGAGGTGCTCACGCCGGATTCCTCCCGCCTCTGGCCGCAGGAAGGCTATGAGCCGGGACGGGCGCAGCCGAGTTTTGACAAGCAGTACCTGCGCGACTGGCTGGAAACGCAGCCCTGGGACAAGACGCCTCCTCCCCCGCCTCTGCCGGAAGAGGTGATCAGGGTTACCGGCGACAAGTACCGGGAAGCCTACACCATACTCACGGGCGGGAAACTGGGCGTTTAGGGCAAATTAATTTTGAAGTTGCCCAAGAGTCGAATTGCCTCCGGCGGCCAAAGGGACTGAGTCCCTTTGGAAACCCCATATTATAAGGCAGACTCAAGTGAAGCATCTCAAAGATAATTTGCCATAGGATGTGCCGACGGGAGCGTCGGAACTTGTGAACCGCGCTTTGCCCTGCCCATTGTTTTTCCTTGTATTTCGGAATATTAGAGTACGCTTGCCGCCGTCTTGGCAGAGCGGGGCGGACAGGCTATACACTGAAAAAAATTTTCCACCACACGAACAACAGAACAAGGAGCGGCCATGCTTTTAGCAGGTAAAAAAGCGATAGTCTGCGGGGTAGCCAATAACAAGAGCATCGCCTACGGCATTGCCAAGGCTTTTCGGGACAACGGCGCGGAAATTGCCCTTTCCTGGCCGTCCGAGGCCCTGCGCAAGCGGGTGGATCCCATTGCCGAGGAACTGGGCGCGGCCTTCACCTTCCCCTGTGACGTCACCCAGGATGCGGAACTCGCCGCCGCCGCCGACACAGTGCGGCAAAAGTGGGGCAAGGCCGATATTCTGGTGCACGCCATCGCCTTTGCCAACCGCGACGACCTGCAGGGCCGTTTTATCGACACCTCGCGCGAAGGGTTCTCCGTGGCCCTCGACGTGTCCGCCTTTTCCATGGTAGCGCTCTGCAAGGCCTTTGAACCCCTGCTGAACGACAACGGCTCGGTCATGACCCTTACCTATTACGGGGCGCAAAAAGCCATTACCAACTACAACGTCATGGGTGTGGCCAAAGCCGCGCTGGAAGCCTCGGTACGCTACCTGGCCTATGACCTTGGCGAGCGCGGCATCCGGGTGAACGCCATCAGCGCCGGGCCCATCAAGACGCTTGCCGCTTCGGGCATTTCCGGGTTCCATAAAATTCTGAACCATATCGAACGCTACACCCCGCTGAAGAAGAACGTCACCATTGAGGAAGTGGGCAATGCCGCCCTGTTCCTGGCCTCGGACCTTTCCGCGGGCATGTCCGGCGACGTTGTCTTTGTGGACGCGGGCTACCATACCTCGGGCATTCAAATCGCGGAGTGACGCCATGGCGACATTTCTGGAGGTGCTGCTCTCCTTGGCCGTTCTGGGCGGCATCGTGTGGGTCATCAAGAAGATTATCCCCGACAATCCCCTGATCGGCAGCGGCGGCGGTGGTTGAGGCGCCTCCCTGCATGCCTGCCGTGAGCTGGAAAAAAAGCTGAACAAGCAAGAAGACGCCGCAAAGGACGCGGAAGCGCCGCGCCCGGAAGATAGCGGGAAATAACGGGAATATGCCCCCGGCGGCCAAAGGGGCTGAGTCCCTTTGGAAACCCCAATAGACCGGTATGACGTTCTTTGGGGCTGCGTAGGGGATCACTCGGCGTCGCTCCCGGTAGAGGAGCAGTCTGGTGTTTTTCGTAGTTGCTGTAACGGCAATGCTCTAGGAGTACCGTATGGATCTGTTGCCCGTTAAGAGGGCCATTCTGAGTGTGACCGACAAGAGCGGTCTGGTGGAGTTCGCCGGGTTTCTGGCGAAAAACGGCGTCACGCTGGTCTCCACCGGCGGCACCTTCAAGACTTTGAAAGATGCTGACCTGCCCGTCACCCAGGTCAGCGAGGTGACCGGCTTTCCGGAAATCATGGGCGGCCGGGTGAAAACCCTGCACCCCAAAATCCACGGCGGCATCCTGGCCGACAAGGATACCCCGGAGCACCTGCAAACCCTGGCCGAGCACGGCATCGCCACGGTGGATCTGGTCTGCGTGAACCTCTACAACTTCGCCGAAGCGGCACGCAAAGGTCTTGCCATGCGCGATGCCGTGGAGCAGATCGACATCGGCGGCCCCTGCATGCTGCGCGCCGCGGCCAAGAACTACCACTCCGTGATGGTGGTTCCGTCCACCTCGTATTACCCGCGCATCATGAAGGAGTTGGAAGCGAACGGCATGAAGGCTCCCCTGGCCCTGCGCCAGGAACTGGCCGCCGCCACTTTTGCCGCCACCTCCGCCTATGACGGCATGATTGCGAGTTATCTGCACAAAGGATAGGACAGTGTTACCGCCCGTATGAGGTTTCTCCCATAGCCAAAATAGAAGGCAACACCCAGGGCCTGAAGCCCAGCCAGATGAAGGCCCTTTCCCGCCTGCTCACCCGGCGCTACCCCCCGGAAGGGGGGTACACCACGGAGCAGGCGCGCGAACTGGCCGCCCTTTCCCGTTCCATCGGCCGGCACCTCGGCCTGTTGATCAACCGCCAGGGCCGTCCGTTCATGGTGCTGGTGGGCGATACCTCGGGCATCATGATCCCCGAGCTGCCCCGCGCCCGCGAAGGCGCGGGACGCCTGCGCGGCCTGCGTCTGCTGCTGACCCACCTGACGCCCGACCTGCTCACCCAGGAAGATCTCATGGACCTGCTCTTCCTGCGCCTGGACAGCATCGCCGCGCTGACGGTGGATCAGTGGGGCGAGCCCATGCAGTTCCAGCGCGCCCATCTGCTGCCCCCCAACCCGGAAAACCGCACCCATCTCGTGCACCCGCCGGTGCGCTGGGACGCCGTGGACGTGGATTTTCTGGCCGAAGTGACCGCCCTGGAAGAAGAACTCGCCCGCACCCAGGCAGGGGAGCAGCCGCTGCGCCGCTCCGGCCTTGAGGAGGCCGAAGACAGGGGCACAGGCGCGGCGGGCATGGAACGGGTGCGCCGCACCGGGCACGGCGAGGGCAAGGGGCCGGAAAGCCGGGCCATCCTGGTCAGCGTGTCCACCCAGCCGCGCGGCGAGCAGGAGTCGGCCCTGGCCGAGCTTGCGGAACTGGCCGACACGGCGGGGGTGTATGTGGCGGGCACGCTTATCCAGCGCGTGCACACGGTGAACCCGCGTTTCATCCTCGGCAAGGGCAAGCTCGCGGAACTGGAAGTGCTGGCCCTGCAGGGCAATGCCGGGCTCATTGTCTTTGACGGCGAGCTGTCCCCGGCGCAGCTTCGCAACCTGACCGAGGTGACGGAACGCCGCGTCCTCGACCGCACCCAGCTTATTCTCGATATTTTCGCCCAGCGCGCTTCCAGCAGGGCCGGCAAGTTCCAGGTGGAGCTGGCCCAGTTGCAGTACATGCTGCCGCGTCTTTCCCAGCAGGCGGGACAGTCGCGCGCCCTGGACCGGCTGGCCGGGGGCATCGGCGGGCGCGGACCCGGTGAAACGAAACTGGAAACCGACCGCCGCCGCCTGCGCGACAGGGTCGCCCGCATCAAGGAAGAACTGAAGGCACTACGCCGCCAGCGTTCCTATGCCCGCGCCCGCCGGGCCAAGGGCGGGGTGCCGGTGGCCTCGCTTGTGGGGTACACCAACGCGGGCAAGTCCACTCTGCTGAATGCCCTTACCGGCGCGCGGGTGCTGGCGGAAAACCGCCTCTTCGCCACTCTGGATCCCACCACCCGGCGGCTGCGTTTTCCCGAAGAGCGCGAACTCATTCTCACCGACACGGTGGGGTTTATCCGCAGCCTGCCCAAGGAACTGGTGGAAGCCTTCCGGGCCACGCTGGAAGAACTGGAAGAGGCGGACCTGCTCCTGCACGTGGCCGACGCCTCCCACCCGGAACTCGACAAGCAGTTGAAGGCGGTGGAGGATATTCTGGTGCAGCTTGAGCTGCAGGATACCCCGCGCCTGCTGGTGCTGAATAAAGCGGACGCTCTGGCGGACGAGGAACGCGCTGTTTTGCAGGAATCCCGGCCGGAAGCGCTTGTGATTTCCGCCCGCACCGGGGAGGGCCTTGCGGAGCTTTCCCGCGCCATCGCCTCCCGCATTGACTGGGAAAACAGCCTGCCCGAAGGAGAAGCGGGATAGCGGCGGGAACGCGCGCGAATCGGGAAGCCGCCTTGACAACATGGACTGTTAGGTTAAAACTGTACTGTTGAATTATGGAAATGTGGCCTTTTCCCTTGCAACGGAGGGAGGCAACACCACACTTGTGCCGGCCGGATGAAAAAGCCGTCACCGGAGCATTCTTTTACGGGGGAGTATACATGTTAGGGCATTATACGATTTATCACCTGATCGGCTTTTTTATTGGCGTTGCGATCTGCCTGCTCGTGGACCTGTACGCGCATAAGAAGGACGCCGCCATTTCCATGCGCAGCGCCCTTGCCTGGTCGATTTTCTGGATCGTCCTGGCCCTGGGTTTTGCCGTATATATCGGCGTCACCCACGGCATAGGCGATGCGTCGCTGTTCCTTTCCGGCTACCTGCTGGAAAAGTCCCTGTCCGTGGACAACCTCTTTGTGATCATGGCCATTTTCGCCTCCTTTTCGGTCAAGGACGAGTTCCAGCACCGGGTGCTGTATTACGGCATTCTCGGCGCGCTGGTGCTGCGCATGGTTTTTGTGGCGGCAGGCAGTTCGCTGATCAAGCTGTTCGGCCCCTACGCCCTGGCCGGTTTCGGCCTGTTCGTCCTGTGGTCGGCCTGGAAAATGTGGCAGCAGATGCACAGCGACAAGGAGGAAATCGAGGACTATTCCAATCACTGGTCGGTCAACTACACCCGGCGCTTTCTGCCGGTGTACCACAAGATGGACGGGCACAACTTCTTCGTGAAGGTGCAGGAAGGCGGCAAGTTCATCTGGAAGGCCACCCCGCTCTTTCTCTGTCTGGTGGTGGTGGAAATTTCCGACGTCATGTTCGCCTTCGACTCCGTGCCCGCGGTCATCGCCATTACCCAGGATCCCTTCCTGGTCTACACCAGCAACATTTTCGCCATTCTTGGCCTGCGTTCCCTCTATTTTCTGCTGGCGGCGGCCAAGCGCTACCTGTGCCACCTGGAACGGGCGGTTATCGCCATTCTGGTCTACATCGGCCTGAAGATGCTTCTGGATGTGGCCGGGGTGGTGCACTTCCCGCCTCTGGTCAGCTTGGCCATCGTCATGGCGCTGCTCACAGGCGGGGTGGTGGCTTCGTTCATCTGGCCCGAGGCGGCCTGCCCGCAACCGAACATTCCTGAGGAAACGCCTGTGGCGGTACCCGGTAAGGATGACACGGGCGGTTCCGGCGGCCGATAACCCCTGCCCACGCGAGGATTCTTTTGAACACCCGGCAATCCCTGCTGGACATAGCGGCCAAACGCACTCTGCGCGGCACCCTGGAGCGGGTTGTTTTCCATAACGAGGAAAACGGCTACTCGGTGCTGCGCATGCGTATGCAGGGCAAAGCCGACCCGGTGACCGTGGTGGGTTGCATGACCGCGCCCCAGCCCGGGGTGGGGCTCGCCGTTACCGGCACCTGGGTGGACGACTCCCGCTTCGGCCGCCAGTTCAAGATGGAGGAGTGCGAAACCCTGCTCCCTGCCACCCTTGAGGGCATCAAGCACTACCTGGGCTCGGGCCTGATCAAGGGGGTGGGCAAGGCCCTTGCGGCCCGCATTGTGGACGCCTTTGGGGAAAAGACCTTCAGCGTGCTGGATGACGCCCCGGACAAACTGACCGAGGTCAGGGGCATCACCCCCCGTCTGGTCAGCGACATCAAGCAGGCCTGGGCGGAGCACCGGGGCATCCGCGACCTGATCATGTTTTTGCAGCCGCACGGGGTTTCCACCTCATACGCGGTGCGCATCTTCCGCCACTACGGGACCGAAGCCCTGGCCGTGGTGAAGGAGAACCCCTACCGCCTGGCCATGGACATCCACGGCATCGGTTTTGTCACCGCCGACACTGTCGCCATGAAGCTGGGCTTTGCCCCGGACTCGGACCTGCGGGTGGAAGCCGGGCTGCTCTACGTGCTGCAAAAGGTGTCCGACGACGGCAACGTCTTTTATCCCTACGAGGAGCTGGTGCACCGCTGTTCCGACGAACTGGCGGTGGAGACGGAGCTTGCCCGCCGGGCCGTGGAAGCCCTTGCTCTGGAAGAACGCGTGGTGATCGAAGATTTGGTCGACGACGCGGGCGAAAGCTTCAAGGCCGTGTACCTCGGCCGTTTTTACCACTACGAGGCGAACACCGCCCACTATCTGCGCCGCATTCTGCGTTCCCCCAAGTCCGTCCGCTTTGAAGACCCCGAAGGGCTGCTCACGAATATCCGCATGATGCTCCCCATCGATCTCGCCGAAGAGCAGGTGGAAGCAGCCCGGGCCAGCCTGTCCGGCAAGGTGCTGGTGGTGACGGGTGGCCCCGGCACGGGCAAGACCACGGTCATTGACGCCATCATCCGGCTGTTCAAGGAAAAACGCTCCAAGGTGCTGCTGGCCGCGCCCACGGGCCGGGCGGCCAAGCGCATGGCCGAAACCAGCGGCATGGAAGCCAAGACCATCCACCGCCTGCTGGAATACAGCCCCAGGGAGGACGGGTTCGCCCGCAACGAGAACAACCCCCTGGCCTGCGGCCTGCTCGTGGTGGACGAAGCTTCCATGCTGGACACCATGCTCATGTACCACCTGCTGAAGGCGGTGCCTCTGGGGGCCACCCTGGTGCTGGTGGGGGACGTGAACCAGTTGCCCTCCGTGGGCCCCGGCAACGTGCTCAAGGACATCATCACCTCCGGGGCCGTGCACGTGGTGGAACTGACCGAAGTGTTCCGCCAGGCCGCCGCCAGCGAGATCATCGTCAACGCCCACCGCATCAACCACGGGGAAGTGCCCCCCCTCATGCCCCCCAGCCAGGGACTTTCCGACTTCTATTTCATCCGCCAGGAAGACCCGGAAAAGGCCGCCGAGCTCATTGTTGACCTGGTGCAGAACCATATTCCGAGGCGCTTCGATTTTCACCCCGTGGACGACATTCAGGTGCTCACCCCCATGCACAAGGGCGCGGCCGGGGTGGCGGCCCTGAACCAGCGCCTGCAGGACGCCCTGAACAAGCAGAAGCAGAAGGTGCAGCGCGGCGAGCGGCAGTTCCGCCTGGACGACAAGGTGATGCAGATCCGCAACAACTACGAGAAGGACGTGTTTAACGGCGATATCGGGCGCATCTGCTACGTCAGCCAGGAAGACCGGGAAGTCACCGTGCGCTTTGAAGAGCGCAACGTGCTCTATTCCTTTGACGAGCTTGACGAGATTACCCCGGCCTACGCCATCTCCGTGCACAAGTCCCAGGGGTCGGAATACCCGGCCGTGGTGCTGCCCGTGCTGACCCAGCACTACGTGCTGCTGCAGCGCAACCTGATCTACACCGGGGTCACGCGCGGCAAGCGTCTGGTGGTGCTGGTGGGTTCGCCCCGCGCCCTGCACATAGCGGTGAGCAACAACAAGACCCACAAGCGTTACACCTGGCTGGCCAAGCGCCTGGCCGAGGGGCTGGCGTAAACGGGGCAGCGCGCTTGATACTCACCTTATGGAAATCAATTTTGAAGTTGCCCAAGAGTTGCATTGCCTCCGGCGGCTAGAGCATTTCACACTTGAAATGCTCGCAAGGATTTGTCGGCAAATCCTTGCCGCCCAATAGGCGTAGGCGGGCTTTTCCCGCCGTTAAGCGACTATTTGAAGCGTAAACTGCTCTAAAGGGGGCATTGGCCCCTGCGAGGATTGACTCCCTTGGACCCCCCATTTTTTGTCCGGCAGCGGTGGGAAAATTCAAAGGTAATTTGCTCTCAATATCGCCGGACAGACAAAGGAGTCGCCATGAACCGTTCCTTCCTGCGTTGCTTTTTGCTGCTGACGAGCCTCATGCCGGGGCTCTGCGCCCCCTTCTGTTTTGCGGCGGATGCCGCGCCTTCGGAAGAGAAACAGAAGGAGTACCGGAACGTGGTGCTGCACCGGGACGAACGCCTGTACGTGGGCGAGGGGCAACGGGCCGTGGGTACCCTGATCACGCAGGGCGGCAGGCTGTCGGTGTCCGGCAATCCCTTGGGGGCGCTTCTGGGCGTATCGGGAGACGCTGCGGGCGAGGCCGCGGACACTACCATTGAAAGCGGCGGCTATCAGTACCTGGACTTCGGGGCCAGGGCGAGCGGCCGCACCGTCATCGACGGCGGAGAGCAGGATGTGGACAGCGAAAGCGTGGTAACCGGCACCGTGCTTCTTACCAAGAACGGCACGCAGTATGTGCGCCGCAACGGCAGGGTGGAGGCGGACGTTGTCATCGACGGGGGCGGCGTGCAGATTGTGCATAGCTGGGGCGAAGTGCTCGGGGCGGTTATCATTGCCGAAGGCGGCAGCCAGGAGGTATACGAAGGGGGCAGAGTCACCGGCATGGTCACCATCCGCAAAGGCGGAAAGCAGACCTTGACCTTCGGGGGCGAATCGTTAGGGGAGACTCTGGTGGACGGCGGCGTGCTCGTGGTGGGCACGGGCGGCACCCTGGGCGGAACGGTCACGGTGCGTGACGGAGAAGTGCGGGTGGAAGGCGGCAGCGTGACCGGCAAGGTTGCGGTGACGGAGCCCGGCCGCCTCATAACCGTGAAGGAGGGCCAGCAGCAGCCATGAACAGGCAACAGGACAGGCTCTTACGGCGGATACGGACATCTCCCCGCGCGCATGTTCGCGCGCTCGCGGCGGTTTGTGCACGCCCGGCGGCATCCGGCCTGTTCCGGACTCTTTTTCTCCTGTCCCTGCTCTGCGTCAGTCTCAGCCTGGCCGCCTGCACCGGCGCAACCAGAAGCAAAAGCAAGCTGCCTCCCCTGCAAGTTCCCCCGGCCAACGCCACGGACAGCCAGATCTGCCGCGATCTGACGGCCTTTCCCCAAGATTTGAGGGTATATGCCCAAAAGGCCGGGGCGGCTCTGCCTCTGCTTTCTCCGGAAGCGCAGGCCGAGCAGGCGGACAAGTCCCGCATGCGCCACTTTCGGGCCTGGAGCATGACCGAGCCCTCCAAGTGGGTGAAGCAGTCCCTGGACAAGGATTTTAACCTGAAGCCCGACAAAGGCTATACGGACAACTTGCGCCCTCTGGCGCCGGGGGAATGGGCGGCCCTGCAGATGAACGCCAACCGCGAAGCCTTCCCGGCCAGGGTGGAGCGGGGCATTACCGTGCGACACACGGACCTGCGGGCCATGCCTACCTCCAAACCGTTTTTCCTGAACCCGGACAAATCCGGCGAGGGCTATCCCTTTGACTATTTCCAGCATACCTCGCTGCCCGTAGGCACGCCCGTGTTCATTTGCCACGTTTCCGAGGACGGCCTGTGGGTGCTGGTGGAAACCAACGTTTCCGCGGGCTGGCTGCCGGCGGCGGATGTGGCCTCGGTGGACGACGCCTTTGTGGAACGCTGGCAATCTTTGCCCCTGGCAGCTCTGGTGCGCGACAACGTAACACTGCGCGCCGCCGGAACCAGACAGGATGAGGTTACGGGCGCCCCGCCCTCAGTACGCGGGCACATCGGCACTCTGCTGCCCTTTGTGTCGGAACGGGTACCCCCGCCTCCCCCGGCGCTCCCGCCGGCACAGGGCGCGCCTGTGAAAAAGGCGCATCCGGCAAGCGCCGCCCAGAAATTTCCGGAGAGCGCGGGGAATGCCGCTATGTCCGGGGACAACTCCCCCGTGTTGCAGGAGGCTGAAGCCCCGGCAAGCCCCGGGACGCCCGCTCCCGGCGTTGCCGATGTTTCTCCTGCCCTCGGCATCGACTCCCCCGCCGGAATATCCGCCCCCGGAGACCCCGCGCCTTCATGCGTCCGCGTCATCCGGGGGCCGGGCCAGATCCCTGCGGGCTACGGCCTTTCCGGTCCGGCTCTTCCCCAGAGCGAGGCCGAGTTCACCGTGCTCTATCCCAGGCGTTCGGCCTCGGGCCAGGCCCTCGCCGCGCCCGCAATTCTGCCTGTCGGTTCCGCCGTGCGGGTGCCTTTGCCTCTCACGCCCGGCAACGTGGCTGCCGTGGGCAACTGCATGATGGGCCAGCCCTACGGCTGGGGCGGGCTGTTTGAAAACCGCGACTGCTCGGCCCTTACCCGCGATCTGATGGCCCCTTTCGGCCTCTGGCTGCCGCGTAACTCCGCCAACCAGGGCAGTTGGGGAAGGCCCATCGTGCTCAAGGACATGCCCAACGAGGAAAAGGAAGCCCGCATTCTGGCCGAGGCTGTCCCCTTTTTCTCCCTGGTCTGGCTGCGCGGGCACATCGGCCTGTACCTCGGCGAATATGAAGGCCGGCCGGCCATGTTCCACAACATCTGGGGGCTGCGCATCCGTGGGGCCGATCCGGCGTCAGGACTTGTGTGCGAAAGCCGGGCGGTAATCGGCAAGGCCGTGGTCACCAGCCTGAGTCCGGGGGCGGAACTGCCCGGCATCAGCACGCCGGGAAGCATTCTGGATCGCATCGAGCGGATAAGCGTCCTGCCGGAAGCCGAGGAAAAGCTGCCGGTGCTCGCGGCCAGAAAGGTCGTTGCGGTGAAAAAGATTGCTGCCAGGCCCGCCGGAAAAAAGCATGCCGCATCCTCCAAAGGCAGGAAAGTCGCCCCTGCCGGGCGGAAGGCCGCTGCCCGGAAACGGTGATGCCTTCAGAGCCGGTCCGCACGTTTCCCGCACGGCGAAGGCATGCGGGCTGAACCGGGAAGGCAGCGCCCCGCTTTTGCGTCGGGCAGTCCTCTTCCTGTGCCGTATACGGCCCTTGACCTCGCGGCGGCGGGTCGCTAAATGAAAACTGCACTTTTTGGCATGAGCGGGGCATCCCCACTCCCGCCTTGCCTCCCTCCGCGCGGAGCGCGGCCTTCGCGCCGCCGCTCCCCTCTCCCTCACCACGAACAGCCAGGAACAGATATGCCCGTGTTTTTCGCTGATACCGAGAAGTGCCGCCAGGACGGCATCTGCGCTTCCGTTTGCCCGCTTCACGTCATCCGGGGGCCGAAAGGCGCTTTTCCCACGGTGCGCCGGGGCCAGGAGACGGCCTGCATCGCCTGTGGGCACTGCGTGGCGTACTGCCCGCATCAGGCCGCCCATGTGGAGCGCCTGGACGATGCCGAGACCCTTGCCATCCGGCGTAAGGAATTGCCCTCCCCCGAGGCCGTGGAACTCCTGTGCAAAACTAGGCGCTCCACTCGCCGGTTCAAAAAGGAGCCGGTGCCCAGGGAAACCATTGCCCGCCTGCTGGAAACCGCCCGCTACGCCCCGAGCGCGAAAAACCGGATGCCGGTGCGCTGGCTGGTGCTCTACGATGCCGCGCGCCTGCGCGAGGCAGGCGACTGTATCGCCGGCTGGCTGCGGGAGATCGCCCCCCTGTCGGGGGACGCGTTTCCGGAAGCGGCAGCCATGGCGCGGGCCTGGCGGTCCGGGCTGGATCCCATTTTTCGCGGTGCGCCGCACGTCGTTCTCGCGGTTACTCCCAAAAGCTGGAAATGGGGCGCGATGGACGCCGCTGTCGCCCTGACCTATCTTGAACTTCTCGGCCATGCCCTCGGCATAGGCATGTGCTGGGCCGGCTACGTGACAACCGCCGCCCAGGCCCACGCCCCCTTGCGCGAACTGCTCGGCATAGGCAAGGACGAAAAAGTCGTGGGCGGCCAGATGCTCGGCTTCCCCGCCTTGCGCCCCACCTCCGTGCCGCCCCGCCGGCATCCGTCGGTGAGCTGGTTATAGTGTCGAAGCCATCTTGAGTCAGATGCGGGCTCCGCCCTCACCCGGCAGGGGGCACGAACCAGGGCTGCAAAGGTTCTCTGGCCAATAACGCTCCCGCGGTGTAAAAAATTTGTCTTTGTACGATGCGGGCCGCACCCCTGCACCCGCAATTTAGGTCTTCTGTTTGAGGTTTCTTAACCTCTGAACTCTTCCTGTTTCTGAAGCGCAGTAAATGAGTTGTATTGCATGGCTGAGCGTTCATTTCATCTGATTACCCTGGGCTGCAAGGTCAACCAGTACGAAGGGCACGCCCTGCGCGAATCCTGGCTGGCCCAGGGGCTGCGGGAAACCCCCCGGCCCGAGGAGGCCTCCTGCCTGGTGGTCAACTCTTGCGCGGTTACGGCCAAGGCCGTTGCGGACGTGCGCAACGCCGTGCGCCGCCTGAACAGGGCCGCGCCCGCAACACCCATCGTCATAACCGGCTGTGCCGCCCAGACCCTGCGTGAAGAACTGCTGCGCCTGCCGGGCGTTGCGGCGGTAATCGGCCAAAAAGACAAGGACGCCTTGCTGGACTGGTTTGCCGCTATGGAAAGCGAGGATACCCAACTCGTCCCTCAAACGTGCGAGTGCGGCGGGGACACAGCTCCTCACCCCCCCACCCAAAACGCGGGTGCAGGGGACCGCTGTCCCCTGCCGGGTGTGGGCGGAGCCCACATCCAGAACAAGGTGGCTTCGACAAAAAATTTTCCCCCCTTTACCGTCAGCGGGTACGACCGTTCGCGGGCCGTGCTCAAGATTCAGGACGGCTGTTCCCATCGCTGCACCTACTGCATTGTGCCCTTGGCGCGCGGCGCGGCGGTGTCGCGTCCCCTTGAGGCGTCCCTGGCAGAGGCACGCCGTTTGCTGGCGGCGGGGTTCCGGGAAATCGTCATCAGCGGCGTAAACCTGCGCCAGTATGGGCGCGACCTGCCTTCCCCCCATGATTTCTGGGACTTTCTGGAAGCGCTGGAACGGGAGCTTGCTCCGGAATGGGCGGGGCGGGCGCGTTTTCGCATCAGCTCCCTGGAACCGGGACAGCTGGGGGAAAAGGCCCTCGCGGTGCTGGCGGAAAGCCGCCTTACGGCCCCGCACCTGCATCTTTCACTGCAGAGCGGCAGCCCGTCGGTGTTGCGGCGCATGGGGCGCGGCCATTACGGGCCGGGGGGGATAACGGACTTTCTGCGCAGCCTGCGGGATGTCTGGCCGGTATTCGGTCTGGGCGCGGATATTCTGACCGGCTTTCCCGGCGAATCCGAGGAGGAAGCCGTCCGAACCCTGGAACTCTGCGCGGCCCTGCCCCTGACCTATGCCCACGTATTCCCTTACTCCCGCCGTCCGGGAACAGCAGCGGCCACCATGCCGGACCAGGTGCCGCAAGAGGTGAAAAAAGCGCGTGCCGCCGCCCTGCGCGCCTTGGTGCGAGCAAGGCAGACCGTCTTTTTGCAGGCTTTGGCGGGCCTGCCCCGCGTCCATGTGGTGTTTGAAGACCGGGAGGAGCACGCCTCCGCCCCGCGCGGGGTGAACGAGTTTTACGCGGACTGCGTGCTGGAAAACACTCCTGCGGTGCAGGGAAACGCCGGCACGGACGCACTCGCCGCGTTTTCTTTTCGAGGCATTACTGCGGCGGTCCCGGTGCGCGCCGCCAAAGGAACGCTTGTGGTGCGGCTGTGCGATACCGCTCCGTCAGCGGATCAGGAGAACGCTTGATGACCGTCCCTGCCTCCCATGACGGCGCAGAGGCCGCAGCCCGGCAGGAGACCTCCGGCCTTTGCGGGGAGGCCTCGTGCGCGGCTGTGCAAGATGCCCCTGCGCCCTTTGCTCCGGAGGCGCTCCCTTCGGAGCGTCTGGCGGTGTATCTGGACGCGGCGGAGCGGTATGTCCCAGCCAAAAAGCGTCGCCCGCGCAAAGGGCGGGGGTTTCCCGCTCCGGAACGTTCCGGGCGCATCTATGTGCGCATTGACCCGTCGCGGGTGCATATGTTCCGCTTTCTGCTGGAGGCTGAAGACAACCTCGGCCTGATGACGGTTGTGGACCGCTGGGGGGCAGTGCTCCTGGTACGGTTTTCCCCCCACCAGGAGCGGGAAATGCGCGCCTTTTTGCGGGACATGCAGCAGAGCCTGCCCTTTACAATTGTGCCCTTCCCGCCTTTTTCTCCCTGAGGCCGAAGGCCTTGGCAGCCGCCTGAAGAGGCCGGGCGCCTTCACCGCCCTCTGCTGAGCCGTACCGGGAGCCGCCGGACGACGGGCTGCGACTATCCTGAGGAATGAGCGGGCACCCCTTGAAAAATACTGTGTTCGGGTGATATAGTCTGTACTATATACCGAATCTCTTCACATCAAGGAGCCAGCCATGTCATCAGACCTTATTATCATTTCCCATTCCGGCTACGGCCATACGCAAAAACAGGCTGATGCCGTTCTTGAGGGCGCAAAAAGCGTGTCCGGCGTCAGCGTAAAAGCCATCAGCATAGATAAGGACGGCAACGTGCCGGAGGCGGCCTGGGACGAACTGGCCGCGGCCAGGGGTATCATCTTCGGAACGCCCACCTATATGGGCGGCCCGAGCTGGCAGTTCAAGAAATTTGCGGATGCCTCCTCCAAGCCCTGGATGTCCGGAAGCTGGCAGGACAAAATCGCCGCCGGGTTCACCAACTCCGGGTCCATCAATGGCGACAAGCATTCCACCATTGCCTACCTGATAACCCTGGCCATGCAGCACGGCATGCTTTGGACGGGCACCGGCATGAAACCCGCCAACGTGCTTGCTTCCCAGCGTAACGACGTCAACTGGCTGGGGGCATTTTCCGGCCTGATGGCCCAGTCTCCGGTGGACGGCAGTCCGGAACAGGGGCCCCTGCCCGGAGATCTGGAAACCGCCCGCCTTTTCGGCGAGCGCGTGGCCGAATTGGTGAGCCGCCAGCCCAAGGCGTAACGCCTGTCTTACAAACACGTAAGCCGCTCCGACCTTCTGGGCCGGGGCGGCTTATTTATTCGCCGTGTTACCTGTACCGCACAATGAGCGAGCAGCTTACGAGGCACACGCGGCGGACGGGCAACTTCCGGCCCGTTGTCCGGCTGTCAACACGCGATACGTGTCCGCCTATTTCTGCGAGAGCCCTTGTGCGGGCCGGCAAGAGCCGGAACATGAAGGGTCTGAGCCGCCCCGCCACACGCCCCGCAGCCTCTCTTTCACCCAATCTGCAAAAGACTTCTGCTAGAGCAGTTTACGCTTCAAATAGTCGCTTAACGGCGGGCAAAGCCCGCCTACGCCTATTTGGCGGCAAGAATTTGCCGACAAATCCTTGCGAGCATTTCAAGTGTGAAATGCTCGCAAGGATATCAACCCGCGTGCAGTCATCCGATGCCGACGCGCCGGACATAGTGAGCAGAATTTGTATACGACGTTCACGGCAGAGGCAAGACAGGCGCCTATGCGCCAGGAACAGCACGCCAAAAGCCCGGGGCCGGCTATGCCGGATCCGGGCTTTCACAGTACCTGCCGTTTCTTTTTGGGCGGGGGCAGTCCTTGCTGAACAAGCCGGGCTGCGCGCCCGTTTAATTTGCCAGAACCCGGCCTTGCGCATCCTTGAATTTGCCGCAGATGAGCATGATAAGATCGATCAGGGACCAGATGCCGAGCCCCCCCTTTGTGACAAGGCAACAAAGGCCTCGCGGACAGCGGAGCCTTTCATCAATCGTACGGTACGCTGTTCGACAGAAAGCTGGGGGCGGCTATGTCTCACGCAGACACGCTTCCGGCCACCCTGTTTGGCCGCATACAAGGCCCGATCGGCTCGTTCTACCATCTCTTCGATGGGGTCTTCGGGGTCGGGTTTTACGCCGGCAACCCCCATACTCACCGTACTTGTCTTGCGGAGAATACGGCGCATCAAAAAACTCCCGGTCAGGCAGACGGCCTCTTGAATGCCATTTCAAGCGCTCTCCCAACTGAGCTACAGCCCCACAATGGTCGGCTAACGCCAATTTCAAAAATCATTTTTCGTCAGGGGGCTAATCGGGAACTTGAACCATGAACATGCCATTCAAGCGCTTTCCCGACAAAAGTAAAAAAGACCTCATGGGCTTCCCTGTGTGATATACGTGATGGCGAAAGTTTTGAAAACCTCTTCAAAATAGCGTTGATCTTCCCCCGCGTGCTCAGACGTGCTCAACAGACTGAACTCGTAAATAGTCTCGGCAAAGAGTCCGAGACACTCACGGCTGAAGAGTCCTCCACCCTCCGCCGAATAGCAAAGAAAATCCACGCCACCCCGTTTTTCCTGCGAAAATACGGCCCTGGCCAGGGCTTCAGGCTTTTCCTCCGCAAATGACGCCAGCCTTTTTTGCACCTGCGCTTCAAGGGGCACCCTGTTTAGTTCCTCATCTTCAGCCAAATCATAGTAGGCCCAGACGAGCAATTCCCTGCGTTCCTCCTTCTTGCGCAGGGGCCCCAACGGAAAAACCACGCCGTGCGCCATTCCTCGGAGCGGATAAGGATAGCCTATGCGCTTTTCCGGCAAGCTGAACCGGTATGCGTAGTTGTCAAAATCAAATTGGGCATAGCACAGTTCAAGCTCATGCCCGTTTTCATCCAACACGCCTTGCAACTCGGACTTGCATGGGTCTTCCGGCGCGTTGCGGCCCTCGCGGGCATGAGCCGCGCCAAAAGAACCGCCCGCCAAGATGCCCAGTAAAAGCAACATAACTACGCACGTTTTGTGGTTACGCTGTCGCATACAAACCTTTCGGCCTATTGGCGCTAAAAATAAAAAAGGATTCCGCTGAAAAACAGAATCCTTAAAATTTCTGGTGGAGCTGGACAGAATTGAACTGACGGCCTCTTGAATGCCATTCAAGCGCTCTCCCAACTGAGCTACAGCCCCACGCGAGAAATGTGTTTGCCCGATCCGGCCGGAGAAGTCAACAGAATAATTTCGCAGCCGCAACTTTTTTTCTTCTCCATGGCGTTGCGGCACGTATCTCTTGCGGGCTGTCTCCCATGGTCCGGGCTTTTACCCGATTATGCCTCCGCCGGATACCAGTGGGGCCGCAAAAAGCGCAGGCGGCAGTTCTCCCCTTGGTTCGGGCCGGGGCTGCGGCGGCCTTTCTGCACCCGCACGGTCTGTTCGCCCACCTGGATCTGGTAATCGATGATTTCGCCCAGAAAGGACTTGCGGAACACCGTGCCCGCAAGGCCCCCTTCGTCCGTAAAGTCGATTTCCGAGGGGCGGCTGGCGAGGGATATCCGCCCCGTCAGGGGGAGTGCCGTTTGGGTTGCGGCCGCAGAACCTGCCGTATTGTCCCTCTGCTGCGGCGCAAGTTCCGCGGGCAGAGGAATACCGCCGCCGCAGGTGCGCAGCACCCCGTTCGCGTCCTCCACTTCCAGAAAGTTGGACAGACCGATGAAGCTGAACACAAATCTGTTGGCCGGGTTGCTGTAGATGTTCAGCGGAGTGTCGATCTGCTGCACCACGCCGAGCTTCATGACCAGGATGCGGTCGGACAGGGCCATGGCCTCGGCTTGGTCGTGGGTGACGTAGATGATGGAGAATCCGTACTTGCGCTGCAAGTCCTTGATCTCAAAACGCATTTCTTCACGCAGGTGCGGGTCGAGGCTGGACAGGGGCTCGTCCAGCAGCATCACGTCCGGGTTGATGGCCAGGGCGCGGGCCAGAGCCACGCGCTGCTTGCCCCCGCCCGAAAGGTCTTCCGGACTTTTTTGCGCCACGGAGAGCAGGTTGGTGGAGTCCAGCGCCTCTCTGGTGCGGCGCTCGATTTCCGCGCCGGAAAGGCGGCGGATGCGCAGGGGAAAGGCCACGTTTTCATACACCGACAGGTGGGGCCAGACGGCAAAGGCCTGGAAGACCATGCCGAAGTCGCGCTTTTCCGGCGGCAGGTAGAACTTGCGCCGTCTGGAAGAGAGCAGGCGCTCGCCCACGTGTATCTCCCCGTCGTCCAGGTCTTCAAATCCGGCCACCATGCGCAGGGTGGTCGTCTTGCCGCAGCCCGAGGGGCCGAGCATGGAAAAGCATTCGCCCAGGCCGATTTCCAGGTTCAACCGGTCCACCGCCGTGACGGAGCCGAAGCGCTTGGTAACGTCTGTAAGCCGTACGTATGACATAAGCTACCCCTTGGCCTTGCCGGTAAAGCGGTTGATCAGGGTCTGCCCGGTGATGATCAGAATCAGGGCAATACCGGCCAGGGCGGCGGAGACCACCGTTTCCCCGTCTTCGTTCAGGGTATAGATGGCGACGCCGATGGTGCGCGTGGTGGGTGCGTACAGCATGATGGACACCGTCAGCTCCCGCAGCGAAGGCAGAAAGATGAGGAAAAAGGCCGCCAGCATGCCCGGCCGCACCAGGGGCAGCACGATATCCTTCAGGGCTTGCCACATGCTGGCCCCGCAGGCGCGGGCCGCTTCCACCAGGGAATCGTGCACCTGCTCCAGCGCGGCGGAGTTGGCCTTGAGGGAAAAAGCCATGTAGCGCGCGATGTAGGCGACCAGGATAATCCAGACCGTGTTGTAGAGGTTCACGCCGTACTTGCCGCTCCAGGCCAGGATGACGCCGAGGGCGATGACCGAACCGGGCACGGAAAAGGGCAGCATGCCCAAAAACTCCAGAATACCCTTGCCCCGTACCTTCATTTTGACGATGACGTACGAGATCATCACCCCGGCGAACATGGTGATCAGGGCGGCGCTCAGGCCGAGGGTCACGCTGTTGAAAATGGCGTCCCTGGTCACCTGGTAGTCGAAGAGAATGAACTTGTAGTTGTCCAGGGAGAGGTTTTCCCAGGTAAAGGGCAGGCCGTAGGTCTTCAGGCCCCCCACCAGGAAGATTACCGTGGTGGGCAGCACGATGGTAAAGCCGATGTAGGCGATGCACAGGGCGAGCAGGGGGATGCGCAGCGCCCGCAGCTTCAGCTCCATGGGCCGAAAGCTCTTGCCTGCGATAATCTGATAGCGGCCCTTGCCCAGGATTTTGTTCTGCATCCAGATGATGAAGGCGGCGGACACCACCAGCACCGAGGCCAGCACCGTGCCTGTGCGGATGGAATCAAAGCTGCCCGCGCTCTGGTGGATGCGCTCGTAAATGAGGGTCGGGATGTTGAAGATGCCGTTTTCAATACCCAGCACGGCCACGGTGCCGAAGTGGGCCATGGAATAGAGCATGATCAGCAGCGCGCCCGACAGAATGCTCGGCAGCACCAGGGGGATGGTGATCTTGCGGGTAATGGTGAACAGCCCGGCCCCGGAAATGCGGGCCGACTCCTCCAGGGTGGGGTCCATGCGTTCCAGCGCGCCGCAGACCTGGATGAAGACAAAAGGGAAGAGGTACATGACCTCCACGGCAATGATGCCCGCATAGCTGTATATATTGAAAAGGGGCGAATCGAAGCCGAAGACGTCCATGAACAGGCGGTTGATGTACCCGGCCCGCGGCGAGAGCAGCATTTTCCAGGCGAGCGCCCCGATGAACGAGGGCAGCATGAAGGGCACCAGAAACATGGCCTTCATCAAGCGCTTGAACGGCAGATCGGTGCGGGTTACCAGCCATGCGAAAAAGGTGCCCACCACGGTGCTGCCTATAGTGGTGCCGCAGGCGATGATTACCGAGTTCCAGAGGGCCTGGTAGGTGTCCGGCTCGCTCAGAACCTTGACGACATCGGTGGCGTTGAACTCGCCCTTGCCCCAGAATGCGTTGATAAAGATGAGCAGCACCGGCACCGCCACCACTACCACCAGGATGCCGATGGACAGGGCGAGAATGAGCTGGGCGGCGCCGAAGCGGCTTTCGTTTTTCATGGCAACGGCGCTCATGCCCGCACCTCCCCGGAATCGTCAAACCAGTGCAGGGTATGGAAGTTGACCGTGCAGGGCTCGCCTTCCGCAAACATCAGCCCCCGGCTGACGGCGGACAGGGTTTCTATTTCCGTGCGCAGGTGCGCGCCGTCCACTTCGATCAGGTAGTCCATCATGGCGCCCAGAAAGCTGGCCCGCCGGACTATTCCGGCAAGCCCGTCGCCCGAGCGCGAGAGGATGACGTCAGAAGGGCGGAAGGCCGCTACCCAGGTGCCCCTGCCGCCCTGAGCCACCGGGGGAGGCGGAATTTCCCGGGGCAGGGCCTGCGCCCCCCCGCCGACGAAAAAGGCCCCGTATTCACGCCGTACCGGCATAAAGTTGGCGACCCCCATAAAGTTGAAGACGTAACGATCCACAGGGCGCTCAAAAATTTCCCAGGGCGTGCCGATCTGGCGGATGGCTCCCGCAGTGTCCATAATGGCCATGCGATCCGAAATGGCCAGGGCGATTTCCTGGTCGTGGGTGACATAGAGCACCGTGATATTCAGTTTGCGTTGCAGTTCCTTTATTTCAAAGCGCATTTCTTCGCGCAGGTTGGCGTCCAGGTTGGAGAGGGGCTCGTCCAGCAGCATGAGGGATGGGTTGCCCACCAGGGCGCGGGCCAGGGCCACCCGCTGCTGCTGCCCTCCGGAAAGCTCCGAGGGCAGGCGGTGCTCCAGTCCCAGCATGTTCACCTGCTCGATGCAGTGCATGGTCTGGCGGGTCAACTCGTCGGCAGGCGCCTTGGCGAGCTTGAGGGGATAGCTGATGTTCTGAAAGACCGTCATGTGCGGCCAGACGGCATAGTCCTGGAAGACCACCCCCAGATCGCGCCGGTCAGGGGGAATGTTCTGCCCCGAGCGCGCGTCCGCTACCAGGGCGTCGCCGATGCGGATACTGCCCGCATCCGGCGTCTCAAACCCCGCCAACAGGCGCAGGAGCACGGTCTTGCCGCAGCCCGAAGGGCCGAGCAGGGTAAAGCATTCCCCGTGATCGACGGTGAGGGAGAGGTTGTTCAGGATTTGGTTGCCGTTATAGGACTTGGAAATATTCTCCAGATGAATGGTCGCCATGGCTCGCTCGCGGTTTGATTTGTCGAAGCCACCTGAATCAGATGTGGGCTCTGCCCACACCCGGCAGGGGGCAACAAAACAGGGCTGCAAAGGTCATCCGCCAATAACGCTCCCGCGGTATGAAAAACTTGTCTCAGTGCGATGCGGGTCGCACCCTGCACCCGCGTATTTATGAACAAGCGCTATCGCAAAGTAACTTTGAGATGGCTCACGTGAGTCTGCTTATAAAATGGGGTTTCCAAAGGGATTCAATCCCTTTGGCCGCCGGAGGCAATGCGACTCTTGGACAACTTCAAAATTGATTTGCTCTAAGTAAAAAACGCAGGGATCGGGTTTTCAATCTGACCGGAGCGGAGCCCCGGTTTCTCTACAATGTGGCCGCCGCAGGAAAGCGTACCCCGGCGGCGGCCACGGAGGTCTGAACCGGCTATTTCTTGCCCTGCATGATGTCCATGAACTTCTTTACGTTTTCTTCCTTCTTGGTCATGAGCTCCATGTAATCGATGGGGATGGAGCGCTTCACGGCCTCGGCCGGGGCGGGCAGGTTGAACTGCGCGGGCACGGTCACGTCGCCGCGTACCGGCAGGGTGCCTTCTTCGGCGATAATCGCCTGCGCTTCCCTGGAGAGCAGGAAGTCCACGAACTTTTTGGCGGCGTCCATGTTGGGGGTGTTCTTGAAAATGGCCGCGGGGCTCGGCACCACCAGCATTTCCTGCGGATAGGCCAGGGCCATGGTCGCGCCCTTCTTGATCTTGTCGTTGGTGATGTAGTCCACGGCGAGGCTGGCGGACAATTCGCCCGCGGCGGTGTCGTCAACGACCTGGCCGGAGCCTTTGCCCACCTTGGCGCCGTTGCCGTGCAGCTTTTCGATGTATTCCCAGCCGAATTGCTTCACCAGCAGGGCCACACTCATGTACGAGGTGCCGGAAAGGGCCGGGTTGGCGATGCCGTAGGCGCCCTTGAATTCGGGCTTCAGCAGATCCTGCCAGGAGGTGGGGGCGGTTTTTATCGCGCGGGTGTTGTAGGCAATACCCAGGGTACCGAGGCGGGCGGCGGTAAAGCTGCCGTCAAAGTCGGCAAAGGGGTTGATGGTGTTTTTGGTTTCCGGCGACACATAGGGTTCCAGCAGACCTTCCTTCTTCATGTTGTAGAAGTCGGGCACTTCGCTGGTCCAGATGACGTCGGCCAGAATCTTGCCCGATTCGCGCTCGGCGGCGATTTTCGCCATCAGTTTGCCGGCCCCTGCGGACTGGTAGTCCATACTGATGCCGGGGTTCTTTTTTTCAAAGTCATCTTTCAGTTTGCCGATAAGCGACTCTTTCATGGAGGTGTAGACAATAAGTTTCTCCGCCGCGAAAGACAGCCCCGCAGTGGCGAAAATCAGGGCGCATCCGAGAAGCAGGGCCGGGATCGTTGTCCGCATGGTACACTCCTGGAAAAGGTTGTTGTGCTACATGGTTGGTAATCGCTTACACAGTGTGCACGGTTTCTGTCGGACTGCATAATAGGGCATTTGATATCGATTGGACAAGGGGGGTATATTTGCCCCAATGCCGCGCGAGGCGATTCCCGGTACCCCGTATTGGACATTGCCGGGGCATTGCAGTAGTCTGCCTTGCGCCGCGGCACTCGTTCCCCGCGAAGCCCCGGCGCATACAACGCACTCCGGGAGCTTTGCATGCCGCCCCTTTGCAGCGCCTTTATTTTCGACCTCGACGGCACCCTGCTGAACAGTCTTGACGATCTTGCGGATACCGCCAACGATGCCCTGGAGGCCGGGGGCTTTCCCCGCCGCGCCGTGGCGGAGTTTCGTTATTTTGTGGGCGACGGCATTGAAAACATGCTGCGTCGCGCCGCTCCCGAAGGGACGGATGCCGCCACCGTCGCCGGGCTTGTGGAACGGACCAGGGCGGAATACGCCCTGCATTGGGCGCGCAAGACCCGTCCTTACGAAGGCATTATGCCCATGCTAGCCCGCCTGCGGGAGCGGGGGATTGCCTTGGCCGTGCTCTCCAACAAACCTCACGATTTTACCCTGGACGTAACCGCGTATTTTTTTCCGGACGTGCCCTTTGCGGCGGTGCAGGGCAGCCCTCCGGGCGGCAAGGCCAAGCCGGACCCGGCCCTTGCCCTGCAAGTGGCCGCGCAGATAGGCCTTGCTCCGGCGGATGTTTTTTTTATGGGCGACACCCGGACCGACATGGATACAGCCACGGCCGCCGGCATGACGCCGGTGGGGGTGCTTTGGGGATTTAGGCCCCAAAGCGAACTTGTGGCCCACGGGGCGCGCATTCTTCTGGAAAAGCCGGACGATTTGTTTCTGCATATATAAGGGGGGAATAACCCATGGTACAGCACTACGACGCCATCATCATCGGCGGCGGTCCCGGCGGCACGACGGCGGCCCGCATCCTTGCGGAAGGCGGCAGGAAAACGGCCTTGGTGGAAGACACGCACCTTGGCGGCACCTGCCTGAACTGCGGCTGCATCCCCACCAAATTCTGGCTGGCGGCTACGGCTCCCGGCGGCCAGCTGCGCGGGCATGCCCGTTTCGGCACCCTTGCGGGCGAGGTCTCGGTGAACTTCGCCGCCCTGCAGCAGCGTAAGGAACGCTTTGTGAAGGGCTCATCCCAGACCCTCGGCAAGACCCTGGCCTCCTTGGGCGTCACGGTATTTTCCGGACGCGGCCTGCCCGCGGTGTCCGGCTTTGGCCCCTGCCCTGAAGAAGCGGAGCAGATAGAGGTGCGGGTGGAAGGTGCCTCCCCGGCAGTGCTGCGCGCGCCCGTGGTCATCCTGGCCACGGGGTCGCATTCCGCTTCGTTTCCCGGCCTTGCCCCGGACGGTGAAGCCGTGCTCGACAGCACCATGCTCCTCGGTCTGGACGCTGTGCCGAAAAGCCTGCTGGTGGTGGGCGGCGGCGCCATCGGGCTGGAGTTCTCGGACTTTTTCGCCTGTATGGGAACCGCCGTGACCATTGTCGAAGGCATGCCCCAGCTTGCCCCTACGGAAGACGCCGACATTGCGGAAGAGCTGCGCAAAATTCTGCAAAAGTCCGGCCTGACCTGCATTACCGGCGAGAAGGTGGCCGGCCTGATCACCCGCGACGGGAAGGCGGAACTGACCTTTGAGAACGGGCAGACGCTTGTGGCGGAAAAAGCCCTGCTTGCCGTCGGGCGCAAGGCCAATACCGCCGGGTTCGGGGTGAGTCCCTCGGGAGAGAAGACGGCTACCGGACTTTGCCTGGATAGGCGGGGGGGTATCGTTACCGACGAGTGCCTGCACGCCGCGCCCGGCGTGTACGCCGTCGGGGATGTGAACGGGCGGACTCTGCTCGCCCACGCCGCCGATCACCAGGGCGCGTACGTCGCCCGCAGGATCCTGGGCAGGGAGGAAGGCCCGTACCGCTCCGGCCCGGTGCCCTCCTGCGTGTTCGGGCAGACGGAGCTGATGCGGGCGGGTAAAACGGCTCGCGAGGTGCTGGCGGGAGGAGGCGCGTGCGCCGTTTCCAAGGCCCCGCTCATGGCAAATCCCATTGCCCAGGCCCACGCCTCGTCCGCCGGATTCGTCAAAGCGGTATGGGAAAACGGCAGGCTTGCGGGTATGGCCGCGGTCGGGCATGGCGTTTCGCATCTGGTGACGGCCGCGCAGTTGCTCGTGCTCGGCGGCTTTGCCCCGGAGACTCTGGAGGCTTTCATGTTCGCCCATCCGACCCTGGATGAGGCGTTGCGCGCGGCATTGACGGCCCCGCAGGCAGGCATGGCGGCCGATTCCTGAGGCATGGCGTGCAAGGCCACTGCCATCCGTGCGCGATACCTTTGGCGAAATGTGGTGCGGGCTGTTTTTATAATGGCATTAAAAATAAAAATCTATATAGTATGATCTATTGAACGTGATTGCTTCACGTCCGGTTTGGGGAATTCCGCAGAAAGCAGACTGCTTGCCGGATACAGCAAAACAAAAAATGATTGAAAGTTTTTTGCCTGCCGTCAACAGGGAAGGCTGGGGAGGGGGGACATGGAAGAGACACTGCATATAACGGATCTGGAAGAGAACGCGGAAGAAACCCTGTACGCAACGGACCTGATCCGCACCGACCATGCCGGCCTGTACGCGGATTTCCCGGCCCTTGCCGCAGGCGTGGATCCTTCCGTGGAGCGCGGCTTTACATCCCTGGGATTTCTTGTCCCGGCGAAAGACGACGTGATCCTGTTTCCTCTGCCGGGGGAGGCCGCAGAGCCGGCGGATCAGGACTCCCTTGAGGCGCACCAGAGCCAATGGTACGCCCTGGCGGGTCCGCTGGAACAGGGACACGATGCCCTGCGCCTCTATGACGTTATCAGCGAGGGAGAAAACGAAAGGAGCGGCCTTGGCCTGTTGCTCGGGCCGGATCAGACGCCCTCCGTATTTATGAGCGAGTCTCCGATTCCCTATTTCGAGCGGTTTGTGGAAGTCCTGCCGGAAGGCCTGCACAGCCGGGAAGCCGAGCAATTAGCGGTACACCTGCTGCTGCAGAACGTGTAGGTTTGGCGGCGCTTCGCGGCTGTTCGTGCCGGCGGGGTGAGGTTTTACAGGTATATGTTCAGAATGGCGGCGCTGCCGAGTGAAACAGACCCTACAGGAGCTTGCCGCTCAAAAACAGCGCCGCCACCAAGAAGTAGATGACAAGCCCCGTGACGTCGACCAGGGTGGCGACAAAAGGGGCCGAAGCGGCGGCGGGATCCAGCCCGGCGCGTTGCAGCAGAAAAGGGATCATGGAGCCGGAGAAGGTTCCCCACAGCACCACAAAGATCAGCGAGACAGAAACGCTTACGCCGATCCATGGCCAAAATACGCCGTAATCATAAAGCCCGGCGGCTTGCCAGATACCTATGCGGACGAAGCCGATCGCGCCGAGAATGGCCCCCAGCAGCAGGCCGGACAGTATCTCCTTGCGCATCACGTACCACCAGTGACGCAGTGTAAGCTGGTGCAGGGCAAGAGAACGGATGATCAGGCTGGCCGCCTGCGAGCCGGAGTTGCCGCCGCTGGAGATAATCAGTGGGACAAACAGGGCGAGCACTACGGCTTTTGTTATTTCCTTTTCAAAATGCCCCATGGCGGAAGCGGTCAGCATTTCGCTCAGAAAAAGCACCATCAGCCATCCGGCGCGCTTTCGCACCATCGTTGCCAGGGGAGTTTGGGTATAGGACAGATCCAGTCCTTCCGTGCCCCCAAACCTGTGAAAATCCTCGGTATGCTCTTCCTGGACGACATCCATGACGTCATCGACGGTCACGATGCCCAGCAGCGTGCCGTGGGCATCCGTCACCGGCAGCGCCTCCCGGTTGTGATCCAGAAACACCCTGGCCGCGACTTCCTGATCGTCGTGCGCGTTGAGAGAGGTAAAGCGGCCGTCGCACAGCCCGGAGATTACTCGCTCGGGATCCGCCAGAAGAATTTCCTTGATCCGCAGGTCATCAATCAGCTTCCAATGGTCATCCACCACATAGATCACGTTGAGGGTTTCGGAATCGCGTCCAAATTTGCGGATGTGCTCCAGGGCCTGCTGGACGGTATACTGCGGCCGGACCGCCACATACTCCGTCGTCATCAGACGGCCGATGCTGTCTTCCGGGTACCCCAGCAAGCGCACGGTGGCGGCGCGCTCTTTGTCCGTCAGCAACTGCAGCAGGCGCCGGGTCACTTCACCGGGCAATTCTTCGAAAAATGCCGCGCGGTCGTCGGGCTCCAGGTCGTTGAGCAGCTCGGCTACCCAGTGCGTGTTGACGGCCAGCGCTTTCATGAGATGCTTTTGGTCATCCCTGGAAAGCCGGGTAAAGGTCTCCTTTGCCAGTTCGCGCGGCAGCAGCCGGAACACGATTACCTGATGCTGCCGTGACAGATGCATGAGCATTTCAGCCAGCTGTACCGGATTGAACTCTCGCAGCGTATGCTTCAGGGACATCCAGTTTTTGTCATGCAGAAGCTGCAGGAGCAAGTCGATGGCGGCGTTCATGGCGCATCCTCCGGAAGAAGTGTCTGGCCTGTAAGCCGTACTATACCTTTTCTCCGGATTTTTCCAACGCTCCTGAGGCGGTCCGGAACGGGATCTGCGCGGCAGGATTCTTCGCCAGACACCAATGCCCTCGATTCCTTTTACAGCGATCGCATCAGGTGCCTGCCCACCATCTGCTTGATTTCCTCTTCGGAATGCGTTGCCAGCAAATCCCTGATGTCGTCCATGACCGCGTCTTTTTCTCTGAGGGTGAAAAACCGGTAGTTCAGCGGATTCAGGTAGTGCACCGAGTCGAAAAAGGTGTCTGTGGGCAGTTGTTCAAAAAAAAGCAGCAATTCTTCCACCTTTTCCTTGTCCGTGGCTTCGGTGAACATGCCGGACCGGACCATCTCGGAGAGCGGAGTGCCGGGAAAGACGGTAAGCCCGGTAGTTGTGAGCCGGCGGGGGTGGGCCTGATTGAAAAAGTCCGCCGTGGCCCGGGTGCTGTCCCTGCCTTTGCCGCGTCCAGCCATGCCCAGAATATACTGCGTCGTGTACTGGATGCCTGCCTCATCCAGGCGCAGGAGCTGTTCCACCGGCGTGAGAAACTTTCCTGGCGCGTCACGGCAGGCATATATTCCGCAGTTACTATTCTTATTGCATAAAATGTTGAAATGTGTAAAATTTCGCTCTACAGTAGTAGAGCAGCAATACATATATGCCACCAATGATGTATTTCTTTGTTGTATGCAAGGATAGCCGATTTCTAGACATTAATGCGCCATGTAGTATGTATCCAATGCCGCATATTATGTGGAAAAATGTTTGAAATTGATAGGGTGTATATTTGTATTTGTATAATTTGTTGCATAATATTATTTTTTTAGAGCATTTTAAAATTGAACTTTCTCTAAATATAGTCTAGAATAGCACATGAGAAAAATCACACCAGAACTTCGTCAGCGTGCATTGGAAGCGTATCAAACAGGACGATATACTCAATCACATCTTGCGGATATTT
>JAVBTB010000034.1:0-45753 GCA_031556355.1 Desulfovibrio sp. | reverse complement strand
TGTTTATCTGCATCTTTCCAACATCAAAGGACTTTCCGGCTGCGATGGCCGCACGGATAATCTCCTCCGCCTCTTCCTTCGTGGCAGGATAGTATGATTTCCCCGCCACATTGACGGCCAGGGGATTCAGCCCGGATTCCTGTCTGGCGATGGCCTTGACCAGAGCGGGTGGCGGCTCCTGCGCTTCAGCCTTGGCTACGAGAGAGAAAAGGCAGAGCGCCAGGGCCAGCGCGGTTGTTCTTTTCATGGAGTCAAACCTCCTAGAATTTGCGTTGAGCGGAGCGAATAAGGACGCGTCCTACGCCAGCCCCGCAGGGCAGGACGGGAGGAGGAACACCAAAAGGTGGGCCTACCTCACTTGTCCTGTCCTTTGAGATAAATGCAGTATAACACACTGAAAACAATGTTGTTATGCCTTGGGCAATCTTTGACCAACATTGATTTCCGCGCCTCTTGGAGGCGTATCCTGGCCTGAGCTGTATCTTGAGGGAATAAGCAAGAATACCCCGTAATTGCTGGGTAATACAGAGTATGACGGCGTAGTTGCCCGTCTTTTGCAATTTTGCAGCAACCTGCTGCAAAAACGGGCTGGCATCGTTTCCAATTTGGCAACAGGTTGTTGCCGGATTACCACCGGTTTTTTCTTCATTGGCGCGCCCGGAGGGCGCTGTCTTTTTTCTCCCGGCGCTGGGCATCCGTTGTGGCAGGGAAGCCAAAATCTGATCAATCTGGCTTCCTTCCTTTCTGCTTTTTAATTTTTTGTCTTTTGATCTTTATGCGCGACACCTGAGGCCCAACCATGCGACACCTAATTTTTTCAGGTAAGGGGCAGAGGAAATTTTACTCCAAAAGGGAATTCTCAAGGTCGGAATGACGGTGCGCGGGGTGGGAAATCGCCTTGCTCGTTTTGCGTTCTGGGCTGTGCAACCTCCAGGAACCCGGCTTCCTTCAGCAATGCGATGGCTCTTTCAATCCGGCGTTGGCCGATCCCAGCTGTGGCCACCAGGGTTTGCATATCAATATCAATGAAGCCGTGATCCAGAGTAGGCGTGCCGAGACAAAGTGAAGCAAGATCCAGATGCGAAAGGATGGCCTCAATGACAATTTGTAGTGCCTCCCGGCGTTCACTTCGTATCGCGCGCCTTGCCCGCTGGAGTGGAGGGCACTTGGCCGGATGCTTGTACCAGGCCTTTGCCCGTTCCGCCGCCAGGGACAAAATGCGCGGGAGTCCGCCTTTGCCCTTCCGGATAGGGTGGGCCGGGCTGAGTTTGGGACGCTTTGGATTGTGCCCGCAACGGTTGCCGTTTGTGGCATTCATACCCCGTCCGCTCCAGGGTATAAATGGCCAGTCTGTATTGCCGCATGGGAGTAAGAAAAAGCGGAAAATTTCCGCTGGAGGGTATAAAAACAAGAAGGGTCTATGTGTCTTTGTAACACATAAACCCTTGATTTTATGGAGCCGCCTGTCAGATTTGAACTGACGATCTGCTGATTACGAATCAGCCGCTCTACCAACTGAGCCAAGGCGGCGTAAGGAAATTTGTTTTTCGCGTCAGGGTATAAATAGGGTAGAAAAATGCAAAATCCACCAGCCAGGACTGTGTGGTAATATTTTGATTTTTCTAACTTTAATCTACCAAAACCCTCCGAAATCCTACTTGTTACGAATCACCTGATCTACCAACTGAGGCATGCTGGCTTGGTGCTGAAAATCGACGCGTGTGCAGCATTTACGGTAAATTTTGCATTTTGGCAAGCGTTAAAAAGACCGGGCAGAGGGGGTTTTAGATAGTGTAGTCACGATATTTTCTGGGATTTAATTTGTGGCATACTTTGCTTGCCTGCAATCACAAGCGAGGAAGCTATGCCACCAGCCGCACATCGACGACACGACATTTCTGATGCCGTTTTAGAAAAACTTGAGCCACTTTTGCCTGGGCGCGAAGGGGCTTGGGGCGGTGTGGCACTTTTATAGATGCAGCTTTTTGGGTTATGCGACTGGCGCGCCGTGGCGAGATCTGCCGCCCGACCTCGGCGGTTGGAGCAATACCAATCGGCGCTTCTTTCGGTGGCGGGATACCGCATCATTTCTGGCAGCGATTCACATCAGGCGCCTTTTTCTTTGGGCGTCTATCTTGTGACTACACTATCCCAAATGGCCTCCGGGTCTGCTTGAAAAAAGGTACACACTGCCCGTCCCATCGCTCCCGGTACGGCGGGTGTCGAATCACTCCGGCTTTCTCTAACAAGGAATAGCGAACAGCAGTGTGCAAAAGCGCTCTGTAAGTGGGTTTTTCAATAACAATTGTACATAACATACTAATTTTTATCGCCTTGCAAATTTTTTATTGACGCGTGGAAAAAGCTTCTTATGGTTTCTACTGGGCCCGATGGAAACGCCAGAGGTGCGGTTGGACCGCTCCTTCGCTTATGAGTTCCGTCGCCCAATACAAATTGCCTATTGCGGAAACAGGAGGAATATCATGTTACGAGCACACCTTATCCGCACGTTTTCCAGCCTTACGCTTGCCCTTGTCTTGTCGGCAGGTCTTCCTCTTATGGCGAACGCCGCCTGGGGGACAGGCATGGACGGCAGCATGAACATCGTTAATGAAGCAGGGAACAACCGGCTTGCCGATGCTGTCCGCGAAAGGCTCCATCAGGCCGGCTTTGCGGACGAAGCAGTTATGGTGGAGGCCAACCGCGGCACCATTACGCTTACCGGGAGCGTCCTGGGCAAGGACCGCATCCGCGAGTGCGAACAGATTGTTCGAGGTGTTCAGGGCGTAGCGCATGTTTCCAACAAGCTGACCTTCCCGCAAACTGAGACGGGCGGTCTCATCGGATAACCTCCCTAAGGCGCGGAATCGGCTCGTGACGCGTCAGGACGGTGTGCAGAACACGTTCTCGGCAATGCTCCTCTTGCCGCAGCGACAGCTCCTCTTGGCATCGCCCGGACGCTTCATGGGCCTTCATTATAGAGAGCCCCAGGGCCCCCGCTCCTTCAGGCCATAAGGCCACTGACATGGACGGAGAGGTCGTCGACTTTTCCCCCAACCAACCCTGAACCCTCCATTCCGCCAGGCATGGAGGGTGCGTCGGCCAAAAACATTCTTTCTGATTCCCTTTGTTTCGCGGGAGCAGACGGCGCACGTTCCAGACGACGGCAGCAGCAGGGTACGCTTTGCATCCGCCATTCTTCCGGCCCGCGTGCAAAGGCCTGTCGCAGCCCGAAGTCCTGCAAAATCCTTTATTGAAGGAGAAACATCATGAATACAACTTTCGTCAGAACCGCATTCGTCGCTTTGGTGTTTACCCTCGCCACGTCGGTGGGGATCCCCATAATGGTGGATGTGGCGCAGGCTGCCAAGGGGCAGCCTGTGGCCACATCCGAATCCGATAACCGGCTGGCAGACTCTGTACGCCAGGCGTTGCAACAGGCGGGTTTTGTGAATGAAGCCGTCATGGTCGGAGCCAAGGACGGCACGATTACGCTCACCGGGAGCGTCCTGGGCAATGACCGCGTGGCCGAATGTGAACAAACCGTCCGCCGCGTTGCCGGGGTCAAGCATGTGGATAACCAGCTGACGTTCCCGTCGATTTACACGGACGGCAACCGGTAGAGGCCGGTAGTGCCCCTGCGCGTTCCGTTACGGGAACGCGCAGGGAGGCAGTGCTTCCCGGACCTTGTCGGTGTTGTGCACGCTCAGCGTGTGATAGCGAAAGGAGGAGGAAGGTGCTCCCGCCGCAAAGGAGTTTTCATGCAGCCGGGCCTTCCTCTTCTGCTGCTGTTTATGAGGCACGCCGGTCATGCGCGGAGTCTCCGGTTCCTTTCCTGGTGCGCTGTTCGGCGATACAGCTCTCCGTCGTCATGATGGCGGAGCGGGGTGGTGCGGAAACACATGCGACTCCATGATCCGCCGAGGAGCGCTCTTTGCCCGGGCGGCAGCCTCTCCTGCCGCCGCCAGCGCGCCGGATGGACAATCCGGGCGCACCCATGACCTCCACCTGTTGTGAATAAACCAGAATTTTTACGGCAGCAAACGCCGCCGGTATTGCTTAGGCATGACCGGCGGCGTTTTTGCGGTCATCCTTTTGAAGCCTCGCTTATGAACGATATGGACGTGCAGGTCTTATCACTGGAAAGTCAACATGCATGGTGATTGTTCATATGATCGTATTATATATACTATATTTATGTTATTTTTAAAAAAATTTAATAGAAGCATACGTATTTTGTTGACGGATGTATAAAAAACTATGTAAAAATTATTAACTTATCACCCTTTATCTCAAGGAGAGCGATCATGTTTAAAACGTTTGCAAGCATCACTCTTACCGTTCTTGTTTCCATCTTTGTCTTGTCCACGGGGTTACCCATCATGGCGGATGCAGCGCAGCAAGACGCCCCTGCCGCTCAAATGAACGCAGCCGACAACAAGTTGGCCGATGCCGTCCGGCAGGCCTTGAAAAAAGCGGATTTTGCGGATGAATCGGTAATGGTGGAAGCCAAAGACGGCGTTATCACCCTCACCGGGACAGTCTTGGGCAAGGATCGCGTAGCCGAATGCGAGCAGGCCGCCCGGCGCGTTGATGGCGTCAAGCATGTGGTTAACAAGTTAACCTTTCCGTCTGTACAGACCGGCGGCGACAGATAGCGCCGGCAGTTCTCCTGCGCGCGCTCTCATAAGGATGTCCTGACGTATTCCTTGAATACATAGGATCGTGCCGTTTGACTGCGGACGCGCAGCATCGCAAGAAGGGGGCAGGCGTCCCCGCTACGATGGAAAAATTTTTCCATGCAGTTGTGCCTGCCTCCTTCTCTGTTGTTGAGAAGACCCGGCAATGCGCGAGCTTTGCCGGTTTTGTATTCTTGCGCCGTTTTTGAGGGACGGTGCCTGCCGCCCGTTGGGTACACAGACCCGGGGGAGCAGGGACATTTTATTTATTATTCGATATTATCATTGACTAAAAAATAATTTCCTATGTAAAAATATATTATTCTATAAAAATTGTTTCAAGGAGAACGATCATGTGGAAACAGTATGTCGGTAGTTTTTTGGCGGCCTTGGCCCTCTCCCTTGTCTTGTCCGCAGGACTGCCTGCCCTGGCCGATGCGGCGCAAAAAGCCAAGGGCGCTAAGCATGCAGAGCAGTCGAGCAGCCCCTCCGCCGTGGTCACCAACAGCGACAACCAGTTGGCTGACGCTGTTCGCCAAGCTTTGCAGCAGGCGGGGTTTGCGAATGAGTCCGTGATGGTGGAGGCCAAAGACGGCACCATCAAGCTCACAGGGAGCGTTCTGGGCAAGGACCGTATTGACGAATGCGAGCGGGTTGTCCGCCGCGTTGATGGCGTCAAGCGTGTGGAGAACGAATTAACCTTTCCGTCTGTGCAGACCGGCGGGGACAGATAGGAGCCGGTTCTGCGCCAAGGAACAGCCATCCGGGGCCATATCTGCACCACGCCTTCAGAGCGTTGCTCTGTGACGCGGACGGTTTCCGAAGAGGCTGCTTCCTCGGCGTTCTGCCCGGCACGCCAACGTTTTTTCAGTTTTCATTTGCCTGCCGGTTCCATGCCTTTCTCCATGAGAGGGCCTGGAGCCGGCATTCCTATTCCAGGCTCTGCGTGACCGCTGCCTCGGCATGCAGGCGCGTGGTGTCAAAAAGAGCCAGATCTGTGTGTTCTTGTTGCACCAGCAGTCCTATTTCCGTGCACCCCAGAATCACCCCTTCCGCCCCCTGTTTCTGCAAGGCGGCGATGATGCGCAGATACTCGGCGCGGGCACTGTCCTGAATTTTCCCCACGCACAGCTCTTCAAAAATAATTTTGTCCACCACCCGCATATCTGCTTCGGAGGGGACGAGCACCTCCAGGCCGAAGCGCTCCCGCATCCTGCCCTTGTAAAACTCTTCGCGCATGGTGTAGCCGGTGCCCAACAAGGCGATGCGGTGCATGCCCCGCTTCTGGATCGCCCTGGCGGTGGGATCCACGATATGGAGTACGGGGATGCCCGCGGCGGCTTCCACGGCGTCCGCCACCTTGTGCATGGTATTGGTGGCGATGAGCAGAAAATCCGCTCCGGCCCCGGCAAGCTGCCTGCCTATGGCGCCGAGCACCTGTCCCGCCTCCTCCCAACGGGCTTCCTGCTGCAAAACGCGAATGTCCGCGAAATCCACGCTGTGCATGAGCAGCCGGGCCGAGTGCAGGCCGCCGAGGCGGGCGCGTACTTCTTCATTAAGCAGGCGGTAGTAGGTGATGGTCGATTCCCAGCTCATGCCGCCCAGGATGCCGATAAGTTTCATAAAAGCTCCTTGGATGAAGAGAGCGGAAGAGAGCAGGGGACCACCTGCGCAGTCCCGCCAGCAACTCATGTACCCCTAATGGGGGTGCAGGGGAGTGACTCCCCTGCCGGGTTCCAAGGGCAGAGCCCTTGGCCGCCGGAGGCATTCCCACTCCATCCCCCCTAACCTTGCCCGGACGGAGGAGCTGTTTCCACGACGCGGATGGTGTGCCAGCGGCGGCGGTAAAAGCGTAGCGTGGCGCTGGCCGCCAGCATGATTATGTACACGGTAAGGGCTATCCAGTACCCGTGCACGGAGGGGGTGCCCCGGTATTTCATGTAGAGAATTGGCAGCACCAGGAAAGAGGCCATGCAGCCGACAAGAATCATCATGACCCCAAGGGTGTCGCCCGCGCCTTTGAGAGCGCCGAAGTAGATGATGCTGCCCGCGTCGATAAGGGAATAGATGGTGACGAAGTAGAGCAGGGTGATGCCAAGGGCGCGTACGGGCGCGAACTGTTCCGGAGTCATGTCGCCCGGGGCGAAAAAATCCATGAGCGGCCCCGCGCTGAGGGCGATGATGGCGCACAGGGAGAGCATGTAGACAAGGGCCAGGTGCAGGGCGTTCCAGGTGACGGTTTCGGCCTCCTGGGGAGATCCCCGGCCCATGGCCTGTCCCACCAGGGAGGAAACGGCGATGTTGAGGCCCAGGGTAGGCAAAAAAATCAGAGAGTTGATGGAAAAGGCGATGTTGCTGGCGGCCAGGGCTATGGTGCCGAAGCTGCCGACCTCGAAGGAAAACCAGGTGATACCCACGATATCCACGAAAAAGTTGGCGCTGCTGGGCAGGCCATAGCGCAGCAGACGGCGGAACATATCCCATTCGAACCGCCAACTGCTGCGCACGTGGAACATCAGGTCGTGTTTGCGGGTAAAGATGAGGCAGCTCAAAATGATCGTGGAAAACAGCCAGCCGATGACTGTGGCGATGCCCGCGCCGGTGATGCCGAGAGAGGGAAAGCCGAAGCCGCCGAAGATGAGCACATAGTCCAGGGGGACGTTGATGACGGCGGCGGCCATATTGGCCACCATGACGGGCCGGGTCTGCCCCCTGCCGGAATAGAATCCGCTGAGGACGGAGCCGAACAGGGCAAAGCCGGAACCCGCGGTAATGACGCGGAAGTAGTCCACTTCCAGCTCCTGGACGTGGGGCGCGTGTCCGGCCAGGGCAAAGAGCGGTTCCGCCATCCCCCACGTGGCGCAGAGGATCAGGCTTCCGGCAAGGGCGCTCCAGATGCCCTGCCAGAGGGCGCTGCCCACCCGGTGCGGGGCCCGCGACCCCGTGTACTGGGCGATAAGGACGCTGGTATAGCCGCATACCCCCATGAGGGTCAGCAGAAGAGTGAGCGATGCCATGGAGGCCGGCAAGGCGGCGGCAATGGCATCCACGGAAAACCGGCTCAAAAAGAGCCGGTCGGTGAACTGCATGACTGTGGAAGAGGCCATGCTGGCGACCAGAGGCAGGCCCACGCGCAGAATTTCCGCGTAGCCTTGGGGAGCCTTCCAGCGGTCGCGGAAGGAGCGGAACATGCTCACTGTTTACGCGGCCTTACGTGGGCAAGAACGCGTTCGCGGGCGAGCTTGCTTTCTTCCGTTTCTTCAGGGCCGTTGCGGTCGACGTACTGGACAGCGCCGCAGGGGCACATTTCCACACAGGCGGGCAATTCCCCGTTTTTGCGGCGGCTTTTGCACAGGTCGCATTTGGTGACGGCGACTCCTTCGCTGGTGGCGAAAATACCGCCGTAGGGGCAGCCCAGAATACAGTTTTTCGAGGTACAGCCGCGGCAATGCATGGGCGAGAGAATGACAGCCCCCTGCCCGTCTATGCTGAGTGCGCCGTGGGGGCAGACCTTCATGCAGTGCGGATGCTCGCAGTGCTTGCAGTACAGGGGCACCATCTGGCCGTCCACGGTGCGCACCATGACGATGCGCGGCTGCGAGTAAAGAAACTTGCAGACGGTCTCGCAGGTTTCGCAGCCGATGCATTTGCTGTAGTCAATATACAGGGTGCGCGTGTCGGCGGAGTTCCCTTCTCGGGCCTTGGGCATGTGGTCGTGTTCTGCCGGCATGTGCGTTATCCCCTGCCGCCGGGGCGGCGCATGATTTCATCGGAGTCGTCGTATTCATTTTCCCGGTGCTGGGCCTTGAGATCCAGCCAGTTCATGAGCGAGCGGGCGGCCCGCAGGCCGCTGTAAACGGCGTGGCCTATTTTGCTGGGGCCGGTCAGCACATCCCCGGCGACAAAAACGTTATCCATTGCTGTCATGTTCAACCAGCGCACTTCGCCCTTGCGCACGTTTTCCAGGCCCAGTTCCCGGGCAAAGGGCGGGGTGGGAATTTCCCCGATGGCTGCCACCACGATATCGGCGGGCACGGTCGCTTCGCTGCCGTCCGGCAGGCCGACGCGCACGCCCGCTACATCCACGTCCCCTTCCAGGGCAAGGGGCGTCCGGCGTTCCAGCCAGTTGCAGCCGCATTCCACCATGCGTTCCACCTCATAGCGTCCACAGGGGGCTTCCGTAGTGGTGCGGCGGTAGATGATGTGCACTTCGGACGCACCCAGGGCCTTGGCGCTGTGCGCCACGTCTACGGCGGAATGCCCCGCGCCGATGACGGCCACTTTTTTGCCGGCCACCGGGGGAACCGTGACGTTGGGAGACGCGTAGCGCACGGCCCGGATGGGAAACAGAAATTCCAGCCCGGAATATACCCCGCGCAGGCTTTCGCCGGGAATGCCGAGCTTGCGCGATTTCCACGAGCCGGTGCAGATCATGATGGCGTCGTGGCGCTCAAGCAGCTCTCCCAAGCCGACCATGTCATAAGAAAAATGGTCGCCTTCCTCTTCATACAGCGGTCCGCTACAGCAGATTTTGGTCCGGGTATGAAAAATGACCCCATAACGCCGCTCAAGCAAGGTGATGCCCCGTTGGATGCGATCGGGAGGGATGCGCTCGCTGGGAATGCCGAAGACCATCAGCCCTCCCGGCCGGGGCAGTTTGTCGTAGGCTTCCACCTGATAGCCGTTGCAGGCAAGATAACCCGTGGCGGCAAGGCCGGAAGGCCCCGACCCGATAATGCCCACGTTGCGTCCCACGGCAGGGGCCGGAGTGGAACGGTAAAAGGCGAAATTCATACGGTCGTGATGCATTGTGATTCACCATGAGGTCCGGCGTATATATAATAGGGAACGGAAAAACAATCCGGAAAAGTCTTCTGCCTGTCAGTGCCGTAAATGCTACGGCCAAACGGCATTGTAGCGAGGGTATGCTGAAATGGAGCGAATCGCAAGAGGGCATTCCCTTTTGCGGCAATGCGAGTATAGCGTTCGCATAGATATACAGGGAGTTGAGCTCAGAGCGATGTGCTTTTGAAGTTATCCTTCAGCTTCGTCAAACTGTGAAAGCTATGCAGCCACAAGTTGAGGATTCCAAAGGGGGTCACCCCCTTTGGCCGCCGGAGGCAATACAACTCTTGGATAACTTCAAAATTCTAAATGCCGAGGTAGGCGCGGCGCACGTCTTCGTTGGCCAGGAGTTTGTCTCCGGCGTCATGCATGGTGATGCGGCCCGTTTCCATCACATACCCGCGCGAGGCCACTTTCAGGGCCTGGTTGGCGTTCTGTTCCACCAGAAAGACGGTGGTGCCTTCGGCGTTGACCTTGCGGATGATGTCGAAGATCTGGTTGATGATGATGGGAGCGAGCCCCAGAGACGGCTCATCCAGAAGGAGCAGCTCGGGGCGGGCCATAAGGGCGCGGGAGATGGCCAGCATCTGCTGTTCCCCGCCGGAAAGCGTTCCCCCGGCCTGGGAGCCGCGCATGGCGAGAATGGGAAACAGCGTGAACACATAGTCCAGGTCGCGTTTTATTTCTGCTTTGTCACGGCGCAGGTAGGCGCCGAGCTCCAGGTTTTCCATGACCGTGAGGTCGGGGAAGATCAGGCGTCCCTCGGGCACCTGGCTGATACCCAGACGCACGATGCGGTCGGTCTTCAGGGTGTGGATGGGCTTGTCGTGCAGCAAAATTTCGCCGCGGGCTATGGGCGTTGCGCCGCAGATGGACATCAGGGTGGTGCTTTTGCCCGCCCCGTTGGCCCCCACCAGCGTGACTATCTCCCCTTTATCCACGCGCAGGTCCACGTCCCACAAAGCCTGGATGTTGCCGTAGTAAGTACACACCCCTTTAAGCTCAAGCATCGTGTTCCCCCAGGTAGGCTTTGATCACCTGCGGGTTGTTCCGCACTTCCTCGGGCGTGCCTTCGGCGATGTTGCAGCCGTATTCCACCACGTAGATACGGTCGGAAACCGACATGACCATGTTCATGTCGTGTTCGATGAGCAGAATGGACAAGTTGAAAGCATCACGGATTTTCAGGATCATTTCACGCAATTCATGGGTTTCCTGGGGGTTCATCCCCGCCGCCGGTTCATCCAGCAGCAGCAGGAACGGATCCGTGGCCAGCGCGCGGGCTATTTCCAGGCGGCGCTGCTGCCCGTAGGCGAGGTTGCGCGCCTCCTCCTCAAAGACATTCGCAAGGCCTATGTATTTGAGCAGGGCGTAGCTTTTTTCCTCAATGTCGCGCTCTTCGCGCCGGACGGCGGGCGGGCGGAAAATGGCGCCCAGAATGCCCGCCCTGGTGCGGCAGTGGCGGGCGATCATCACGTTTTCCAGCACTGTCATGGAGGGGAACAGGCGGATGTTCTGGAAGGTGCGGGCCATGCCCAGTGCGGTGACCTCAAAGGGGCGTTTTTTCGGCAGCGAATGCGTTTTGCTGTCAGGAGAGGTGAGCAGCACCGTGCCTTCGGTAGGCGTATAGATGCTGGTCACACAGTTGAACAACGTGGTCTTGCCCGCTCCGTTGGGGCCGATCAGCGCAACCACCTCGCCGGCGTTCACCGTCAGGTTCACATCGGAGAGGGCGAGAAGGCCGCCAAAGCGTTTGGTCACGCCGGACACCTGCAGCACGGGCCGCGGATCTACAGGGACGGCGGGAGCGGCTGCACTCTTGGTGGAGGAGAACGCCGTCATGACGCTTCCCCCTGCCGCAGAGTTTCCGGATCGTTTACCCCTTTGATGATGCGGCGTTTTTTCTGCGGCGCGATAAGCCCCTGCGGGCGAAAGACCATCATGAGCACCATGCAGGCTCCGAAGATGAGCATGCGGTATTCGTCAAAGGAGCGCAGGTATTCCGGCAGAATGATAAGTATGCATGCCCCGAGCGCCACGCCGACAATGGACCCGAGCCCGCCCAGCACTACGACGGAGAGGATGAGGGCCGATTCCATGAAGGTAAAGCTGCTGGGGTTGATAAAGCTGGTCTTGGCCGCGAAGAGCACTCCGCCGAAACCCGCCCAGCAGGCCCCCAGTGCAAAGGCGGAGAGCTTGGTGGCCACCTTGTTGATGCCCATGGCCTCGCAGGCGATTTCGTCCTCGCGCAGGGCCATCCAGGAGCGGCCGAGGCGCGAGTCGCGCAGGCGCGTCACCACAAAAATGGTCAGGCAGGTCATGCCAAGGGCGATGAAGTAGATGTAGCGGATGCTGGCATCCATATCGAACTTCAGGCCGAAAAAGGATGGGTAGGGGATGTCGGAGATGCCCGCGGGACCGCCAAGATTAAGAGGCGCGGTCAACCAGGCGGGCAGAGGGGCGTCGGTAAAAAGCGAGATAAGCGAGGCCACAGGAGCAAGGGACAGGCTGCCGCCTTCCAGGATGATGCGAACGATTTCACCGAATCCGAGAGTGACGATGGCAAGGTAGTCCCCGCGCAGGCGCAGTACAGGCAGGCTTAAGAGAATGCCCGCCACGGCGGCCAGGAAGCCGCCGAAGGGCAGCAGCACCCAGAAGCCGATGAACTCGCCCCCGAAGTTGGCGTTGCAAATGGCGTAGGAGTAAGCCCCCACAGCATAGAAGGCCACGTAGCCCAGCACCAGAAGGCCCGCCTGCCCGACCACTATGTTCAGGCCGAGGCCGAGCATAATCCAGATGAACGCCGAGGCCAGAACGTTTACCTGGTACATGTCGATGAAAAAGGGCAGGGGGATGAGACCCAGCAGCAGCACGCCGAGAACCGCGGTACGCACGAGGCCCGGCCTGGTCGCGGCCTGGGAAGCGGCGTTACAGGAGCGTTTGAGCTCTGCCCCCCGGCCTGTGAAACAGAGAAACGAAGCACGCAGGCAGAGCAGGGCGAACAGGGCGGCCGCAAGAAGCCCTCCTGCGGAGGAGGCGTTGATCTGCATGGTACTGAAGGCGGCGGCAAGAGAGGCCGCACCGGCGGCGAGAAGGGCCGCCCCGGAAGCGCGGGCGCGGTTTTTATCGTCCGCCAGAAAGGCGAACAGCCATTCCAGGTCGGCCTCTTTAGCGGTGGTAATGCCTTTGACCACCAGCAGGGCGCGCCAGACAAACGAAAGAAAGAACACGCCCAGCCCCAGGTACAGGGCATTTGCAAAACGCCAGATCACCTCGCCGTTCAAGGGGCTGATCTTGATGACGAGGAGGGGAAAAGTAAGCGCCATAAACCACAGGCTCACCAGCAGGGAACGCACTATGCCGCGCATGGGCTACACCTTTTGTACCTTCGGTTTGCCCAGGAGTCCCGAAGGGCGGAAAATGAGAATGAGAATCAGGATGGCAAAGGCGAAAATATCCTCATAGCCGGAAGAAAAATAGCCGGAAAAGAAACTTTCGCAGCAGCCGAGCACAAGTCCGCCCAGCATTGCCCCCGGAATGGAGCCTATGCCGCCGAGCACGGCGGCGATAAAGGCCTTGAGCCCCGCGAGAAAGCCGATGTTAAAGTTAATCTGCTGGGTGTGCGAGGCAATGAGGATGCCGCCGACAGCGGCCAGGGCCGATCCCACGATAAAAGTGGCGGAAATGATGCGGTCGGCGTCAATGCCGAGCAGCATGGCCATTTTCCTGTTCTGGGCCGTGGCGCGCATGGCTTTGCCCAGGCGGGTGAACTTGATGAACAGGGTCAGGCCGATCATGACTACGGCGCTAGTGACGATGATGACAAAGCTGGAGGACTGCAGGATGTCGGAAACGGGTTCCAGAAAGTCCAGCGTGGGGATAAGGCTGGGGAAGCGCAGAAAATCCTGGCTTTGGGCGATGAGCACGTAGTTGGACAAAAAGATGGACATGCCGATGGCGCTGATCAGCGGCGAAAGACGCTGGGCGCCGCGCAGGGGCTTGTAGGCGATTTTTTCCACGGTGTAGCCGTAGGCGGCACAGTACACGACCGCCACAACTCCCCCGATGACGAGAATGCCGAGTTGGGGAAATCCGTACAGCCCCAGCACTCCGGCGACCACCAGCCCGGTAAAGGCGCCGATCATGTAGATTTCGCCGTGGGCGAAGTTGATCAGCTCGATGATGCCGTACACCATGGTGTAGCCGAGGGAGATGAGGGCGTAAATGCTGCCTTTGGTAAGGCCGCTGAAGAGCAGCTCGCAAAAGTAGCGCCACTCTGATTCGATGAAGGCTGTTATGGTAGTCAACATGCTCATAATACAAAATGGGGGAAGGCAGGGGACGTACGCCCCGCGGCCTTCCCCCCGGTGTAAGAGTCAGGGGTGCGCGGCCCGTTTATTTCGCTGTAAACTGCTGGTCGACAAATTTGCCGCCTTCCACCTTGAACATGGCAAAGCCGGCGCCTTCGCAGTCGCCCTTGGCGTCAAAGCGAATTTTTCCGAGAGGGGTTTCCACATACTCCGTGCGCAGGGCTTTGGCAACCGCGTCGGAGTCGGTGGTTCCGGCTTTTTCAACGGCGTTCAGGATGGCCTGGGTGGCGGCGTAGGCGAGTTCAAAGAACTGGCCGGGCTCGGTGCCGAAGGTCTTTCTGTGCTGTTCAAAGGCCTGCTTGGTGACGGCCAGGTCGGAGTAGTCGCGCGAGCTGGAAGCGTACACGCCCTCGCCGTCCTTGCCGACCAGCTTGAGGAAGGCTTCCGTCTTCACGCCGTCTTCGGACACGAAGTTGATCTTCATCTTTTTGGCTTTGATCAGGGTGATCAGCTTGGAAGCCTCGGGGTAGTAGCCGCCGAAGATGAGGCAGTCGGCGCCGCTACGGCCGATTTTGGACACCACCGCGGAGTAGTCCACGCCGCCGGGGGTGATGCCGTCGAAAAAGACCACCTTGGCTCCGCTGTTGCCGCTTTCAATGAACTGCTTCACGAATTCGGCGTAGCCTTTGCCGTAGTCGCCCTTGTCGTGCAGGATGGCGACTTTTTTCGCGCCAAGGGCCTGTACGGCAAAGTCCGCGCCAAGGCGTGCCTGGGCGTCATCGGAAGGCGTAGTGCGGAAGAAATAGGGGAATTTGCCTTCCTGGGTCAGGTCTGGGCTGGTTGCGGAGGGGGAAACCGCGATAATTTTTTTGTCGTTGTAAATGGGCAGAGCGGCCTTGGTGGCGCCGGAGCAGGTGTGCCCCATGATAATTTCCGCTCCGTCGGCAATGAGCTTGGTGGCCGCGTTGGTGCCGAGCTCGGGCTTGCACTGGTCGTCCTGCTGGAGCAGTTCGATCTTTTTACCGTTGATGCCGCCCTTGGCGTTGTACATGTCAACCACGAGCTTGGCGGCGTTCAGGGCAGGCAGGCCGTAGCCCGCAAGATCGCCGCTGTGGGAACCGGCAACGCCCAGCTTAATGGTGTCGGCCGCCTGCGCGCCCGACAGGGGGGCGGCCATCAGCAGGGGGGCCAGTAACAGAGCGAACCATTTTTTACCGCACATGGGAACCTCCAGATTACGGGGAGCACTCGGGCTGTTGCAGGGAAGCCGCAAAACAGGCGCGGCAGAGGCAAATATCGTATACGTATTCTCGGGAATGCCGCCGGGTTGCAAACACAAAAAAACGGCAACATTAATAGGCAGATCTGCCACGAATACCGGCCCGTTGTCAAACACCGAGTACCGCCCCAAGAGCAAGCGTCTCTCTTGCGGGGGGAAAACGAGGATGGAAGAAACGGCAAAGCATTTCTTCCATCCGGATACGCCAACGCTGGCAAAATGCTATCTGCGCCCGTGCCTTCGCCGCAGCTGTTTTTTGTAGGGGCTTTGAACCCCCTGATCTTTTTCATAAAACCAGAGCGCGTCCCTGGCAAATCCGTTTTCGTCAATCCGGAATGTGGCGGGATCGGCGCCAGGGATGGCGCGGCCCTGGTAATACACCTGGAGCGCATCCTTCGCGTAGTCCATGTACCGTGGCCGCGAGCCGCCGGCGGCAAGATCCAGATAGCCCGGCGGAGCCGGCAGCAGGGAGAAGGAAGCGGCGTCCGCCCCCTGTATGAACCGGTGGCCGTAAAATACGCTGCGGGCGTCTTTGGCGTAGGCTCCGCCCAGAATGGCGAAGGTCGCGGGCTCAATGTCCCCCGCCCTGTTGCCGCCGACAAACAGGGTTTTGCCGTCCAGGGCAAATGTTTCGTTCAGGGGCTTGAAGGTTGCCGGAGTCGCGCCTTCAATTCTGGTGGCGTGCCAGTATACCGCATTCGCGGTTTTTATGTAGTCGAAGGCGAGGGGGGCGAAGCCCTCGGGCGTCATGCCCTCCACCGGTTTGGGGCTGTGCCGGCGCCAAACGTGCGTGGCGTCCAGCACCCACTGCGCATGCACGGCCCTGAATGTGGCGGGGTCGGCTTCCTGCAGGATTTGCAGTTTTGTGCCCGACTCGTAGTAGACGTTTCGCTTGTCCACGGAATATCCCGCTGCCGGGGCGTCGGGGTTGGAACCGTCCGTAAGGGGCTTGAAGGTCAGGGGATCGGCGCCGGGAACTTCCATGCCGTCGAAGTACACCCGGTTTTTATCCCGGCTGTACCGCTCGTTTTCAAACACCCAAAAGGTCGGCACGTGCGCTCTGTCTATTTTCCGGTCATTGTAAAAGACGATTTTGCTGTCCGTTGCGTAGCTGCGTTTGTAGAGCAGAAAAAAACGCTGGGCCGAAATACCCCGTAGAGGCGTTTGCCCGTTGTCCTGCAAACTGGAATCTTTCAGCCAGACGCGCCATGCATCGGCGGCGAAGTTGCCCTGAAATCTGAAGGTGGCGGGGTCCGCTCCGGGAAAGACCTTTTGCCCTTTGTAAAAGATATGGTTCTTGTCCTTGGCGTAGCCCGGAGTGGAAGGAAGGGTTCTGAACGCGCGCGCATTCGCGTCAGGCACGCGTTTGCCGTTATAGTACACCGCAGATGCGTCTTTTGCATACCCGCTGTCCAGCATCATGAAGGTGCCGACATCCACATTGCCGGCGAGTTCGCCCCCGGTTGCCGTCTGTATCTGCAGGACGTCCGCGGGTTGGCCGGACGGCGCTGCTTCTTCCCGCACGGCGCTGATGGGTTCATAGCGATAGTAAATCCCTTTGGCGTCTTTCTGGTAACCGTTTCCCAGCATGGTGAAGGTGGAAGCGTCAATGGCCGTTTTACGGCCGTCGTAATACAGATCGGTTCCGCTGCGCAGCGCCCGCGGGTCTGTCGGCAGCGGTGCGGCGGCGGCGGGGTCGACGCCGTCAAGGCGCAGCAGTTCAAGCGGCTGCCGGCTTTGGACGGCGAGATCGGGTTTGTTCAGGAAGTATGTATGTATGCCGTCTGTGAGGTAATGCGCATTGATGAAGTGCAGCGGGGGCGTTTCGTCAGGAAAGACGCGCCGCATCCCGTCCGGCTTCCACCACGCGGGAACGGGGCCGAAGTTTTGCAGAATGCGGTTTTCCAGAGGAGCGCGGGGTTCCTGCCGGGCAACGTCGGGTTTGGCCGACTGATAGAGAATGAAAAGGCTGCCGTCATTGAGGATGTAAAAAGAGCCATCGGCGTCTTCAAATATTTCCAGTGCGCGTTCCCCGTTCACCCCTATGAGGAGTTTGGCGCCGTGATACACTTTTTCCTTGCTGCGGCTCCAGAAAGAGGGGGCATCCAGGATGTAGAACTCCTCCTGTTTCGTGCTCCCAAGGACGAAGCAATCAGGCCGGGACGAAGAACGGGTATCGTCGGGGGGAAGCAGGAACTCGATCTGGTCATTGTGGGGGAGGTAGGTGGGAAAATCCACCTGGGGCAACTCGTCGGGATTGGACCGGGAGCATGGAACGGCAGCCGTGCCGGAAGCGGCAAAGGCAGGCAGCAGGCAGAGAGCGAGCCCCATGCATAACCGGAACATTCCACGCATCATACACTTTCTCCCGTTATGTCCGCGTCTAGGCTGTACTCCCGCCGGAAGCGGGAACCCGAAGGGACTCCCCGCGACAGTCCGTCGGGGAGCGAGGAGGGGGATCCGAGACGTTTTCATGAATAGACATGGAGGTGGGATCCAAGACGCTTTCAGTATAGGCGAGGATGCGCATCTGAGCAACGTTCTGGAATTTTAGTGGGTTAGAGGCGTTGTTGGAGTACGTTTCCGCCGGGCTTCCGATATTTTGCCCTCTGGAAAAATTTACCGGGGAAACTCTATCCCTTCGTCTTTCGGCCAGAGAGCTTTATGGCCCAATGTCCGGCAATTCGTGTGGAGTGCGAATTGCCGGACATTGGCGTGGGCTGGGGAGAGCATTCCCCAGAAGAGGGGGGCTGGATATGGCGTACGGGCGGGTGTTCATTCGCGCGGCGGGAATGTTGCCCGCCGTGTTTCTCTCCGCGCCGAAACCTGCGGAACGTGCGCTATTCCCCTACGCCCGCGAACAGGACGGAGGAGAGGTAGCGTTCCGCAGCATCGGGCAGTATGACCACAAAGGTTTTGCCCGCGAATTCCGGCTGCGCGGCAAGGCGGGCCGCCACGACCGCCGCCGCTCCCGAAGAGATGCCGGCCAAAATGCCTTCCTCTCTGGCCAGGCGTCTGGCAAACTCCACGGACTCTTCGTTGCCGGCAAGTTCCACGCGGTCCACCAGGGAAAGATCCAGCGTGTCGGGGATGAATCCGGCCCCGATTCCCTGGAGCTTATGGGGCGCCGCCTGCAGGGGCTTTCCGGCGAGGTGCTGGGTGATGACCGGGCTGTCCGTGGGTTCCACGGCTACCGAGACAATATTTTTGCCGCGTGTTTTTTTCAGGTAGCGGGAAATGCCGCTGATAGTGCCGCCGGTGCCTACTCCGGCAACCAGTACGTCGATATTGCCGCCCGTGTCCTCCCATATTTCCGGACCGGTGGTTTTTTCGTGAATGGCCGGGTTGGCGGGGTTTTTGAACTGCTGCGGCATGAACCAGCCGGGGCCGCTCGCGGCAATTTCCTCGGCCCGGCGAATGGCGCCGGGCATGCCCTCCGGACCGGGGGTGAGCACAAGATCCGCCCCCAGCATGGCCAGCACCCGCCTGCGCTCCAGGCTCATGGTCTCAGGCATGGTCAGGGTGAGGGAATAGCCTTTCGCCGCGGCGGCATAGGCAAGAGCGATGCCGGTGTTGCCGCTGGTGGGCTCAATGATGCGGGAGCCGGGCTTGAGCAGTCCTTTTTCTTCGGCGTCCCAGATCATGGCGGCGCCGATGCGGCATTTTACGGAATAGGAAGGGTTGCGGCCTTCGATTTTAACCAGCACCGTGGCGTTGGTTCCAACTACCCTGTTCAGACGTACCAGAGGGGTATGCCCGATGGAAAGGGCGTTATCGGCGTATACGGACGACATGGCGTGCTCCTTGTGGCAGACGTTGTGGATTGGGCATGACGGAACATGCGGATTATGCACAAGCCTATATCACATGCGTGTCTTTGCGCAAGGGACGCGGTCCCTTTGGCCGCCGGAGGCAATGCAAACTCTTGGACAACTTCACAAAGAATTTATTCTCATGGGGCCTGCGCCTAGTGCCGGACGATCAGCATCTGCTCGGGCGATACCGTATGAGGCAGGCGGTTGTAAATGCTGATGCCGGCGAGACGCCAGCGGTACGCGTTGGCCGGGCTTGGGCAGTAAGAAAAGGCGATGGTGCCGGATTTTTTGTCAAAGTAAGTTTCCTGCGGGGAGAATTCCAGCACTTCTTCAGGCACAAAGGGGCAGCCCGGGCAGTCTTCCGGACCGTTGACGCGGGAAAGTTCCAGACGCACGCCGTCATAGTTGTCATATGCACCCTGGAAAGCTCCGGTAAAGGCGATGCAGTTGCCCACGGCCTTTGCCTCCACGTGCTTCCAGGAAAAGCTTCTGGAGGGATCGTTGGGCTGCGGCATGCCCTTTTTGCCGCATGCGGCAAAAAGGCAGAGGCAGGCCAGGCAGAGGGCGAACCCGAGGGTGGTGGACACGGTTCTGCAAACACGGCGGCGCGTTCCGGCATTCATTCTTCTTCACCTCCCCAGAGGAGTTTCCATTCATTGACAAGGGCAAGGGCCTGCATGGGCGTCAGGTGGTCTGTATCAAGATCGCGCAGCGTTGTAAAAAGGGGATGGACCACTTCTTCCTGCCGGGGCGGGAGCAGAGGGGGCTTTGCCTCCGCCTGCGGCGCTGCGTATTCGAACCCGGGCAAAAGCTGCTGCATGGCCTTGGCTGTTTCCGCCTGCGGACCTGTGGCCTTGGAGGCTTCCAGAATTTCCAGAATTTTTTTGGCGCGCTGCACCACCGGCTGGGGTACCCCGGCCAGTTTGGCGACTTCTATGCCGTAGCTTCTGTCCGAGGGCCCCGGCACCAGCCGCCGCAAAAAGAGGATTTCTCCCCCCCATTCCCGGATGGCGATGTTCATGTTGTGCACGCCGGGAATCCGCCCTTCCAGCGCCGTCAGTTCGTGGTAATGGGTAGCGAACAAAGTGCGGATGCCGCCGTCCTTGCGCTGCACCAGATCTTCCACCACGGCCCAGGCCAGGGAAAGGCCGTCAAAGGTGCTGGTGCCGCGACCGATCTCGTCCAGAATGACAAGGCTGCGGCGGGTGGCCTGGCGCAGGATGCGGGCGGTTTCCATCATCTCGACCATAAAGGTGCTCTGCCCCTGGGTGAGGTTGTCCGAAGCCCCCACGCGCGAGAAAATGCGGTCCGCCAGTCCGATCTGGGCTTCCCTTGCCGGGACGAAGGAACCCATATGGGCAAGTATGGCGATAATGGCCACCTGGCGCAGCACCGTGGACTTGCCCGCCATGTTGGGACCGGTGATGAGGATAAGGCGGCGCTTGTCGTCCATGCGCAGATCGTTGGGGATAAAGCCGGACGGGCCGCACATGGCTTCCACCACCGGGTGCCTGCCTTCCCTGATGATGATGTCCGTGCCCTGATGCAGGGCGGGGCGTACCCAGTTGCGCTTGCGGGCCGTTTCCGCGAGGCTTTGCCAGTAATCCAGCGAGGCGAGCATATCCGCCATGAACAGAATGCGCGGCCGTTCGGCGGAGACGCGCGCGCGCAGATCCTGAAAGAGCCGGTATTCGAGTTGCTTGCGTTTTTCCCCGGCGGCCAGGATTTTTTCTTCCAGCTCCTTGAGAGCCGGGGTCACGAAGCGTTCCGCGTTGGCAACGGTCTGGCGGCGGGTAAAGTGTTCCGGCACGGAAGTCGCAAGGGATTTGGAGAGCTCGAAATAATAGCCGAAGACCCGGTTGAAGCCGAGCTTGAGCCTGGGCAGGGAATGGTCTCCCTGTTCCTGCTCCAGAAGGGCCTGCAGCCGGTTTTCCCCGTGTTCCACAAGGTCGAGCAGTTCATCCAGCTCGCTGTTGTAGCCGGGCTTGAACAGCCCTCCCTCGGTGACGGTCGGGGGCGGGGAATCGGACAAGGCGCTGCCCAGCAGCATGGCCACATCGTTCAGGTCGTCCCATTGCCGGTACAGGGTCTGCATGGCCGGCGGGAACAGCGTGCCGTTGACGTCGTCGGCAGTGGCGTAGGTACCCGGAGCGGGCGTTTCCAGAGCCGCGCGCACCCCGGCCAGCGAGGCGAGGCTCTGCCTGAGGGCGAGGAAGTCTCTGGGCGCGGCCCGCCCGAGAAAAATGCGGGTGGAGAGGCGTTCCAGATCATATACCTGTTTCAGTGCTGCCCGCAGGGCGGCGCGTTTGGCCTCGTGCTCATGAAAAAAAGCCACGGTTTCCGCTGTGGCGGCAATGGCGTCCTCTTCCCGCCAGGGGTGGCGCAACCGTTCTTCCAGAAGGCGTCCGCCCATGGGGGTCAGGGTTTCGTCCAGCACGTGCCAGAGTGTGCCCGGCCCTTTTTTGCCGTCCAGACGGCGGAAGATTTCGAGATTGCGCTCGGTGATTTCGTCCAGCAGAAGATGCCGCCCGAGGTTCAGGGGCACAAAGGGAGCAAGGTGGGCGAGTTCCTGCTTCTGGGTCTGCACCAGATAGCCGAGAATGGCCCCGCAGGCGCGCACCAGTTCCTCCTTGCCGTTCAGCCCCACGGCGCCGAGTTCCTGGATGTTCTGGGTCTTCAAGATGCGGGCGGCGGCGGTTTTGGGGTCGAAATAGCTGCGCACCGGCAGGCGCACCGGCACGCTTCGGCCGAGGGAGATGCTCTGCGGCAGGCGGAAATCTTCCGCCGGAAGGTCGGGGAGCAGCAGTTCCCTGGGCTGCATTTTCTGTACCCACTGCCACAGGTCGGCCTCGCGTTTGCTGTACAGGCCCGACCATGCGCCTGTGGAGTATTCCAGCCAGGCAAAGCCGCCACATCCTTTGTCCGCGTCCCAGTAGAGCGCGCCCAGATAGTTGTGTTCCTTGGCGTCCAGGCTGATGTCTTCCACCGCCGTACCGGGGGTGCGCACAATGGTAACCGCCCGCTTGACCAGCCCTTTTGCGGCTTTGGGGTCTTCCATCTGCTCACAGATGGCCACCTTGTAGCCCTTTTCCAGCAACTGGTTCAGGTAGCTTTCCGCCGAATGGTGGGGCACCCCGCACATGGGAATGGGGTTGGCCGCATTGGAGTTGCGGCTGGTCAGGGCTATCTGCAACTCCCTGGCCGCTATTTCCGCGTCTTCAAAGAACAGTTCGTAGAAATCCCCCATGCGGTAGAACAGCAGGGTATCTTTGTACTCCTCCTTGATGGAGTGATACTGTTCGAACATGGGCGTGAGTTTTAGCGGAGCGTTGGCGGAAGCGGTGTCGGTCATAAGTGATGTAACGATGGGGATTATTGCAGGTTGAGACGAAAATTCACGGAATGCCAGGCATGGCAGCGCGGGCAGGAATAAAAAATCTGGTCGCGGCGCATATTGCAGGAAGGGCAGATAAAGCGTTTGGAGCGCATCCCCTCCCTGGTGAAAAAGGCTATCTGGCGGGCCAGAATGGGGGAGAGCGTCTCCTTTCGCAATGCAAGATCCATAAGCGCGAGCCGCGCCGCCCAGAAACCGGGCTGCAACACCACGGCCTTGGTGTACCAGGTTTCGGCTTCTTCCAGATCCGCCGTTTGTTGCAGAAAAATGCCCCCGTAATAAAAATAGAGAAAATCCGGCTCAAAGGGTTCCGGCTGCCGGGTTACGGCCTGGACCAGCGTATTTTTTGCCGGGGCGGCAAGCTCCACGCCGGAGCTTGGCCTGGTCAGGGAGAGCAGTCCTTCAAGCACGAGCAGCCGCGTGGAATCGCGGGTGTGGGAAAAAGCTCCGGCCAGCCGTTCCGCGGCTTTTGCCGCGTCGCCGGCCAGCAGGGACATGCTGCACAGGGCCAGCCAGGCTTCAGGCGATCCCGGATACACGGCAAGGGCTTTTTGAATCAGCCCGAGCGGAGCGTTGCCGTCGCCCTGAGCGGCGCTGTCTTCGGCCAGACGGACCAAAAAGTGGGCCTGGGCCGGGATGTTGCCCAGCACTTCACACATGTGGGCCGCGGCCTTGAAGTCACCGGAGTCGGCGTACAGGTGGGCCAGTTCCCCATGAATGTCTGCAATGGAAAAACCTAGCTTTTCCGCTTCCTTGTAATAAAAAAGCGCACGATCCAGCAGGCCGGCGCGCCGGTAGTCGCAGGCCAGTTCAAAGCTGATGCGGGCCTTGAGGGCGCTGTCCTGGCCGGAGCGCGCCAGGAGTTTTTCGCGCAGGGCAACGGCGTGATCAAGGTTGCCCTGAGCCCGGAACAGATTGCCCAGGGCTATGGCAATGTCTCCGGTTTCGGCCAGACCGGGGTCTTCCGACAGGAGGCGGGAAAGATCGTTGACGGCCAGGAGGGCGTCTTTGCGTTCCGCGCTGCGGCTGGTGTGCTGTTTGTTCGCGGCCGGGCGCCGGGTAAAAGAAGAGGGCTCCCCTTCGGGAAGGGGCGGCTCCGCCTTTATCCAGAGCGATAGGGTGTGTCGCAGCCGCGTAAAGAGTGACACGGCGCTCCTCGCGTCATCCTGCTAGAGGTGCAGAACATTCAAGAATTACTTGAACATTCGGGGCTGTTCGCAATACCGGGCGCCGGTTCTGCCAGGCGCCTGCCACACAGGGGGACGGCGTTTGCCGCCACCGCCTGAGCGGCACGCCGGCGCTCTTCCCCGCATGAGGTGCCGCCATCGTCTGCGGCAGGCATGCGCTGCGTGTCCTGTACTCCTGCTAATTGGGCTGCGGGAGGGGCTCTTCCGCGGGAGGGAGTTTTCTGGGACTGTTCACCGGCTTTTCAGAAAGCGGGGTAGCATCTTTGGCGGCATCGACGCGCAGCTGGGCGACTTCTTTTTCCAGCGAGCGGATGGTGCGCTTGTTGCCGATATTAGCACAGCTTAAGCGGATGCGGTCAATGAGCAGGTAACAGGTGGCAAACAGCATACCCACGGCAAAGGCGATCAGCACCACGAAGTAGAAAGGCACTTCGAGGCTCTCCCACTTCAAGCCGTAATAAAGGTCGAATTGCAGCTTCAGGTTTGTGGAAAGGGCCGTCCCGTTCTGGACAAAAAAAAGCAGGCCGAAAAAGAACATAAGCAGCAGCAGTACAACCTTGACAAAACGCATGGGTATCCTCCCTGGTTAAATACATCCCTTTGCCGCGAACGCATCGAAAAGAGGCTTGAGGGCGGTATAGGTGCTGGAAAGATGTTCCGGCACGACGCGCACTTCGTCCATTACCGCCATAAAGGACGAATCGCCGTTCCAGCGGGGCACCAGGTGAAAATGCATGTGTTCGCGGATGCCGGCCCCGGCGGCTTCCCCGAGATTCAGGCCCACGTTGATGCCCTGGGGAGAAAACCGGGTGCGCAGCGCGGCCGCACATGTCTGGATCAGGGAAAACTGCTCCGCCGCCTCTTCGGGAGTAAGCTCGCAGATGTCCATGATGTGCCGGTAAGGGGTAACCATCAGGTGTCCGTTATTGTACGGGAACTTGTTCATGATGACGAAGTTCCAGCGCCCCCGGTAGAGCACCAGGCGTTCTTCGTCTTCATCCGTATGGGCGGGAAGACAAAAGACACATTCTTCCGGCTTGGGGCCGAGAATATAGTCCAACCGCCAGGGACACCAAAGTTGTTTCATACGCAGCTCGTATTGTCGTATATGCGTCCCGGCGCCGCACGGCTGGCTTTTCGCCGTGCCAGGCAAGGCAGGCGGCTGTTGTGCGCGGCAGGCTCCCGTTGTGAAGAGGACGTCTCCCTCTGTCTATACTGCCGGGGCGGTTTGGGCAAGTACCCGGCATCTCCTGCCGTAGGGCATGTCCGGGAGGGCTTATGCGCGTCCGAAAGCGCCGCCGCCTCCCGGGAGTGTTTTCCGGATCAGTTTGAGATACAGAAAAAAAGCCAGGGCGTTGCCGAGGGCAAAGGGAACGGCAAGCGGCGAGCCGAACAGCCCGAAGATACATCCCTTGAGAAACGTGACCGGAACCTCATACAAGGCGCTCCAGCCGATCATCAGGGCAACGGCCCAGAGCCCCCCGCCGATCACCGGCACCAGCGCTGTGCAGAAAACGCCCCACAACGCGGCGGCCGCTCCGTTCCAGGCAGGGCGGATGCGCCGGAAGCCGCCGAGCAGAAGCAGCATCGCCGCCAGACTGTAGCACAGGGCCATGGACAGCACGCCCGTGGTGCTGTCGCTGTTTCCGTCCGTGATCTCCCGCAGGCAGAACAGGGCAATGACCGCGCTGCCGAGCAGCAGGTTAAGCGCCAAGGCTACGGTAATGACGATGTTCGGACGGGAGTGCATGGCGTGCCTTGTGCGGAGTTTGTCGCCTGTACGCTTTATGATGGCGGAGGTTTATTTCGCCGGGGACGGATCGTGCGGCGCTTGTGCGCCGCCGGAGGCGTCTTCCGGCGAGTTGATCAAGGCGTGTATGCGCCCTTGAGCAAAAGCGAGTTCTTCTTCTTTGGTGGACACCTTGCCGTCCAGCCGGGCGTACAGCACCTGGTTGAGCACTTCGCCGAAGCGAGGCCCCGGCTTCATGCCGAGGGCGGCAAGATCCGTCCCGGTAATATGCGTTCTGACATCGCGCAGCCGGGTCAGGAACAGCGAAACATCCTGGCCGATATTGTGTTCCTGCCCGTGCCTGGCCATAAGGTACAGCAGGCCTTCAATGCCCATCGGCGCAAGAGCCTTATATATTTCGCTCATGCTGAGCGACCCCTCCTTGCGCAGGGCCGCAAGGGCACTGGAAGCCCTGCGGGTCTGTTCGCGCAGGATGAGAAAGTCGCTCTTGGCCCGTTCGATGAAGTACAGCCTGTCCAGCACGGAGGCGACATCAGGGTACTTGGCGTTGGCGCAGAGGCCGAGCAGGTAGACCACCCAGTTGCGCGGCACCGGCGTTTTATACAGCAGCCGGTACCAGGCCAGCACCTCGTCGATGGTGGATATAAGAATATCTTTGGTCGGGTTCAGCTTCAGCAGGGGGTGGATCATCTGTAGCAGGTTCCAGCTTTCCATGCGCCGCACACATGACGGCACGTCCTTTTCGTCAAAGACGTGTTTCAGCTCGTTGAAGAGCCGCGCGCCGGACAGTTTACCCACCATGTCGAGGGACAGGGCGTTTTTGATCAGCCGTTCGGTCTGCTGCGTAATGCGAAAATCGAAACGCCGTTCAAAGCGGACAGCGCGCAGGATACGGGTAGGATCTTCCACAAAGCTCAAGGAATGCAGCACGGCAATGGATTTTTCCTTGATGTCCCGCTGGGCGCCGAAGGGATCGATGAGCGTGCCGAAGCGTTTTTCATTGAGCTGAATGGCCAGGGCGTTGATGGTAAAGTCGCGGCGGTACAGGTCCATCTTGATGGAGGAAAGCTCCACCGTGGGCAGCGCCGCCGGATACTCGTAGTATTCCAGGCGGGCCGTGGCCACGTCCAGGTGCTGCTCTTCACCGCGGGAATCGGTATAGAAGACGATGGCGGTTTTGAACTTGTGATGGGTGCGCACCCGCCCGTCCAGGCGTTTGGCGAGGGCCTGGGCGAATTCGATGCCGTCGCCTTCCACGCTGAGGTCGATATCAAGGTTCGGCAGGCGCATGATCAAATCGCGCACAAACCCGCCCACGGCATACACGGACATGCCCATCTCGTCGCCGAGCCTGCCCGCTTCCTCCATGATGCGCACCCGTTCCGGGGGGAGTTGCTCGCGCACAAGCCCGGCGACGTTCTTTTCGCGGTGGTCCTGGGTCAGGGGAGTGCCTTCGGGAATGTGCAGGGTGTCGTCTATGAGCAGGCGCATCACGTCGGTGCGGGTCAGGACGCCGACCACCTCGTCGTGCTCCAGCACGGGAATAAGCCGCTGGCGCAGCTTGAGGATGATCTCCATGGCCTGGTACAGATCTGAATCGGGCGGCAGGGTACGCACGTTGCGCTGCATGTATTCCGTAACCGGCAGATGCCCGAGCTTGTGGGTAACGGCTCTCGTGGCGGTGTGCAGCTCCAGAAGCCCCATGCACTGGCGGGTGCCGTCGCGCAGCACGGGAATGGCTTTGAGGCCGTAGCGGTTCATGACTTCTTCGGCCTCGGCGATGCTGTGGGAGGCATCCAGCGTAATGGCGGGAGAGGTCATGTGCCGTCCCACGACAAGCTGCGGCATCACGCTGGAAACCAGCAGGGCCAGGAGCTTGGCGCGTATTTCCGCAAGGGGCTGCTGCTTGATGCTGGCCGAGGCCGCAAAGCTGTGCCCGCCCCCGCCGAAGGTCGAGCAGATCTGCCCCACATCCACGTCGGGCACCTTGCTTCTGGCGATCATGTGTACCCTGTCGCCCATGGCGGCAAGGGCGAAGATGACCTTGAGGTTTTCCATGTCGATGAGCTTGTGCACAAGGGATGCAAAGTCGCCCATGAAACTGTCCAGCACTATCTCGGTAATGGTGACGGGAATGCTCTGGATGGTGTGGGTCACGGCGTTGCGCAGGAGGGTGTCGAGAATGTGGACCTGCTCCCGGGTAAGATCGCTCGCGATAAGTTCGGAAATCGTCTGCAAATCCATGCCGGCCCCGTGCAGAAAGGCCGCTGCGGTAAAGTCGTGTTCCGTCGTGGAGGTAAAGGTGAAGGAGCCCGTGTCCTCATAGATGCCGAGACCGAGCATGGTGGCTTCATCAGAGGTCAGGGCGATGCCTTTTTCCCGAATCAGGTGCGTGAGAATGGTGGTGCTGGAACCCCATTCCTTGTTGACGGTGACGGTGGCCGTAATATCCTGTTCCGAGTCCGGGTGGTGGTCATAGACATGGATTTCCAGGCCGGGCTTGGCGAGAAGTTCGCTTATATGCTCAAGGCGGGGAATCTGGTGGGTGTCCACCACCACCAGGAGGGTGACCCCGGAAAAGTCGCAGTCCTTGGGCTGGCGCAGGTTGAACAGATAGGCGATGCTGTCGGAGAACACATGGCTGCCCTGGCGTTCCAGCATGCTGGGGGCGACCAGCACGGCATCCGGGTACAGCTTGCCCGCCGCCACCATGGCGGCGAGGGCGTCGTAGTCGGCGCTCATGTGGGCGGTGATGACGGTTGTGGGGCGCAAAAGTTCGGGCATACTGGCGGACCTGGGCGGGCGTTAGCGCCGGGCGGTTGAGCGGGGATGATACTGTCTGTGCACCCCGGCGATGCGTTCTTCCTGGACGTGGGTATAAATTTCCGTTGCGGCGATGTCGGCGTGTCCCAGCAACATCTGCACCGAGCGCAGATCGGCGCCGCCCTCCAGCAGATGTGTGGCGAAGGAGTGCCGGAAGGTGTGCGGGGAAACGGCGCAGGTAATGCCTGCCATTTTGGCATACCGCTGCACCAGCTTCCACACTCCTACCCGGGAAAGCCCCCTGCCCGAGCGGTTCAAAAACAGCACCGGCGCTTTGGGCGCGAACAGGGGCCGCCAGTGGCGAATATAGTCCTGCAGAAAATTGGCTGCCACGGAGTGCACCGGAACCAGCCGCTCCTTGGACCCTTTGCCGAACACGCGCAGCAGATTGGTCTGGGCGTCAAAGTCCAGGGCCTTGACGTTGCACAGTTCCGACACCCGCAGCCCCGATGCGTACAGCAGCTCCAGCATGGTGCGGTCGCGGAAGCCCAGCTTGTCGGACAGGTCCGGTGCGGCCAGCAGCGCGTCCATTTCCGCGCGGCTCAGCACCTCGGGCAGCGAGCGCACCAGTTTGGGGTTTTCCAGAAAGCGGGCGGGGTCTTCGGCAAGGGCTCCTTCCTCGCGGGCAAAGGCGAAAAAGCCGCGCAGGGCGGACAAGTGCCGGGCCAGACTTCTGCCGCCCAGTCCTTTTTTGCGGACAACCACAATGTACAGGAACAGGGTCTGCTCGCTCACTTCGTCCAGGGGCATGCCGCGCTCCGCCAGAAAGGCGGTAAAATCGTGCAGGTCGGCGCTATAGGCGGCCAGCGTGTTTTCCGCAAGGCCCCGTTGGACGAGCAGATGTTCAAGATACAGATCCACCAGCGGATGCGACCCTTCCGCCGGCAGGGCTGTTCCGGACGGAGTCTTCCGCGCGGAGGAGGGAGCAGTGCGCGTCCCCGCAGGGTCTGAATTCTCGACTGCGGAAGCCGGTTTTGCCCTGGGGGAGGGAGGCGTCCGCCTCAGCGTGGTCTCAGCGCGTCTGTTCATGGAGTGTGTTTTCCTGCCGTCCTCTGCCAGGGTCTGTTCAAGAGCGCGGTATTATTCGCCGCGCCTCGCGGAAGCGCGGGGCCGGGACTCTTGTACGCATGCTGTAATGCCGCCTTATCATGCATACCCGTTTTCCCCTGTTTCCCACAAGAGGGCAAGCGTGGAAAAAATTTGACAGTTCCTCTTGCCGCAGGGTAGTTTTACGCGTTTTTGCAGGACAGGTCTCCGGAGAGCGCCTGTACTCTTTTTTCACTCGGGAGCAGACCGAAGATGCCGTCAGAATCGCCCGTCCTTGCCTACGTGAGCCTTGGATCCAACCAGGGGGACAGTGTCGTGAACCTGGAAAAGGCGCGTTCCGCCATGAATGCGTTTCCCGGAGTGCGGCTTACGCGTGAGTCTTCCTTATACATAACAGAGCCTGTGGAACTGGCGGATCAGCCTTTTTTCATCAACCAGGTGGTGGAGTTGTCCTGTGTCCCGGCGGTGCGCCCCGATGTGTTGCTGGATATGATGCTGGCAACGGAAGCCTCCCTCGGGCGGGTTCGCGAAGATGCGTTGCGCTACGGACCGAGGCCGCTGGATCTGGATTTGCTGTTATTCGGCAATGCGCGTATGGATACGCATCACCTCGTTCTGCCGCACCCACGTATGTTGCAGCGCGCTTTTGTGCTGGTGCCCCTGGCGGAAATACGCCCCGATCTGGTGCTTCCGCAGGGGGGAACGGTGCAGGAGGCCCTGTCGCGCATCCGGTTCAGGCAGGAAGGGGACACGATTTTCCAGAAATGACGGCAGGCCGCTGCCGGTAGCCGGAACATCAAGAAGAAGGAGTGGTTATGGTAAAATGGGTATTAATCGCCCTGGCTGTTTTTGTACTGTATAAGCTTTTTGTGAATGACAAAGGGCGCAGGGTCAAAGACGAAGCCAAGATCAAGGAAAAGAAGATCGCTACGGGCGAAATGAAAAAAGACCCCATTTGCGGCTCCTATGTGGATGTTGAGGGCAGCATCACCGTGCGCGACGGCGATACTACCCATCATTTCTGCAGTTACGACTGCCGGAAGAAGTTTCTGGAGAAACTGCAGGACGCCGGCCGTGAAATTCCCCAAATCGAGACCAAGGACGACGACTAGATATGGCTTGGGGGATTCTTGTTCTGGCCGGGCTGTTTGAAACAGGCTGGGCGGTCGGGCTGAAATATACGGACGGGTTCGCCCGCCTTGTGTCGATCCTGCTGACGCTTTCAGCCATTGCTGTAAGCGTGTTTTTGCCGGCTATGGCCGTGCGCGAACTGCCTATGCGGCCTGGACCGGCATAGGGGCTATGGGCACGGTGATCTTAGGGGGAGTGCTGTTGTGCGAGCCATCGACACTGTTCCGTTGGGGTGCGTCGGCCTGATTGCCGCCGGTATCGCGGGGCTCCAACTGAGTTCGTAAGCGGCCCGCCCGCCGCGGACAGGCCGGCGTGGCCCGGGGAAATACCATGACAGAGACGCTGTATCCCGATTGGCTTGACGGCCACGCCGTCGAGGACGCCGCTATGGGCGCCGCCTATGAAGATATGGGGGCTGGGGGACGGGCCGTGCTTAAAACCTGCATCGCCCGCCTGCACCTGTTCTGGGGGGAGAGGGAGGCTTTTCGGACAACAACGCGGACCTTTCGCCAGGGCTTTTGCGCCCGTGTGGAAGAAGAGCCCGCCTCTTTTGCCCTGTTCGTCTGCCCTGGGGAGTATCCCCATCCGGCCCCATTTCTTGCCGCGCTGCTCCCTGCCCTGCTGGCAGGGGTGGACGCTATCCTGCCGGTATTCGTATCCCCTTTTGCCAAAGACGGAGCCTCCTTCGGCCCTGTCTCTCCGGCCCTGCTGGCCGCCCTTGAACTTGCGGGTATTGAGCGGGCTTTTGTCTTGGACGATAAATCCACCGCAGCCCTTGCGGAAGATCTGGGCGGCAACCGTCCGGGCGGCCGCCTTGTGCTCCTCGGCGCGCCTTCCTGCCGGGAAGGGCTCGTGCTGAAAGCCCTGGAGTTGACCCTGCCCTGTCTGTCCCTGCCGCACCCGCCTGTCTATTTTAACGAGCGCCTGGGGAAACCCGTGGAACATTGCTTCGTGCCCGCATCGTTTTTTGGAACGGAGGCACCTGCCGCCGGGAAGGAACAGCCTTTTTCCGGCGGTCAGGAGCGGCTTCAGGCGGCGCTTTGCCTGGATGGCGCTCATGAAGGGAGCTGGGTCTGGCCGGAGCTTGGCCCGGACTTTTTTCGCGTGCGCCGTGTCCGCATTTTTTCCGGCCTTGGAACGGGAGGGGAGCCGGCATGAACCTCGCCCTGCTGCGCAACATCGGCATCATCGCCCACATTGACGCGGGCAAGACCACCTTTAGCGAGCGCATCCTTTTTTATTCCGACGTCATCCACCGCATGGGGGAAGTGCACGAAGGCGCGGCCACCATGGACTTTATGCCCGAGGAACAGGAGCGCGGCATCACCATCGCCTCGGCCTGCATCACCTGCCTGTGGCAGGGACATGTGATCAACCTGGTGGATACGCCGGGGCATGTGGATTTTACCGTCGAGGTGGAACGCTGCCTGCGTGTTCTGGATGCGGCCGTCGGCATCTTCTGCGCCGTGGGCGGGGTGGAGCCGCAGTCGGAAACCGTGTGGCGGCAGGCCGACAGCTACGGCATCCCGCGTCTTGCGGTGGTGAACAAGATGGATCGGGTCGGGGCCTCGTTTTCCTCGGTGGTGACGGCTATTCGCGAACGCCTGGGCGCGCGCGCCGTCCCTGTGACCATTCCTCTGGGAGAAGGCGAGGAGTTTCGCGGCGTGCTGGATCTGGTCCGGGAAGAGCGGCTTGTGTTCGATTCGGACAGCAAGGGCAAAGCCTTCACGCGCACGCCCTTTACTCTGGAAGAGGCGGTTCTGGCCGCTCCCTGGCGTGAAAGCCTGCTGGACGCCCTTACCGAGGAAGACGACGCGCTTCTGGAACTCTGCCTTTCCGGCGAGCACCCCGCCCCCAAAATGCTGGACGCCGTTTTACGCAAGGCTGTTCTGGCCAGGCGCCTGGTGCCGGTTTTTGCCGCTTCGGCCCTGCGGAACATTGGCGTACAGCCGGTGCTGGACGCGATTTGCCGCTATTTGCCGAGTCCCCTGGACATCCCCCCGGCAGCGGCCCATATGGGCGCTCCTGCGGGAAGCACGGCGGGACAAGGCAAGGACGGCAAAAGCGGCAGGATATCGGGCCACAAGGCCGGAGCGGAACGGTACGCCGCAAGCGTGCGGGCCAAGGCCGCCACGGCAGGGGGCCATACCGATGCTCCCCCGGAAACCGTGGCCGTGCCCACCGATCCCAAAGCCCCGCTCTGCGCCCTGGTGTTCAAGGTGGTGATGGCCCAGGGACGGCGGGTGGCCTTTATCCGCCTGTACGCCGGAACCTTGCGCGAAGGGGATGTGCTCACCAACACCAGCCGGGGCGGAAGCGAACGGGTCATGCGTCTGTACCGGTTGCACGCGGAGCAGCGCGAACAGCTGGAAGTCGCGGAAGCGGGCGATATTGTGGCCGTGCAGGGCCTCAAGCAGGCCTGCACCGGCGATACCCTGATCAGCGGCGGACCTCCGCTGCTGCTGGAGCCCATCCGTTCCTGGCGGCCGGTGATTTCCCTCGCCTTTGAGCCGAAAAACGCGGAGGAGGGCGAGCGCCTGGACGAGTCCCTGGCCCTCATGGCGGCGGAAGATCCCACCCTGGTGGTGGAAATGAACGAGGCCACGGGACAGCGCATTGTTTCCGGCATGGGCGAGCTGCATCTGGAGGTCATGGCCGACCGTATGCGCCGGGAATACGGCGTGTCGCCCCGTCTGGGCAATCCCCAGGTGGTCTGCCGCGAAACCGTTTCGGGCGAAGGCGAGGCCACGGGCGAATTTGACCGGGAACTCGGCGGTCAGGCCCATTACGGCAAGGTGCGCCTCCGCGTGTCGGCAAAGGAGCGCGAGAGCGGCACGGACATCGCCTTTGACTGCGATGCGGCCGACTGGTCCGCCGCGCTGCTGGAGGCCGTGGAGCAGGGTATTTCCGACGCCTGCTACAGCGGGCCGGGCGGGTATCCTGTGGACGATATTCGTGTCGCCGTGCTGTCTTTGGAGCGCAAGGGCGCTCTCGCCACTCCCGCGGGCATGCACATGGCCGCGCAGAACGCGGTGCGCCATGCCCTGGAAAAGGCGAAACCCCTTGTTCTGGAACCCATTATGCAGGTGGATATCACCGTGCCGGAGTCTTTTCTGGGGCCGGTCATCTCGCTCTTGGGCGCACGCGGAGCCCGGGTGGAGAACCTGACGGACAAGGCCGGGCAGAAGGAAGTGCAGGCCCTTGCCCCCATGCGCGGCTTGTTCGGGTTTTCCACAGCACTGCGTTCCGCCACCCAGGGCCGGGCCGGGGTGGTGATGCAGTTCTCACGTTTCGACTCGGTATAAACATTTGCGGGACAAAGGCGGCAGGCGCTTTTTCGAGGATTAATCATTGGCAACTAAGACCCCCTTTACGAGTGTGAGTCCTGTGCTGCACCCCCGCGCCAAAAAATCGCTTGGGCAGAATTTTTTGCGGGACGCCAACATCGCCCGTAAAATTGTGGATGCCCTGGAGGTGAGAGCTGAAGACGCCGTCCTGGAGATAGGTCCCGGTCCCGGCGCATTGACGGCAATTTTGCAGGAGCGCGGCCCGGCCCGCCTGCTGCTGGTGGAAAAGGACGAACACTGGGCTGCGGAACGGCTGCGCCGGGGGATGGGGCCTGGTGGAGATGAAGAACTTCGGCCTGCGCAGGCGGAGTCTTTTACGGCTGCGGTTTCGGGACAGAGCGCCTTTGGTGTGGTTGTGGCCGATGCCCTTGCGTTGCCTTGGGAGGCTCTCTCCGCCCCCTGGAAAATCATCGGTAATCTGCCCTACAACATCGCATCTCCCCTGATGTGGGAAATTTTCAGCCGCGCCGGCGGACTGACGCGCGCAGTGTTCATGATTCAGAAGGAAGTGGGGCTGCGCATTGCGGCAAAGCCGGGCACCTCGGCGTATGGCGCGCTTTCAGTCTGGGTGCAGAGTCATGTGCTGCCGAAGCTGGAGTTTATTGTTCCGCCGCAGGTTTTCGTGCCGCGTCCCAAGGTGGATTCCGCGGTGTTGTCCTTTGTGCCGCATGCGGCGGGGCGGTTTGATTTTCCGCCGGATGCCCTTGCCGAAACGCTGAAAGTCTGTTTTCAGATGCGGCGTAAGCAGATGGGGACCATAGCGCGCGCGTGCGGCGGCAGCCCGGGGCTGCTCCATTCTTTGGGAATTTCCGCCGAGCGCAGGCCCGAGGCGTTGCAGGTCGAGGAGTTTCACGCGCTCGCCAGGGCGAGGATTTTTTGCGGAAGGCATTGACTTTACCGGGCGAAGTATGTTTTTGCTAACTAACCATTTCGTGTTGCGGCGGGCCGCGTCGGGAAGGTTGCTTGCATGGCGCTTGAGCGCGAAGCGCAACGGATTGTCCGTTAACGAGATTTCGGTGTCAGTGTCAGAGCTATCCATGTTAAGCCTATTTTGATTACTCAAGGAGGAAGGTATGACCAAGGCAGATCTGGTGGACAAAATTGCGGCAAAGGCGGGCATTACCAAGGCTGCGGCTGAAAAGACCCTGAACGCTTTCCTGGCCTCTGTCCAGGATGTGCTGGTGAAGGAAGGCAAACTGACCCTGACCGGATTCGGTACCTTTGCTGTGGAAAAACGCCAGGAACGCAAGGGACGTAACCCCCGCACCGGCGCCGTGATCAAAATTCCCGCTTCGCAAGTGGTCAAGTTCCGCGCCGGAAAAACGCTGAAAGATTCCGTAAAGTAAGAGGTTATTATGATTCGCTACGGAGAAACCATTCATAGCGCCCTGCCGCAGGATATCCCCTGGTTCCTGCCGGATCACGCCATCTTTTTCGGCGTGCTCTACGCGATACTGGCTGTGATCGGCTGCGGTCTGGCCTATGTGATTGCCAAGTCTGTATGCGACGCTTCCAAAGGTGGTTCTGACGGCCACCACTAGGAAAAGCGGCGGGGAGAGTGCGGTGGCGCACCGGGCTTTCCGGCCTGAATGCTGAGCCGGTGGTATCTTTCGCCTTGATTGTGAAAAAACACAGGCAAGTCCCATTTAGGGGCTTGCCTTTTTTGGTGTTTTGCACTATTTTTTTTGTTTCCAGTACCGGCAACAGGCACCCTTTTGAGGGGTGAGCCGTTGCCGCATAATGACGCGAAAGGGGGTGAGGTTTTTGCCAGGAGTATATCTTCACGAAGATGACTACAGCTTTGACATTGCGCTACGCCGCTTTAAAAAGCAGGTGGAAAAGGCGGGCATTCTTTCAGAAATGAAAAAACGCCAGCACTACGAGAAGCCCAGTGTCATGCGTAAAAAGAAAAAGGCGGCCGCCCGCAAGCGTCTTATGAAAAAGATCAGAAAGCTGAACATGGGCTAGTTCCGCTTGCTTTTACAAGGCCCGGATAGATCCGGGCCTTGTCTTTCCCATGCCGCGCGCATTTCGCGCGTGTCTCTCCCGAGGTTTTCCATGAGTCTTGCCGCCAAATTGGATGAAGACTATATCGTCGCCTATAAATCCAAGGACTCCGTGCGCCTGGGCGTTTTGCGCCTGCTCAAGACCGCGCTCAAGAATTTTCAGGTGGAACATCTGCGTGCTCCCACCGATGATGACGTGCTGGACGTTATCGCCCGTCAGTGCAAGCAGCGCCAGGATTCCATCGAACAGTACCGCGCGGCGAACCGCCCGGAACTGGCCGAAAAGGAAGCAGCGGAGCTGAATGTGCTGCGGCAGTATATGCCCACGCCACTCACCGGAGAGGAACTGACGGCGGCCATCGCTGAGGCCGTGCGTAGCGTCAACGCCGCGAGCCTTAAGGACATGGGCAGAGTTATGCAGGCCCTTATGGGCGCCCACAAAGGACGTGTGGACGGCAAGGACGCCAGCGAGGCAGTGAAGGCGGCCCTGCAGGCCCTGTAAACATTCTGCGTTTTTCCAAGGGATTTACGGACGCCGGAGAATCCTCCTGCCGCGGCCGTTGCAGGCTGGAAGCGGGCCGAAGGTTGACGGCGCCGACGCGTGAGTGACTGTATACCGTTGCGAAGTACATTTTTTCTGTCCGGGCCATAGTCCGGAATCAGCTGATTACAATGGAACGCCGCGCCCTTTCCGCTCTGGAACTCCCCAGGGTTCTCTCCTATCTGGCCGCTTTCGCGGTTTCAGAAGCCGGGCAAAAGGCCTGTCTGGCCTTGCGTCCTTTTTCCGACCTTGAGCGCACCCGCCGCGAGGCGGCCCTGTTTGAGCAGGGACGCCTGTGGCTGCTGCGTTCCGTGGAGAAACCGGCACCCTTTCCTCCCATTGACAGTCTTTTGTCATACGTGGAAAGCCCCCACGCGGTGCTTGATCTGGACGGTTTGTGGGGACTCAGGCAGGTGCTCGTTCAGGCGCGCCTTCTGGTGGAAAGCCTGCGTGGCGGCGCGGAGCAGGGCCTCTGGCCGCTCTGGATCGAGCGGGTGAACGAACTGAGCCTGCCGGTCAAGAGCATGTCCGGCCTTGCCCGCTGTCTGTCGGACGACGGCCTGCTCCGGGACGAGGCCTCGCCCGAGCTTTCCTTGGTGCGGGCGGAACTGCGCCGTCTGCATCAGCAATGCGTGCGCAAGGTCAAGGATTTCGCTACGGAATACAATATCCTGCATTACCTGCAGGATGCCTTTATGACCCTTTCCTCCGACCGGTACGTGCTGCCCCTGAAGGCCAACTTCAAGGGACGCCTGCAGGGGGTCATCCACGACTATTCCCAGACCGGGGAAACCTGCTATTTCGAACCGCTCTTTCTCGTGGAAATGAACAACCGCCTGCAAGGCCTGAAGCGCGAAGAGCGGGAGGAAGAGCGCAAGATTCTGACCTACCTCAGCAGCCTTGTGCGCGAAGAGCTGCCCGGCGTCCGTTCCGCCTACGATTTTCTGGTGGACGTGGATTTGCTGCATGCCCGTAGCGCCCTTGGGGACTGCTACGACGGGCGGGTGGTGGAGTTCGACGAAGGCCGGGGCGTGTTCCTGCGCGAGGCGAGACACCCTCTGCTTGCGCTGGCCGCTTCTCCGCGGGCGCGCAAAGCCCTGCATCGGTATATGCAGGACCAGCTTGCCCAACAGGGAGGGCAACCGTCGGACGCTTCGGGAGACGCTCGGGACGGGGCCATGGACGATACGGGGGACGCCTCGGCCGCGTCTGCCGCCTCGGAATCTGACGCCCGGCCTTCCCCGCGGGAATCCGGCAGCGGATCGGGCCGGGGAGGGGAGAAAAGCCGGGGCAGCGGGGTAGTGCCCTCATCTCTGGAGCTTTTGCCGGGGCAGCGCGCCCTGGTGATCAGCGGCGGCAACGCGGGCGGCAAGACCGTATGCCTGAAAACCCTGGGCCTCATTTCCCTCATGGGCATGTGCGCCCTGCCGGTGCCGGTGGAGGCGGGGAGCGTTCTGCCCGCCTGGCAACGCATTCATGCCTTTATCGGCGACGAGCAGAGCCTCGACGACAACGTTTCCACCTATACCGCCCAGATTACCCACCTGGCCCGCATCTGGCCGGAACTCGGGCCGGACTCGCTGGTGATTCTGGACGAGTTCGGCGCGGGCACCGACCCCTCGCAGGGGGCGGCCCTGGCCCAGGCTGTGGTGGACAGCATTATGGAGCGCGGGGCGTTTGTCGTTGCGGCCACGCATTTTCCGGCTCTCAAGGCCTATGCGTTGTCCGCGCCGGGGGTGCGCGCGGCCTCGGTGCTGTTTGACCCCAAAACGCGCAAGCCCCTGTTCCGGCTTGTCTATGACCAGGTAGGGGCCAGCCAGGCCCTGGACGTGGCCCGCGAGCACGGCCTGCCCGAGGAAGTGCTGCGCCGGGCCGAAAAGTACCTGCTTCTGAGCGGGGAAGACACCTCCACTCTGGTCGACCGCCTGAATTCCCTTGCGGTGGAGCGTGAAGGCGAACTTGCCTCCCTTGCCAGGGAAAAGGCCGCCTTTGCCGAAAAGCGCCGCCGTCTGGAAGAACGCTTTGAAAAGGAGCGGGAACGGCTGTTTTCTTCCGTGCAGGCGGACGCGCAAAAGGTGCTGACGGACTGGAAGGCCTCGCGGATCAGCCATAAGCAGGCGCTGAAGGAGCTTTCCCGCATCCGGGGGCCGCTGGCGCGGGAGGCCGCGGGTAAGCGAGAAGTTGCGGCCCTGCCTGCGGTTGATCTGGCGGAACTGTATGTCCGGCAGAAGGTGCGGCATATCCCCTGGAAGCGGGCCGGCGTGGTTCAGGAGATTGATCTGCGCAAGAAGAGGGTGCGTCTGGACTTTGACGGGGTTTCCCTGTGGGCCGAGGCGGCGGATATCGCCCCGGTTGATGGGGCGGTTCCTCCTGCGAGCTCTGGTAAAGGAAGTCCCTCCGCAAGCGGCGCGCAGCCGCGTCCGGCAAAAGACGGTTCTCCGGCAGCAATCTTGCCCCTGCGTCTTGACTTGCGCGGAATGCGTGCTGATGTTGCTATAAACGAACTGGAAAAATTTTTGGACCGCGCTCTTTTGAGCGGCCGGTCGGAAGTGGAAGTCATTCATGGACGCGGCACGGGAGTGTTGCGCCGCGAATTGCATGCGTTTTTGAAGACCAGCCCGGCAGCGGGCGCGTATCGTCTTGCTCCGGAGGATCAGGGCGGGGACGGAATGACCATTGTGGAATTGAAATAGTATGCGCTCCGGTAGTCTCTTGAAAGAGTTTGCCTGGGTGGAAACAGGTGTTTTCGTGGCTGCTGATGCGTCACAGCCTCAGAGAGGGCGTATGCGCCGGGAGCCGCGGGGGAAAATAATGCACTTCAGACGCGCTTGTTGTTAATGCGTTGCTTGAAGAAACTGCATGCGTTCACTTCTCTTGCCGGGTATTTCTTCGGGCGCTGTTCATGATGCGGGCTACTGTCTTTATCCTGTCACGGCAGCCCGGCTGTACCGGCAACCATATTCGTTCTGCTTTGCGTCTTTTCAAAGACTGCGTTGGTCACTCGGCCTGGAGCACAACGACGCATGCGCCCGTCAGCATGCGTTCCCGCGGACACGCATGTCCCGGCAACGGCCGTCACGGGCGGCATTGAGACACGTATGAGTAGAAACAGGGGTTCGGCCACGCGGGAAATCAAGGCCCGGCTGAACATCGTTGAAGTAGTGAAACGCTACGTCGAACTGCGCCGCGCCGGTAACCGGTGGGTTGCGCCCTGCCCCTTTCACCAGGAGACAAAACCGTCTTTCTCGGTCAATGAGGAAGAAGGTTTTTTCTACTGCTTCGGCTGCCAGGCCGCCGGGGACGTTTTCGACTTTTACGGCCGGATTAATGGCCTGGATTTTAAGGATACGCTGGTCCAACTGGCCGAAGAGGCCGGAGTGGCCCTGGAGGACACGCGCCCTGACCCCAGAGCCCAGGCCGAGCGCGATTTTCGCAAGGTGGCCCTGCGCATGTACGATATGGCCAAAAACCATTTCCGGCGCAACCTGGCCGGGGAGAGCGGAGCCGGTTGCCGGGCCTACCTTGAGCGCAGAAAACTCGATCCGGCCATTATCGAATCGTTTGAACTGGGCTGGAGCCTGCCGGGATGGCAGGGGCTGGCGGACACCCTGCGCCGGGCCGGGTTTACGCCCAAACAGGGCGTTGAGTCCGGGCTGCTGGCGGCCAACGAGCGGGGCAGCGGGTATGATCGCTTCCGGGGGCGGCTGATTTTTCCCATCCGCAACCTTTCCGGGCAGGTCATTGCCTTCGGCGGGCGCATTATCGGCGACGAAGACGCGGCCAAGTACATCAACAGCACGGATTCCCCCCTGTATAAGAAAGGGGAGAACCTGTACGGCCTGTTCGAGGCCCGGCGCGGCATTTCCGCCCGCAAGTCGGTTCTGCTGACTGAGGGGTACATGGATGTGCTGACCCTGCACCAGTTCGGCTACACCAACTCCTGCGGCGTGCTGGGAACGGCCCTGACCGACGAACAGGTGCGGCGGCTGGCCGGGTTCTGTTCCAGCATGGAGCTGATTTTCGACGGGGATGCGCCGGGGCGCAAAGCCGCCATGCGCGCCGCCGAAATGGTGCTGGCCAGGGGCCTTGCCTGCCGGGTGGTCATCCTGCCGGAGAAGGAAGATATCGACAGTCTGCTGCAGGAGAAAGGGCCGGAAGCGTTTGAGGAACTGCGCTGCTTTTCTCCGGACGGCCTGGATTTTTGTATCCGTATGCTGCAAACAGCGGCTCCCAGGGACGCTTTGGCCTGGGTCAAGAACTTCCTGGCAGCCGTGGAGCAGCCGGAACTGGTTTCCCGCTTCATTTCCCGGCTGACCCAGAGTTTGGCTCTGGATGAGCGGGAGATACGCCAGGGGTTGCCGCTGAAAAAGGCGAAACCGGGGCCTGCCGGGGCGGAAACGCTGCCGGGCGGCCAACCGGGTTCGGATATGCGAGGAATTGCCGCCCAAGGCGCAGGCCCTGCCGGTATGGTAAAAAAAGACGCGCTCGATCGGGAGCTTTTGAAGTTTGTGGTACGCTATCCACACCACCTGCCTGTGCTGCGAGACGCCGGAGCGCTGCTCCTTATAACGCAAGGCTGGGCTGTAGCCCTTTGGGAAAAAGTGGCATCCTGCGCACCCGACTATGATCCCGATACAGTATTGCGTCTTTTGGACGATAAGGAAAAAGAGTTCTGGGGGCAGTTCCGGGTAATGGAGGCCCCGCCCCGCGAACATGCAGAGGAAGAACTGGCGGACATTTGTTCCCTTGTTGCAAGGCGCTGCGCGGAAAGGCAGAACGCTGCCTGTCTGCATGCCCTGCGCCAGGGAACGGACAAGGGCGACTACGATCTCGAGTTGCTCAAGGCTTTGAACGAGACGCTTATCCAGCAAAGGACACGTGGGAGTTCCGATGGGTAATATCAAAGATATTCAACAAATCAAAGTTCTTATTGCCAAAGGGAAGGCTCTCGGCTTTCTTACCTTTGACGAGGTGAACAAGGCCCTTCCCTCCGAGGCCTCTTCCCCCGAGCAGGTGGAAGAAATTATCGGGATTTTCGATCAGCTGGAAATCGCCATTGTCGATTCCGAAAAGGACGGCAAGAAAATAAGCGTATCCGCCGGAGAGCCGGACGAAGAGCCGGTTGCGGAATCGGCCCTCGACCTGGTGGATGACGACGAGGGCGCGGACTATTCCTCGCGCAGTACCGACCCCGTGCGCATGTACCTGCGCGAGATGGGCGCGGTGCCTCTTCTTGACCGGGAAGGCGAGGTGCAGATTGCCAAAAAGATCGAAACCGGCGAGCAGGACGTTTTGTACGCCCTGGTTGAAGTGCCGGTGGCGGTGGAAGAGCTGATCAACGTCGGCGAAGACCTGAAGCAGAACCGCATCAAGCTCAAAGACGTGGTGAAGACCATTGAGGAAGACGACCCCAGCGAAGACGAGATGAACCAGCGCCAGCGGGTGATCCTGCTGCTGGACGAGATCAAGCAGACCTTTAACAAAAAGCGCAAGATCTATTCCCGGCTGGACGAATGCTGCACTCTCGACCGCCGCGTGGCCGCCCTGCAAAAGGACATCATCAGCTTCAAGGACAAGATCGTCGTCCGCCTGCGCGACATCAAGCTGGAAAAGACCCTGATCGACCGCATCATTGAGACGGTGGAGGATTACGTGCGGCAGATGCACAACTGCCAGCGCGATCTGTCCGCCTATATCCTGGTGACGGGCAAGACCCAAGTGGAGATCATGGAGTTCTTCCGCCTGCTGGACGAGCGGGAAATTCCCCCGGCCGAAGCGGCCCAGGCCCTGGAGCTTTCCGTGGACGAGCTGTTCTCGTTCAAGGAAATGATCATGGGCAAGATGGAAATTCTGAACCGTCTGCAGGACAAATGCTGCCACAACGTCAATGACCTTGAGGAAGTGCTCTGGCGCATCAAGCGCGGCAACACCGCCGCCATGCGCGCCAAGCAGGAGCTTATCCGCTCCAACCTGCGCCTGGTGGTGTCCATCGCCAAAAAGTACACCAACCGGGGCCTGCAGTTTCTCGATCTGATCCAGGAAGGCAACATCGGCCTGATGAAGGCCGTGGACAAGTTCGAATACCAGCGTGGCTACAAGTTTTCCACCTACGCCACCTGGTGGATCAGGCAGGCCATCACCCGCGCCATCGCGGATCAGGCCCGTACCATCCGTATTCCGGTGCACATGATCGAAACCATCAACAAGCTTATCCGTACCTCGCGCTACCTGGTGCAGGAGCTGGGGCGCGACCCCACCCCCGAGGAAATAGCCGAGCGGATGGACTACCCCCTGGACAAGGTGAAAAAGGTGCTCAAAATCGCGAAAGAGCCCATTTCCCTTGAGACGCCCATCGGGGATGAGGAAGATTCGAGCCTCGGCGATTTCATCGAGGACAAGAAGGCTGTGGCCCCGGCGGAAGAGGTGGTGAACACCAAACTCTCCGAACAGATCGCTTCGGTGCTGGCCGATCTTACCCCGCGCGAGGAGCAGGTGCTGCGCAAACGCTTCGGCATCGGGGAAAAAAGCGACCATACCCTGGAAGAAGTGGGCAAGCTCTTCAACGTCACCCGGGAGCGCATCCGGCAGATCGAAGCCAAGGCCCTGCGCAAGCTTCGCCACCCGGTGCGCAGCCAGGTGTTGCGCTCGTACTACGAAAGCTAGCAGCGCGTTTCGACAAGACTGTTTACTCCGCCACGGGCGGGATCTTCCTGGCAGGAAGACCCCGCCCGTGGCGCTTTTCAGGCCGTTTCGCCGCGCGTCTTTTTCTTACGGTCTGCCTGTCGAGAAAGCACAGCGGCCTTGACTCCTTTTTGTGTATTCCATACGCGGTAATACAGCGTAATGGTTAAGTGAAAGCGGTTGCATAGAGTCTCTCTGCGGCGTATGTTGGAATCAATTTTTATAGCGGAGCCTCGCGGTAAGCTCGCCGGGACTACAGGGCGGCGTTTGGAAACCATCAGCAAAGGATATGGCTATGATCAGCGGACTGTCGCATTTTATGACCAACCTTGTAAGCAAGTATCTGCCAAACCCTCTTATTTTCGCTATCCTGCTCACTTTGATCACCTTTGTGGCCGCCCTGGGGCTGACCCCCAGCACGCCCATAGACATGGTGAACATGTGGGGCAACGGTTTCTGGAATCTTCTGGCCTTTACCATGCAAATGGCTTTGATCGTCATTACCGGCCATGCCCTGGCAAGTTCCGGGCCTGTCCGCAGCATACTCGCCTCGGCTGCTTCCGCGGCCAAAACGCCCGCCCAGGGCGTTATGCTGGTGACCTTTTTCGGCGCGGTGGCCAGCGTTCTGAACTGGGGCTTCGGCCTCGTGGTGGGCGCCATGTTTGCGCGCGAGGTGGCCAAGCGGGTGCCGCGTTCCGACTACCGCCTGCTCATCGCAAGCGCCTACATCGGGTTTATGACCTGGCACGGCGGTTTTTCGGGCTCCATTCCCCTGCTTGCCGCCACGCCCGGCAACCCGATTGAAAAGTACACCAACGGCGTTATTCCTGTTTCCGAAACCCTGTTTGCCGGGTACAACCTGTTCATCACCGGCGCTTTGATTCTGGTGCTTCCGCTCATTACCCGGATGATGCTGCCCAAGCCCGGCCAGGAAGTGAGCATTGACCCGGCCCTGCTCAAGGAAGAGCCCAACTTTCAGCGTGAGCTTCCTGCAAACGCTTCCATCGCGGAACGGCTTGAAGAAAGCAAGATTCTGGCGGGCTTCATTTCCCTCATGGGTCTTCTATTCCTCGGCATGTATTTCTACCACAAGGGCTTTAACATCACCATCAACACGGTGAACTTCGTTTTCCTGATTGTAGGGCTTATCCTGCACAAGACCCCCATGGCCTATATGCGCGCGGTGGCGGCGGCCACGAGCGGCACGGCGGGCATTATCATTCAGTTCCCATTTTACGCCAGCATCCAGTTGATGATGGAGCAGTCGGGGCTGGGAGGGCTTTTGACGCAGTTTTTCGTCAGCGTCGCCTCGGGCGAGCATTCCTTCCATATCCTCACTTTTTTCAGCTCCGGCCTGATTAACCTTGCGGTGCCTTCGGGCGGCGGCCACTGGGTTGTGCAGGGGCCCTTCGTCATCCCCGCGGCAAAGGCCCTTGGCGCCAGCATGGCAAAGGCCTCCATGGCCGTCGCTTACGGCGAAGCCTGGATGAACATGGCCCAGCCTTTCTGGGCTCTTCCCGCCCTTGCCATTGCAGGCCTTGGAGTTCGCGATATTATGGGCTACTGTATGACGGCGCTGATCATAACAACGCCAATTTTCGTCATCGGCCTTCTGCTATAGGGTTCGCTCCGGATACCGCCTTACGGGGAAGGCCTCGCTTCGCCGTCCCCGCATGGCCCTTCAAAAACACCATAAGGAGAGCAGTATGCACGTCGACACTATCAAAACCATATGCAATCTCGGCACCGGCACCATGGGGTTCGGCACGGCCTTGTTCTTCGCCATGAAGGGATACTTCGTGCGCATGTACGGCCGGACGGATCAGAGCGTCGAGCGCGGCTTCAACAGCATCAGGGATGCCCTCGGCGTCTACAGGAAAAACAACCTGATCTCGGAGGCGGAAAGCAAAAAGACGCTGGACAACATCACCGGCTGTACCAGACTGGAAGACGCCGTGGCCGGAGCGCAGTTCGTTATCGAGTCCATTGTCGAGGATCTTGCCGTCAAGCAGGATACTTTTGCCCGGCTGGAAGAGATGACCGGCAAGGAAACCATTTTTGCCACCAACACCTCCGGCCTGAGCCCCACGGCCGTTTCCGCCAGGCTGAAGCACCCGGAAAGATTCGTGGTGGCGCACTTCTGGAATCCCCCCCACCTGATCCCGCTGGTGGAGGTGGTGCCGGGCGAGCGGACGTCACCGGAAGTGGTGGAGACCACCTGGAAGCTGATCGAGAAAATCGGCAAAAAGCCCGTGGCCCTCAAGCGCGAGGCTCTGGGCTTTATCGGCAACCGCCTGCAACTCGCTCTGCTGCGCGAGGCGCTCTATATCGTGGAGCAGGGCATTGCCACCCCGGAGGCCGTGGACACGGCAGTGAAATACAGCTTCGGCCGCCGCCTGTGCACCACAGGACCGCTGGAGTCGGCGGATCTGGGCGGCCTGGACATCTTTTTGAGCATCAGCTCCTACCTGAACGCCGACCTCTGCGTTTCCACCGTGCCTTCGCCCCTGCTCAAGGGAGCGACGGAGAAGGGCAACCTTGGCGCAAAGACCGGCAAGGGGTTCTATGACTGGAAGCCGGAAGATCTCGCCCGCTTGAAGGGCAACCGGGAGACGAACCTGATTGAATGGCTGCAAAAGGACAAAACCACGGTCTTTTAGAGCAGTTTAATTTTGAAATTACTTTTGCAAAGGCAGCCATAATTGCGGGATTCCAAAGGGACTGAGTCCCTTTGGCCGCCGGAGGCAATTCGATCCTTGTCCAATTGCATTATGAAATTGCTCTAGAGCCTGTTGACACTAATTGTAAAATTCATTGAACTTCTGTAATGTCTTTTTATGAAACTAACAGAAGAACAATATTCCTTGGTTAAGGATGCTCTTCCGCGCCAGCGCGGAAACGTAAGTATGTCAAACCTT
>JAVBTB010000032.1:0-22415 GCA_031556355.1 Desulfovibrio sp. | reverse complement strand
GGTATGCCACTTGGGGCAAGGTGGTATTCGAGAACGTCACCAAGTCTGCGCCGCAGGGCTTTGAACAGAATCTACGTATGCAGGGGCAGTATGAAGATCGGGAAACGGGGTTGTACTACAACACCTTCCGGTATTATGATGTGAGGTAGTTTCGATTTAATCTGTAGTAGTTCAGACTTGATCTGACAACTACCCCGCTTCAATCGGGCTCCCTGCCTGAATAGTCGAGTCCCCTCCCCCTTCCAACATCTTTTCCATCAAAAAAGATAGAGTAAAATGCAAGGCAGCTAAGCCTCAGCGCTTCTCCACCCTGGGTGCAAAGTTCACGCGCTGCACTTCGCGTATCCGGTCTTGCCCCGTCAGTTCTCCTTCCACTATTTCGTAGCCCAGCAGGGCGAAAATCCGCCCGCGCAGGAACAGCGGCCTGACGTTGCCGTACCAGTCCACGCAGGAAGCGCGGCACCCGTCGTCGGTGTTTTCGGCCTTTGCGGCCAATTCGCCGATGTCCGCCAATTGCAGAGAGTGGTTCCGCAAAAACAGAATAGAGGCGGAATCGCGCCGCAGGCTGGAGCGGCCCCGCTCCGCTCCGACCACAGGCAGACCGAGCAGTCCGTTGTCCGCGTCCTCGGGCTTGTAGAAAAAGCCGTGGCTGCGCTGCTCGCCCTGCACGGCATTTTTACGGGTATAGCCCGATACCGCGGCAGGCCGGTCCTGCAAACGGACGCTGGTAAGGATCAGATCTCGGCCGCTGTTGCCCGCCACCAGAGCATTGCTCCCCAGCGCTTCAATGCGCTCCACCTGATGCCCCAACGCCATCCGGACGGCATCCTCCTTACCCTTCCAGCGCACCGCATAGCAATCGGAAGCGCCGTACGCGGCTCCGTACAGCAGAAAGTCGCCGACATAGCGGTTTTGCAGCGCCCCGCTCTCCGGTCCGGGCAGGCGGCGGTAGCGTTCGGGCGGAGCCGCCGTGCTGCCGTCGGCGAAGCTGTCCAGGGGAATGCGCAGCAACCCGAGTTGCCCCCGGCTGTTGTACGAACGCCACATGCCGTCCCCGCCGCCGGAAGCGCCGACAAGCACGTTCAGAAAACCGTCCCCGCCGTCCAGAAAAGAAAGCTGGTCGACCGGGCTGCCGTCCACCGCCAGCGCGCCCGGCGCGGAGCCGTCCAGAGGCAGGCGGTACAGTACGGAATCGTTCCTTACCGATTGCCCGGGAAGAGTTTCCGAAGGCGCGCGGCGGGAGTTCGTGGTCCACACGTAGACGGACTCCGGCGACACGTAGAATACCCGGCCCCAGGGGCCGATCACCACGGAACTTTCGCAGGCCAGCTCTCCGTCTCTGGCTTCACAGGTGGTCACGCTGTGCAGGGCCAGCGGATCGTCCAGGTCGAGGGAAGGCAACGGCTTATAGATGCTACGTGCAGACGCGGTGGAGCGGAACTCCGCCGTCGTCGCGCCTGCGTGCCACTTGCGCAGCGCCGGAAACGCCATACGGAAATCCTCGCCGCGCAGATATTGCCAGGAGAGCGGCAAGGGGCTGTAAAACACCAGCTTCCCCTGCACCAGACGGCTGGCAAAATTGCGCGCCGAATAGTAGTCCGCCGAACGAAGATGGTAGGTGGAGCCGTATGCCAGCCTACCGTTGCCGTCGATGGTGAACAGGCCTATTTCCGTGCCGCCCCGGCTGTAGCTGTAGCCGATGACAAAGATAGTGTCGCCCGCAATCAACATTTCGTCATACCAGGTGCCTGAAGGATCCATATCCGGTCCATAGGCGTCGACCACTGCTACAGGGCTGAGCGTGCCCTTGTCCCCGAAAACGGCTCCGGTCTTCGATCCGATATCAACGGTAAACAGCCGTCCCCGGCGCAGCACCACCAAATGGTTGCCGTGCAGCTTGACAATGCCGCCTTCATCCACGCCCGCGTGCTGCACGTTGGTGACGGATTCCGCAGCCCCGGCTTCCGGAGCGGAAGCCGGGGCTGCGGACTTTGCCACAGACTGCGACTCGGACTCACTTGCCTGCGGTATACGCTGCCTGTAGCGTTCCTGTTCGGCTTTCCAACGCGGCAGCAGTTCCTTTTTGAAGAAGGCGTCCAGCTCCTCATCCGACGCGAACGCCTGCAAAAATTTCTTTGGAGCAGACGCATCCGCGGCGACGGCGTGGCCGGGCGCGCCCCAGAGTCCGGTTCCGGCAAGCAGCAATCCCATCAGCGCAACAAGAGGTTTCATAGAGGCAGCTCCCGGGTATTCGGCGAGATTCAGCGATCCAGCCCGCTCATAAGCACATATTTGGCGTGCACATACTCCTCAATGCCGTGGTGGCCGCCTTCGCGCCCGTAGCCGGACTGCTTGACGCCTCCGAAAGGAGCCGAGGCCACACCCACGGCGCCTGAATTAAGAATCACCATACCGGCCTCAAGGTCGCGGGACATCCGGAAGGCGCGGCCGAGATCACGGGTGTAGGCGTAGGCGACAAGGCCGTATTCCGTATCGTTGGCGCGCCGGACGGCCTCTTCCTCGGTGCCGAAGCGATACAGCGGGAAGACCGGGCCGAAAATTTCCGTGCAGGCGGCCGCGAACCCGTCCTCCATGCCGGCAAGGATGGTCGGCTCGTAAAAGAGGCCTCCTTTCGCGTGCGGCTTGCCGCCCAGAAGAACCTTGGCGCCTTTGGCGACAGCGTCGTCGACAAGAAAGGACACCTTGTTGAGGGCGGCCTGGTTGATCAGCGGTCCGACCACAAATTCCTGCTGCATGCCCTGGTCCACGCGCACCTTGGCAACGGCCTCCCTGAGGGCCTGGCAGAACCGGTCATAGATGCCGTCCTGCACAAAAATACGGTTCGGCGCAATGCAGACCTGGCCGGAATTGCGCAGCTTCGCGGCTGTGAGCCCGGCAACGGCGGCCTCCAGATCGCTGTCCGCAAAGACAATGAACGGCGCGTTGCCGCCCAGTTCCATGGTCATCTTCTGGAGGGTCGCCGCGCTTCCCCCGGCGAGCCGGCGGCCGACCTCGGTGGAGCCTGTGAACGAGATCTTGCGGATGCGCGGTTCGCCGGTGAACAGCTCGCCGATGATGGAGGAATTGCCGGTCACCATCTCGAGGACACCCTCGGGAATACCCGCCCGGCGGGCATATTCAAGCAGCTTCAGAGCGGTGAGGGGCGTTTCTCCCGAAGGCTTGACGATCGCCGTGCACCCGGCCGCAAGGGCGGGCGCGACCTTGCGCGTGATCATGGCAAACGGAAAATTCCACGGGGTGATAGCCGCCGTCGGCCCCACGGGCTCCTTGAGCACCAGTACCGCGGCGTTGCCGGCATGGGCAGGAATGGTGTCGCCGTATACCCGTTTGGCCTCCTCGGCATACCATTCGATGAAGCTGAGGCCGTATTCCACCTCGCCCAGGGCTTCCGGCAGGCATTTGCCGTTCTCCCGGACCATAATTTCCGCAAAGGCCCGCTTATCCTCCCTGACAAGCTCGAACCAGCGGCGCAGCAGTTTGCCGCGCTCGGCGGCGAGCATCCGGGACCAGGCCGGGAACGCAGTACAGGTCCGCTCTATGGCCGCCTTGACGTCAGCTTCCGCCATGGCCGGGACTTCACCTACGACAGAACCGTCAGCGGGGTTATAGACCGTAATCATGGGAGCCTCCTTTGCGGGTTGGCATTCTTTGTTCGATGGCCATACGGCTTGCACGCGGAGAAGCCGTGTGCGGCCGCATCTACTGTATGAGATGCCAAAAAATTTTTCTATACCATTCTTCGCCTCCCGGCAAACACACCGCTTCCATAAGTATTGCCGGATGCGCGGTCAGCGCCGCATACGCTTCCTTATATCCCTGTGTGAGGCTTGACGCCGTTCCAGTGCGGGTAGTACTCTCAAAAAAATTGTACATGGATCCGCTACTGTTATAGGAATTCTTTTATGAAATTTGTTGTATCGTGTCTGCTTCTCCTGGCGTGCATTTCCGGCGGTTGTTCCTGGATGGGCAGAACAGCGGGTAAAGCGCATGCCAAGATAGAGAGAAAGACCGAGGCCGTGAAGGAAGGCTATGAAGAAGGCTACACTGAAGAAAAAAGCAAATAGCCTTGCGGCAGGCGGTGTTGTTTCCGTGCCCCTAGCGTCATGAACAGGGTCGCCATCGTCGGGCTCGGCATACTCTGCGCACTGGGCAACGACCTCGACACGACGGCCCGCGCCCTGTACCGGGGAGAAAGCGGCATCATTGCGGATGAGGAGCGGCGGCAACTGGGTTTTCTTTCCCCGTTGACCGGGCGGATTCGGGATTTCGTCCCCCGGTTCGGCCTTTCGCGCAAGCAGCGCAAGACCTTGCCCGAGTTCGCGGAATGGGCCGTGGAAGCCTGCGGCCAGGCCATAGCTTCTTCCGGCCTGGAGCCTGCGGACTTGCAGAACGAATCCACAGGCCTGATCTTCAGCAATGATTCAAGCTGCCTGGCCGCTGTGGAGCAAACCGGCGCTCTTTTGGAGTCCCGGTCCACCGCCGCCTTGGGCAGCGGGCTGGTCTTCCGCTCCATGACGTCCTGCATCTCCATGAACCTGAACACCCTTCTGAAAACTCGCGGTGCCTGCTGGACCATCAGCGCGGCATGCGCCGGCGGCGGCCATGCCGTGGGCCAGGCGGCGGATCTGATCCGCCTTGGCAGACAGGATCGCGTGCTCTGCGGCGGCGCGCAGGAAATTACCTGGCAGTCCATGTGCAGCTTTGACGGGCTGGGGGCGTTTTCCCGCCGGGAGGACGCGCCGGAAGAGGCCGTGCGTCCGTTTGACGCGGAACGCGACGGGCTGGTGCCGAGCGGCGGCGCGGCCGCCATTCTGCTGGAACGCTGGGATCTTGCCAAAGCCAGGGGCGCGGACATTCTTGGAGAAGTGGCCGGGTACGGCTTTTCCTCCGACGGCTGGAACATCTCTTCACCCGGCAACGCCGGTCTTAAACGCTCCATGCGAAACGCCCTGGCGGACGCCCGGCTGACGCCGGGGGACATCAGCTACCTGTGCGCGCACGCCACCTCCACCCCGGCGGGAGACAAAGCCGAAGCCGAGGACATTGCCGCTCTTTTCGGCCCCGGGTCCGTGCCGGTTTCCTCCACCAAATCCATGACCGGCCATGAGCTCTGGATGAGCGGAGCATCGCAGGTGGTCTATTCCTGCCTTATGGCCCGCAACGGTTTTATCGCCCCCAACCGTAATTTTCACAGCCCCGACGAGGTCACGTCCGCACTCAGGGTTATCGACAGGACCATGGAGGCTCGCCTCGAAAATATTCTGTGTAATTCCGCCGGGTTCGGCGGAACAAACGCCTCCCTGGTTCTGAGCTTTTCCGGGCGGAGCGCCTGATGCGCACGCAAGGACGGGCGCTGGTTGCGGGAGCCGGAATATCCGGCCTGTGCTGCGCCCTCATTTTGGCCCGCCAAGGTTTTGCCGTCTCTCTGCTGGAAGAGTCGCCGGTTTGCGGCCTCACCGTGCGCGGATTCTTCCGGCGCGGCGTATTTTTTGAAACCGGGATGCACTATATCGGGGGGCTTGGCCCAAACGGCCCCCTGGCGCACTATTTCGCCCATCTTGGCATCAACCTTCCGGCCGTTGCCCTCGATCCGGCAGGGTATGACGAAATCCGGCTGATTGCGGACAACCGCCGCGTTCTGCTGCAAGCGGGCAAGGACAACTGCATCAGAGGCCTGACGGAAGCCTTTCCGGCGGAAGAAGCCGCCATCCGCGCCTTTTATGACGATATGGAGGCCGGGTGCCTCGCCTCGCCGTTTATGAACCACCGCCTCCCGTTTCAGGGGTTTTCCGGGCAGGAAGCGGACGCCGGGGCGGAAATCTCGCTCGCCGAAAAAATTGACGGACTTACCGGCGACCCCGCGCTCCGGGCAGTGCTTTCCTGCCATTGCCTGCTCTACGGGACGCCGCCGGAGCGGATCCCCTTCGCCAAGCACGCCCAGATTGCCGGATCGTATATGGACGGGGCCTGGACGTTACAGGGGGGCGGGCTGGCCCTGATCAGAACGCTGGAAGGCTTGTGCCGTGAGGCCGGGGTGACCGTGCGGACCAACACCGCCCTGCGGGCGGTGGAGTGCGACGCCACAGGCCGGGTATGCGCCGCCGTGGATTCCGCCGGACAGCGCGTGGAAACGGACCAGATTGTTTTTACCGGGCACCCGTCCCGCATCCCCGCCCTTTTTCCCGGCGGCGAACTGCGTGCGGCGTATTGCCGTCGCATGCATGCCCTGGAAAACACGCCCTCCGCCTATCTGCTCTTCGGCATTGCCGACCCTCTCCCCGACAGCTTAGCGGGCCGCAACGTGTTCCTCCTGACGGACGCCGATCTTGCGGCGGCCTTTGCCAAGGGGCGCGCCCCGGAAGAGGGTCCGTTCTTCCTGTCCGCCTCCCTGCCGGTGACTCCCGGCGAAACGCGCCGGGGCATCAGCGTGATCGCCCCCGGAGACTTCGGGGAACTCGCGCCCTTCGCCGCCGGGCATACGGGCAAAAGACCGGCGGAATACACGGCGCTCAAGGGCCGCAAGCTGGCGGCATTGCGACAGCGCGTGCTGGAGCTCTGCCCCGAACTGCGCGGCGTGGAATTTATCGGCGGAGCTACGCCCCTGACATTGCGGGACTATCTGAACAGTCCCGGCGGCTGCCTGTATGGCGCCATGCATTCCTTAAGCCAGTTCAACCCCGCGCCGGCCACGCGGATCCGCGGGTTCTGGATTGCCGGGCAGTCCGTCATCGCGCCGGGCATTCTGGGAGCCGTGGTTTCCGCGTATATAGCCTGCGGCTGCATCGTGGGCATGGAACATCTGCTTGACGAGGTACGCACATGCGCAAACGCCGCGTTGTAATCACGGGAATGGGGGCGGTCTCCCCGATGGGACAGGGGGCCGGTACTCTGTATGAAGCGCTTGCACGCGGCGAGACCGGCATCTCGTACGTTGCGGAGTTGGAAAAGACAGGAGGTCTGTCGGCCCGGCTGGCCGGCCTGGTGCGCGGCGTGGATCAAAGCGTGGTGCCGCGTAAAATTCGCCGTTCCATGTCGCCCATGTCCGTCTATGCCTATCTGGCGGCCTGCGAGGCTCTGGCGCAGGCCGGGCTGGATGCGGAGTCGGCGCGGGAATCGGGCGTTGGCGTCTGTATAGGCTCAACGCTGGGAAGCCCCGGCACCATGGAAGAATTTTTCCGCTCGTATCTGCCGGAATGTAACGTGGAGCAGGTGAAATCCATGCTCTTTTTCCGCATCATGGGGCATACGGCGGCCGCCAATACCACCCAGGCCCTCGGCCTTACCGGGCGGACCGTCGCCCCCAGCGCCGCCTGCGCGGGAGGCTCCATGGCCATCGGCCTGTCCTATGAAAGCATCGCCTTCGGCCGGCAGGAAGCCGTACTGTGCGGCGGGGCGGACGAGTTTCATCCCCTTACGGCCGGTACCTTTGATATTATGGCGGCGCACTCCGTCTCCTGCGATCCGGAATGCGCGCCGCGCCCCTTTGATCTGGACAGGGACGGAGTGGTGTGCGCCGAGGGAGCCGGGATTCTGCTTCTGGAAACGTATGAGGCCGCCCAAAAACGCGGGGCAAATATCCTTGCGGAAGTGGCGGGTTTCGCAACGAATGCGGACCCTTCGAGCATAGCGGATCCGGACGCCGTTCCCATATGCGAGTGTATGAGAAATGCCTTGCAAGACGCGGAAATTTCACCTAAAGATATTGCCTATATTAATGCCCATGCGACCGGCACCCGGCAGGGAGATGCGGCCGAAGCCCATGCTCTTTCCCGGCTTTTCGGACCCCAAACGCCCGTCTCCGGCATGAAGGGGCACCTGGGACATACTATGGCCGCTTCAGGGGCCTTGGAACTGATCGCCTGCATTGAAATGATGCGCCACGGGCACCTTATCCCCACCCGCAATCTGACGACCCCCGCTCCCGAGTGTGCCGGGCTGGATCTGCCGCGCGAAGCGCGGTCTTTGGATATGCCGTATATTCTCAAGAACAGTTTTGCCCTGGGTGGGATAAACTGCTGTCTTGTGCTTAAGAGGATATGATGACGGAGCAGGAAATAATCGAAAAGGCCAATGCGGCCTTGGCGGAAGAATTTGAGCTGGACGTGGAGGCCATGCGCCCCGAAGCCCTGTTCAAAGAAGATCTGGGGCTGGACAGCCTGGACGCCGTGGATATGGTCATTGTGCTGGAACAGACCTTTGGCGTTAAAATCGGCAAGGATCCGGCCATTGCCCAAATTCGCAGTGTAGGCGATCTGCACGCGTATATTATTGCCAAAAAACGCGCCCAGGAAGCCGGACCGGCCGTGTAAGACCGTGTGGCCCTTTCTGCGCCTTGCCGGGCTTAATATCGTTTTTTATTTTTTATTTGCCGGGCTTACCCTTCTGTATATTTTTCCGGTTACGCCGCTGATGTACTTCTGGCTGCGCTACGCGAAAAAGAAAAACGCCGCCCTGGCGGCGCGGCTCGTGATCTGGGCATACGGCCATTACTGGAGCCGTATACTGCGCCTCTGCCAAAAGGTCACCCTGGAAGGGCTGGAGCATGTCCCGGATACGGCGTGCCTTGTCGCGGCCAACCACCAGTCCTTTTTCGATCCCTATTGCTTCGGCTTATTGCCTATGGAAAACATCACCTTTGCAGTGCGATCGTGGCCTTTTCGCATTCCCTTTTATGCACCGCTCATGTATAAGGCCGGGTATCTGAATGCGGAAACTCTCGGAGCGGAAGAGTTTCTCCTTGGAGGGGAGAAGCTGCTGCGTTCCGGAGCGTTCCTGGCGGTCTTTCCTGAAGGTACGCGAAGCCGGGACGGCTCACTGGGACGGTTCCGGGCCGGGGCCTTTGAACTGTCGGCACGATGCGACATCCCCGTAGTGCCCATGTGCATCTCCGGCACGGGGACGATGCTGCCGCCCGGTTCGTTTGTCATACGCCCGGCCTACGTCCGCATCACCCTGCTGCCCCCGGTATCAGCCCCGGCCGGGCCGGACGGGCGGCCGGACGCGCGGGCTCTGCGAAAGCTGGTTAAAGAGATGATTGCGAGTTGTCTGGCCGGTACCGCGCCTGCGCACGGCAGCACGGTGGGTTGCTGATATTCCTCAACACCAAGGAGAACCTCTATGCGTCGCCTCTTTCTGCCTCTTCTTGTTCTCGTTCTCGGTACACTGCTTGCCACGACCGGCTGCCGCAAGCTCGCGCCGGTGCAGGATCTTTCCGGACAGCCCTTCCCCGCTGTCAGCGCAAAATTCACCGACACCAAGGTAAAGGACGCCATTGTCCGGGCCGGCGCGGACCTCGGCTGGCAGGTAATACCCTCCGGCCCCCAGGAGATGACCGCCACGCTGCATATACGCGCCCATGTGGCGGTTGTGGCCATCACTTACTCCTTGAAGGATAAATCCTACGCCATCCGGTATGTTCGCAGTACCAACCTGAAGTACAAGGACGGCATGATCCATCCCCAGTACAACAACTGGGTCAATAATCTGGATAACGCCATTGCCTCGGAACTGGCCAAACTCCAATAATAGCCTTCTCCACGCAAAGACCGTACAATGCATTGCCGGCCGCATTCCGGGGTATCCCCTCCGGGATACGGCCTTCCGGAATTTCCCATGAGTAATCCGTTGCGGTTCCCTGTCCCTGCCGGGCTGCTGTTGCCCCATAGCGGCCCGATGTGCTGCATCGATGCTCTCCTGGCGACGGATGCCTCCGGCGGCGAAGCGCGGGTTCTTCTGGCGCGCGGACATGTGCTGCTGGGGGAACAGGGCCTTGAGGAATGCGGCTATATTGAGCTGGCCGCCCAGACCGCCGGGGCGCTCCAGGGCTATGCCAGACAGGCCGCGGGGCTTGCCCCGGCCAGTGGATTTCTTGCCGGGGTGCAGGATTTTCAAACCATTGCCCCGGCTGTAGAAAATGACGTCCTTACAGTGCGCGTGCAGACCCTTGCCGTTGTCGGCGATGTGACGCTTCTGGAAGGCTCCGTGTGGCGTAACGGGGAACTGCTCGCCAAGGGAAAACTCAAAGTGTATGTGCCCTCTGACGACTTTACGGTGTAGATCCATGCGCGTTTTTTTCTCCTGCCTGCTGGCGTTTCTACTGCTTTGCCCTGGCCTGTCCTCTTTCGCGCGCGCGGAAGAAGATCCGCTCCGGCTGTTGCAAAAACGGACCGCCGCCATCAACTCCCTGAGTGCGGACTTTGAACAGGAAACGGACATCCCTCTGTTTTCCGCTCCGGTAACGTCTCAGGGGCGCTTTCTGTATCAGTCCCCGGCCCACCTGCGCTGGGAATACCGCAAGCCGTACCGCTCCGGCTTCATCATCAGCGGGGAAACAGGCCTGAACTGGGAGGGGGACCAGAAGCCGCGCTTCTTCAAAGTGGCCGAAAATCCGCAGGCCTCCCTTATTTTCAAGCAGATCAGCGCCAGGCTCCGTTTTGACCCGGCAGCGGCGGAAAAGGAATATAAAGTCACCCTCACAACATCTTCTCCTCTGACCGTCGTTCTGGAGCCCAGACAGGCGGAGGTCGCGGCGGTGCTGCGATCGCTCACTTTTGTGTTTACGGAAGAAGGCGTCGCCGAGAGCGTGACGGTTGATGAAGCCGGCGGAGGACGGACCCGCATCTCTTTTACAAACGTGCGTCTCAACCCGGCCATTGATCCGGGAGAGTTTCAAAAGCCGTGAACACTCTGCCCGTCGCGCTGCATCTGCATCTTATCAAACGCAGAGGCATGGTGTTCCTGTGCACCGCCCTGCTCTGCCTGCTGGCCGCCTGGACCTGCTCCCGCCTCGTTCTGAGCGAGGACGCCCGCTCTCTTATGCCGGACAGCCCGCCGGAACTGGCCAGAAGTTTCGCGCTCCTGCAAAAGGCGCCCTTTATGCAGCGGGTCACCATAAGCGTGGGAGGCCAGGATCCGGCCGCCCTGGCCGATACTCTCGCCGAGGCCCTCAAGGGGCCGGAGTTCAAACAAATACTGACAGGGCCCCCTGGCGACGGGAAAAATCCTCTGGACGCTCTGACGGAACAGCTGCCGACCCTTCTGGACCGCGAAGACCTGGAGAGTCTGGATCTGAGCCCGGCAGCCATTCCGGCCGCGCTGGAGCAGACGAAAAAACTGCTGCTTTCCCCCGCGGGACCAGCGTGCAGGTTGTCCGCAGCGCTGGATCCCCTCAATTTGCGCCTGCTGGCGTTGAAAAAGTTCGCCGATCCGGAATTGCGACGCTACCGCCTGGACGGCGGCCATATTCTCAGCCCGGACGGCGGGCGGGCCTTGATCCTCGCTGAACCGCACGCTCCCATGAGCGATTCCGCAAGCGCCGCCAAGGTGATGGCGCGGGTGGAAGAGGCGGCCCGGACGCTCCCCGCCGGGACGGAACTGCTGGTTGCCGGCGGGCACCGGCATTCCGCAGCCAATGCCACGGCTATCAAGGGCGATTTGGAGCGGGTGTTGCCGGTCAGCTTCGTTTTGCTGGCCGTGATTTTCATTTGGGGCATTCGCAGTATACACTGCCTGACCGCCCTTGCCGTGCCTTCGCTTGCCCTGCTTTTCGCCTGCTCCGGGATGGCCCTGCTGTACGGAGGCGTCTCCGGGATTGTGATCGGCTTTGGGGCTGTGTTGCTAGGCATCAGCGCGGACTATGCCCTGTATGTCTTTTTTGCTTCTCAAGGGCCGGGAGGCGTCCTCAGCGGGCTGAACGCCGTGTGCAAGCCCCTGCTCATGAGCGCCTTTACCGCGCTCGCGGCCTTTGCCGCCCTCATGACCTCCGGCATTCCCACCATTGCGGGCACGGCGATTTTTTCCATTATCGGGTTGCTCTGCGCCCTGGCGCTTGCCCTGGTGGTGCTGCCGCTGTTGTTCAGGCCCGTTGCGGCCTCCGCCTCGGCTCCTTCTCCCGTGCCCGTCCCCCTCCGTCCGGTCAGGACGACCAAATCGCTGCTCCCGCTCTGGCCGTGTGTGCTGGGCGCCATACTGCTGCTTGGCGCCGGTGTGACCATTGACGGCGATATACGCAACCTGGGGTATTCCACGCCGCAAATCCGTAAGGACGAGGAGAACCTGCGGCGCATCTGGGGCGACAACGCCAACCGGGCCATGCTGGCGGCTCAGGGAGAGGACTTTGCCGCGGCGTTGGAAAAAAACGACGCCATATGGCGCATCCTCCACGATCCGGCTCTGGGAACGCCTCCGGAATACGCGCTCAGCCTGGCTCCCATGATGCCCTCGGAAAAAACCAGGGAAGAGCGCCGCCAATCCTGGGTGGCATTTTGGCAGGCCCGCAGCCAGAGCACCCTCACCCTTCTTGAAGACGCCGCACGCGAGTTGGGGTTTGCCAAGGAGGCCTTTGCCCCGTTTGCCGCATCGTTGCTCACTCCCCCCGGCAATACGCGCCCCCCGGCCTTTACCGGCATGCTCACCGCCATGCTCTGCGCGGCGGATGCAGCCGGGGCCTGCATGTACACCATGCTGCCGGAGCATTTTGTGCCTTCCCCGTCCATGCAGGAGTCCCTGGAGGCAGCCGGGGCTGTCCGCCTTTCCACCTCCGGTTTCCGGGAAGAACTGAGCGCCGCCATCTCCGGCGATGTGAAGCGTTTCGGCCTGTGCAGCCTGCTGGTCCTGACCGTGACGGCGATTCTGCTGGTCCGCTCCCCGGCCCGCGCGGCATTGGCCCTGCTGCCGCCCGCCGCGGCGCTTTGCGCCGTGCTGGCTGTGTTCCGGCTTTCCGGCATGCCCATGAACCTTTTCCATATCGCGGCCCTGCCGCTTGTCATGGGGCTGGCGGTAAATTACGGCATTTTTGTGGTGTTTGCCCTGGGCGGGGCGCAGGAACCGCTTACCCGCAAGGCCGTTCTGCTCTGCGCCCTTACTTCCTGCGCCGGGTTCGGCAGCCTGTTTCTGGCCAGGCACCCGGCCCTTTTTTCCATCGGGCTTACGGTTCTTGTCGGGCTCGGCACAGCCTGCGCCGTCGCGCTCTGGGGCATCCCCAGACTGGTTGCGAAGGGAGAGGAGTAACCATGCCGCGTTGCACAAGCATGCTTCTCCCCGCCCTTCTTGTCTGCGCCCTTGCCTGTCTTGCGGGCTGCGCCGCCAGGAATGCCAAACAGGGTCCGCCCTGGCAGACCGGAGAAGAAGCCGCTCGCGTCCGGCACCGGCTCGCCCTTGCCGTCGCGGGACGCGAGGAGCTTCGCTTCGACGGGCTGATGCTGCAATCGGCCGAGGCGGAACGCTTTCGAGTTGTAGGAATGGGAGGGTTCGGCCTGACGATGTTCGATCTTGTGATCGGGCCGGACTATGTGCGCACCATAAGCATGCTCCCGATGGCAGCCAGAATGCCGAACGCGGCGGACAACATCGCCGGGGCGGTGCGGCGCATCTGGTTCCACTGCCTCCCTGCCCTGGAACAGGGAGAAAACGCGGACGGCCCGGCCTGCCGCGGCATACGCGTGAAAGGCTTTTCTCCGGGGCATGAGCCCTCGCGCATAACCCTTGAGGGCGATCACTACACCCTGCATATTCTGACGCTGGAAGAACACCCGGGACAACCGTGAAGACCCTGGCCGCCGCCGTTATGGCCTCCCTCTGCCCGCCATTCGAGCGGCATACCCCGGATGGAATCCGGGCCTCTTTCGTCTTTGCCCCTGATTTTATCGGGTTTGACGGGCACTTTCCGGGCAACCCGGTTCTGCCGGGCATCGTGCAGATTCTGGCCGGAATCCTGACCGCCGGGCAGGGCGCAAAGCCCCGCCTCAGGGAGCTTGTCAAATGCAAATTTCTGCGGCCCGTGCGGCCTGGAGAAACAATGACCGTTGACGCCAGACTGAAAAACGGCGGTCGCTGGAGCATTTCCATCACGGCCGAAGGCGAGCCCTGCGCGCAGATGACCCTTGAGCTTGAGGCTGCGGAAGGATGAAACGCTACCCGTATTTCACAAGCGCCCCGGACGCGCCGGCACCCCTCTGCTTCACCGTGGAGCGCGTCTGCCGTTTTGATGAGCTGGACCCCCTGGGCGTTGTCTGGCACGGACGCTACGCCAGCTATTTTGAAGACGCCCGCGTGGCCCTGGGAGCGCACTACGGGATAGGCTACCTGGATTTCAAGCGCCATAACCTGCTCGCCCCCATCAAACAGATGTTCGTTGATTACCAGGCCCCCCTGCGCTTTGATGAACGCTGCGCCATCAGCGCCAGCCTGCACTGGACCGAGGCGGCCAGGCTCAATTTTTCGTACGTTATCCGTTCCCGGGAGGGCGAAGTCCTCACCACGGGCTATACGGTCCAGCTTTTTCTCACGCCGGAAGGAGAATTGTACACCGCCCGGCCGGATTTTTACGCCGATTTCTGCGAGCGCTGGAAAGCCGGGGAGTTTACCTGATGCGCGTGCTTCTGCTTGCCGCCAACGATGTAACGGAACCCTACCCGGTATTCCCTCTGGGCATGGCCTGCCTGGCGGGCGCACTGGAGCGGGCCGGGCACGAAGTGCGGCAACTTGACGCGCTGAGCGGCGGCAATGCCGAGGCGGCCGCGGCCATAGCCTCCTTTGATCCGGAAGTGCTGGGCATATCCCTGCGCAACATCGACAACACGGACTCCTTCACCTCCCACGCCCACTGGAGCCTGGACAAGTTGCACCATCTCGTGACCTTCCTGCGTGCCCGCAGCAGCGCTCCGATAGTGCTGGGAGGGGCGGGCTTTTCCCTGGCTCCGGAGGCCATTCTCGAGTACTCCGGCGCGGATTACGGCATCGTCGGGGAGGGAGAGGAGCTTTTTTGCCGCTTTTTGCACGATGCGGCGGCGGGCAGGCTGCCGGAGCAGCGCGTGCTGCGGGCGCAATCCGCGGTGCCGGAACAGGGCTCCTTTGCCCCATCCCTCCCCATGCTCCGCTACTATGCGGAACAAAGCGGCGTACTCTGCCTGCAAAGCAAGCGCGGCTGCCCGCATACCTGCACCTACTGCGTCTACCCCCTGCTGGAAGGACGGAAAATTCGCGCCCGGGATCCGGAGACGGTCATCGAGGAACTGCTGTTCCTGCAAAGACACTGTCACTTCAGGGAGCTTTTTTTCACCGACGCGGTGTTCAACGACCCGGCCGGGCAGTGGCTCCACCTTGCGGAAGCCATGACCCGCCGCAATATTCACATTCCCTGGACCGCCTTTTTCCAGCCTGCCGGCCTTCGCCGGGAGCATTTGGAACTCTGTATGGCCTCAGGGCTGAAGGCCGTCGAACTGGGGTCCGACGCGGCTTCGGACGCCACCCTGGCCGGGCTCGGCAAGCATTTCGGCTTTTCCGAAGTGGAACGGATCTCCGGCCTCTGCACAGCCCTGCGCCTTCCTGCCGCGCACTACATCATTTTCTGCGGCCCGGACGAGACGCAAGCCTCTCTGGACGAAGGGCTGCGCAACCTGGGGCGTCTGTCCCAGAGCGTAGTGTTCGCCTGCCTCGGGGTCCGGCTGTATCCGGGAGCCGCCCTGCACGCAAGAGCGCTGCGCGAGGGCCTGCTCTCCCCGCAAAGCGACTGCCTGCGGCCGGAGTATTATTTCTCTCCCCAGTTGGAACGGGAGAAGGCTCATACAGCCATACGCCGGGCCTTCGGCCGCAACCGCATGCGCGTGTATCCGCCCACGGCCGGGCAGGAGCGCATGCGCGCCCTGCGCAATCTCGGCGCACGCGGCATCCTGTGGGATATGCTGATCCGCTTCGACAGCGAACCTCTGGCGGCAGGAGGCGCGGCATGAACGCCCCCGGTACCACAAACGCCCCTGTGCGGCCCCTGGTGGTCGTGCCGGTGTATAATCACGGAGCCACCCTGCGCGCCGTTGTGGAAGGCGCGTTGCGCCACGCCCCTGTGCTGGTGGTGGATGACGGGAGCGAGGATCTGTCCGAGGTAGGGAATGTCCCGGTGCCGATGGACGGCTCCGTGCAGGAGAGCATCCCGGCGCCCCATCCGCTGAGCGGCCTTGCCGCCGGGCTTGTCCGCCACGAGCGCAACCAGGGCAAGGGCGCGGCCATTCTCACGGCGGCCCGCAAGGCTCAGGAACTCGGCTGCACCCACATCATCACCATCGACGCCGACGGCCAGCACTCCCCGGCGGATCTGCCGCTGTTTCTGGAAGCGCTCACGGCCCACCCCGCAAGCCTGCTGATCGGCGCCAGGGACTTCAGCGGCGCGAATATTCCCTTTTCCTCTCGCTTCGGGCGCGCCTTTTCCAACTTCTGGTTCAAGGTGCAGACCGGGCAGACGCTTGCGGACACCCAGTGCGGTTTTCGTGCCTATCCCGTGTCCGTTCTCACCGCTCTGCATTTTACGGAGACACGGTACAGCTTCGAGGTGGAAGTGCTGGTGCGCGCATCCTGGGCCGGGTTTGCGGTCCGCGATGTCCCGGTATCCGTCCACTACCCGCCCAGGGGCGAACGCATTTCCCACTTCAAAGCCTTTGGGGACAATCTGCGCATTTCCCTGCTCAATACCCGCCTGACCGCCAGAGCCATGATGCCCCTGCCGCAAAAACGCTACGCGGCCGACAGCCGGGGGCGAATTTCCGCCCTTGCCCCGGTGGCCTCGCTGCGTCTGTTGCTGCTGGACAGAGAAACCCCGTTCAGACTTGCCGCGTCCGTGGCCCTGGGGTTTTTCCTCGGCACCCTGTTCCCCATGATGGGCCTGCAAAGCATCAGTACCCTCCTGCTGGCCGGGCGGTTCAACCTGAACAAACCGGCCGCGCTGGCCGCCGGGCAGCTCTGCATTCCCCCCCTGGTACCGGCCCTGTGCATTGAAGCCGGGCACTACCTGCGCCATGGCCGCTTTCTTACGGAAGTATCCTGGCAAACCCTGGGATACGAAGCCCCCCAGCGGCTCTGGGAATGGCTGGTGGGCGCCGCGCTCACCGCGCCGCTCGCGGCCGCCGCCCTTGGCCTGGCAACCTTTGCCGTGGCCGGGTACATCCGGCTGCGGCTGGCGGGAAGAGGCGGGGAAAGGGCATGAACCGCGCATGGTCGGCAAAAAGCCTTGCCGGCAGGTTTCAGCACGGCGTCTTTTACGCGCTGATCCGCGTCTGCGGGGTGCGTGCGGCCTATCTGCTTCTGTTCCCCGTCGTCTTCTGGTATGCTTGCTTGCCGGCGGTGCGCCGCCGCGCGATGCCGTATCTTGCCAGACGCTTTCCGGCGGCCGGGACGATCGGGTTGTCTATCCACTGTTTCCGCCTGTACTTTACGTTCGGCCTGACCCTGGTGGACCGTGCCGCCTCCGGCATTCTGGGACGCTTTACGATCGAAACGCCGGAAGAGGATGCACACGCCCTGCAGGGCTTATTCGCGGAGAACAAGGGGCTTATTCTGCTGGCCAGCCATACCGGATGCTGGCAGCAGGCCCTGCCGGAACTCGGCGGCCTTTTGTCCCACAAGGTGTACACCGTGATGCACCGCGACCCGGAAGATCATGACCGGCGCATTCACGAACACCAGGGCAGGGCCGCCGCCTATACGCCCATTGACCCCGGCGAGGGCCCTCTGGCCGTTTTCGCCATGATCCGGGCTTTGCAGGAAGGCTCCATCCTGGCTATCACGGGGGACAGGCTTTTTTACGAGAGCGAGCCCTTTGTGGAGGTTCCGCTGCTCGGCGCTTCCGTGCGGCTGCCCTATGCGCCTTTTCGCCTGGCCGCTGCCAGCGGGGCGCCGTTGGCGGTCGCGTTTGCCCGGCGCACCGGCTCCTGCCGGGGCAGGCTGTATCTGGACAGCGTCATCCGCGTGCCGGAAAAAACCGGAAAACGCGCGGAAGCGTATCGTGCCTATGCCGAACAGTATGCGGCCAGGCTGGAACACTATATCATGGAATATCCCTACCAGTTTTTTAACTTTTTCAATCTCTGGGAACACAATGGATACCAAAGCAAAACTCAAACGGGCGCTGGTTGCGGAACTCCAACTTGAGGATGTCGCCCCTGAAGATATTGATGACGATGCCCCCCTCTTCGGCACCGGGCTCGGCTTGGACTCGCTCGATGCCGTGGAGTTGGTGGTGCTGGTGCAGCGCAACTTCGGCATTGTCATGCGCGATGCGGAAGAAGCCCGCCAGGTGTTTGCTTCGGTAAACGCCCTCAGCGCCTATATTGACGAAAAACTGAGCAACCATGCCTAGGGAAACCCCCGTCGCCGTAACCGGCATGGGCTGCATCAGCGCGGCCGGGGCCAACCTGGCGGAAACCCTCGCCCGCCTGGACGCCGCCGCCCCCTGTCCGGCCCTGCCGGGGCACTTCATCTACCCGGCCCCGCACCCGGTATTTGCCGCGCCTCTTGCGTTTACGGAAGACTCCCGGCGTTCCAGAACCCTGGCACTGGCGGAACTTGCCGCCTCCGAAGCCCTCACCCAGGCCGGTGTTTCCGCAGCCGACCGCAAAAAGCTGCGCATCGGAGTGGTGATAGGCACGTCCGTGGGGGCCTCCCTGGACTTCTTTCCTTTCTATGCGGCGTTTCGCCGTGGGGAAGAGCCGGAACTGACGCCGGTCCGCCGCTATCTGGATTCCAATCCGTCCGCCGCCCTGGCCGAACATTTTGGGTGTTCCGGACCGGTCTTTACTGTCACCAACGCCTGCTCCTCCGGAGCGGACGCCATAGGCCTCGGCGCGGCCCTGATCCGGAGCGGCGAGTGCGACCTGGTACTGGCCGGCGGTGCGGACGCCCTGTCCGAAATCACCTACTGGGGTTTTTACCGCCTGCTGATCACCTCTCCGGAACCCTGCCGCCCCTTTGACGCTGCGCGCAAGGGGCTCAACCTCGGTGAGGGCGCGGCCTTCATGGTGCTGGAGAGCAGGAGCAGCGCGGCCGGCAGGGGAATGCGCCCCCTTGGCCATGTGCTCGGCTACGGCGCGGGCACGGACGCGCACCACCTTACCGCGCCGCATCCGGAGGCACTGGGGCTGGCGACAGCTTTTCGCACAGCAATGCGACAAAGTGGTCTGCACACGGACAAGCTGGCGTTCATCAACGCCCACGGCACGGCCACGCCGACCAACGATCTGGCCGAGGCCCGCTTTTTCAAGGCCCATGTTCCTTCCGTGCCGGTATTCGCCGGCAAGGGCGGCACCGGGCACACCCTGGGGGCCGCCGGAGCAGTGGAAGCCGTGCTCACTCTGGCCCATCTCGCCCGCGGCCTTGTGCCCGCGAGCCCCGGATTCGCAACGCCGGACCCGGCCCTGGACTTTGCGCCTGTCAGCGCCCCGCTCAAGGTGGGCGGCAGCTTTGCGCTGTCCCAGTCCCTGGCCTTTGGCGGCAACAATGCCGTGCTGATTCTGGGCGCGGAGGACACCGCGCCGTCTTTGCCGCGCCGCGGCTCCGCAGTGCGCTCTCCTCTGGCCGTGGCCGGACTGGGCTTTGCCGGAACGGCGGGCATCGGGACGTCCGCCCTGCTGCACACTACCGCTGTCCCCCATGCGTCCGTAAAAACCGATTGCTCGGCCCTCGGCAAACGTCTTGCGCCCAAGGATTTGCGCCGCCTTGACCACTTCAGCCGGCTGACCCTGCTGGCCGCTCTGGAGGCCCTGGAAGAAGCCGGGCCGTTCGACGGCGACGATACGGGCATCATTCTGACGTCCGGCTACGGCACGGCCGGGCCGACCTTTGATTTCCAGGACTCTCTGCTGGAATACGGGCCGGAAGCCGCCTCCCCCTTGTCCTTTTCCTGCTCCGTGCACAATATTCCCGCCGCCATACTGTCCATGAAAGCCCTGCTGCGCGGACCCTGCTGCACCCTGACCCAACGTGACGCCCCCTTTTCCGCCGGACTGGCCCTGGCCGCGCTCTGGTTGCGGGAAGGCCGGGCCGGGCGCGTGCTGCTGGGAGCTGTGGAGGAAACCACTCCCCTGCTGGAGCGGGTCACCCACCGACTGGTTGAGGAACGGGGGACAAAGGCGGGACCACGCGCCGCACTGCCCACGGGCGAAGCCGCGCTGTTCTTTTGCCTGACGCTGGACCGGAACGCGGCACGGCACGGCTTTATGGAAACCGTGTCCGCAAGGGAAGGCCGCGGCCTTGCTCCTGCCGGGCCGTTCTCCTTCGCGCCCATGTGCGGCAATATCCCGATAATTCAGGCCCTGAAGGCGGCCCAGATCCTGCTGGAGGTCTCTCCCGTCCGGCGGGACGAAACAGGCGGGGTGCTTCTGGCCCCCTCCGCCAGGGCCGCGTCCGGCCTCGTCCGGATAGTGCCTCTACCGGCGGAGTCCCCCCGGCCATGAATCTGCCCGGCAATACTCTCGACCCGTCCATGATCGAGACGATCATCCACGGCCTTGTTTCGGTCAAAAACGGGTATGCCGCGCTGCCTGACGGCGCCGAGCCCCTTGCCACGCTGCTGTTCCCACAGGACCGCCGCTTTCTTGCCGGACGGCTGTGCACGCTGTTCGGCCTTGAGAGAACCCAGGAAGACCTGCTGGCGCTGTGCGCGTTACCGGACGCACGGAAGTGGGCGGAGCATCTGCACAGCCTGTGGCAGCGGTCGTCCAGGCTTCTGCGCTTTCACACATCCGGCAGCACGGGCACGCCCAAAGAAGCCGAACACCCGTATTACCAACTGCTGGAAGAGGCGGAAGCCTTTGCCGCGCGCACTCCCGGCCGCGCCCGCGTCGTTTCCGTCATGGCCACGCACCATATTTTTGGGTTTGTGACCTCCCTGCTGCTGCCCAGATTGCTGGACATCCCCGTCATCATCAAACCGCCCCTGCCCACAGAGGCGTTCTTTGCCACGCTTGCTCCCGGCGATCTGCTGGTGGCATTCCCGCATTTTCTGGAGCGTGGGGCCATGCTGCTCGCCGGGCGAAGAACCTTTCCCCCGGATCTGCTGATCCTGAGCGCCGGAGCGCCGTTCTCTCCCGACCTGGAACATACGCTACGCGCCCTCGGCCTGGTCGGGCTACGCGAGGTTTACGGCACCACGGAACACAGCGCCGTGGGTATACGCGAGACCACTGCCCGGCCGTTTCAGCTTTTGCCGTACTGGCGGTGGAATCAGCAGACGCAGTCCCTGCTCCGCCGCCTGCCCGGCGCGGCATGGAGCGCCGAACCCGCCCAGGATCACCTGGAGTGGGCCGAAGAGCGCTCGTTTTTGCCAAAAGGCCGCAAGGATCTCGCCGTCCAGATCGGCGGCATCAACGTTTTCCCCTTGGCCGTGGAGGAAACGCTGCGCGATCACCCCGGAGTTCTTGACTGCGCGGTGCGCCTGATGCGCCCGGAAGAAGGCTTTCGTCTGAAAGCCTTTGTGGTGCCGGATGGAAACCATGCAGGCCCTCTCACCGGCGGCGAACTACGGCTCTGGCTGGCAGGGCATTTGCCGCCGCAGGCCGTGCCCCGCTCCTTCAGCTTTGGTCCTGAGCTGCCCAGGACCGCCTCCGGAAAAGCCGCCGACTGGGATATCCCTGATACAACAATGGAGACAACATGAGTAACGCCCCCATCGCCCTCATTACAGGCGCGAGCAAAGGCATAGGCCGCGCCGTGGCCGTGCGCCTGGCAAAGGACGGTTTTGCCCTGTGGCTCAACTACCGTGGCGATCACGATGCCGCCGCATCCGTGCTGCGCGAAGTGGAAGCCCTCGGCGCCCCCTGCCGCCTGCTGCCTTTTGACGTGGCCGACGCTACGGCGGCCGCCGCAGCCCTGGAACCGCTGCTTGCCGAGGCGACTCCCTTTGCCCTGATCAACAACGCCGGCTTCACCCGCGACGCTGTGCTGGCCATGATGGGCCCTGAAGAATGGGGGGGCGTGCTGCGCGTCCACCTGACCGGCTTTTACAACGTCACCTCGCTGGTCCTGCCGTACATGCTGCGCAAACGGGCCGGGCGCATCGTCAACATGGCCTCCACCTCCGGCCAGACCGGCGTGGCCGGGCAGGTAAACTACTCCGCCGCCAAAGCCGGTCTCATCGGGGCCACCCGTTCCCTGGCTGTGGAAACCGCGAAACGCGGCGTGCTGGTCAACGCTGTCGCTCCGGGCTTCATTGAAAGCGACATGACCGCCGGTCTTCCCAAAGACCGCATCCTTCCATCCATCCCCATGGGACGTTTCGGCACGCCCGAGGAAGTTGCCGGAGTGACCGCTTTTTTGTGTTCTCCGGAGGCCTCGTACATCACCGGCCAGGTAATCGCCGTCAACGGAGGCATTTTTACCGGCTAGAGCATTTCACACTTGAAATGCTCCGCGAGGATTTGCTTCAAATCCTCGCTGCCAAATGATTGTAGGGCGGCTTTGCCGACCGTTAAGCAATCATTTGAAGCGTAAACTGCTCTAGTATCGTGTAACATTTAAAATTTCGTATTTTTTAAAAATGAGCTATAGTCATGGCAACCAAAGGAGGTTGCTGTGGCTCCCCGATATAGAGTTACATTGATGGAATCTGAACGCGTCGAACTCGAAGCCTTAAC
>JAVBTB010000062.1:0-16744 GCA_031556355.1 Desulfovibrio sp. | reverse complement strand
AGGAACTGGGGCTGCCCTTGGCCGACGAACTGCCTTGGCTCAAATCCCAGGCCGCGGCTGTGCCTCTGGTTTCTCAAATGGTGCGCATCAAGGTGAACAGCCCGGAAAGTGTAAGCTGCGGCAGGCTCTTTGACGCGGTGTCCGCCCTGCTTGGCCTGTGCGAAAGTGTTCATTACGAAGGCCAGGCAGCGGTGCGTCTGGAACTGGCTCAAGAGGGCGACGGCGCGGCGGATGAGGCGGGCACAGCCTACCCGTGCCCCTTTACCCCGCCCGGACCGGGCGAGGAAAGCCATATCCTCAATACGCACGTTCTGTTCAGCGCGGTGTATGAGGACTGGCGCAAAAAAACGCCGCTTCCGCTCATTGCCCGGCGGTTTCATTTGGGGTTGGCCCTGGGGCTCGCGAATGCATGCCGCCATTTGGGCGACAAACTGGGGGTGAAAGAAGTGGGGCTTTCCGGCGGTTGCTTCCAGAACGCTACCTTGAGCGCGCTTTTAGCCAAGGCGCTTCTCGACCGGGGTATGAAGCCCCTGCTGCATAAAAAATTGCCGCCCAACGACGGCTGCATATCTTTCGGCCAGGCGGCCTGGTGCCGCGCGGCCCTCATGGCGGGGGTGCTGTAATATGGGTTTTATGAAGAGACTTGCTTCGGCGACGCTGCTGGTATTTCTTTTTGCCGCGCCGGCAGGGGCGGAAAAACCTTGGCCGCAGAAAAACGGCATTCCCGTGCCCAAAAGCGAGGGCGCGGTGGAAAAGACCACGCGGGCTCTTTTTAAGGCCAAGACGCCGGAAGAGATCATGGGCGTCTTCCTGGGTGTGCCGTACCGCGCCGACGGCTGCATTGACGAGACCGGTCGCTACACCCTGTTTGCCGCGCCGGATACTATTTTTGAAACACCCGGTCTGAATTGCAGCGGCTTTGTACTGGAGGCTTCGCGCCTTTTGTTGAAAAAGAATTTCACCCTGGCCGAGGCGACGCGCGACCGGCGGGCAGATAGCGGCCCGGATGCGGATCTGGGCGAAGATTGGGACTTCGGCTGGGACCTGATCATGAATATTTCCGAAGGCAGCACCCGGATCATGCTCTTGCCCGGCAACAAGACCCTTGACCCGGCCAAGGCCACGGGCCTCGAGCCGCTGGGCTTTGACCTGCATGACGCGGCCACGTGGGCGGAACTGCCGGGCCGCATCAAAGAAGGGCGCTTATACCTGATCAGTTTCAACAAGCCGTCGGATAAACCGGGGTACACCCTCCAGCACTATCACGTGGGGCTGTTTTTCAGGGCCTCGGCCAAAGACTGGTATATGTATAACACCACAGGTCAGTCCAAAAGGGCCTACCGCCGGAATCTCGGCAAGCCTGAAGAGCAGTCGGCCTTTCTGAGGGCCTTTGCCAATACCGGCAAGGCCAGAAAGAAGATGTGCATTATTGAGGTTGTCCTGCCCGAATAAGTGGAGGGGCCTGCGGATTAATGCGGACAAAAAGACCATTAATCAACAAGGGCTATGTCCGAATCAAGCCATCCCTGGTTTGATTCGGGCATAGCCCTTTTCACATTCTGTGTTCCCCACGAAATTCTTGATTTCCCGACCTCTCGCGCCAGCTCGAGGCCGGGAAATCGTACGGGGGGGATCACAGGGCCCGCGCAACACGCATATGCGCGGACCTTGGTTTACGCCGCAACTTGGGCGTAAAGCAGTTGGGCTTCCCCGTGTTCCGGGTTTTTGCCCAAAAGTTGTTCCAGGTGGGCTCTGGCGTCGGCGTTCTTGCCGAGAGATGCCAGGCACCCGGCCAGGGTGTAGCGGATGGCTTCGTTGTCTTCAGCAGCCACAGCGGCTTCCAGATGCGGCAGAATGCCTTCCAGACGGCCCAGGAAGTAGGCCAGTTGGACCAGGGCGTTAACGGCCATGATGTTGCCCGGGTTCAGGGCAATGGCCTCAGCCAGGTGGTCAAAGGCGTCGGCGTGGCGGCCCAGTTCCATTTCAATGAGGCCCATGCCCGTCAGCGGTTTGTCGCCCCGGCAAACGGAGTTGGCCTTGTTGTACAGGACCAGGGCTTCTTCCATGGAACCGGCGGCCAGAGAGATGGCGGCAAGGCCCAGATACGGGTCAGCTTCGTTGGCGCTGCATTCGGCGGCCTTCTTATAGTAGTCGCCGGCCTTTTCATACTCTCCCATGAAGAGATAGCATTCGCCCAGTTCCTTGTTGATCTGATAATCGATGTGGTTGCTCATAACCCCTCCGCAGTGTTTGCGTTTTCAGCCCACTTTGCATGTTTTCTGGCGCGAGCAGGCTTTGCCGACAATCATGCAATGCCCGTGCCAAGCCATGGTCGATACAAAAAGCCGACGGCCGGATTTGTGGCAAATTCATTTATATAAATAAAAATCAATATGTTATATGTTTGGAACAACCTTTGCTTAAGAAGGGGCGTTCGAGCTGGGCAATATTTTCCCGGCGGCCGCTGAAAGCAGAAAACGATAGTACAAAATGTCCCCCCGGCCGGAACAGGATGAATGGATAACAGCCAGTATTATGGAGGCTAGAAGCTATGAAAAGTCTGTATGAACCGCACCTGGGCCTGGTCGGCAAGGTTCTGGACATGCAGCTGGAACGTCAAAATGTCGTCGCCAGCAACATAGCCAACCTGAAAACGCCCGGATACCGGCCGCGCAAGCTGGAGTTCGAAAAGGAACTGCAAAACGCGCTGGCCCTTGATGTTCGCGGCAAGCTCAGAAGAACCGACGAACGGCACATCCCCGGCGTTTTTGACGTGGATAACGTGGATTCGGAATGCATCAAGACGTTCAAGCCCCGCATCGTCAACGGCGAAGACCGCGTGGACCTGGACAAGGAAATGGCCGTCATGGCCAAAACGACGCTGCACTATAACGCCCTCGCCTCCATCATGCGCAGCAGCTTCGAGGGCCTTAATAAAATCATAACGGAAGGTCAGAAATAATGGACTTCATGACAGCACTTGACATCGGCGCCTCCGCCCTTTCGGCGGAACGCACCCACATGAACATCATTTCCATGAACCTTGCCAACGCCAAAACCACGCGCACCGCCCAGGGCGGCCCGTACAAGCGGCGCAGTGTGATCATTGAATCCACCCCGGTGGAGGACCCGTTCTCCAAGCACATGCAGAGCGCCCTTGACCAGGACCTGGCCGGCGTGCGCGTTCAGGCCACTCCTGTGGACCAGCGCCCGGCCAAGCTTGTGTATGAGCCGGGCCACCCGGACGCCAATGAAGACGGCTACGTGGCCTACCCGGAAATCAACGTGGTTGAGGAAATGGCCCTTCTGATGACCGCCCAGCGCGGCTACGAAGCCAACGTGACCACGGTGGACACCATCAAGGCCATGTATACCAAGGCCTTGGAAATCGCCCGTTAAGGCAGAATAATTTTGAAGTTGTACAAGAGTCGCATTGCCTCCGGCGGCCAAAGGGGGCACCGGCCCCTGCGAGGACTGAGCCCCTTTGGAAACCCCATTTTTTATCCGGCCCCGGTGGAAAATTTTAAAGTTCATCTGCCCCAGGGCAAGTGAACGAACGGCACGGAGCAGACCATGAGTATTCAGGCACTCGGCATAAAGGCGTATACCAATGCCCTCAGCAATTTCGCCAAGGCGGAGCAGAAGGCGAAAGCCGGAACCGTCGCCCCGGACAATGGGCCGGCGAGCGACTTCTCCAAGGTGCTTACCTCGTCCCTGGACAAGGTAAACGCCCTGCAGACCGAGCGTTCGGCCATGATTACCTCGTTTGCCTCTGGCGAAACCCAGAATGTGCACGAACTGATGATTTCCATGCAAAAGGCGGGGCTGGCCATGAACATGACCGCCGCCGTGCGCAACAAGGTCATGGAAGCGTACAAGGAACTTTCCCGCCTGCAATTCTAGGCGGGCCGTAAATTTTCGCCCGCAGGGCCTGCGGGCCATTCGCCATCTCTCATAAGCGCTTTTTTCCGGAGGAGTTTCCATGGCCGCCATATTCGCAAACGCAGCCAATCAGATAAAGATGTTCTGGGCGAGCATCTCCATGTCCCAGCGGGTACTCGTGGCAACCCTTGCCACGGTGATGGTAGCGGTGTTCATCGGGCTTATCGTCTGGCTCAGCCGTCCGGAATTCGGCGCGCTGTACACCAACCTGAACCCTGAAGACGCCAACCGGGTCATCAAGAACCTGGACGCCCAGAAGATTCCCTACCGGCTGGAACAGGGCGGCACGGCCATCATGGTGCCCCAGGATCAGGTGCATTCCCTGCGCATCCGCATCGCCGGCGACAATCTGCTCACCGGGCAGGGAGTAGGGTTCGAGGTGTTTGACGAAGTGAAGGTCGGGCAGACCGACTTTGTCCAGAAGATCACCTACCGCCGCGCCCTGGAAGGCGAACTGGCCCGCACCATAACGGAATTTCCCTCGGTGGAGAGCGCCCGCGTGCACCTGGTCATCCCGAACCGGAGCCTGTTCATCGAAGATCAGCAAAAACCATCGGCCTCCGTGCTCCTGAAGCTTTCCGGCAGCAAAAAGATGGAAAACAGGGACGTGCAGTCCATCGTCAACCTGGTGACCATGGCCGTGGAAGGCCTGGACAAGACCCGCATTTCCATTGCCGACACCTCCGGCAAGGTGCTGTACCAGCCGGAAGAGGAAGGCTCGGTGGACGGCCTCACCCGCACCCAGTTCGAGCACAAGATCGTCACCCAGCAGAACCTGGAGCGGCGCATCGAAGAACTGCTGCAGCCCGTGATCGGCGCGGGCCGTGTCATCGCCCGGGTGAACGCCGACCTGAACTTCAGCCAGAAGACCATCCGCAAGGAACTGTACGACCCGGAAAAGACCGTGGTGCGCTCCGAACAGCGTAGCGAAGAAAGCACGCAGGGCCGGGCCAGCATCGAGGGCGGGGTGCCTGATCCCAACTTCCGCGGCGACGGCCCCAACGGCAACGTGAGCACCCAGAACCTGAGCCGCGAAACCCGCACCACCAACTTCGAGATCAATAAAGAAGAGCAGAACATCGTTTCCACCGTGGGCGACATCGACCGCCTGACCGTGGCCGTCATTGTGGACGGCACCTATACCAAGGCGGAAGACGGCAAAATGGTCTATACGCCGCGCACCGACGAGGAAATGAAGCGCATCCGCCAGCTTGTGGCCGGCGCCGTGGGCTTCAGTTCTTCGCGTGGCGACACCATTGAGGTCAGCAGTATTGCCTTCAACGGGATGGACATTCCGGCGGACGAATCCGCCGCCTCGGTCATCGCCGACTACGCGCTGCGCTTCGGTAAACCCATGCTCAACGCCCTGCTGGTTTTCCTGTTCCTGATTATGGTGGTCCGCCCCGTGGTGCTGGCCCTGATTCGCCCGAAGGTGGAAGGCAAGATGCTCGAAGGGCTGGAAGGCCTGCCCCAGAGCGAAGAACGCCTCGCCCTGGTGGAGGACGACGACGAAGCCCTGGCCGCCACCGCCGTGCTGGAAAAGATCGAGGATATCAAGGCGCATTCCCTGCAACTCAGCGAGCAGAACATGGAGCAGGCCGTGGGCATCATCAAGAGCTGGCTCAGGGAGCCGCAAGCCGCCCTGACGGCCGCCAAGGCGGCCTGATAACGGCAGGAAGATTTTCCGAAGCGGGCGCAGTCCCGTTCAGAGTGGCGACGAACTTGGATCCCCTGCGTCATTGTCACCCAAAAACGCGGGTGCAGGGGGCCGCTGCCCCCTGCCGGGTGTGGGCGGCGCCCACATCTGAACCAGGATGGCTTCGACAGATCACAATGCTGCAAAACGTATAAGGAATGCATATGCCGGCTGAAAACAACCCGTCCGCCTCGGGCGCAAAAAAAACGGCGGTGCTGCTGCTGGCCCTCGGGGAACAGTTTGCCGCGGAGATCTTCAAGCGCATGGAGCGCGAAGAGCTGGCCGCCGTGTCCAAGGCCATGGTGGATCTGGACACCGTGCCCAAGGAACTGGTGGAGGAAGTGCTGCGCGAGTACTATCACTCCCTGGTCACCGGCCGCGAGATGATCCGCGGCGGCCAGGACGCGGTCAAGCGCCTGCTCCTGCCCAACGTGGACAGCGAAACCGCGAAGTACGTTTCGGACTTTTTGAGCCTCGACACCGGGCCGGTGCCTTTCCGCGAACTGGGCAAGGTCAGCCCCAAGCTGCTGGCCCAGATTCTGCGCAACGAGCACCCCCAGACATTGGCCCTCATCGCGGGCAACCTGCACGCGGAACAGGGCGCGGCCCTGCTTACCAACCTGCCCGCCGGGGTCCGCGTCGAGGTGCTCATGCGCCTTGCCAACCTTGAGGCCGTGCCGGAGGAAATGCTCATGACCGTGGACCGGGTGCTGCAAAGCCAGCTCATCGCCATGGGCGGCAAGGAAGGCAAGAAAGTGGGCGGTGTTCAGGCCGTGGCGGAAATCCTCAACGCCGTGGATCGCTCCACCGAAGAAGAAGTGCTGGCGGAAATAGAGGAAGAAAACGCCAACATGGCCGAAGAAATCCGCAACCTCATGTTCGTGTTCGAAAACGTCAAGGATCTGGACGACCGCGCCATCCGCGAACTGCTCAAGGAGATCTCCAACGAGGATCTGACCATGGCCCTGCGCGGCGCCAACGACGAGATGAAGACCCTGTTCTTCAAGAACATGTCCGAACGCGCGGGCAACATGATCAAGGAAGATCTCGAGGTCATGGGACCGACGCGTCTGTCGGACGTGGAGACCGCCCAGCAGAACATTGTGAAGATTGTCCGCCGCCTCGAAGGCGAAGGCCGCATCATCATCAGCAGAGGTGGAGGCGATGTCTTTGTCTGATGACGCAAAAGCCGGCGGTCCCCGCTGGGGCACCGTGTTCTCCATGGGCCGCGAGCATTCCCTGGGCGGCATTGAGCGGGGCCGCTCCACCGCCTGGACGGAGGCCGATGAAGCCGCCTATCTGGAGCGGGTGCGCGACAAGGCGGCCCGCATGGCGGCCGAAATGCTCGACGCGGCCCGTGCCGAGGCCGGAGCCCTGCGCGAGCAGGCCCGTCAGGAAGGCTACAACCAGGGCATTGACGAAGCCAGGGCCGAGCTCGAAGCCTTTCGCGCCGGCATGGCCGACTCCGTCTCCGCCGTGCTTTCGGCCATTGAGGGACAGTGTTCCCACATTTTCGGCCAGTGGCGCTCCGACCTTGTGGGCGTCGCCCGCCTTGCCGTGGAAAAGATTACCGCCATTGAACTCTCCACCGAGCGAGCCGCCATTCTGGAGGCGCTGCTGACGGAATCCGTGGGCATCCTGGAAAAACGGCGCGACCTGGTCATTCGCGTGAACCCCGAAGACGAGCCGGTCATCACCGACATCGTGGCCCTGACCAGGGAAAAATTTCCGGATGTGCAGGCCTGGCGCGTGCGGGCCGACGCGGGCATCAGCCCCGGCGGCATGGTGGTGGAAAGCGAATACTCCCTGGCCGAAGGCCGGGTGGAAAGCCGCCGCATCGCCGTTGACGAAGTGCTCTCGCACCTTACCCTGCCGGGCACGCCATGAGTCCCGATCCCAAAAGCGTCTCCGCCCTTCTTGCGGGCATGCGCCCTGTTACCGCCTACGGCAAGGTGAACAAAATCGTCGGCCTGGTGGCGGAAGGCAGCGGCATCAAGGCTCCTCTGGGGGCGCTCTGCCACATCCTGCCCGAAAGCGCCGGGCTGTCCCCCAAGGCCGTGGGGCCGGGCGAAGGCGTCCCTGTGGAAGTGGTGGGCTTTCGCGACGGCAGCCTGCTCTTCATGCCTTACGGCGATTTGCGCGGCGTGCAGCCGGGCAGCCTTGTGCGCAACTCCAGCCTGCCGCCTCTCTTTCCCGTGGGGCCGGATCTGCTGGGACGGGCCTTTGACGCCTTTGGCGAACCCATGAACAAGGACGACCGCATCTTTCTGCCGGACGTGGCCTCCCTGTACCGCGATCCGCCGCCGCCCCTCTCCCGCCCCCGTATCACCGACCCCCTGGACGTGGGCGTGCGCGCCGTCAATTCTTTGCTCACCCTCGGCAAAGGCCAGCGCGTGGGCATCATGGCCGGGTCCGGCGTCGGAAAATCGACTCTCATGGGCATGATGGCCCGCTACACCAAGGCGGACATCAACGTCATCGCCCTTATCGGCGAACGCGGGCGCGAAGTGCTGGAGTTCATGGAAAAAGATCTCGGCCCCGAGGGCATGGCCCGCTCCGTGCTGATCATCGCCACCTCCGACCAGTCCCCCCTGGTCCGCATCCGCGCTGCCTACGCCGCCACCGCCGTGGCCGAATACTTCCGTGACCAGGGCAAGGACGTGCTCTTCATGATGGATTCCGTCACCCGCTTCGCCATGGCCGCCCGCGAAGTGGGCCTTGCCGTGGGCGAGCCTCCCACCACCAAGGGCTACACCCCCTCGGTCTTCGCCCAGCTCCCCCGCCTGCTGGAACGCACCGGCAGAAGCGAACTCGGCTCCATCACCGGCATCTATACCGTGCTTGTGGACGGCGACGATTTCAACGAGCCCATTGCCGACGCCGTGCGCTCCATCCTCGACGGGCACATCGTGCTCACCCGCGAACTGGCCGACCAGGGCCACTTTCCCGCCATCGACGTTCTGCGCTCCATCAGCCGTCTGCGCACGGACATCTGCTCCCCGGAAACCGTGCGGGACGGCCGCCTCGTGCTTTCGCGCCTGGCCGCCTTCAAGCGCGTCGAAGACATGATCAACATCGGCGCGTACGCCCACGGCTCCAACCCGGAAATCGACAAGGCCATTCAGAGCGTGCCCCTCATCAACGCCTTCCTCAAACAGGACATCACCGAGCGGCATACCCTCGAAAACAGCTTCACCCAGCTTTCCATGCTGGCGAAGGTGTAGAAAGAAAGAGAAAGAGGGAAAGGCATGCCTCCGGCGGGCAAAGGGGGTGACCCCCTTTGCAATCCCCATAAGGTTGTCATGGGGGCGGGAGGTGGCTTGTTGTGTGGCGCGAGGGCGTCGCTCTCGTATTTTTTCTTAGTCTCAGTTAAAGATGTGATGTGCGTCACGGATTTATCTCTGGCATTTCTCCTCTGAAAAGTTATAAATGGAATCCTGGCTGGGGTTCCCATTTTCCATTCGGCCGCAAGGTCAAGGAGCCGCACATGCAAAACGCACTGTCCCTTCCTGCGACGCAGGAGCGTGCTCCGGGAAGGCTTCCCTTTCCGGCTCTGATTTTTACCCTCCAGGTCTGGCTCAGTGCCCTGGCTTCTGCCGTCTTGGCCGTGGTTTGCATGATCGGACCCGACCGGGGCGGCCTTGGGGGAATGTGGCCTCCCTCCGCCAGATACATCACGTTTGTTGTGAGCGTTGCGGCGTGCCTTTTTGCAGGATGGGTTCTTGCCGCCATCCATACCCGTTCCCTGCCGGCTCCCGCCCGTTGCCGCCTTTGGGCGGTAGTGAACGCCGTCCTGGCTTTTCTGGCGATACTGCCGATTTTGCTCTCTGAAGACCTGCGGTACCTCCTCCTGTCTCCCTTTTTCTCCGCCTGGGCCCTTTTCCGGGATCTGCTTGTCTCCATTGTTATTTTCGAGGCGTGGCGCCGCTATTTCTCCGAATCAGCGGCCGTCCGGGCAGCGTTCCATCAGCCGGAGCCTCTTTCGCCCTCTCTGAACCGGCCGGCGGAAGTCGGCCTGTTTCAGGTCTGCTGCTGGATCGCCCTTGTCATATGCGGAGGCGAGGCTCTGGAGTTTCTGCTCTCGCATCTTTCCATGCACGTGGGTGGCAGGGGAGTTCTTGAATTTTTGGGGGACTACTTCGCCATGCATGTCTCCGGCGAGTGGGAGCCTGCCGCAGACGTCATCATTGCAGCCGAGTTGGAGGTCGTGGGGAGCATAGTGCTGCCGCTTGTTGCCCTGTGGGCTTCGCGCGCCGGGTCTCGCGGCCTGAAAACGCTCTACGCATGCCTGCTTTTGTGGATTGCTCTCTGCGTGCTCACCCATGCCTATGCGTTCGATTTTTACCGCCTTGCGTCGATAGAATTTATTCCGCAGTACGGGACGGGGTTCCCCGAATTTTTCAGCGGAAAGCTTGCGCTCGCGCTCGTCTTTTGCTGGTACTTCGCAACCTCGGACAGAGCGCGGGCCTGGCTGTACCCCGCCGCGGTTCCATCGGGACAGGCGTAATAGAGAAGGGGGCAGAGCGCCGCTATGGACGCAACGTGAGGTTTTGGGGAGAGAGCGGCGCCGCCCCCCTGCAGGGAGGTTCGGAGGGCGGCGCCTTGCAGGGGCCGGTACCTCCTCCGGCCGCCGGAGGCCTCACGCCTTTTTCCTGTGCCGCGCCAGCCAGACGACGGCGATGAGGGCGAGAAAGGCCAGACTGCTCAGCCAGTAGATTTCGGTGGCAGCGAGAATGAAACCCTGTCTGGTGATTTCGCGGGCGAGAAAGCCCGCGCTTTGCTGCTGGGAAAAGCCGAGGCGCTGGAGCAGATCCAGCGTGTCCGCCGCCAGGGGGTTGTAGGGGTGGATATGGGAGGTGAGGTTGATGTGGTGCAACGCTTCGCGGCGTTCCCAGAGCGTCGTGACCACGGACGCGCCGATGGCCCCGAACAGGGTGCGGAGGAAGTTGAAGAGGCTGGCGGCGCTCGCCATCTGGGGCGGCTTGAGTTCCGCAAAGGTCAGGGTGGTGATGGGCACGAAAAAGAAGGCGATGGCGAAGCCTTGCACGAGTTGAGGGATGACTACGAAGCGAAAGTCCATGGCGGGCGAGAACCAGGTGCGCGTGTACATGCAGGCGGCAAAGACCACGAATCCGAAGGAGATGAGAAACCGCAGGTCGATTTTGTGGGAGTAGCGCCCGATAAAAGGCGCCAGCAGCACCGGCACGAACCCGATGGGAGCCGAGGCCAGACCGGCCAGGGTGGCCGTATAGCCGAACTGGGTTTGCAGAAGCAGGGGCAGAAGCACCACAGTGCCGAGGTAAATCATCATGCCGAGGCTGATGCAGAGCACGCCGATGCTGAAGTTGCGCGATCGAAAAAGTGTAAAGTCCACTACCGGATGCTTGTCGGTAAGTTCCCATGCGACCAGCAGGGTCAGCCCTACGGCGGCAATGACTGCCAGGAACACAATTTCCGTGGAGTTGAACCAGTCCAGCTCCTTGCCCCGATCGAGCATCATCTGGAAGGCCCCGACGCCCAGAACCAGAAGCGCGAGGCCCACGTAGTTCATTGGTTGGGAACGGCGCTCGGTTTCGCGTTCGTGCAGCAGGCTCGAGACCAGAAACAGCACCAGAGCGCCGAGGGGCACATTGATAAAGAAAATCCAGCCCCAGTGGTAGTTGTCGCTGATATAGCCGCCGAGCACGGGGCCGAAGATGGGGGCCACGGACACGGTCATGGACCACAGGGCAATGGCCATGTTGCGCTTGGCGGGGGGGTAGTTGTTCAGGAGCAGGCTTTGGGCCAATGGCATCATGGGACCGGCCACCGCGCCCTGCACGACGCGGAACAGCACCAGCATCTCAAGACTGGCCGCGATGCCGCACATAAACGACGTTAGGGCGAACAGGGCGGTGGACCACAGAAACAGGGAGACTTCGCCCAGACGTTTGGCCAGCCAGCCGGTAATGGGCAGGGCAATGGCATTGGCGACGGAGTAGGAGGTGATGACCCAGGTGCCTTGGGAACTGGACGCGCCGAGGTTGCCGGCAATGGTGGGAATGGCCACGTTGGCGATGGTGGTGTCCAGCACCTGCATGAAGGTGGCGAGCGGCAGGGCCAAGGTAAGCAGAGCCAGGGAAAGGCCGGTCAGGGGCGGCAATTCGCGCGGCGGCGGGGGAGGCGCGGGAGAAGCCGCATCCTGCCTTCCCGCGCCCGGGGGAACGGGCGGAGCCGTCGTTACGGCGTTGCTGCCCGGCCTGATCATACAGCCTCCCGTGTCCACGGCATGTGCACAGAGATTGTCGGAAGCGTCGCGTCTGCCCGTTCCGCCGGAGCCTTTCAGGCTTCTTTCAGCGCGGCGTGAGCCCCGCGATCGCCGCTTCTTCTCCCTTCCGCGCGGGCGGGGGAGCGGGCCTGCTTACGGCATACTGTTGGCGGCGATAATCGTCTCTATCTCCCGGTTGATCTCTGCCGGGTCATGTTCCAGCGCGGTGGTGCGGAACAGGGGCCTGGCCGGAGCCCGCGCGCTGGGGGCGTCCGGGGTGAGCATGGTGCCCTGCGTATCGCTGACATCCACGTGCACGGTACAGGAGAGGCCGACCAGCAGTGGCCACTTGTGCAGTTCGTCCTGCTGCAGGACGATTTTGACGGGAACGCGCTGCACTACCTTGATCCAGTTGCCGGTGGCGTTTTCCGGCGGCAGCAGGGAAAAGCTGCTCCCGGTCCCGGCCGTAAACCCCACCACCGTGCCGGTATATGTGGCGGAACTGCCGTACAGATCCGCCTCCACAGTGGCCCTCTGCCCGATGCGCATGCGGGTGAGCTGCACTTCCTTGAAGTTGGCGTCCACCCACACTTCGGCCAATGGCACGACGGCCATAAGGGGGTCGCCCGGCGTGACGTGGGTGCCTACCTGCACGCTGCGGCGGGCCACAAAACCGTCCACCGGGCTTTTGATCGCGCAACGCTGCACGGCCAGCCAAGCTTCGCGCATCTGGTGGGCGCGTTGCTGCACAAGAGGCTGATCATGCACGGGCGTATCGCGCAGCAGCACCTTGCTGCTCTGCCAGGCCAACTCCGCTATGCGCAGGGCCACTTCGGCCTCGGCCACGGCGTCGCGGGCGTGGCTCAGCTCTTCCGCGCTGACGGCATAGGAGGTTTTGCGGTTTTTGCGCCGGTCCAGATCCCCTTCCACCCGGCCCAGCTCCTTTTTGCGCAATTCAATAACTGCGGTCAGGCGGGCTTCTTCCGCCATCATGCCGCTGACCTGGCGCACGGTTCCGGCCAGATCGGAACGGGCGCGATCCAGCGCCAGCTTTGCGTCCGTGTCGTCAAGGCGCAGCAGCACCTGCCCGGCCCGGACGGCCTGGGTGTTGTCCACGTAAATTTCCCGCACGTTGCCGGTTATCCGCGATGAGATGCGCACCTGGTTGCCCGCGACATAGGCATCGTCAGTGGACTCCGACGTGCGCATGAAAAGGTACCAGTACCCGGCCCACAGGCCGCCGAGCAGCAGGAACAGGAGGCACAGGCTCCCGATGAGGCGGACCCGTCTCGCCCGCGCAACATTCTGGGACAGCGCCTGCAGATTGGGCGCGGGAGGCGTGGTATCGGTATCCGGGGTTTGTTCCGGCCTGGTTTCTTGGGTCATGCCGTGTTCCTTTGCAGTGCCTGTTCTTCCCGAATGTTGCGTTGCATGCATTCCAGTACGTTGCGGCACAATGCCAAATCTTCCGCAGGGATGCCTGCCTGCACCTGCCGCAGGTTTTCCATGACAATCGCCAGACAGGGCAGGCGCAGAGCGTCTGCCGCCTGTGTGGGAAAGACCCGCTTGCGGCGCGCGTCGGCAGGATCGCGCTCGCGTCGGATATATCCCTTGCGCTCCAAGCCGTCCAGCAATCTGCTGAGGCTGGATTTATCAAGGCAGAGGGCCTGGGCCATTTCTTCCTGGTTGAGGCCCGGCGTGTTCCATAAAAACCCCAGAGCGCTCCACTGCTCCGCCTTGACGGGCAGGCCCGCAGCGGCAAAGCAGCGGTTCAGCCTGGCCCCCATCAGCCGGTTGGTGGTGATGGTGAGGTACCCGAGCGAGGCGGCATAGTCGTAGTAGAGAGGCGTCATATAATGGTTGTATGTGCAACGTATTTTTCTGTCAAGGGCTCCCGTTACGGGCAGGCTATTTGCCCTTTGCCGGGGTTTTGGTGTATGCACCGACAAGGGCGAAAAATGCCCTCCATGCCGGACGCATGGCGCTTTTTGCGCCTTGCAGCCGTGTATACGCCGAAGGTAGAAGGAAGGTCTGCATGCCCGCTCCCGTTTTGCCCGCGTCTGTCATCCCCGCGCCGCCGCTGCATGGGGGAAAAACCGCTATCGTCTTTACCGGCGGCACCATAGGCATGGAGCTGGACGGCGACGGGGCCGTGCGTCCCGCCCCGACCCTGGCGGATCCGGCGGCCCTGCTGGCGGAGATGCCGGGACCGTTCCCGGAAGGGGTGGAGCTCTTGCCCGTGCACTGGGCCAACCTGCCCAGCCCGCATATGACCCCCACCCTGATGTTCCGTCTGACCGGTGACGTGCAGGCGCTGCTCGACCGCCCGGATATCCGGGGCGTCATAGTCACCCACGGTACCGACGTCATGGAAGAGACGGCCTTTATGCTGGATCTGCTGCTAGACTCCCCCAAGCCGGTGATCATCACCGGCTCCATGCGCTCGCACGGGGAAGCCGGGTACGACGGCATAAGAAACCTTGCTTCGGCGGTGCGGGCCTGTGCATTGCCGCTGCCCGCCGGTCTCGGGGTCGTGTTGCTGATGACCGACAAAATTTTTGCCGCGCGCGAGGTCACCAAGGTGCACTCCATGGGAGTGGACGCCTTTGACGCGCCCGGCGCGGGGCCTCTGGGTTCCTGCGTGGCCGGGAGCACCCGGATCTTCCGCATGCCGGTAGCGCACGAGCCGTTGCGGACGCGTTGTCTGGAACCCCTGGTGGATCTCGTGACCATGGCGCCCGGCATGGACGGCTATCTGCTGGCGGCAGCCCGGGACCACGGCGCGAAAGGGCTTGTGGTGGAAGGGTTCGGGGCCGGAAACGTGCCGCCTTCCGCCCTGCGCGAAATCCGCGCCTGCGTGGAGGCGGATATTCCCGTGGTGGTCACGTCACGCTGTATCGAGGGCGGGGTATGGCCGGTCTACGGTTACAGCGGCGGGGCCAACGATCTGCGTGACATGGGGGTTATTCTGGGGGGAAACCTGCGCGCGCAGAAGGCGCGCATTCTGCTTATGCTGGCGCTTGGCCTGGATGCCGAGCCCGGCCCGGACGGCATCACCCGCAAGGAAGCCTCCGGCCGCAATTCCCTGGCTGCGGTGCGCAGGGTATTTGAAATGTTCCCCAATTGATCTTATAGCGTATACTGCTATGTCGGCGTCGCTTTCCAACCGGCGTCCCCGCCACTGCGGAACAGTGTCTTGCCTGGCAGACATTTTTACAGTGTACATGCGCTGAACGGCACGCAACGTTTTACCCTGCTCAAGGAACAGCTATGCGCATTCTGGTCGTGGACGACAACAGCAACAGCCTTCAAAGTCTTTGCCTGGTGCTCAAGGATCTGGGGCATGAACCGCGCGGCATGGAAGACCCCAGAGAGGCCCTTGCAGCCGCACAGCAGGATTTCTTTCCCCTGATCATCACGGACATCCGCATGCCCGGCATGGACGGGTTGACCCTGCTTTCCGCCATCAAGGCCGACCCCTCCGCCAAGGCCAGCGACGTGGTGCTCATCACCGGACACGGCGATATGACCACGGCGGTGGAGGCCCTGCGCAAAGGCGCCTACGACTATCTGAACAAGCCCATCAACGCCCGCGAACTCTCCGCCGTGGTGGACCGCTCCGCCGAGCACCAGTCCCTGGTGATTGAAAACATGGAGCTGCGCCGCAACATGAAGGAGCAGGTCTCGCGTGTGGCCGCCGACTTGCAGCGTGACCTGGAAACCATGCGCCACCGTCTGCGCGAAGTGGAAGGCGTGGGCCTGGTCATCGCGGAGTCGCCCGCCATGCGCCGCTTGATGAGCGAAGCGCTGATCCTGCACTCCGAACCCACGGTCCCGGTGCTCATTGAAGGCGAAACCGGCACCGGCAAAGAAATATTCGCCCGCTTCATCCACCACGGGGAAACCGCTTCCACCGCCCCCTTTATGGCGATCAACTGCGCGGCCATCCCGCACGAGCTTTTTGAAAGCGAACTGTTCGGGCATGAGCCGGGGGCTTTCACCGGCAGCCGGGCGGACGGTGCTCCCGGCAAGCTGGAGCAGGCGGGCAAGGGCACGCTGTTCCTCGACGAAGTGGCGGAAATGCCCATTACCCTACAGCCCAAACTTCTGCGCGTTCTTGAAGAGCGCAGCTTCTACCGGGTGGGCGGCATGAAAAAACGGGAGTTTTCCGCCCGGATCGTCTGCGCGGGCAACCGCAACATGGCGGATATGGTGGAAAAGGGCTCCTTTCGGCGCGATCTGTACCACCGCTTGCGGGTGGGCCACCTGAATATTCCCCCCCTGCGCGAGCGGCGCGAAGATATTACCCCCCTGGCGCAGCACTTTTTGAGCCGTGAGGCCGCGCGCAAGAAAAAGTCCTTCACCGGCATTGAGGAAAAAGCCCTGGAAGCGCTGCACGTGTATCCCTGGCCCGGGAACGTCCGGGAAATGGAAAACACTATCGAGCGGGCCGTGCTCATGCACGACGGCGATCTGCTGTTGCGCGATCACATCCAGTTCCTGCCCCATGCGGGAGTACAGCCCGGCGGGCAGTTTGTGGAACGCCGCTCCGTGAACAGGCGTAAAGAACCGCAGTTTATCGCCACAAAGCTGGATCTGCGCGACCCCAAATCCATTACCCTGCCCAACGATCCGCTCAACCTGGACGAACTGGTGGACGCCGTGGTGCTGGCCGCCCTGCACCGCTTTGACGGCAACAAGAGCAAGGCGGCCGACTTCCTCGGCATTTCCCGCTTCGCCCTGCACCGCCGCCTGCAACAGAAAGGACAGCACTGACGGGAAAAGGCGAATGTGGGGGAAGGGGAAAACCCCCTTTTGAGAAAGGGGGTTTTCCCCATCCCCCAGACTGTAGACAAACC
>JAVBTB010000057.1:0-28576 GCA_031556355.1 Desulfovibrio sp. | reverse complement strand
AAAATATCCGCAAGATGTGATTGAGTATATCGTCCTGTTTGATACGCTTCCAATGCACGCTGACGAAGTTCTGGTGTGATTTTTCTCATGTGCTATTCTAGACTATATTTAGAGAAAGTTCAATTTTAAAATGCTCTAATGATGCCTGCATTTAGCGGAATCTGATTTCATCTTTCAATGTCTCAAATAGCGAGAGGGCCTCTTCCGTTTTCTGGATGGCCGCGATCACGAAATTTTTGGGCACGTCCACAATTGAGGCGGCCTGGATGAGGTCGGCGTCCGTAATATCCTTGCCCTTGCCGTTGACCATGGCGGAATGCTCGCCGTTGAATCCGGCGGAAGGAGTCAGGTCGTAAGCGGGCGCGAACTTCCAGCGCCCGGAGGCATCAAGCATGAAGGAAAAATTTTTGGAGTGGTCGTCACGGTTGCCGGATTTGACGTTGAAAACCATCAGGCGCACCATTTTTTCCACTTCCCGCATATCTTTGGTCAGCATCTTGGCCAGCCGGAGCAGGTTCTCGTAGTCCAGGGTCGGATGACGGTGCGAGGCATGCAGAAGGCCTGCGGCGGTGTGAACATGCACTTTCAGGCCGCTGTCCCGGTCAAAGCGGCGGACGCCGAAAAATCCCGCCGTTGCCTGTGACGGGAAGAGCCGCGTTTCCGGCATTTCGACTCCAGCCTCCCGCGCCATAAGCGAATAGACGTACTCCACAAGGCCCTGATCCGGCCCTTCCTCGCGGGCGTGAAACTTGATCAACCAGGGGGAGAATCCTTCGCCTCCCGCGCCGTCCGGTATGACTTTGGAACCATCGGCGGACACGTCGGCCAGAATCTTCGGCCTTGCGCCGCCGGAGGAACCGCCGAGTTTGAGCAGACCGAACACGACTTCCAGAGAGGAATCGCCATCGGCCAGGATGTTGCGGCTTTCTTCCGCAAGGCCATCAAGCTGCAAGGCGGCGGGGTTCAAGTTTGCGCGGACTTCCTGACTCGGCACATACTCCATCGCGCCCATGCCGCCGGAGCCGACCATGGAAAGGCGGCGCAAGGGCGATATTTCGTGCAGCCGGGTGCCTTGGGCGCGCAACGCCCTGTCCAGCAGAAGCAACCCCCAGCCATCGGGCAGGCTGTCATTGAACACGCCGGGCAGGCCGTCGAAGACGCGTTCCTTGTCCTCAAAGACACCAGGGCGGAGCGGCAATTTGAAAGGCGAAAGCGCTATGCCGGAAGCAAGGAAGTCCTTGTCGTACTCAAAAAGAATCGTGCGGTTCCGTTCCGCCAGCTTGCCGACAAAGTATTTCGTGCCGCGCGGATTACAAAAAACATCGAGAGAATCCACGCCGGTATTCTGGCTCATGTGGTCTTCCTGCTGCTGCGCTTGCGTTTTTTGGGCTCCGGTTCGAACAGGCTGAGGGGTTCGCCTTTGGTGGTGAAGAGAGTGTCGAAATCACCCAAGCAGCCGAACACCAGAGATATTTCCAATAAAGACGAGAGCGAGATCAGTCCGCGGCTTTCAAAGCGCTTGATGGATCCAAGGCTGACGCCGCTACGCTTTGCGAGTTCCTGCTGCGAAATATTCAGCGCAAGACGGCGCTCTTTGGCCCTGGCGGCAAGTTCCTGACGGAGTTCTTGAGGGGTTTTTAGAGATATATCTAACATATTAGCCTTTAGTCAGTATTTTTACAATTTATAGACAAAATATTAGCCATAGTCAATTTATTCATGCCGAGATAATGATTGCGGCTATTCTTTGGATTTACGAACTTTAACCTTGGGTTCCTTATGCGGTTCCGGCACCACTGGCGTAAACAGCCTGTCAGCCACAGACGCGGCTCGTTGCAGGGCTTCATCAGCCAGGTGGGCGTAGCGTTGGGTCAAGGCGCTGCGAAAGGCCCATAACACCCTTGATGGTGGCGGGAGCACGGCCGTTTTTGGTCATCAGCACGCGCAGCCTGTCCACGTCCAGGGTGAGGATTTCCGAGGGGAGCTTTTTGGCGAATGGTTCTTTCAGATACTTGCTGTAGCTGGACTCGTCGGTTTCCCAGCGTTTCCGCTGCGGGCGGCTGTCGCGGTGGAGCTTCCAGAGACGCTCTATGCTGGGCCGCAGTCACTCAATCCGTGTTCCGCGATCCTTCGTAGTAACTTCTTCGCATTGCCATGAACAGCGCTACAGTGGACTCGGGTTCAAAGAGACCTTTCCTCCCTCCCCCCAATCCTAACAGGCCACCAGGCACACGGCCAGACCGCCGGTCGAGGTCTCCTTATACTTGGCGTTCATGTCGCGGCCAATCTCGGCCATGGCCCGCAGCACGTCGTCGTAGGAAACCATGTGCGCGGCCGGGTTTTCGTTGCAGGCTATCAGGGCGGCGTTGTAGGCCTTGACCGCGCCCACGGCGTTGCGCTCAATGCAGGGAATCTGCACATAGCCCCCCACCGGGTCGCAGGTAAGGCCCAGGTGGTGCTCCAGGGCTATTTCGGCGGCGTTTTCCACCACTTTGGCGGAATATCCCCGCGCATGGGCCAGCATGGCGGCAGCCATAGCCGAGGCTACGCCTATCTCTCCCTGGCAGCCCACTTCCGCTCCGGCAATTCCGGCATTCTGCTTGGCAATGAACCCCACGGCGGCCGCGGCGAGTAATCCCTTGCGCTGGGCAGCCTCGTCCAGGGAAAGCTGTTCCTGCATAAACATGGCTATGGCAGGAACAACCCCGGCCGCACCGCAGGTGGGGGTGGTAACGATGATATGCCCGGCGGCATTTTCTTCCGACGCGGCATAGGCATAAGCGTTCAGCAGACACAGCTTCTGGTCGAAGGATTGCAGCGAGTTTGCGCGTTCAAAAAGCACACCAGCCTTGCGCCGCAGACCGAGATTTCCCGGCAGCTCCCCTCTGGCCTCGCAGCCCCGGCGCACAGTGTCCTTCATAAGGCACAGCAGGGAGTCCAGACGCCGGTTGATGGAATCCTCCGAGGCCCCGGTGATGGCCATTTCATTTTCCAGCAGCAGTTCGTCCAGGGTCAGGCCGCTTTCCACCAGGCGCACTTGCAGTTCCCGCATATTCACATAGCGGTGCCGGGGCATTCCATGCGCTTCCGGCTCCCAGCCCTCCCATTGCAGGAACCCGCCGCCGGTGGAATAGTATTCCATGGAAAACAGCGCATGCCCTTCCAGGGGGTCCGGCCCGTCCGCCGCCTCGGTATAGGGTGGCAGGCGCAGATCCTTTCCCGAACGGGCCAGCGGAGAAATAAACAGGTACGGGCCGAGATCCGCGCCGTCATCTTCTTCAACCGCGGGCGCAAACTCCTCGTCCAGCAGTTCGATCACCAGGGTATTGCTGAAAGGAAAACTGTGCTGCACGGGTCCGAAGACGACGGTATCCAGTCCCAGGGGCAGGCGTTTTTCCCCGACGCGCATGACGCGCTCTTCCCGAGGCAGCGTAAAGAGCTCGCTCAACAGCGCGGGCGGGCAGGTTTCCGGGTTGTACCCCATAAGTCCGGCAATCACCGCCCTGTCCGTACCGTGCCCATGGCCGGTGGCGGAAAGCGACCCCCAGAGCTTGACCCGCACCCCGCGCACCCGGGCGAGCACATCCGGCGAAAGGGCCGCCGTGCGGGCGGCAAAATCCGCCCCGGCCCGCATAGGGGCTATGGTGTGGGAACTGGAAGGCCCCGGCCCCGCCTTGAGCAGTTCAAAAATCGACATTGTAATAGGAGAATGGAACGGCTGCATATCCTGGTATCCGCCCTTTCAAAAAACGGTATCCCGGAGAATCCGGACAATACACCCCTCGTCCTGCAAGAGAAGATAATCACTATGGCGTTGTAGCGTACGCGCGGGCGCAAGTCCAGACACGCGCAAAGACGCTCGCGCGGCGCACCGGCGCGCACGTCCAGAACCGCTTCACGCGCCGAAAAGAGCGCTGCTCCAGCGGATGGCTTCCGCATAGGCATCGGTCAGATCAAAAGAGGAGAGCTTGAGCTGAGAGGAATAGGAGCGTGTGCGTTCCCAATCGCCCCGTTCGTAGGCTTCCAGAAGATTCAGCCAGGAGGCGTAGGGGCCGGAGTTGTCCTGCAAAGCGCTGACGATATCTTCTTCCATGCTTAAGGAGGAGAAAATGTCCCCCATGGGAATATGCAGAATGCTCTCCAGCAGGGAGAAAAGCCCCACCAGAAACAGGTTGTCAGGTATATGCTTGCCTTTGCCGGAACGGGAGGTGACGCGATGGCGCGAAGCAAGCCGCTCCAGAAATTTGGCCCGCAGGGCGGAAATGTAGACGATCTCCCGCGACATGGGGGCGGCGTCCATATCGGCAAGCGCGGTCACGCAAAGCCATTGCCGCATCTTCAGTTGCCCGAGCATAAGGATGGCGTGTTCCACGCTGCGCACCTGCATGGGCAGGCCGAAATAGACAGAGTTCACATATTTCAGCAGCTTGAAGGAAAGATAGACATCCGCGGAAATAACGGTAATCAATTCACTGAGCTCTTCGATCTCCCGGGTGGAAAGGGTCAGCAGGCGGGTCTTGGTGATTTGGGAAGGCGAAAGTTTTTTGCCCTGCACAATTTCCGCCCGGCTGAAAAAAAAGCCCTGAAAGTAGGTGAAGCCAAGCTCGCGGCAAACTTTTGCCGTTTCGTTGTCCTCCACCTTTTCCGCCAGCAGACGCACCTTGTACCGGGAAAGGGCCGTCACCAGATGTTCCAGGTGCTTGCGGCTCTGGCCGAGCACATCCACCTTGACGATGTCCACTTCGTGCAGAAAAGGGAGCAGCCGCGGCTGCCCGACAAAGTCGTCAAGGGCCAGTACATAGCCCTGTTTTTTGAGGTTGCGCAGCCCTCTGAGCAGGCTGGGAGTAGCTTGCGCATCCTCCAGGATCTCAATGACGCAGGTATGGGCGGGAAGAATGGACGCCAGTTCCGCCTCCAGCATCTCTGCCGTAAAATTGATGAAAAAGCGCTGCCCCTTGCGCAGGGAGGGCAGCATCAGGTCAAGTCCGTCCATGATGACCGTGGAGGTCGCCGCATGCGAACTGCGCCCGCCCAGCCCCGGTTTCAGGGAAGGATCGCGGAAGAGCAGCTCATAGGCGGAGATGTTGCCGGCGCGATCAAAAATAGGCTGCCGCGCGACCAGAGCCGTACCGCTGTGTCCACTGCCCGCAGGCGTCAGCTTGCCCAAAAGCCTCTCTATTTTGTGGGGGCTCACCCGCATTTCCCCCGTGCATGGCGGAACGAACTCCTCCAGGCCGGCACGGCCCGCAACGATTCCGCGTCCCCTAACGCGGACGCCGGCAGCGGCATGCGGTTTCCCCCATGCGGGGAATGCTCTTTCCCCAAAATAGCGCGGCTCGGAATACCGCCCCCAAAACGTATCACCACAGCCAATCTCCGCTCACAATACTGCCGGATACCTATGCATACCGGCTTTTCGTCAAAATACCGCCCTTTGTATACACATGAACACCCTTAGTGAGACAAGGAATACTCTTTTATCCCCTATTCAAAAAAAGGTAGTACCCAAACTACATCATCCGTAAGGGCATAGCAATATCCTTATTAATTTTCATCCAACCTTAACGGAACAACGATACTGCGCAGTACGGAATCTACATGTACAGTCCCCGGAGCCGCCCCTTTGACGGGGCGCACATGACGCGCAAGGGCCACCATAATCCGCACCTTGGCATCAAAACGCTGCCAGCTTTTTTGTCCCACCAGCACAGCCGCCTCGTGCAGCGTTTGTTCCGGCACTTCCTCCGCGGCATGGGCGCGCCGGATGACGGCATGCGCGCTGGGGCCGTCTTCCGCGTGCAGCCATAAATCGTGCGGTTTGCTCATTTTGAGGACCGCCTGGTTGCCCGCCGCATTTTTGCCCCGCAAGATCACAAAACCGTCGGAAGATATAAACCGCGCCACCTGCCGGGCCGCTTTGCTTTCTTTGCCCTTGTCCAAGCTTTCTCCGGCGGGAGAGACCGGAACTTCCCGAAGCGGCCGAGCGGCGGTTGGAGTCTCCCCCGGCAGGGAAGCGGCGCCCAAAGACGTTTTGCCAAGGAGCCGCTCTTGCGTCTGTCGTTCGAGCGCCGCCCGTGTTTCTTCTCTGCGGGCCTGCAACATGCCGAGGCCGCGCTTGCCCTTGGCCGATCGCCGAAACATACGGAGCATATTCTCGCGCACGGTCAGCAACGGATCCAGCACTATCCGGCGCAGCCGCACATCCTCGCTTGCGTCCCCGGCAGCGGCGGGCGGGCCTTCCACAAGGGACTGTTCCGGCGCGGAAGACGACAACGCCGACACCTGCACTTCGGGCATCCTGGCATCCGCCGGGAATTGCCATAACGCGTCGCGCAGCAGGCAGGCGTCTGCCCGCATGGCAAGCAGCCCCTGCAAGCGTATTTCCTCCTGATCCAATTTGTCGAGCAGCCGGGAAAGACGTTTGCGCTCCCTTTCGCCCGGGCGGGATTCTTCTTTGGCAATTTTTCGCCCCACATTCGCAAAAAAAGCCGGGCCGTCCACCTGGGCGGATACGGCAAGGGAAACAAACCCGCCCTGCTCCGGCGCCTCCAAAGACGGGCTTGCCGGCGCCTGCCCGGCATCCAGGAGGCCCGAGAATGCGTCGCCGGTCCGCAGCCCCGCAACCGGCAACTCCCCGGGCACAAGCCCCTTTCGGGCCAGAAGCGGCGCGGGCAGGGGCCATGCCGTGTAGAAGGCGGGGGTTCCACTTCTGTCAGCGTAGCAAAACAGCTCCCCTTCCCCGGCTTCCAGATCCACCAGCAAGGCCTTCCCCTCGGGGACATCCAACTCCGCAAGGGTCTCGCGCAGCAGGGGCGTCAGCACCGGATACCGCTGCCACAGTTCCTGCTCTCCCGGCGAATGCGCCGAACTGTTGCAGAGCGCTTCCGCCACGTCCGCAGGCGGCCACGCCGGAGGATCCGCAAATCCGTCCGGCAGCGCCTCGACGATGCTCGGGCCTTCGCGCAGATCAAGAAGCAGAAAACGAGTACCGGCATCATCCTGATGTGGCAGCGAAAAGGCGATGCGCCGGTTGACGTAGTCGCAGAGCACCCGGCCGAGCCGCCTGCCTGCCGCATACTTGCGCAGACGCATCACAAGGCCCGAGGGACGGACCGGATTGGCGGGAGCCTTGTCGGAAAAAAACAGCTTCGGCCTCTGCCGGTCCGCACACAGGATCAGACGGCGCTTTGCATTCCCTGCGAATACAGTGAATACAAAAACGTTTTCCTGCGGGGAATGAATTTTTTCCACCCGCGCTCCCGCAAGCAGATTCGCCAACTCCTGCCCGATACAGCGAAAACTGTGCGCATCCATGCTATACCGTCCTGTGACGCGAGACGCGTGCGTTGCTCTGGCCATGCGACCCGGCGCATAAAAAAAGGCGACCCCGAAGAGCCGCCCGATTGCATCTCCAATACCGTGCGGGCATCATTCGCCGCGCAGGTGTTCGTCTTCTTCCTGCTTGCTCTTGCAATTGATGCACAGTTTGGTCACCGGGCGGGCTTTCAGCCTGGGAACCCCGATTTCCTCGCCGCAGTCATCGCAGACGCCGTATACGCCTTCGTCCATACGCACCAGGGCGGATTTGATCTTTTTGATCAGCTTGCGTTCACGGTCCCGAATACGAAGGGTAAAGGCGCGATCAGACTCAACAGTAGCCCGATCTGCCGGATCAGCACAGATTTCGTTGTTATCCGTCATGTCCTCAAGGGTCATTTCCCCCTGCTTGAGGGCTTCTTCAAGCATATCGTTCAGCAAATTACGAAAATATTCCAAGTCCTTCTGGTCCATAAGTCTCTCCTTCCGCAGGGCGCGACACATAAAATAAAGTCACACCGAGGCCGTTGTGATAAATCAACGGGTAGTCAAAGTAAAGGAAAAAAACAGAGAGGGCCGGTTGTCGCATAAAGAAAAGCCTATGAGACATGTGTTTGCGGAAACAGAAGAATTCCGGCCCCGCGCTCTTGACAGATCAAGGGTCTCTGCCGTACAAGACCTTTCCTGTTGCGCGGGAGTAACTCAGTGGTAGAGTGCAACCTTGCCAAGGTTGAAGTCGCGGGTTCAAATCCCGTCTCCCGCTCCAGAATTTCCGCCCCTTGGGAGGGAAGGCATCCTTGGATGGTTGCCTCTTTTGCGCCAGGGAGATACAGACAGAACGGCGGAAGGAAAAACGTTGCGCATGGCGGCATAGCCAAGTGGTAAGGCAGAGGTCTGCAAAACCTCCATCTCCAGTTCAAATCTGGATGCCGCCTCCAGAGCAGCGGGAGTAACTCAGTGGTAGAGTGCAACCTTGCCAAGGTTGAAGTCGCGGGTTCAAATCCCGTCTCCCGCTCCAAAATTTGTCCATACGCCGATACAGGGATTAAAAGGCCCTCCCCCTGCGGGAATAACTCAATGGTAGAGTGTCAGCTTCCCAAGCTGAAGGTTGCGGGTTCAAATCCCGTTTCCCGCTCCAGAATTTACGAAGGTCAGTTGCCGAAAGCAGCTGACCTTCTTCATGAAATATCCTTCTCAATATCCGTTTCAGCAAAACAGGGAATCCCCCCGCAGGCTTGGCTACCGGCCGCCGATCTGGTACGAATCGCCATCTTTGCTCACGCATCATTACACACACCCATCCCCATGAAACCACACAAAACCAATGCCGCCCGTCTGCTGGACAAAGCCGGCATCTCTTATGAACTCGTGCCGTATACGGTGGACGAAAACGACCTCAGCGCCGCGCACCTTGCGGAGCAACTGGGCGAAGATCTCGAGCAGGTATTCAAAACTCTGGTATTGCGGGGGGACAAAAACGGCCATTTTGTCTGCGTCATTCCCGGCGGCGACGAGGTCGATCTGAAAAAGGCTGCCCGGGCGTCCGGCAATAAAAGCTGTGCCCTCATCCCCATGAAAGACCTGCTGCCCCTGACCGGCTACATGCGCGGCGGGTGTTCGCCCATCGGCATGAAGAAACACTTCCCCACCTTCCTGCACGAAACGGCGGAACGCCACACGGCCGTCTACGTCAGCGCGGGTCTGCGCGGCCTGCAATTCAAAGTCGCCCCGGCGGACCTGATCCGGGCGACCGGAGCCGTGCTCAGTGACCTTATCATGCCGCGCATGCCTTCCCTATAGCGCATAACAGCGCCGTAACGGAAAAGACATACCCATTCGCCATACCGCCTCACGCCCGACTGCGCTTACTGCCGCAAGGATTTTACAGGGGTTTACTGAGGACTGTTCCTGGGATATAATTAGTAAATTTTTTTGAACGGTATATCTGTTGCGCAGGGTACATGCGGTGCCTTGCGGAACGCGTTGCCTTGCTTGCGCTCCAAATATGTTGCCGCCTTTTTACCGCCGCCGGAACGAAACACAAGCTTCCCTCTTGCCTGAAGGCGTTTCCAATATCGTTGCAGTACCGGGAGATTTCATGCACCGTAATCCTTGTATCCTTTTTTTATTGTTCTGCGTTATCACTCTTCTCCCCGGCTGCCAGGGCGGCTCCGCCTCCCGGACAGGCTCGGACCAGTCTGATACTACCAGCGCCGCCCTTTCCTCCTCCAGCCCCATCTCGAGGGCAGACCCCGGCCAGTTGCAGTTTCTGGAACGCCAGACCATGCTGCGCAAATCCCAGGAAATGGCAAAAGTGGTTTCCGGCAGCCAGCTTGCCTGGCGCACCTCCGCAAGCGTCGGCAGCCCGGACGAAATGCTCGGCTACGCCGATACCTGGTTGTCCGTGCATCCCCTTATGCTCCTGACTTCCGGGCGCCGTCCGGTTTTTGACCAGTTGGGCGACAGCTCCATATGGGCTGTGCTGCGCGAGGCGGGCATCAAGGGGCTGTATGTCGCCCCGGCGTCTGGTTCCGGCAGCCTCTGGGCATACAGCGCCAAAGGCGATCCCACGGGAGAAGATATCGTCCAGTATGACTTTTCCGCCCAGGCCGGCAAAGAAAGCAATTACCGCCGGCTTATGAGCACCGTCATCGATCACTCGGCCCTGCTCGGTTCGGATATCGTACCCGCCGCTACCGGCCTTGGCCCGGACTTTTTCCTGGCCTCGCGAAATATTCGTGACTTCCCGGGCATTTACTGCATGGTGGAAGTCCCCCACGAACTCTGGAACCAACTGCCCGCCACCTCTTCGGAATGGGCAACCGTCGTGCTTAGTCCCCACCAGGTAGCCGCCCTGAATGCCAAGGGCATCCTGCCCAAGGCCATGCGGGACGAATTCTCGCCCCTTGCGCGCAGGGGAGGCTGGGCCGCCACCGGCGAAGTGCGCGGCATTGACGGCAACCTGCGCCGCTGGGTCTACCGTTATTACGGCTCCCCCGGCTATGCGGTGCTGAACTGGGAAGACCCCTCCCAGGCGGCGCACCGTATCCTCTCCGGCAGCGCCGTCCGCCAGGTGGGAATGCTGGGGCAGGCCCTTCTCGGCCTGCACTTCGAGCCTTTCCAGGGGCTTGAGGCCGCCTCGAAAAACTCCTCGGGAAAATTCGCCTTCAGCATTGAGCCCGCCCTGTCCGCCGCCCAGTCCATGAGCCGCGAAATACGCCGTTACGGCGGCTGGAGCTGGCTGCGTGACGACGATCTGCCCCTTACCGCCGTCAACGAATTTATGCGCCACGGCACGGACTACGTCTTTGACAGCGCCTTTTCCCCCGCGGCGGAACACGCCCTTCTGACAGGCGATACGACCCTGGCCCGCTTCATGGCCGACGAACTCCTGCGCCTCAACGTCGATACCCGCCGCCTGGTGCACACCACCCCGACGCAGGACGGCATCAACTATGCCCTGCCCCACCTGAGCTACCTTGCTTTTCAAAGCCAAAAAGGCGACGCCGAAGCCTTCAAAAAAAGCATTCTCGACGCCATGCGCGCGAGCGTAAGCGCCCAAACGCCTCTGCCGGTCCAGAACGACATACTGTATACAACCGGCCCCGGACTCGCCGCCTTCGCCCTGAAGCTGCCCCCGGCCGATGTGCCCAAAGAACAATGGGCGGCCGTATCTAAGGGGCACAGCCTCCTGATATTTTTCAAAGCCATGCAGCCCGGCGCGCTCATGCTCTCCGGGCAGGATCTGGCGGGGACGCTCCCCCTCGCCTGGCAAAGCATGGTAACGTCGCCCGATAACTGGAAAGTCTCCGACACCAGCCGGGGTACGTATGCCCTTACCTCGATGGCCAATGACATTATCGTCAGCCAGCAGGGCATGCCGAAAGCAAAACAGATTTACCCCGCGCCGGACGAACAGGTGCACAAGGAAGGCTCCTTTCTGCGTTCCGTGGGCTCCTTTCTGCGCGTGCGTTCCGAAACGGGCATTTCCAAAGGAACCCTCATTGCCCGCCCGGCAACCAAGGGGCAGGGCAGCATAGCCCTGCTCACCCAGATGCCCGGCAGCGACAGTTACCTGCTCTCCGTATGCAATTTCTCGCGCAGCCCGGTGACGGAGCATATCAGCCTGGGCAATATACCCAAAATATCTTCCGCCCTTTCGCGCCTGACCCCCGTAACCCCGGCAAGCCAAGGGTTTTCAGCCAGCGGAACCGGCCTTTCCGTCTCTCTCGGTCCTTGGGAAGGCAAAGCGGTATTCATCGGCGGCAAACCCGGCAAAACCGCAGGCGTCTCCTCAGACGCCCCGGAAACGACCGCCGCACTGCCGGATATTCCCAAGCCTTCCGTACAGCCGGACGCTGCCGAAGCGGCTGCCGCAGAGGCAGCCAAAATCGAAGCTGCCAAGGCCGAAGCAGCGGCCGCAGAAGTAGCCAAAATAGAGACGGCCAAAGCGGAAGCTGCCGCTGAAGCGGCCAGGATAGAGGCGGCCAAGGCCGAGGCGGTGAAAGCCGAAGCTGCCAGGATTGAAGCCGCAAAGGCCGAGGCGGCCAGAGCGGAAGCCGCAAAAATTGAGGCCGCCAAGGCGGAAGCGGCAAAAGCCGAAGCAGCCAAAGCGGAAGCTGCCGCTGAAGCGGCCAGGATAGAAGCGGCCAAGGCCGAGGCGGTGAAGGCGGAAGCGGCCAGGATTGAAGCCGCAAAGGCCGAGGCGGCCAGAGCGGAAGCCGCAAAAATTGAGGCCGCCAAGACGGAAGCGGCAAAAGCCGAAGCAGCCAAAGCGGAAGCTGCCGCTGAAGCGGCCAGGATAGAAGCGGCCAAGGCCGAGGCGGCCAGAGCGGAAGCCGCGAAAATTGAGGCCGCCAAGACGGAAGCGGCAAAAGCCGAAGCAGCCAAAGCGGAAGCTGCCGCTGAAGCGGCCAGGATAGAAGCGGCCAAGGCCGAGGCGGCCAGAGCGGAAGCCGCGAAGATTGAGGCTGAAAAGGCGAAAACGGCCAAGACTGGAACTGAGGCAACCGGAATAGAGTTGAGCAAGGAAGATGCCGCTTCCGCGGCCGCGAGACTGCTGCCCCCGGGCTCCAAGACACCTAAATTGGCAACGGAGTTGAAACCCGGCGAGAACCCCAAGGAGCCGGAAAGAACCACGCCTGAAGAGCGCCGCAGGTTCACGAAACCGAAAAAACTCGCGCAGGGCGCGGCCGCTCCCGCCGGCAATTAAACGTAGCGCTCCGGAGCCCTGCCCCTGCGCGCGCGGCTGTGCGAACCGGGGACGACACGTTGTCGTCCCCGGTTTTTTTATAGTGCACCGCTCCCTGACTGCGAGACCGAACGCGTTTCCGCCAGCCCCCGGAAACATACCGCCTCGCGCAGGAACCGCACTGCCGTTGCCACGCCCCGCGTCTCTTCGCATACCGGTGCATACCATACCGGCGAAGCGCGCTTTTTCTCTCAGGAAAAATTATCCTCACCTTGCCTTGCAGAAAAACTTACTGTAGGAGTAATCATTAGGATGCAGCGTCCGTTTCCCGCCGCTGAGCTGCGGGGTTCAGAACACCGGCGCCAAACACTTTTATCTGTAAAGATCTATGGAAGAAAAACAGCCCACCCCGGATAGTTGCGTCGGCGCTCAACCCGGGGCATCCCCTCTGGAGGATGCTCCCTGGTTCAGGTATTATGAGCAGGAAGTTCCGCACTCCTTGTGCTATCGCAATGTCGCGCTCTACACATGGCTTGACGAAGCGGCGGAGCATACCCCGCGCCGCCTGGCCTGCCGCTTTTTCAATACCAAAATATCCTACGCCCGTCTGCGCGAGGAGGCGGAAATCGTCGCCGCCAATCTTAAGGCGCACGGCGTGCGGCCGGGCGACCGGGTGGGCATCATGCTCCCCAACCTGCCGCAGACCGTCGTCGCATTCTGGGGCATTCTCAAAGCCGGGGGCGTGGTCACCATGATCAACCCCCTGTATATGGAAAAGGAACTGCTCCACCAGATCCATGACTCCGGCCTGCGCCACCTGATCACCATTGATCTGTGCTGGCCCAAGCTGGAGCAGCTGCGCGACCGCCTTGGCATCGAGCGGTACTATATCACCACCATTGCCGAAGGGCTCTCCTTCCCCCTCACCTGGTTGCAGCGTGTAAAAGCCTGGCGCGACAAAAGCGCAAAAAAAATTCCCTATGACGGCAACGTGCTGCCCTTTTCCACCCTTCTGGCAGGGCGTACGCGCCTGAGCGTTCCCGTTAAAAACCCCGAGGAAGATCTTGCCCTTTTGCAGTACACCGGGGGTACAACCGGCCTTTCCAAGGGGGCTATGCTCACGCACTCCAACGTGGGAGCCAATATTCAGCAGACCGGGGCGGTTCTGCACTGCCTGATGCACGAGCCTCAGGTGATTATGGCCGTTGTTCCCTATTTTCATGTCTATGGTCTGACCACCTGCGTGGTGCTGCCCACGCTCCTGCGAGCCGCCACGGTGCCCATTCCCCGCTTTGCGCCGGGGGAACTGCTGGCCGGTATTGAAAAGTACAAAGTCACGGTGCTTCCCGGCGCTCCATCCATTTACATTGCCCTGCTGCAGCAAAAGCACGCCAGGGCCTATGCCCTGAAGACCCTCAAATTCTGTATCGCCGGTTCCGCGCCCATGCCCGTGGAAAGTCTGAGACAGTTTGAAGCGGAAACAGGCGCGAAAATCATTGAAGGCTACGGCCTTTCCGAAGCGTCGCCCATCACGCATCTGAACCCCGCCCAGGGGATGCGCAAGATAGGCTCCATAGGGGTGCCCTTTCCCGACACCGAGGCCCGCATTGTCGATATGGAGCTCGGCTCCGTCCCCATGCCCCCCGGCAAGGTGGGCGAGCTTATTCTGCGGGGGCCGCAGGTCATGCGCGGTTACTGGAACAACCCTGACGAGACCGCCAACGCCCTTCGCAACGGCTGGCTGTATACCGGGGACATTGCCGTCATGGACGAAGATGGCTACTTCACCATAGTGGACCGCAAAAAAGACATGATCATCGTGGGCGGGTATAATGTGGCCCCGCGCGAGATAGACGAGGTTCTCTATGAGCATCCCAAGGTGAAGGAGGCGGTCACGGTCGGCGTGCCTCACCCCACGCGGGGCGAAACCATCAAGGCCTATGTGGTACTGAAGGATGGAGAAAAGGCGGAGCGCGCCGAAATCATCGCCTGGTGCCGTCAACACCTGGCCAACTATAAGGTGCCGCGCCAGCTGGAATTCCGTGAGGAACTGCCCAAAACCCTGGTAGGCAAAATACTGCGCCGGGCCCTGCGCGCCGAGGAGGTCGCCAGACAAGAGGCAGGACATTGCCCGGAACCCTACTTCACCGAAGAAGGCGAAGAGAATGGCGCCTCCTTGCCGGCCTCTTCTCCGGCGGCCTCCGTCAGCGACGCCGGTGCTTCCCGACCCCCTGCAAGTGAAAAACAAGATTCCACGGGGAAAGAATCCGCGCCCGGACAGACCGGATCGGAGGACACGCCATGAAAAACTTCGCCAATCCCTGCGTGCTGGGCGATCTGACCAAAGCGCTGGCGGCGGACATCGTCACTGTGGACGCGGCAGCGCCCTTTTCCTGCCGCCCCTTGCATGGACGTACGGCGGAACGTGATACCGCTCTCGGACGTTTCAGGGGAGAAATCGGCCTGCCCAATCTTGCCGAGTTTAAAGCCGCCCTGAACGATCTTGTGATGAACACGGTTCTCAAGGTGATTCTTGATTTCGCGGAGGTCTCTCTCTCCCGCTCCGCCGTCGGCGCGCTGGTGGGCTTTGCCGCCGCCATGCACGGGCGCAACAAGCGGCTCTATCTTTTCCGCCCCTCCGCCCAGGTGCGCAAGACGCTGAAAGATCTGGGGCTGACGGGCTTCTTCACTGTGCTTGAAACAGAGGACGACATCCTCGCAACCCTTGTGGTGTGACGCCATGTACTACCTGCACCACTACTTCGATCCGGACTTCAGCCACATGAACCTTGCCCCCGTGGAGGGAGCCGACGGCAGCGTTGACTACCGCTACCTGGGGTATGTGCAGAATGTTGTCGCGGGCCAACTGCTGGCGGAGCTCATCGATCTGGACAAATTCCCCAACGTCAAGACCGACCCACGCTTTATATACAGGCACCGCCACCTGCCTTGCGGCCCCAACTGCGCCCCCCATCCGGCAAACCCCGACAAGCTCCGGGCCGCCGCCAACGGATACTGCTTTTATCACAACGGCCTTATCTCGGTAAAAAAACTGCTGAACGTGCGCGGCAATGTGGGCTTCCACACCGGCAACATCTTTTTTGTAGGCGATCTTTCCGTGCACGGCGACGTGCAAACGGGCTTTGCCGTGCAAGCGAACAATGTGCTGGTAAAAGGACACATTGAAAGCGCCAAGGTCAAAGCCACGGGCGGCATCGTCTGCCTTGCGGGGGTAAAGGGCACGAACACCAGCGCCATAGAAGGCGATACCCCGTCCAGAAAAATAGAAGAAGAACTGCCGAGCACCCTTCTCGACGCGGGCGGGAACATCCGCCTGCCGTTCTGCGAGCACGTGCAACTGCGCGCCAAGGGGAACATCATCATTGACGGCTCCTGCCTGCACAGTACCATCTATGCGGGCGGCAATCTTGTGGTGAAGGGACGGCTGCAAGGCGGAGCCGTCTACGCCAACGGCGTGGTGTATGTCGAAGGCCAGCTCGGCAGCGACTACACCACCACGACACGGATTATGATGGGGTACAACCCCTTTGACTTCCTTTCGCTGCAAAAACTGGAAAGCCAGATCGGGTATCTTAAGGACAAAGCTTCGTATTTTGAAAAGCAGTCGGCCCGCAACCACGTCATGAAACAGGAATATGCCCCCCGCCTTGAACTGGTGCAGCGCAAGCTGAAAATAGCCCACACCAAACGCAATGCCCTGTGGCGCAAATTCGCCGTGGACGAACTGAACGCCCCCAAGTGCCGCGTCATCGTGCCGGGCAAAGTCATGCCGGGCTGTGAAATCGGCATTGCCAGAGCCTTTTACAGAACGGACCGCAGCTACGCAGACGTTGCCTTTCTGCTGGAACACGACGAAATCACCACTTCCTACCCCGCCGTCAACACGGCCAGGGATTCCTGAGGGCAGGGCATGACAGGCAGTCCCGGCACGGAACATTCCGGCTCGGCGCGCGCGGACGTTTCCCCCGCCGGGCACAGGGACATTCTGGTCACCCGCAAAGGCCGTGAGCTGCCCATGCTGGGCGCGGCGGGTCCGGAGCGCGAGCTGGCCTTTCTGCCTCCCCCGGACGTACTGCCGGGAAGTGTTGCTTCGGCCTTTTCCGTGCCGGGCTGGCCCGCCGGACTCTCCGTACCGGACAGCGCCCCCGCGGCCCAAACGCCGGCCTGGCCGCCCCAGGCCGCGCTTCCCGTACTGCTGGGTTCCGGTGCCGGTCCGGCTCTGGAGGCCCTGGCCCAGCGCCTTGCCGAAGCGCACGGGCCCGCCTTCCGGCTGGCCGTGGTGGACAAGGAACAGGATATCCTTGCCGTCAACGGTTTGCGGCGGCGTTTTGCCCGTTACCCCGGCATTCTCTGGATAACCGCTCCTGAAGAGGACGGCGCCCTTGCCCGTTTGACGGAATGGCAGGATCAGCAGGGGGGGCTGCCCCTGCTGCCGATCAGCAACCCCTTTTATCTGCGTCTGGACAGGGACTATTATGCCGCCCTGCGCAACGCCTGCGAGGCAAGCGCAAAGGCCGACTTCTGGGACAAGGCCCGCACGCCCCGTTTTACCGGCGATACGCCGCGCATTCTGCTGCTGACCAGCAAGTATTTTCTGATGGGCGAAATTCTGGCCGCCTGCACCCGCCTGGATATCCCGCACCTGCTGGTGCAGGTGCCGGACGGTGAGTTCGGGCAGAACGAGTTTGTGGAACGGCTGCTGACGGCCGTGGTCGAATTTAAGCCGGACTTCGTCTTCACCATCAACCATCTGGGGGTGGACCGGGAGGGCGTGCTCACCGGACTTCTGGAAAAGCTCCGCCTGCCGCTGGCCTCCTGGTTTGTGGACAACCCGCACCTGGTGCTCTATCTCTATTCCCGCCTGGTCTCGCCCTGGACGGCCATTTTTACCTGGGACGCCGACAACATCACCTCGTTGCGGGACATGGGCTTTGAGCACGTGTCCTATCTGCCGCTGGGCACCGATGTTTCCCGCTTTCATCCTCCCGCCGGAGGTCTTTCCCGCAGCGGCAACATTCCCAGAGGGCCTTTTCCTGTCCCCACTCTGCCTGGTAGCTGGATCTCCGGGGTGTCTTTTGTGGGCAATTCCATGCTCAGCAAAGTGGCCGCGCGCATGGGACGCAGCAACCTGCCGCAGCCGCTGCTTGACGGGTACCGGGAAGTGGCCGCCGGGTTCGCCGCCAGCGAGGATCGTTCCGTCCGCGCGTATCTGGCGCGGACGCATCCCGCTCTGGTGCCGCACTTCGACGCTCTCGGCAGCACCGAACAGCAGCTCGGCTACGAGACCATGCTCACCTGGGAAGCCACCCTGCAATACCGGCTGGCCTGCGTGGAGGGCATACTCTCCTTTGCGCCGCTTATTGTGGGAGACAAGGGCTGGCATGAACTGCTCGGCACGTCCGTCCCGTGGAGCTACCATCCGGAGATGAACTACTATACCGATCTGCCGCGCTTCTACCCCTGCTGCGCCATCAATTTCAACTGTACCAGCAAGCAGATGAAGGGGGCCGTCAACCAGCGCGTCTTCGACGTGCCCGCCACCGGGTCGTTTTTGCTGACCGATTACAGGGAGCAAGTGGAAAACCTGTTCGAGCCGGGCCGGGAAATCATCTGCTACCATTCGCCGGAAGAAGCCACCGCCCTTGCGGAACGCTACCTTGCCGCTCCGGCGGAGCGCGCTGCCGTCGCCGGTGCGGCGCGAGAACGCATTCTGCGGGAGCACAGCTACGAACACCGGGTGAAGACCCTGACGGCGCGCATGCGGGCCATTTACGGGTAACCCATGAATTACGCGCCCATTCTCATTCTCCAGATGCAGCGCATGGGCGATCTGGTGCTCTCCTTTCCCCTGCTGGGATGGCTGGCGCGGCTCTGTCCCGGCCACCCCATATGGGTGCTGGGCGAACGGCAGTTCTTTGAACCCCTGATGCCCCTTTCCCCCCAGGTGACCTATTTCAGCTACGAAGGCGCGCCAAACCTTGCGGCCCACCCTTTTCACATGGTCATCAACCTCAGCCACCGTCCCGAGGCCGCAATCCTGGCCGGACAGACCCGCGCCGACACGCTTGTCGGCCCCTACCTTGATGCGGACGAACGCCTGTATATCCGCGGCGGCTGGCAACTGTACCGGGCCTCCTTGACCCACAACAACCGGTACAACCGCTTTCACTGGGCCGACCTGAACGCCCTGGACGTCATTCCAGAAAATCTGATGCTGCGAACCGACTGGCCGCTTCCCAGACCGCTGCCGCATCCCACCCCGCACCGGATGCCTGAAACGCCCTTCGAGTCCTTGCCGGCACCGCCTGCGAAGGAACACTCCTTCGCAGGGGCAGCGCGCATCGGCCTTTTTCTCGGCGCCAGCGAAGCGGAAAAGCATCCCGATGCCGCCTTCTGGGCCGCCCTCGCCCGCAAACTCCTGCAAGCGGGACACAAGCCCGTACTCCTCGGCGGCAAGGCTGAAGAACCCCTGGGAGCCGCGACAGCCGACCTGCTGCACGCGCCTTCCCTGAACCTGTGCGGGCATTTCAGCGTCAGCGCCCTGGCCCATTTTATCGCGGAACTCGACCTTTTCATCACCCCGGACACCGGCCCCATGCATATTGCCGCCTGGACCGGCACCCCGACCCTGAACCTGTCCCTCGGCCCGGTGAACCCTTGGGAAACCGGCCCCTTTTCCCCGGGACATCATATCCTGCGCGCGCACAGGGATTGCGTGGGCTGCTGGCAATGCACCGAGCGCACAATTATGTGCAAGGAACAGATGCTTGCCGCGCGGGTTGCGGGCCTGGTGGAACATTTGCTTTCCGACGGCGCGGACGGACCGGGACACGACGGATTTTCTTCCGTAAGCGATGGAAGCAGGGACGAGAGATCGCGCACACCGCAGGAGCTCGCCCGGCGGGCGCAAGGGCTTGAGCTGCTGCATTCGGCTCGTGGAGCGCACGGACTGTATATGCTGGAGCGGGTGTTCACGCCTCTGCCTGATCCGGCCTTTGCCGCCCGGAGGGCACAGGGAAATGGAGAAACAGCGGAAACGCCGGAAGCGCGGGACAGCATCGCCGCACTTTGGCAGGCCTGGTTTGGAGCAGCGCTGCAACGATTTGGAGAGATACGGGTGCGTGCCGCCTGGACGGAACTGGCAGGCGGACACCCGGAAGTCGCGGCGGCCTTTCGCCGGGGGGTGGCGGAACTCGCCCTGGCCTTTGCTAAAGCAATCAAGCGCGATACCGCCGATATTCTGAACGACGACGCCTTCTGGCAACGGGTGCCGCCCCTGCTCCGCCCCTTTTCCGGTTACGCCCACATGTATATCCGGAACGCCCGGGCAAGCCGGGAATCCCTGCTCCACATGTTGCGTCTGGTGGAAGATCTCAACAGTCTCGAATGAGCAGGCCTCGGGCCTTCAGCCTCGCTTCTCCAACACCCATTTTTTCAGAGCCTGCACTTCCTTGAACAGAGCGGCGCAGTCCAGCGTACGGTATGTCCCTCGATCATAGAGCGTCTTGCCACCCACCATGGTCAAGCAAACTTCATGCCCGCTTGCCGCGTACACCACTTGCGACACAGGGCTGTATACAGGCTGCATATTGGGACAGCCGAGGTCGAGCGCTACCAGATCCGCCGGACCGCCCGGCGTCAGGCGTCCCAGTTCCGGCCTGCCTATGGCGGCCGCTCCGCCGAGAGTCGCCATATCCAGAACAGTCTGCGCGGGCAGCACTGTGGGATCGCCGGTAGAGACTTTGTGCAGCAAAGCGCAGGCCGACATTTCCGCAAACATGTTCAAACTGTTGTTGCTGGCCGCGCCGTCCGTGCCGAGTCCCGGCAACATGCCGTGCGCCAGCATGGCCGAAACGGGCGAAACCCCCGAGGCCAGCTTCATGTTGCTCTTGGGGCAGTGCACGACCCGCGTTCCTGTCTCGGCCAGCAAATCCACCTCGTCCGGCGCAAGATCCACCGCGTGGGCGAGAAACGTGCCCGGTTCCAGGAACCCGAGGCTGCGGCAGTATTCCACGGGGCGCTTGCCGTGGGTTTCGATGCAGGTTGCGGTTTCCGTACGGGTTTCCGCAAGATGGATGTGCAGGGGGAGGGAGAACTCCCGCGCCAAATCATAGCATTCCCGCAGCAGTTCGGGGGTCGTGGTGTACACGGCATGAGGCATCACCGCCAGATGGACGCGGGGGTGATTTTTCCAGTACAGGGCTTTTTCCCGCACCAGGGCAAGCCCGTCCTCCGGAGTCCGGTAGGCGGGGGAAGGAAAGCTGAACAGCACCTCTCCGGCCAGAATATTCAGCCCCGCCTGCTCGGCGGCCTCGCACACGGCGTTTTCCAGCAGGTACATATCGGCGAAGGCCGTGGTGCCCGTACGCAGCATTTCCGCGCAGCCGAGCAACGCGCCGAGCCGCACAATGTCTTCCTTCAAATGCTTTTCCACCGGGAAAATATTTTGCGTCAGCCACTCCATCAAAGGCAGGTCGTCGGCAAAGCCGCGCAGAAACGTCATGGCCGCGTGGGTATGGGCATTTACCAGCCCCGGCATAATCAAGGCGTCGCCAAGGTGCATCTCGGCCGCAGGCGCGTAGTCCCGCAGCTCAGAGCGGGGGCCGAGGGCCAGCACTTTGCCGTCGGCGACGGCCAGAGCCGCGTCTTCAATGATGCGCCTGTCATCGTCCTGTGTGACGAGAAACGCCGCTGTGAGCAATATATCGCAAGGTACAGGCTCCTGCATGGGACTCCTCGGACGGTACTATACACGATTTACAGGGGAACCAGTTCCATATTTCCCCAAACACCTACAACCCCTTTGCACTGCACGAATACGCCTTCCACACCCCACGCGCCGTCACCGGGTTCCGGGTGTTGCTCCTGTGCGCCCCTCTGCTCCTTCTCTGCGGCGCTCCCGGCAACCCCCAACTCCGCGGCGGTATCCAGCACCTTCTGCACGTCGTCCGCTTCGCGCAGGGCGTTGCAAAAGGCAGTGGCCGCGGCGTCCGCAAAAAAAGCGTCCCGCGCCCGCACCACCGCCAGCTCTCCGTTGCCAAAGCTTAAGGAATGCCCGATGGTCGACGACGAGGAACACAGGGAAACCGGGAACTCGCCTTCCCGGATCCGCACGGCCAAAACGGCTTTTCGTCCGGGATCGGGCAAAAGGGCGATCACCCGCTCCCGCGTGGAATGCAGCATGATGTCGCCCCCGTTTTCCACTATCACATCCGGAGAGAAGCGCAGCAAATGCTCCGCGACAAGAGAGGCTATTCCCCCGGCGACCGCAGCCATGGGCCCGACCCCCATCCGGGCGCAGGCCGCGCTCATCCGGCGTACGATATGCGGGGCGTGAGCGGGTACGGACAAAGGCGTCAAAGCCGGGCCGAATGCCGGCTCCAGAAGCATCCAGCTCTGGAGCTGACTGCGCAGATCCGCAACGCAGGCCAGGGCCTCCTTCGCAAAATCGATCCCTGGAACCCGGCGTACGGTTATCCAAAGATCGGTCTGTCCCGCGACGACCTGAAAACTCTGTTCGTCATCATGCGCGGATGCCTTGCGGTAAAAGCGGTGAAACCCCGGAGTAACAGACGCGCCTTCTGATGTATAATTTGATTTTTTTACACCGGGCGCGAATTTGCTTTGTCTTCCCATTTTTTTATAGTAGCAGACACAGCGCATGTGCACAAGAATATTTGCCGATTACAGGCATACTCGTGCGTTCACTTTTGCAAGGACACCGCCGCAATGCCCACAGAATCCGGCTGCCGGGGACGCGACCCGCATTTTCCTTCCACCGAAGCGGGTGGGCGCCCTCAGGCGGTGATGTCCGAGCATGGCCGCCTCCCGGCGATTCCTGTCGGCCTCGTCGCCTGCCCATGCTATGCGCCGGGAGAGCCGAACGCGTCCGCAGCCCGCGCCAAACCTTTCCCACAAGGCCCCGAACCTTCCGCATATGCCGAACCGCCCGGCACGGCGCCGGGCGACTCCACCGGCCGCAAGGCGCTTTTGCTGTCCGACGCCGTGGATACCGCCTTTACCCTGGCCGGGTATGCCCCCGGACGCGGCGAGCGGGTGCTGGTCAAACCCAACCTGCTCCGGGCCGACGCCCTCACCTGTACCCATCCTCTTGTGGTCAGGGCGGTATGCGCCTGGCTGCTGGACCGGGGCGTGCGCGTCACCGTGGGAGATTCCCCCGCGTTCGGCTCCGCCCCCGGCGTTGGGCGGGCCATAGGGCTTGCCGCCGCCCTGAAAGACCTGCCCGGCGGGAGCGGCCTCACGGTGCAGGGTCTTGGCGGCCCCGTCATTCGCGAGGCTCCCGGTCTTGGCCGCATACGCATCGCCCGCCGCGCTCTGGAGGCGGACAGCATTCTCTCCCTGCCCCGGCTCAAGGCCCACTCGCAGATGCGCGTCACCTGCGCGGTAAAAAACCTGTTCGGCTGCGTTTCCGGCGTGCACAAAGCCATTGCTCACGCCCGGCACGGCGACAAGGGCGAATCCGGGGACAACCTGCCCCGGTATATCGCTGCTCTGCTCTCCCTGCTGCCGCCCCAGGCCGCTCTGACGGACGGCATAGTCGCCATGCACGTCACCGGCCCCAGCTTCGGCAAACCCTTTCATGCAGGGTTCATAGCCGCTTCCTCTTCCTGCGTGGCCCTGGACACCGCCGTGTACTCCCTGCTGCAACTCGCGCCGGAAGATATTCCCCTGTGGCGCGTGCTGCAGCGCAAAGGCATCCACGGCGCCTTTCCCGAAGAAATCACCCTCTGCGGCGATCTCCCGTCCAGCTTTGACATCGCAGAGTTCCAGGTTCCGGCCCAACTTGCACACCACTCCTTCACCCCCGGCCGTCTCCTGTCCAGCGCCCTGCGCAGGATCTGGGCCGGATTGCGGCGGTGAAGAAAATCAGCACGAAAGCGCGCCGCGAGCCTGCCGGAGCAGCCACAGCATCCGGGGGAATACGGACGGATTGCAGGACGCGCCGGTCTGGTTTATGATGAACGGTCTTTTTAACGTGCGTTTCCCTCGCGCACTCCACACAGGCTTATGGAGAATCTTCATGTCCGTGAGTAAAGAACAGGTGCTTGCCACAGCCGCCCTCGCCCGTATCGATCTGGCCGCCTCACCCGGCGAAGACGCGCCCCTTACCCCGCAGCAGGCCGAGGAACACGCGAACCGCCTGGCAAGCCAACTTGACGCTGTTGTCCGTTATATGGACATTCTGAACCAGGTGGACACCACCGGGGTCGAGCCGCTCTATTCCCCCATGCTGCATGTGGCCCCGCCCCGCGAGGATCGGGCCGAACAACTGCGCAGCACAGACGAAATTCTTGCCAACGCCCCCAAGAAACACAGCACCTTTTTCGCGGTACCGCCGGTCATCTGACCAGACGCTTTCCGGCCCGCCGGAAACGGCGAACGCCCACCCGGACAGAGCCCCGCCGCTCCTGACGGACAAGGGGCGAAACAGTGTTTTTTTGCAGCAACAACATCAGGAACAATATATGCAGTCTTTTCATACCCTGACCCTGACCGAGCAACGCAAAGCCCTTGCGGAAGGGCGCATCCGTCCCACCGAAGCGGTGGAAGCCAGTCTTGCCCGCATTGCGGCGACGGAACCCGCCTTGAACGCCTGCATCACCGTATGCCGGGAAGAAGCCCTCAAGGATGCCGCCGCTCTGGAAGCGGCCGGTCCCCCCTCGCCCGCCAAATCCTTGTGGGGCGTGCCGGTGACCCTGAAGGATCTGCTCTGTACCAAGGGGGTGCGCACCACCTGCGCTTCTCGCATGCTGGAAAACTTTGTTCCGCCCTATGACGCCTTTGTGGTGGAACGGCTGAAGGAAGCCGGAGCCGTTATTACGGCCAAGACCAACCTGGACGAATTCGCCATGGGCGCAAGCACGGAATTTTCCGTCTTCGGCCCCACCCGCAACCCCTGGAATACGGACTGCATTCCCGGCGGTTCCAGCGGCGGCTCAGCCGCTTCCGTGGCAGCCATGCAGACCGCGGGTTCCCTCGGTTCCGATACCGGCGGCTCCATCCGCCAGCCCGCCGCCCTGTGCGGCTGCGTGGGGCTCAAACCCACCTACGGCCGGGTTTCGCGTTACGGGGCCGTGGCTTACGCCAGTTCCTTCGATCAGGTGGGCCCTCTGGGCCGCACCGTTGCGGACTGCGCCCTGCTGCTTTCCGTCATCGCAGGATACGACCCCAAAGATGCGGTCTGCGCCGATCTGCCCGTGCCGGACTACAGCGTCTGCACCGGACAGATGGATCTGCGCGGGCTCACCCTGGGCCTGCCTGTGGAATACTGGCGCGAAGGGCTTGCCCCCGAAGTGGAAGACGCCTGCAGAAAAGCTGTGGAAACCGCCCGCGGTCTCGGGGCGACGGTAAAAGACGTCTCGCTGCCGCATCTTTCGTATGGGGTGGCGGCCTACTACATTCTGGCCTCTGCCGAAGCCAGCACCAACCTGGCCCGTTTCGACGGCCTGCGCTACGGCCTGCAGAAAGGCGCGGAAGACGGCCTGCTCCCGGTCTACACCCAAACGCGCTCCCAAGGCTTCGGGGAAGAAGTCAAACGCCGCATCCTGCTCGGCACCTACACCCTGTCGGCAGGGTATTATGACGCATACTATACCAAGGCTTCCCGGGTAAGACGCCTCATTCTGGAAGACTTTCAGAGAACCCTTGCCGAGTGCGACGCCCTGCTGGCCCCGGCCTGCCCCGTAACGGCCTGGAAGCCGGGAACCTACGCTCATGACCCGCTGACCGCCTACAAGATGGACATCCTCACCCTCAGCCTCAACCTGGCCGGGCTGCCCGGGCTGTCGCTGCCCGTGGGACTTGGCAAAGACTCCGGCCTGCCTGTGGGCGTGCAGATCATGGGGCGGGCCTTTGACGAAGCGGGCATACTGGGGATCGGCCACGCCCTGGAAAAGGCGTTGCCCGCGCTGGACACGCCTGCCGGACTTGCGAAGAAGGAAAACTCACAGCAAGCAACATAGCGTACTGTTATAATTTAAACGCTTTGAAAAACAGTCCCCTATCTAACATAAGCCAAGTAACGCCTTGGGGGAATCTATGCAACGGTATACGGACGAAGAACTCTCTTCGCTCCTTGACGACCTAGAATCGGAGCTGGCGGAGCGTAAAGAGTCCTTCAATGGAGACGTCCGGAGAAAAGCTCGGGAAGCCGTTTGTGCTTTTGCAAACGATTTGCCGAACAATAATAAAGCAGGCGTGCTATTCATTGGAGCAAGAGATGATGGAAGTCCTTCAAACCTTGAAATTACAGATCAACTTTTGCAATCACTTGGAGATATGAAAACGGATGGCAATATCTTACCGTTACCTGTTCTCTCAGTTGAAAAGCGAGTATTAAATAATAGTGCAATGGCTGTAGTCACTGTCATGCCTTCTGATATGCCCCCCATAAAATATGATGGGCGCATCTGGATACGGGTAGGTTCCAGAAGAGCTGTCGCCAATGAACAAGAAGAAAGAATTCTTACTGAAAAACGTCGATATCGTAATATACCGTACGATCTTTATCCTGTACCTACTGCAACAATTCAAGATATATCAAAATTAATATTTGAAGAAGAATATCTTACTGCTGCTTTTGCATCGGATGTTCTTGAGTCTAACGGACGAACCTATGAACAGCGCCTGGCATCCTGCCGCATGATTGCTTCACTAGATAATCCAGTACCTACAATTTCTGGTTTGCTTGCCATCGGTAAAAATCCACAGGACTTTCTTTACGGAGCTTATATCCAATTCCTGCGTATTGACGGCTCGGAGCTGGCCGACCCTGTAATTGATGAGGAAGATATTGGTGGAACTCTCACGTATATGCTGCGTACGATCGACCAAAAACTTTCGTCTCATAATCGCATTTCTATCGACATTGTGACTACACCGCAAGAAATACGAAAGCTTGACTATCCCCCTGCGGCACTACAACAGATTATATACAATGCTATCATGCATAGAACGTATGAACGAACAAATGCTCCAGTGCGGGTCTACTGGTTCAATGACAGAATAGAGATTCATAGCCCAGGTGGCCCTTACGGCAATGTGACGCCAGAAAATTTTGGTGCTCCAGGTATTACCGACTATCGCAACCCAACCATAGCGGAGATATTAAAGGTATTCGGCTTTGTTCAGAGGTTTGGCAGAGGTATTGCCACTGCACGTAGAGAGCTTGATAAGAATGGAAATCCGCCGTTACAATTTGAAGTTACACCAAGTGCTGTATTGTGTATCATCAGGAGAAAGTAATGAGTACCCCAGTTCTGACTTTCTTCAACAATAAAGGCGGCGTAGGTAAAACCTCATTACTCTACCACTTGGCCTGGATGTATGCTGAGCTTGGAAATAGAGTCATTGTCGTTGACCTGGATCCACAGAGCAATCTGACTGCAGCCTTTTTAAACGAAGACACCATTGATCAGCTCTGGAACAACGAAACCCCTGGCTCCACCATATATGAAGCTGTTCGGCCACTGACGGACGTGGGCGACATCCTTCCTGCCAAGCTCCAAAAAATTTCAGAATCCCTCTTCCTCATACCTGGGGATGTAGCCCTCTCCGGATATGAGGATACGCTTTCTGAAGTCTGGCCTGGCAGCCTTGGAGATGATAACCTCTACCGGCGAATGCGTATCCTCAGTTCATTCTGGCAGGTGATGCGAAATGCGGCTGCCACTGTAAACGCAACTATAATTCTCGTGGATATAGGCCCTAACCTTGGGGCCATTAATCGTGCGGTACTTATCGCTACAGACTATGTAGTAATTCCTCTCGGTGCAGATTTATTCTCTTTGCAAGGTCTGCGTAACTTGGGACCGACGCTAAAAAGTTGGCGGAATTCATGGGGTAAACGGCTTACCAATTGGCAAGACTCCCGGGAGGCAAAAAAACATCCGGATTTTTATCTGCCAACAGGGAAAATGGAGGTTATCGGTTATCTGGCGCAGCAACATAGTGTACGATTAGATAGGCCGGTAAAAGCCTATGATAAGTGGATCAATCGTATTCCAGCGGAGTACAGAAAATGGATTTTAGAAATCCCCCCTGTTCCCGGAATGATGCCAGAACAAGATCCTTACTGCCTTGCTACAATTAAGCATTATAGGAGTCTTATTCCCATGGGGCAGGAGGCCCGCAAGCCAATCTTTCAGTTGTCTTCGGCGGATGGGGCCATCGGCAGTCACGCCAATGCTGTGCAGGATGCACGGCAGAGCTTTCGAAATCTTGCGCTGGCAATTGCCCCCAAAATAAACCTGATGGTCCGAACAAGGCCATAATGTCCGACGCACCTCGCCCTCATATTCACCTTGTGGCCCCGCGCAGCCGGGTAAGTCAGGAAATGCGCGAAGCCAGGCAGCCCCACCGGGGCATGGCCTTCTGGCTGACCGGTCTTTCCGGCGCGGGCAAGTCCACCCTGGCTCACGCGGTGGAGGCGCTGCTTTTCGAGCAGGGGTATCATGTCATCGTGCTGGACGGCGACGCCATCCGCAAGGGGCTGTGCGGCGACCTGGGATTTTCCAGAGAGGACCGGCAGGAGAACAACCGCAGGATAGCGGAACTGGCCAAAATCCTGGTGCGCAACGGCACGCTCTGCCTGTGCGCTTTCATTTCCCCGGCTGCGGAATTCCGGAGGACGGCGCGGCAGATCATCGGGCAGGCATTCTTCCGCGAGATTTTTATCGCCTGCTCCGCGGAAGAATGCGAACGGCGGGATGTAAAGGGGTTCTATAAGAAGGCCCGGCAAGGGGAAATTCGGAACTACACCGGAGTTTCCTCCGGCTACGAACCGCCGGACGCCCCGGATTGCGTCATCCGCACGGAACACTGCTCCGTTGAGGAAAATACCCGAGAACTGCTGGATTTCATCATCCGTAACGCCGCAAAGCCCGCGCCTTAGAGCATTTTAAAATTGAACTTTCTCTAAATATAGTCTAGAATGTGCACATGAGAAAAATCACACCAGAACTTCGTCAGCGTGCATTGGAAGCGTATCAAACAGGACGATATACTCAATCACATCTTGCGGATATT
>JAVBTB010000066.1:0-24621 GCA_031556355.1 Desulfovibrio sp. | reverse complement strand
ATACCATCCTGTGTATTCAATGTTATTTTTTTTGTCATAATAAATATTTTCTAATGATTTTGATTCCAATATTTTATTATATGGAAAAAATTCCCCATTCTCAACAATACTTAATCCTCCATACCAATCGACAAACAACCTATTCTCTGATGATATATATACATGCTCTATAAAAGACATCCACAATATACCATTTTTTATGCTTTGTAATTTTTTATTGTTAGTAGAAGACACGATGCAAAATAAATCTATATTTGTATTTCTATCTCTATATCCATCTCCATACGCGACAATAAGCCTATCATCATAGGCAAAAGCAACGGATTTTCCTTCATAGTGCGGAGCTATTTCCTTATCAATTCTGCGCGCTGTTTTGCTGACTGCATCAAATTTGACGATCACGTTGCTTTCACAGTCCGGCCTGATAAGCAGCAAAAACTTTTTATTGCCGAGAGGGATCAGAGTTTTGGCCATTTCTCTCTCACAGGCGCTGGAGATTGCTATTTCATATCGCTTTATCATGGCGTTTTTCTCCTTTGTGCTGGCAACCGCCGTAGTATGCGCCAGCGTTATAAAGACGATAAGAAGGAAAAAATATTTTTTCATCAGAAACACCATGCGTTATTACTGTTCACGGAGTTGTTGCACGTATGCTTTGCAAACAAGCGCCATAATATTACCTGGATCATAGCCAACACCTTTAAATTTATTGCATTTCTCTAAAACTTCTGGTTCATAATTATCCAAGCGATACCAGGTATCGCCCTCCCGATCATACACCAGAAGAATGGCGTGCCCTATCCCCTTTACGCGGTGCGCCAGAATACGCATATTTTCTTCCGGCACGCCCCGCTCGTGCAGCAAAGCATATTTCAGCAGGGCATAATCCTCGCAGTCTCCCTTCTGGGTGCGTAGTGTTTTTTCCGGAACCTGCCAGTCATCCTCCTGCCCTACAGGTTCCGATGTATATTTGACAAACTCATTCACCCCTTTATTAATACTATGGAGCAGATGGAAAAAATCGCTTGCACCGGGGAGCCTCTTAGTCCCTGAAATATTACTACATAGCTCTGCATAATCCTTGGGATTCTTCGGCGGCCAAGGCTTTGCCAGTGCTTTCCGCATCTTGTCGGAAAATTCGTGGGGGCTCTGCGAACCCAGCGGCGAGCTTGTAGAAAAATGCAACCCATCGGTATTTGTTATGGCAAAATGCACCGGTGTCGGATCTCCCGAAATGTCGCTAAACTTCCATCGGCAGGGATGCGCCAGTATTTCAATCACATGCCGGGTACACGGAACAGCGCGAATGTCCACCCACAGCGAGATCCCCTTGCCTTTACGCAGAACCGGGTAAGTAATTCTGTGCCCGTAGGTATCCGCATTCTGCGGGTTACGCTGCACCGCGAAAACATGCGGGCGTGAGCTCAGCTTGTTCTGTTCCCTGGCCGCCGGGGCCTTCATTTTAGAAGGGTACCCGCAGGCTTCCGCCAGTTCTTCGGGCGTTCCCTTATAGACAAGGTAGCCCGGCCCGGCGGAGACGTCGGGTATTGCGGCGTACCCGTCCTTGTCAAACGAAACGGCATGCACGGTACCGAAGCTGTCTGTGAATGCAAAGGTATTCGGCTGCGGCACGATAGCGGTGCGCGCATAATCCATGAGCCACACTTCCAGGCAGATCAGCACGGGACACTGCAGAGCAAAGGGAGACGGCAATTGTATCGGGGTATCGCTCATGGGCGTGTCCTTTGGGCTGCGGCTTCCAGTAGCCGCAGCGCATGTTCCGGATCCTTGCGGGCATTGGCGAGCATGAGCCGGAGATCCGGGGGCTCTTTGGCAAGCTCAAGATACAGAATGGCGGCGACATAGCGGCTCTGGTGGTCGGGAACGGTAAATCCCCACTCTTCGGCCTGCCGCAGGCGTTCTTCCACAAAGGTCTCCAGACCGCCGCTTTTCTCGTGCATGGCCCCGGCGGCGTCAGGATGCTTTTCCGCAAGCCAGAGCACAATATTTTTCCGGAATATCGGGGCCATGGTGTCGGCAAAAGGAGCCAGATGCGCCTCCGTCATCCGCCACCAGGGCGATTTTCGCGGGGCAAAGGTTTCGGCATGCTCTCCGTAGCGCCCCTGCTCAAGGGCGGGGTGGGTGACGCGCAGAAAGGCGGGCTCCCGCGCCGGAACCGCGACATACAGTTCCGCATACGGCCCGAGCAGCTCCCCCTGCTCCTGCCGGGCGCAGGCGGGCAGAAAACGGCCCATGACCGTGCCGTCACAATAGCGGAAAAATACCCGCTTTTCCTTCGGCGAGTGGACTTCCAGCAGGCTTCTCCAATGCTCCATGCACACCGGAGGCGGCGCGCTGCCGGTGGCGATCCAGCCCCACCCCGGCGGGGTCCGCATAAGCCGCGCGAACAGTTCGTCATGGAGATCCGCCTGCCACAGATACGGCGTAAGGCTCATCAGACTCTCGTAGCGGTCGTTGGCGAACAGTACCCCGTATTCCCTGGGAACATGAAAAAAGGACTCAATCAGCGCTCTGTCCCCCGAAATATCGAGCATCACGTCGATGCGCCTGCCCCCGGCCACAGCCTGTTCCAGCAGGGGATATATCTCGCCGGGAGAGAGCATGCTGTGCGATACGTCGGTCATGGGGCCCTCATGATGGGTACACTTGTCCGTTTCAAAACACGCGCACGGCACAATGGCCGCTTTGGGCGGTAACGCAAAAATCGAAAGAAAGGGGCGTAGAAGCGGGGCAGTTGCAGAAAAAGCTCCTGCCGGGAGAGGTCGTCATCCGTCAAAGCAGATGCTTGTAGAGATACATACTTTACACAGCAGTGTAAATATCAGCGCACCTATAAAAAGCAGGGCGTCATATGGCAGTCCGAGCATACAACAAACGGGCCATGGCGTATGCCACAGCCCGTATCAGTGTTCTGGTCGGAGCGACAGGATTTGAACCTGCGACATCCTGGTCCCAAACCAGGCGCGCTACCAAGCTGCGCTACGCTCCGTCACAGGCGCACAGGCCGACCGCCGTGCGTCCGCAGTATGCTCTACTGCATGGCCGGGCAAGAAGCAAGGGAAAACCGCTCCCCGGCCTGCCCCCACGATCCCGCATACCGCCTAAAATTCTATGCCGCGGACTGCGCCTGTTCCCTGTGCAAAGGGGTGCTTCACCTCTTCCATGCTGGTGACGAGATCCGCCTCCTCTTCCAGCCAGGCCGGGGCTCCCCTGCCGGAAAGCACCAGATGGGTTCCTCGTCTGCGCACCACCGCCATCACCTGCCGCACCTCCTCCGGGGTCAGCACGCCGCTGCCGAGGGCGTACAGAGCCTCGTCCAGCACCAACACATCCACGCGTTCCGCCTGCTCCATGGCCCACTCCCACAGGGCCAGGGCCGCCGCGCGGTGTTTCGGCCGTTCTTCCTCCTTGCGAAAAAAGCCCAGTCCTCCGGCGCAAAAGGCATCGCCCAGCAGAGAGGCCAGGACTTTCTGCTCCCCCGCCTGATCCGGGCGCTTCATGAACTGGCCGAAGGCCACGGCCATCCCCTGGCCGTGCGCCCGCACGGCCTGCCCCACCGAGGCGGAGGTTTTTCCTTTTCCGTTGCCTGTATACACAAGAATCATGCAGTCGGCTCCTTGCTTGTTTCGGGTCCGGCATACGCGCCGTCAGGGCAGCAAAGGCCGCAGTTGCGGCCCCGGATGCAGCACGCGGGGGGTGCGCGCCACTCCGCCGGGAGTGCGGGAAGCGGGGGCATGCAGCCCTGAGCCCTGGCCGGGAGCAAGGAAGCTCCCCTGAGGGGAACCTGGAGCCAGAGCCCCGGAGCTCCCTTGCGGGCCGGAATACGGCCCGGGCTTCGGGCGCGGCCCGGGTCCGGGTTGAGGATCAGGCGGACGGGGCGGCTGCGGGTAATAGGGAGGATACGGATACGGCGGCTGCACATAAATTTCAGGAGCAACAAGGACGTTCCCGTCCTGCGGGTCCGTCCGGCTGTCGGGACGGGGCGGAGTCCGCATGGTGGATGCGCCGTTATCTCCCGGCTGCGTCCCGAATACCTCCCGGTTCTGCCCGCCGATGCTCATGGTATTGCTGCCGTCATTGCCGGTCTCCATGATCACGTCGGCCCGGCCGGACAACGGCAACGCCGCCGCCATGAGCAGCAGCGCCGCGAAGATCGCCCCGGCCCTCAGCGCACTGCTTCGGTGCATTTGGGACACGGCGCGCCGTATCCGATGACATTCCGTCCGCATCTGTCCTCCTTTGCCGGCAGGGCAGGAAAAAAGCGCCCGGCAGCGGTCCCGGCAAGCCTTTTGCATCGGCTTCGGCCTTGCGAAGTCGGGGCAAATCGGCTATCTTTTCTGCTGGGTATCGCTGTGGGGCGCCGCATACCGCACTCTCCCGCATGGGATATACGCTGTGGGGGAACGCACTGCAACACAGTTTCCCATAATCCGGCGTTTTTGCAACGCATGTTTTTTTGCACCCGGCCTTACCGGAGCACGACTTAAAGGAGCCGCCTTTTATGCCCACAGGAACGCCCGCATCCCGTTCACGCGCCTACAAAGCCGCCGGAGTAGACATCGACGCCGGCAATGACCTTGTAAGCCGCATCAAAACCCTGGTAAAGCGGACGCACACGCACGGCGTACTGTCGGAAATAGGCGGGTTCGGGGGACTCTACAAACCCGACATGGACAATGTGGAAGCTCCTGTCCTTGTCGCCTCTACCGACGGAGTGGGCACCAAGCTCAAACTGGCCTTTGAATACAACCACCACTCTACCGTCGGTATCGATCTTGTGGCCATGAGCGTCAATGATATTCTGGTGCAGGGCGCGCGGCCGCTCTTCTTTCTGGACTACTTCGCCACCGGCAAGCTGGACGTCAATGTCGCGGAAACCGTGATCGCGGGCGTCGCCGAAGGCTGCAAGCAGGCCAACTGCGCCCTGCTCGGCGGCGAAACCGCCGAAATGCCCGACATGTACCAGCCGGGCGAATACGATCTGGCGGGATTCTGCGTGGGCCTTGTCGGCAACAACCAGATCGTGGACGGCTCTTCCGTCAAGGTGGGGGACAGCATCATCGGCATCGCCTCTTCGGGGCCCCATGCCAACGGATATTCGCTTATCCGCAAAATTCTGAAAGAAAGCGGCCTGAAGGGGGACGACCTCCTGCCCGGCACCGAGAGTACCGTCCGCGACGCGCTGCTTGCCCCCACTACCATCTACGCCGACTGCGTGCGCAACCTCATGCGCGACTTCTCCATCAGCGGCATGGTGCACATCACCGGCGGAGGGTTTTACGACAATATCCCCCGCGCCCTGCCCGCCCAGGTCAAAGCCGACATCTTTTTCGGCAGTTGGGATATGCCCCCGGTCTTCGAATGGCTGAAGGAACAAGGCCAGCTCAACTGGACGGAAATGCTGCAAATTTTTAACTGCGGCATCGGCTATGTGCTTATCGTGCCGCAGGGGGTTGCGGACGACATCCTGGCCCGCCTGAAGGCCCTGCAGATGCCCTCCTGGCTTATCGGGACCATTGTGCGCCTTACGGACAAGGAAGAAGAACGCGTTGATGTCCATTTTTCCGAGCGCCGCCGCAACAAGTCCTCCCGTTTTCCGGACAGGCGCAAGGGAGAATCGCCCTACTTCCCGGACAAGCACCGCCGCGCGGCTCAGGAGAAAAAATAGCTCCGAAAGCAAAAACGCCCGTTCGCGGGCGTTTTTGCTTTCTTTACGCTTCCCCGTCGTATTCCCGGGGATTGTTGCCAAGAAGACAGAACACCTCATAGGAGATGGTGCCCCACAGGGCGGCCAGTTCCGCCGCCGAAACCGCACCCGCGCCCTCTCCTCCGAGAAGGGTGACCTTTTCCCCTCCGGGGTTGTTGCCGGCGGCCATCGCCTCCACCCCCGGCACGGCCCGCAAATCCACAGCGCTCATCTGCATGGACACCCGGCCCACCACCGGCGCCCGCGCGCCCCGCACGGAAACCACCCCTCTGCCGGAAAGCCCGCGCGAGAACCCGTCGGCATAGCCCATGGCAGCTATGCCCACCGGCATATCTTCGGGCGCGCGGAAGGTGCGGCTGTAGCCGATGCTCTCGCCCTTGCGCAGCATGCGCACCGCAAGCAAAGGAGTTTCTACCCGCATGGCCGGGAGAAATCCCTCTCCTTCGGCGGCAAAGGGTGTTCCCGCCAAGGGATTGTCGCCGTAAAGCACAATGCCGGGACGGCAGATATGGGGACCGAGAATACCCTCCGCGCAGCCGGCCAGCAGCGTTCCGGCGGAGTTGCAGAGCGACGCCGGCAGATCCGGCCGGCGCGTCCGGAGAGCTTGCAGCATGGCGGCGAACCTGCGGGCCTGCCCCTGCACTTCGCCTATGCCGTCCGGCGTGTCGGCCGAGGCCAGATGCGTGAGCGCCAGCGCCGGGATCACCCCGGGAAGAGTGTCCAGCCGGGCCAGCAGCGCGGGCAGTTCTTCCTCGTTAAAGCCGAGACGGGCCATGCCGCTGTTGCACTTGATGGCGATATACAGGGGACGGGAGGCGTTCTCTTGCAAACAATCCAGCTGCCAGAGGCTGTGCACCACAGGGACAACGGCATGGGCGGCGGCCGCCGCCGCATCCTCCCGCGTTACAATGCCGAGCAGCGCAACTATTTTGGGAAAAAGCCCCTGCGCCGCCAAGCCGGTACGCAGCAGCACCGCCTCCGCAACGCTGCCCGAGGCAAAGGCCTGCGCCCCCTCGGCTATAAGGGCCTTACTTACCGCGATATGCCCGTGCCCGTAAGCATCCGCCTTTACTACCGGCAACAGCGCGGGCCAGCAGCCGGACAGGGGACCGCCGCCCTCCGCCGCCGGCGGACAGGCGCCGCTTCCGCCCTGCCCGCCGCTGCCGCTTACGCAGGCGATGGGCGCGGCGCCGCCCTGCGCCCGCATGCGCGCAAGACGCGCATAGTTGCGGCGGAGATTGGCGGTACACACAAACACACGGGGCAGGAGCGAAGAGGACGGCACGGGGTATTCCTCCGGAATATTTGGTCAGGGGAGGGGCTAAGGGCGCTCTCCAACAAAAGAACCGCAAAGAAATTACGCCGCCGCCGGATAAAGTACAAGCCCCGTTCTTTCCCTTTGCGCAAAGCTGTGCTATGAGGTGTTGGCGCTGCAAAGCGCGCTGTGGATGTTCCCATCTTCCCGACACTCCCAACATACGAGAACCCGTACGCTCATGATGCACGGCCCGCGCTTCCGACACCTGTTCTCAATCGCTGTTCTGGTGCTTTTGTGCCTCGCCTGTCCGGATGAGGGGATTTCTGCCGGGATTTTGCCCCTGGAAATGAAGACGGAAGATGAGCGGCTGGTACGCTGGGATCTTACCGCGGATTCCATCACCACCCTTGAAGACAGCGAGATCATGGAAGCGCAGGGCAACGTCGTGCTGCGACGCGGCAACGAATACATGAAGGCGGATTTTGCCCGCTACTACATGAGCACCAAGTGGGTCTACCTGCGGGGCAACATTACGGTACGCACCGGCAAGGACGAGCTTACCGCCGAAGAGGCGGAGTTCGACCTGCGCAGCCGGGTCGGCTGGCTGAAGCAGGGGCGCATTTTCATGGCCGGTCCGCATGCCTACATCGCGGGAGAACGCATCGACAAACACTGGGGCGATGTATACACCTTCCGCCAGGCCAAGATCACCACCTGCGACGGCGACGTTCCGGCCTGGTCCATTACGGCCGATGAAGCTGTCGTCGAAATCGACGGCTACGCCCGTCTGACCAGTTCCGCCTTTCAGGTCACCGACACCCCCGTGGCCTACACCCCGTTTTTCGTCTTCCCCACCAAAACCAGCCGCCAGACCGGCCTGCTCGCTCCGCAATACGGACGCAGCACCAGCAAGGGCCTTTTTTACAACCAGCCATTTTTCTGGGCCATCGACCCCAGCAATGATATGACTTTTAACGAGTATATCATGGAAAAACGCGGTTTCATGCACGGCATCGAATACCGTACCCGGCCCACCAGCGACACGACCGGCTGGTTACGCTTTGACTGGATGTACGACAACGACCGCGTGACCGGCATTCACGAAGGGCCGTACGACGATGACGACCTGATCCGCAAAAATCACGAGCGGTATTGGCTCCGGGGCATGTTCGACACCCTGCTGCCCGATCCGAACTGGCGCTTCAAGGCCGACCTTGACTACGTTTCCGACCAGGACTTTTTACGCGAGTTCAAAAATGACTTTCCCGGCTTCACGCGGAGCAGGGATGAGCTGTTCACCCTCTTTCACCGCGATTTGCAGGAAAAAGATCTGGACCGCGTCAGCGGCGTCCTGCTGACCCGAGACTGGAGCCGGGTCACCGTTGCCCTGTCCGGGCAGTACACGCAGAATGTAGCCCTCGGCAACGGCAACACCCCCAGAAGTGAAGACTCCACCGTGCAGCGCGTGCCGCAACTTGACGCGTTTTTGCATAAAGGGCGTATCGTGCCCAGCCTGCCCTTTGAAGTGGAGGCCAGCGCCCAGGGCGCGTACCTTTACCGCCGGAACGGCACCCGCGGAGCACGCTACGAGATGACCCCCCGCATACTGCTGCCGGTGAACACCCGGTACGGTTCCATCATTGCCAGCGCGGGGCTCACGCAAACCATCTACGATACGGAAAGCTCCTCTCGCAGCGGTCCCGGGGGCTCCAATGCCCCCCGCGAGCGCGGCGATTCGCGCACCGTGCAAGACTACGCCGTTGCGGCATCGACGGAACTTGCCCGTATTTTCTCCCTGGACAAAAAGCCGCTGCCTCTTACCAACAGCACTGTGGGCGAGAGCCAGATTCTCGGCCTGCGCCACGCGATCCAGCCCCGTGTGGAATACCTGCAGCGCCCCATGGAAAACCAGGGCGACAACCCGTATTACGACAAAAGCGACCGGCTCCTGCCCCGCAACGAACTGGTCTACTCCATCACCAACGTGCTGACCACCAAGCGGGAATCCGTGGTCATGACCAAAAACGACAAGGGCGAGCTCGAGCCCACCTCCAGTACATCGTACCAGGAGCTCGCCCGGTTGCGGGTCGAGCAGGCCTATGACTTCCGCGAAGCCACCCGGGACAGCGACACCGACGAATACCCCAGGCGCCCCTACAGCGACATTTTCAGCGATCTGACCATCCAGGTAACCGACACGGTAGCCCTCAGCACCCGCAACAACTGGTCGCCCTACATAGGTGGGTTTACCCGGCACCAGAGCGGGGTGCACGTCGACTTTCCCGGCTACGCCAAAACATACGTGGGATATGACTTCCGCAGGAAGCTTGATGAGTACAAGCGCTATCGAGAGGAAGATCTGCGCTATCTGAGCATGGCTGTGGAAACCGGCCCATGGGGGCCGTGGAGCGTCCGGGCCTCCTACAGCCAGGATTTCCAGGATCACAGCAACAAGGAAACAGAGCTGAACCTTATCTATAACCACCAGTGTTTTCAGGTTATCGGCAGGGCGATCATGGAGCCGGAAGAAAAAACCTACCAGATCCTTTTTGTCCTGACGGGCCTTGGCGATTTGTAAATACACCGCCCGCCCGTGTGGCGGACCGGAAAAACCGGACACGCGGACCGTCTGACGCATAGCGCCTGCCGCGCAGTGCTGTAAGGGTATGATTATGGAAAAGAAGCCTAAGCCTCCTGCGGGAAATCCTTTCAGCGACAGGTATAAACGGGAATTTGTGGAAGTGGCCTGTCCGGTCTGCAACCAGCGCAAGATCATCTGCCTGCCCGAAGAAACCATTCCCAAATGCGAATACTGCCACGTAAACATGATTTTGAAGGAAGTACTGACGGAAGGCAAATATTAGCGTCTAGATAGTGTACTTCTTCTGTCTTCTTTCTTATCCTGGAGGCACGGGCTTGCCGGGAAGACAGGCGTACATATTCGCACGGCAAAGGAGTCCGCCATGCGCATGCTTACAAACGCAGCACGATATCTGTTGATGGGAATCATTGCATTTTCACTTGTCGCGGTGCCGCCGGTTTCGGCAAAGCCCCCGGAAGGAAAAGGGAATCCCCATCAAGGCCAGAAGGAAGGGAAACCGGGCAAGGGCAACCAGGGGCGCAAAGGCGGCAAGGGAGGCTATGACACCGCTTCGTCAGGATCTCTCATTTATGCCGGCATCACATTTGCGGAGGCCAGGGATCTTGCCGTCCACCATCGCCTGGTTGGGTATTCGGCGCTTCCTCCGGGAATCCAGAAGAATCTCGCCCGCGGAAAGCCCCTCCCTCCCGGCATTGCGAAAAAAATGGTGCCTTCAGACATGCTGGTAAGGCTCCCCGTTCATCCCGGCTATGAATGGCGCATTGCCGGAAGGGATCTGATTCTTGTTGCCGTCGGCACCTTGATTATCGCGGACATACTGCACGACGTCTTTGATTAGCCCCTGGCGAAAATTGCGCTGAACCTTGCTGTAGTACACCCATACTTTGGAGGAGTTTGATGAGAAAAGTCCTGATCCTGCTGCTGGCCGCCTGCGCTCTCTTCTGCGCGACCGCCGCCTTTGCCGCCGACAACGAACTGGCCCAAAAATCCACCATCAACGAAATTCTGGCCCGCAAGGAACTGCGCGTCGGCTTTGACGCCGGGTACATGCCCTTTGAAATGACCGACAAGAGCGGCAACTACATCGGCTTTGACATGGACCTGGGCCGCGAGTTGGCGAAAGCCATGGGCGTCAAGTTCGTTCCGGTGAACATTGACTTTGACGGCATGATCCCCGCCCTGCTCACCGGCAAAATCGACGTCATCATCAGCGCCATGACCATCACCCAGGAGCGCAACCTCAAGATCGGCTTCTCCGACCCCTATATCGTCGTCGGGCAGAGCATTCTGCTGAACAAGAAGCTCGAAGGCAAAATTACTTCCTGGCAGCAGCTCAACGATCCGCAGTACAACATCGTCTCGCGCCAGGGCACGACCGGGGAAGAAGCCGCCAAGCGCTTCCTGCCCAAAGCCAAGCTGAAGACCTTCGACAAAGAGGCTGACGGCGCTCTGGAAGTCGCCAACGACCGCGCCGACGCCTGGGTGTACGACATGCCCTTCAACGTGGTGTTCTATGCGGAACAGGGCAAGGGCAAGGTCGTCCACCTGGACGATCCCTTCACCTTCGAGCCCCTGGGCATCGGCATCAAGCAGGGCGATCCGGACTTCATGAACTTCCTGAACAACTTCCTGCGCCAGCTCAGGGCCGACGGCCGCTACGACCGCATGTACAACAAGTGGATCAAGTCCACGGACTGGTTCTCGCAGTCACAGAAGTAAATAAGGGAGCTATGTTTTTGGCGGGGGGAAGAAAACTTGTACACAAGCTTTTCTTCCCCCTCTCAAAGACCTTTTTCCTTCAGAATCTTTTGTTTTGGCATCCCCTTCCTGTCAGTTTTTGTAAAAATCACAGCGCACCGCCTTTCCAAGGAACAGCCCATGGCATATCCCGGTTTGGATCGCCCGCACTCCCCTACCTACTATCTGGTGTACAAGGGCGTATTTTTTGTGGCCCTGTCCGCCGCCATAGCCTTTCTGCTCCTGGCGATGAACAGCGTCGAGCACAACTGGAACTGGAGCCGGATACCCAAGTACTTCTGGGCCACGGGCGAGAGGGACATCCGCAGCGATTACGACGGCAACGTCTCTTCCGTTGTGCAGCGCGGCAACCAGACCCTGGTTGTGGTGGAAGGAGCGGAAAAAGACATTCCCACCCAGGAATTCCTTCTCTCGCCCTCCTCCACCATCTTGGCCCAGCCGGGGATGAGCATTTACCAGGGAGATGTCCTGGCCCGCACCCCTTACAGCCAGCCAGGCATACTGCTGCAAGCCCTGTGGGTCACTCTGGAAGTCAGTGTGGCCGCCATCGCCATAGGCATCGTCATCGGCCTGGGCACAGGTCTGTGCCGGCTTTCCGACAACCCCGCCCTGCGCTGGGGGGCCATTACCTACATTGAAATTATCCGCGGCTCGCCTTTGCTGGTCCAGATCTACATCTGGTATTTCGTTATCGGTATGCTTGTGGACAACACGCTGAAAAAGTTCAACTTTGAGGCGATTCCTCCCATGGGCTACGGTATTCTGGCGCTGGCCATCTTTACCGGAGCCTATGTCGCGGAAATCGTCCGGGCCGGCATCCAGTCCGTGAGCCGGGGGCAGATGGAAGCCGCCCGCTCCCTTGGCCTGACCCACGCTCAGGCCATGCGCAAAGTGATTCTTCCCCAGGCGTTCAGGCGCATCATGCCGCCCCTGGCCGGACAGTTCATCAGCCTGATCAAGGACTCGTCCCTGCTCGGGGTCATGGCCGTGCGCGAGCTCACCAAAGCCACCCGCGAGGCGGTCACCTCGTCCATGCAATCGCTGGAAATGTGGTTTGTCTGCGCCCTGCTCTACCTGCTGCTCACCTTCACCCTGTCCCTTTTTGTGCAATACCTTGAAAGGAGAGCGGTACGCCGATGATAGCCGCCCGCAACGTCGACAAGTTTTTCTGGATACCTCACCAGTTGCAGGCCCTGAACAAGGTGTCCCTTGATGTGGCCAAGGGCGAGGTGGTGGTCATAATCGGCCCTTCCGGCTCCGGCAAATCCACCTTTCTGCGCTGCCTTAACCGCCTGGAATACGCCGATGGGGGCGAAATTTCCATCGAAGGCCGTGACATTCTGGCTGCCGACTGCGACATTAACGCCGTCCGCGCGGAAGTGGGCATGGTCTTTCAGTCCTTCAATCTCTTTCCGCACCTGTGCGTTTTGGAAAACCTGGTCATGGCCCAGATGGTCGTGCGCCGGCGTTCACGCGCCGACGCGGAACAAAAAGGGATGCTCCTGCTGGACAAAGTCGGCATCGCGGACAAGCATGCGGTTTTTCCGGACCAGCTCTCCGGAGGCCAGCAGCAGCGGGTGGCCATAGCGCGTTCCCTGGCCATGGATCCCAAGATCATGCTCTTTGACGAACCTACCTCCGCCCTGGATCCCGAAATGGTCGGCGAAGTGCTCGACGTCATGAAAACCCTTGCCTCCGAAGGCATGACCATGGTTGTGGTCACGCACGAAATGGGCTTTGCCCGCGAGGTGGCCGACCGGGTCGTGTTTATGGATCAAGGCTGCATAGTGGAAACAGCCCCCCCCGAAACTTTGTTTTCCGCCCCCAGCAATAACCGGACGAAGCTCTTTCTGAACCAGATTCTGTAGGCAGCCTCGACGTATACCGTTTTTGCGCCAGGCCGGCCTCCTTTGTTGCGGATATCGCAGAAAGGGGGCCGGCTTCCGTATCGGAAGTCCTCACCCTCCGACCTGGACCGCAAGCATATCCGGCGTTGAAGGCGGCATCGATAAATATGGCTATTCGGCCTTGCGTTGCGGGGCTTTTCGGATTATCTTGCGGGCATGGAACTTCTTGAACAACTTGAACAACGCATATTCGCGCTTCTGGACAGGGTGGACGCTCTGGCTGCGGAAAACGCGACTTTGAAACAGGCGCAGGCCGAAGAACTTTCTTCCCTCGCGGAAGAAAACCACTCCCTGCGGCTGGAATTGGAACAGGAACGCAGCATCAATCAATCCGCCTCGGCGCGCCTCACCGATATATTGCACCGCATCCGGGAGCGGACGGAACACGAGTAGACTTATGCGCAGCCATACCCTTGAAGTTCTGGGGCTTGAAGTCTCCTTTAAAGCAGAGGCGGACCCCAGACGCATTGAGCGTGCACGGGCATTGCTTGATGAACGGTACCAAAGGCTGGCGCAGCACGGTGGACATTTAAGCAAAGAGAAGCTTCTCACCTTTCTTGCCCTTGCCTTGGCCGATGACGCCATTACAATGCAGGAAGAAAAGGATGAGGTCGAAAAACGGATGACGGAGCTTCTGGTCAGTATAGAAAAACGGGCTACCTGCCCTGAGTGTAAACCCCTGGAGCGCGCGTGACGGTATCCGTCGCTGGCCTCACAAGCATTAGAACAGGAGACTGCCGGTGATTCGGTGTGCAGGCCCGGCCTGACCGGGAAGCCTGAAGGATCGCCAAATCTCTCCACCGTAGGCGAATACAGGTCCTGCGGGAGGGTTACCGCACGGCACTTCCGGGGTGTTTACACATATTTTTCTCTCTGCAGCGGGTTTATTAACCAGTCGCTCGTTGCCGATGACCTGCTTCTTTCCGCCGTGTCCTGGCTTCAGGGCAAGGCGGCTTTTTTTCGCCTCCCGCATCGCGGCATTGCCGGCCGCCCACACACAGGATGCACGCATCCTTAGCTCACCGGGGCCTTCCCCGCTACAATATGAGGTTTCCATGGACTCCATGCTCATTCTCTATCTCGCCGCGGCCCTTTGCGCCGGCGCCTGCATAAGCTACCTGCTGCTCAGAATCATCGGATCAAAACGGGTTAACGACGCCAACGAACTCGCCAAGCGCATTATCGAGGAAGCCCGCAAAGAAGCCCTGGCCCAGAAAAAAGAAATTGTCCTGCAAGGCAAGGACGAAGTTCTGGAAGCCAAGCGCGTAATGGAAGCGGAATTGAAAGAACAGGAACGGGAAATCAAGGCCAAAGACAAAAAAATACAGGAACACAGCGACAAACTTGAAGAAAAGCTGGAAAACGCCCGCCAGAAAGAGGTGGAGTTCCTTAATATAGAAAAAGAATTTACCCGCAAGGAACGGGAAATAGCCGACCTGGAAGAAAGCCTCATCAGCCGGCTGAACGAGCAGGAAACCCGCCTGCAGACCATTTCCGGCCTTACCATGGAAGAAGCCAAGGCGCGCCTGTTCGAGGAAGTGGAAGCGCGCACCCGCCACGAAGCCGCCCGCATGATGCGCCTTATCGAAACCGAAGCCAAGGAAACCGCCGACCGCAAGGCCAAGGAAATTCTTGCCACCGCCATCCAGCGGTACGCCGGCGACTATGTAGCGGAACAGACCGTTACCACCGTCTCCCTGCCCAGCGAGGACATGAAAGGCCGCATCATCGGCCGTGAAGGGCGCAACATCCGTGCCCTGGAAGCGGCAACCGGCGTGGACCTCATCATTGACGACACCCCGGAAACGGTCATTCTCTCCGCCTACAGCCCGCTGCGCCGCCAGGTCGCCAAAATGGCCCTGGAACGCCTTATTCAGGACGGGCGTATCCACCCCGCCCGCATTGAAGACATCGTCAAAAAAGTGGAGCAGGAGCTGGAAGTGCACGTGCGCGAGGTGGGCGAACAGGCCACTTTTGACGCCGGCGTCCACGGCATTCATCCGGATATCGTCCGCCTGCTCGGGCAGCTCAAGTTCCGCACCAGCTTTTCCCAGAACGTCCTCCAGCATTCCCTGGAGGTGGCCTCCCTGTGCGGCATCATGGCCGCGGAGCTGAACCTGGACGTCAAGAAGGCCAAGCGCGCCGGGCTCCTGCATGACCTCGGCAAGGCCCTCGACCACGAAATTGAAGGCTCCCACGCCACCATCGGCGCCGACGTGGCCAAAAAATACGGCGAAAGCAAAGAGATCATCCACGCCATTGCCGCCCACCACGAAGACGTGCCCCCCAAAAGCGCCCTGGCCGTCCTTGTGCAGGCTGCGGACGGACTCTCCGGCGCCCGCCCCGGCGCCCGTAAGGAACTGCTGGAAAACTACGTCAAGCGGCTGGAAGACCTGGAGAACATTGCCACCTCCTTTACCGGCATCTCCAAAGCCTACGCCATCCAGGCCGGCCGCGAAGTGCGGGTCATGGTCAACGCCGATGACGTCAACGACGATACCACCTACCTGCTCTGCAAAGACATCTCGGAAAAAATCGAACGCAACCTCACCTACCCCGGCCAGATCCGCGTTACCGTCATCCGTGAACGCCGCGCCGTGGGCTTTGCCAAATAAAAGACTGCAAGAAAAGAGAGAATCGGGGGAGGGGAAAGGGAACCTCTTTCAAGAGGTTCCCTTTCCCCTCCCCCGTACCCCCTCCTCTTTCCCTCCAGAACTTTTTATATTATATCAGGCGGTAATGCGAGGCTACTTCAAGTAATTCTTGAAGTAATACAATGGCAGATTCCGCTGCGAAGAGTTCCCCTAAAGAACATGCGAAGGCAATGCGGTATGCGCCAAACTGTTATGACGGGCCTTCTGGCGCTGGTGCTGGGGACGGGGTTCCCGGACGCCTCGCGCTCTTGTTGCGGCTGTCACTTCCCTGCCGGAAAAACGCCCTGATTCTATAAGGGGGATCACACTATGCGGCGACTGTCCTTTGCCAAGATCAGCCCCGGCGGCAATCCCACCCTGCTGCTCACGGACAAAGATCTTGATATTACGGAACTTCCCCGCATTGCTGCGGTCCTCATGCATCCCCTGCACCTGCAGGCGGAACAGGCGGGCGCGCTTTTTTTGCAGGGCGGCGTCCCCCATTTGCAGATGATGGGAGGAGAGTTCTGCGTCAACGCCACCCGCGCCGCCGCCTTCATCCTTGCGCGAGGCGGCAGGTTGAAGCCAATGCCGTCCGGCGGCTCAGAAAACCGGGATACCGGGAGCGCTCAGGATTCTCACCCTTCCGGAAGAACCAGGGGAGCCTCTCTGCCGGTATGGGAAGGCAGTATTATGGTTTCCGGCGCTGCCGCGCCCACGCGGGTACTCGCGGCTTCGAGCAAGGACGCGCTGGAACGAGCACTGGCCGCGCTCAACGGGCATACTCCTCACGTAACCCAAGCGCAGACGCCTTCGCCGGAGCCGGCGGGGCACATCAATCCCATGTTCTGCGCCGCCCGTGTTCCCTGCACTCCCGGTGACGTCCGCTGTGAAGCCCTGCAACCCGGCGTGCATCTGGTCAGCCTGCCCGGCATACGCCACCTGCTTGTGGACGCCGCCCTGCATCCGCTGCCCGACTTCAAGAGCCCCGCCTGGAGGACCGCCAGCGACGCCTGGCGACGCGCCTGCGGGCTGGACAGCTCCCCCGCCTCCGGCGTGGTCTGGCACGAGCGCACCCCTGCGGGCTACCGCATTTTCCCGGCTGTGGAAGTGGCGGCCACCGCCTCGGAACACCTGGAAACCGCCTGCGGCTCCGCTTCTCTTGCCATGGCCTTTCGGCACGTATGCATGCCCGACCTGAACGCCAGGGATGCCGAAACGGCTCCCCACTCTCTTGGCGTTCTACAGCCCAGCGGAGAGACTTTGCAGGTTGTCTTTGAGGGTTCGCACTCCTCTCCCGCGGATACAGGCTTTCAGCCGGAGGCGGCCTGGGTGGCCGGGCCGGTGCGGCTGGTTGCCGAAGGTACGGCTTACGTGTAAGACCGCGCTTCCTCGCAGGCGCCCCCTGCGTTTACTCTTTCATGCACAGGTGCTCCATGCGCTATGCCATCGATCCAGAGGTATTCATCCGTTTTCCGGGGTTCAGCCGCGCCGTCGTTGTGGCCCGCGGCGTGGATAATACCCGGGAGCACGCCGAACTGGCCGCCCTGCTCGCTTCCTATGAAGAAACCGCGCGCGGCGCGCATCTGGAAGACTTTCGCAACCATCCCCGGCTGGCCCCCTGGGCGGAAGCCTTCACCTCCCTCGGGCTCAACCCCAACAAATTCCCTCCTTCGGTCCTCAATCTGGTCAAACGGGTGCGCGCAGGCAAGTCGCTGCCCTATGTCAACTCCCTGGTGGCCATCTTCAACTGCGTAAGTCTGGGCCATTTGTGCCCCTGTGGGGGTGACGATCTGGATGCGGTGCAGGGCGATCTGCTTCTTACCTTTGCCAAAGGCACCGAGGAATATATGCCCCTCGGGCAGCCGGAAGTTCTGGAACACCCCGCGCCCGGGGAAATCATCTACATGGACACGACCGGCAACGATGTCTTCTGCCGCGCCTGGTGCTGGAAAAACGGCGATCGCAGCAAACTGGTGACGGGCACAATGCGGGCCGTCATCAACGTGGACGCCATGCTTCCCTTCGGGGGTGCGGACCTCGCCGCCGCTGCCGCTGATCTGGCTGCCTTGCTGCAGCGATTTACCGGAGCGCATACCGATATTCATATGCTGGACAAAGGCAACAACAGCTTCCATCTGGAGAACTGACCTCCCGCCCGGAAGAAACAACGGCTATACGCGCTGCCGGAAACCAGGCTCTGCCGCGCGGTACGCCGTCCCTTTTTGCCGTTTACGGGTGGAGGAAAAAAAGATACTGTGGCACTCTGCTATCTTCCGGCAGAAATCCGCCCGGATGAGGCGGCCGTGTTTTTTTCCGTTCTATCCTGTAACATCGCAACGAGGTGGAATCTATGAAGGTATGCAGATTTCTTGTGACGCTGGCCGCCGGGTTCGTCCTGGTTGCGGGCTTTGCCTGCGCCGGGTTCGCCAAAGAAGTGGTGATCTATTCTTCCAACCAGCCGGAACTTCTGGATATGATTTCCCAAGGGTTCGAAAAAAAGACCGGTATCAAGGTGACCGTGGTGCGCATGGGCACCGGCGAGGCCATGAAGCGCATTGAGGCCGAAAAGGCCAACCCCCTCGGCGATGTGTTCTGGAGCGGCGATGTGGCGGTGCTGGACAACGCCAAGGCCAACTTCATGCCCTATGATTCGCCTGAAGCCAAGGGACTGCCCGCCGGGTACGTGGACGCCAAGCATCTGTGGACGGCCTCCAGCACCCATCTGATGATCATCATGGCCAACACCAAGCTGGTGCCGGAGGCGGAACTGCCCAAGACCTGGAAGGATCTGTTCGACCCCAAGTGGAAAGACAAGATCGTCGTGGCCAACCCGCAAAAGTCCGGCTCCGCCTATGCGCAGGTGTATGGTCTCTATAAGCTGTACGGCTGGGACGGCCTGGAAAAACTTATTGCCAACGCCAAGATTCTGGACAGCTCGAGCCTGGTCTATAAGGGTACCGCGGATGGCGAGTTCGCCCTCGGCATCACCATGGAATATGCCGCGCATCGCTATGTTGCGGGCGGCTCCGACACGGTCAAGGTCATTTACCCCGCGGACGGCGTCATCGCCGCGCCCGAAGGGGCGGCCATTATCGCCGGCTGCAAGCATCCGGAAGAAGCCAAGGCCCTGATAGATTACCTGCTGTCCAAGGATGTGGAAGCGGAAATATTCGACAAGTACTTCCGCCGCCCGGCACGCCCGGACGTACCCCCGACGGCGGGCCTGCCAGCCCTTTCCACGCTTACGCTCATGAAAGGCTTTGATCCGCAGGAAGCCAACGCCCTGGAAAAAGAGCTTCTCGGCAAATGGCGCAAGCTGGTGCTGAACAAGGAATAGCCGGGCATTGCCCCGGCCGCGCAACGGGACGGGGAGGGCAGCAAAACCTTCCCCGTTTTTGCGAGTAGCAGGCTTGCGCATGGGCGCGAATCCAACGAGCAAGGAAGTCCCTCTGGGCACAATACAAAGCGGCGTCCTGTGAGCGTCCGCAGACAACCAAAGTAAAAAGTTTAGGGAAAAAGAGGATGGGGGTGTGGGGGAAGGAGAAAAAACCCCTTTTCAAAGGGGTCTTTTCTCCTTCCCCCGCTATACCCAGCTATTACAAGGAGCAAACGGGTGCGCATTGTTTTGGATAATACGGTCAAGCGGTTCGGCGCGAACGTGGTGGTGGACCACATCAGCCTGAGCATTGAGGACGGGGAATTTTTCACGCTGCTGGGCCCCAGCGGCTGCGGCAAAACGACGCTGCTACGCATGGTGGCGGGGTTCCATGACCCGGATGGCGGGGACATCCGTTTCGGCGATCGCTCCGTGGTGCACATTCCTGCCCACCGCCGGCAAACCGGCATGGTCTTTCAGAATTACGCCCTGTTCCCGCACATGACGGTTTTTGAAAACGTCGCCTACGGGCTGCGCGCCCGCGATGTAGGCAAAGACGAGATCCGCAAGCGGGTGGCTTCCATCCTGTCCTCGGTGCAGCTCGGGCACCTGGAGGCGCGCTACCCGCGCCAGCTTTCCGGCGGGCAGCAGCAGCGCGTGGCGCTGGCCCGCGCCCTGGTCATCCGTCCCCAGGCCCTTTTGATGGACGAGCCCCTTTCCAACCTGGACGCCAAACTGCGGGTGACCATGCGGGAAGAAATCCGCAAAATCCAGAAGGATCTCGGCATCACCACTCTGTATGTCACCCACGACCAGGAAGAGGCCATGGCCGTTTCGGACCGCATCGCCATCCTGTACGGAGGGAAGATGCAGCAGGTGGGCACCCCCTGGGACATCTATTTTTCGCCCAAAAACCGCTTTACTGCGGAATTTATGGGCGCCTGCACCCTGCTCGAATTTCGCGCTGTCGGCTATGACGCGGAGTCCGGCATCACGGCGGGCACCATAGACGGCAAACCCTTTTTCGTGCGCGCCGGACGCATGCCGGAAGACGAGCCGGTCACCCTGATGCTCCGGCCCGACTGGATCAGACCGGCGACAGGTCATGTGCCGGAAAACCGCTTCAAGGGCATAGTGCGCGAAAGTACCTTTCTGGGTACGGCCATCGTCTACCAGGTGGAAGCCCTGGGAGCGCTGATGCGGGTGGATGTGCCTGACCCACGCGGGCATTCCGTAAAGCAGGAAGGAGAGCCCCTTGAACTGACCTTTGCACCCGACAGACCCGTGGTGGTACAGCAATGAACCGCCTGGCCCACCTGTTCACAGTCTGGAATATCATTCTGCTGGCTGCGCTGGGGGCGATCTTTCTGCTGGTTGTGTACCCCATGTTCTCCATTTTCCGGGCCAGCCTGCTTGATCCGTACACCAGCGCCTTCACCCTGGGCAATTACGCCGATGTGTTCACCACCCCCTTTTACCGCCGCTGTCTTTGGAACAGCATTTTCATGAGCGGCACGGCAACGGTGTTCAGCGTCATTCTGGGCGTTCCCTTTGCGTTTCTGACCACGCGGTTCAAGCTCCCCCACGCCACAACCCTGCGCACCCTCGGAACCCTGCCCCTGATCCTGCCCACCTTTATCGGCGCGGAGGCATGGCTGCTGCTCCTCGGACGCAACGGCGCATTGACCAACCTGTTGCAGGAGTTCGGCATTACCATACCCAGCATATACGGCTGGCAGGGGGTGGTGCTGGTCTTTACCCTGCAGTTTTTCCCTTTTGTGTTCTTGATGGTGTCTGCGGCCATCAACTCCGTGGACCGCTCCCTGGAAGAGGCCGCCCGAAACCTCGGCGCCTCTCCCTGGCGGGTGTTCCGCACCGTGACCCTGCCGGTGGTCACCCCGGCCATCGCCTCCGGCGCGCTGATCGTCTTTTGCATGTCCATTGAGAACTTCGGCGTGCCGACCATTATCGGGGACGATTACAAGGTTCTGGCGGAACAGGCCTACAGCGAGTTTATCAGCGAAATGGGCGGCAACCCCTCCATGGCCGGCTCACTCAGCACCGTGCTGGTGGTCATTACCCTGCTGCTGACCATTCTCCAGAAAGTGTGGGTGGAGCGCAAAAGCTACGCCATGTCCTCGTTGCGGCCCCCGGAAATCAAGGAGCTGCGTCCCCTGCCCAAGTACCTTGGGTGGCTTTTTTGCGCCGGTCTGGTCTTTGTGGCGCTTGCTCCCTTTGCGGTGGTGCTGGTGGCGGCGGTGACCAAAACCAAGGGGCCGGTCATGTACTACGGACAGTTCAGCCTGGAGAATCTGATTACCGCCCTGCACGTTGCCCCCCGGCCCATTCTCAACTCCTTTTTCCTGTCCACCGTGGCGACCGTCGTGGGCATGGTCTTCGGCATGGCGGTCAGTTACCTGGTGGTGCGCAGACGCGGCCTTGCCGGGTATGCTCTGGATCTGGCCATGATGCTGCCTCTGGTGATCGCCGGTTCCGTGCTCGGCATAGCCCTTGCGGCCACGTACAATACCGGGCCGGTCATTCTCACGGGCACCTGGGTCATACTGGTCATGGCCTATTTTATCCGCAAGGCGCCTTTTTCCATCAAGACCACCTCGGCCCTCCTGCACCAGATTGACCCTTCGGTAGAAGAGGCATCCATCAATCTGGGCGTGCCGCCCCTGCGCTCCTTCCTGAAAGTGGTGGTGCCAGTAATGCTTCCCGGCATCATTGCCGGGGCCATCATCATGTGGGTCACCATTCTGGCGGAACTCAGCTCCACCATAGTGCTTTACTACGGCCCCTGGACGACCATGACTGTGCAGGTATTCCAGTACATAGGCAGCGGCGATTTCGGCCCGGCTTCGGCCTATGGGGCGATTCTGATTGTCTCGGTGCTGGTGCCGCTCTTTTTGCTGAACAAGGTAATGGGCAAGGATCTGGCACCGTCCTTTTAACCGGGGCGCGCCGGATGCCAAGCGTCATGCCGCAACGCGCGTCTACTTCCGCAACCTTTTCAAACTCTACGAGGTCATCATGAGCTTATTACAGAACATTCAAACCATGCTCGGGCAAAAAGACGGGGACAGCGCCGCGTCCCTCGGCAGCCTGCTTGCACCCGCAGCTCTCGGCGGTCTTGTGGCCGCGTTACTTACAGGGGAAACCGCGCGCAAATGGGCCGGTAACGCCCTTATCGTCGGTGGCGGCGCAGCCCTTGGAGCCGTTGTCTGGAATAAATACAAAGATCGCATCAAAGAGACCTATAGCCGCATTCCCGGCATCGGCAGCGGAGAAACCGCGCCCCAGGAACGCGCTGCGCGTCTGGTGCGCGCCCTGGTCTTTGCCGCCAAATGCGACGGGCATATTGACCCCAACGAGCAGCAGGCCATCCAGACGCAGTTGCAGCAGCTGAGTCTCGGGACAGAGACGGAAAGGCTGGTCCAGGAGGCCATGAGCATGCCCCTGGACCCCAACATCATTGCCGCGGGAGTGGCCAATGAACAGGAAGCCCTGGAAGTGTACGTAGTCAGTTGCGCCGCCATCAACATCGACCACTTTATGGAGCGCAGCTACCTGGATGCGCTGGCTCTGGCCCTGAAACTTCCTGAAGACGTAAAAAAAGGCATTGAGGCCGATATCCACGCCAAGGCGGCGGTATAACGGCATCAACACCTTTGCTCTCCCGGCCGGAACTGTGCACAAGCAGCCCCGGCCGGGCAACGCAATCTACCTGACCGGGAACGACTGTAGTTTTTCAGGCAACGCATAGCTGTTGGTCTCCAGCCCCAGCTTGCCTGCCTCTATGGCATCCCTGAAGTCCTGCATTCTGCTGTTTCCTATTTTCACAGCCAGCAGCAACATTTCATCAAGAACATACAGGGTACGCTCCTCAGATGCGGCAAGTTCCGCCACCTGTTGCAGGAAAACACGTTGTTGCTCCAACCCTTCAGTAGCCACGGTTTGTAGACATATTCCAAGATCCGTGTCGGGAATAGTGCTTGATATTTTGGGATAAATTACGTTCGCCAAATCTATAAGCTGATGCATTCTATTTTTTGCGCTTGCATCTTTACAATATTCTCTCGCCCGCCAAATATCTCCAATCAATTTATAACATGGATAAAATGCATAATGCAGACGATATGCCAAAATATCGCTACAAGGTATATTTTTAATCTTGAATTCAATATAATGCACACTATTACTATAGCCGGCAAGCTCTTTGTACGATGGCAAAGAAGGTGCAATACGCGCACCCTGGCTTTTGTCCGCCGCTTTCTTCGACAAATATGCGTACTCCAGTGTAGCGATTCTGGAAAGAATGTCCTGTATATCCCGCTCACAAGACACCTGCCTCCCGGCGGGGGGAGGCTGGGACGCTGCTTTCCCCCCAGCCGATCCCGCCAGAACCAAGCTTATCACAAAAAGCGAACACCATACCTTGGACAACATGCCGATTCCTTTTTTGCAATACATGAGAATGTGGCCAGTATATATGTCAATTATGGAAGTGCGCAAGAGGAATGCATCCGGTAACCGCAATTATTCCTTAACACAGCAAAGCGCCCTCTGACTCCTCGTCAGGGGGCGCTTAAGTTGCTTTAATGTTGGCTCCGGCCTACGTTCCCACATAAAAATATGCAGTATCATCGGCGATGAGGCGCTTAACTTCCGGGTTCGGAATGGAGCCGGGTGTACCCGCCTCTCCATGGAAGCCAACAAATTTCTGAACCTGTGTTTCCGGTTCGTTTGAGGCGGGGTTGAATCCCCGGCTCTGGGAACCGGAAAGGTGCCTTTTTTGTTCAAGGTCATATACCTTGAACGCCGTCAGGCGTCGGCCCGGCAGGGCCGTATTGCCGCACAGAAAGTGCGGCAGCCCCGCAGGGGAGCGGGCATCTTTGCAAGTGGAGCCGGAATTCACTTCCGGCGGCACTTGCGCCCGCGAGAGCGCGTGTCACACAGGAGGTGTGCCCGCGCGCCGTTCAATTGTAGGGAGGAAAGGGGTGAGAAGAATCAAGATTTCGACCTATTAGTACCGGTTAGCTGAATACGTTGCCGTACTTACACTTCCGGCCTATCACCAGGTGGTCTACCTGGGGTCTTTCCCTTGCGGAAGGATATCTTATCTTGAGGCAGGCTTCCCGCTTAGATGCTTTCAGCGGTTATCCCTTCCGAACGTGGCTATCCTGCTATGCTCCTGGCGGAACAACAGGCTCACCAGGGGTTCGTCCATCCCGGTCCTCTCGTACTAGGGACAGGCCCTCTCAAATATCCTACGCCCACAGCAGATAGGGACCAAACTGTCTCACGACGTTTTAAACCCAGCTCGCGTACCACTTTAAACGGCGAACAGCCG
>JAVBTB010000029.1:0-6316 GCA_031556355.1 Desulfovibrio sp. | reverse complement strand
GTACCTTGTGTAATAATAGCCCTGAGCGGCATACCATGCGAATCCACGGCCAAATGCAATTTTGAGTTGAGCCCCCTTTTGTGCGGCTCATGTCCTGATTGCCGCCTCTGGCTCCTGCCGCGTGCGGATGCACTTTGCAGTGGCTTGCATCGATCATAAGCCACTCGAAATCCGGCTCATCAATCAAGGTTTCAAGTAACCGCTCCCATACACCGCTATCCCGCCACCGAATGAAACGCCGATGGGTATTACTCCAGCCGCCGAGGTCGGGCGGCAGATCTCGCCATGGCGCGCCGGTGCGCATAATCCAAAAAACTGCATTTATAAAGCGTCGGTTGTCATGAGCTCTGCCGCCCCAAGAACCTTCGCGCCCAGGCAAAAGCGGCTCAATTTTTTCCCAAATAACATCAGAAATGTCGTGTCGTCTATGTGCGGCTGACAGCATGGATTCCTCGCTTGTGATTACAGGCAAGCAAAGTATGCCATAAAATTAAACTCCAGATAATCTCGTGACTACACTATCCAACACTGCGTCATACATCCGCAGACGAGAAGCCCCACAGAAGCGGCACTATCGAAGTGGTGGCGAATGTCAATTTTTTCACCCACAAGCGGTACCCGCAGCCCATGCGCACGTTCTATCTTGCAAAGGCTGTACCGGCAATTGCACCCGCGTCCGCAAGCATTTGTATTTCGCCCCGGCAGCGCCCTGAAACACGCGCCGCCGGGGACACGTCCGTCAGCAGCCTATGAAAACAGCTCATCCTTGTCGATGCCGGCCAGACGGCGGGCCATCTTTTTTTTGCTTTCCAGGTTGGCCTGCCGCCCGATCATGATGCGCTGGGCCTGGGGCGATCCGGCCCCGTGCAGCGATTCCGTCAGGTAACCCACGGCCACGGAGCCTAGGGTCATGGTTTCCACAAGGCGCAGCATGCGCTGGCGGTGCTCCACCGGGTAGGCGGCGTCCCCGGCCATGAGCTTGCGGCACCAGCCCCCCACTTCAGGGGAGGTGAAGTCCGCGTCCGAGGGCATGGTCACCATCAGGCCGCCCGCGATATCTTGGGCGATGCGCGCGATTTCGTAGGGGTAGCGGGTGACGTTCTGCTTGCAGACGTTGGCGAGCATCATGTCGATCTGGTAGTTGCCGGCGGCCGTGGCGTGCCCTTCGCTGGAGCAGGCGATGCCGCAGCAGTACAGGGTTTCGTTCAGGTGCACCATCTCAATGATCTTGTCCTTGATGTGCGATGCCTTGGCCGCGCCGTTATATTCCGCGCAGGACTGGCAGGCCCCGATGAGTACGTCGCCGTTGCCCACCTTGCATCCGCCGTAAGACTGGCGGTGGTACCCGGCGAACCGTTCCACCAGCATGCCGGAAAAGTCCACTTCCCCGCACATGTACACATTTTTCCAGGGAATGAAGGTGTTTTCGAAGATGATGATCGCTTCCTGCCCGCCGTAGGTGGCGTTGCCCACGTCCACTCTAGAGGACTCCAGCTTGCGCGTGTCGCAGGACTGGCGGCCGTAAATGTAAATGATGCTCGGATCGTCCGCCGGCACGGAAAAGGCCACGGCATAGTCCTTGTCTTCCGGGCGCATGGTCTGCGTGGGCATAACCAGAATCTGGTGCGAGTTGATACAGCCGGTCTGGTGCATTTTCGCCCCGCGCACCACAATGCCGCCGTCGCGGCGTTCCACGATGCGCACGAACATGTCCGGGTCCGCCTGGGCCGAAGGGGCGAGGGCGCGGTTGCCCTTGGGGTCGGTCATGGCCCCGTCCGCGGTCCAGTCCTTTTCCTGCCATTCCTTCAGAAATTCGCAGAAGCGCTTGTGGTAGTCCGTGCCGTGCTTCCGGTCGATTTCAAAGGTGGTGCTGTAGGTGGCGTTCAGGGCGTCCATACCCACGCATCGCTGGAAGCACGAGCCGGTCAGACTGCCGCACAGGCGCTGCAGCTTGATCTTGTTGATCAGATCCTCGCGGCTCTGATGCAGGTGGGAAAAACGGTTGATCGGCTTGCCCGTGAGGCTGGAGGTCACCACGGCAAGCTCGCGGTATTCCGGCATTTCCGCCACCTTATAGGTCATGGCGCAACAGTTGATGGAGGGACGGATCAGGGGATGATCCACAGGGTTGTCGATCCGTTCACCAAAGGCATAGACGCGGCGGGGGCGCAGGTCGCGCAGGGACTGGATATACTCATTGGCTGTCATCATAAAGGAACTCCTTTGTAGAACTGCCCCGCAGCCGGCGGCCTCTGTCCGAAATCGCAACAAAGGCCGCCGACGTGCCGGGGATACAGAGGGGTATACAGCGATGTTGCAGCAATGCCTAGTAGGCGGCTTTTACGTAAGAAAATGCTTTATCAGCGTGACCACGCCGAGAATGAGCATGCCGAAGATCACGCCCACGCCCATATGCAGCAATGCCGCTGTAATTCCTGGTAAAAGCAGACTGGACAGGGATTCGATGTGTCCTGCAAGCCAAGGAATGCCGTGTACAAGTATGCCCCCGCCCACCATGAACATCGCAACGGTGCCCGCGACGGTAAGAATCCGCATCAGATGCGGCATGGCGTTGACCAGCAGGCCGCCCAGCGCATTGCCTATTCCTTTGCCTTCACTTGAGCGGATCAGGAACAGCCCGGCGTCATCCAGCTTCACGATCGCCGCAACCAGACCGTAAACGCCGACGGTTATACCCACGCCAACCACACAAAGCACCACCGCCCTTTCCCAGAAGGGTGACGTCTCAGGCAACGCCCCCAAAGCGATGACGATAATTTCCGCGGAAAGGATGAAGTCCGTACGGACCGCACCTTTGATTTTGCTTTTTTCTTCTGCTGCGGTGTCCATCGCAGCCGCCTCTTTCGGGCAGCTTCCGGAAATTTTTTCGTGTTTATGCAGCCTGCGGTGCAGGAGTTTTTCACAGCCCTCAAAGCTCAGGTAAGCCCCGCCTATCATCAGGAGCGGGGTGATAAGCCATGGTACAAAAGCGCTGATAAGAAGCGCGACGGGAACAATGATGGCCTTGTTGAGCAAAGAGCCTTTGGCCACGCTCATGACAACAGGCAGTTCTCTGTTCGGGGCACATCCCGATACCTGCTGGGCGTTCAGGGCCAAATCGTCTCCAATGACTCCGGCGGTTTTTTTCACCGACGCTTTGGTCATCAAAGCCACGTCATCCAGCATGGATGTTACATCATCAAGCAAAGTAAGCAGGTTGGCGCCGGCCATGTTTTCTCCTGAAAGAGTTGGTCAACGGGAAAGGACTGCCGATAGCGGCTTTGCCGGTTGGGCGCAGCATCTGAGACAGAGAAATTCCCATATATGGCAATGTCCTGTCAGCGGGCAAGCAAGAAAGCTCCTCAGGCTGGACCGGCAACCCGATTGGAGAAGGCATACAATAAGGCGGCCCGGCTTATCAACCGGGCCGCCTGCTCTGCGACGCGTATCTCTATTTCATCGTTTCCAGTTGGTCCCTGGCCAGCCCGGCGCGCCAGTAGGTGGCGAACTCCTCGCTGAATGTATCGGCGCTCATACGGCCTCGGAAATGCAGAACCTCGAAGGACAGCCGATGCTCTTTCTTCTCGTACGTGACCCTGCGGTCCCCGGAAAAGGTGGGCGGGGCAACGTTTTCCTCCAGAAACACCCCGACGTCCACGGAAGTGGTCATGCCGTTGTTGGAACTGATGGAGATCCCGTAATCGGCCACGTGCGTCCAGGGCACGGGCTGCTGCAAATTGGCAAAGAGAAGCCCGTCTTTGGTCAGGGTCAGGAAAGGCTTTCTGCGCCGCAGCAGCACGTACGCGACGTAGGCCAGCATCAGCAGGCCCAGCGGAATAAGCAGGGCAAGGTACTGATTGCTCCAGCCCGGATCGAGCACGGCGGACAGCCCGACGCCGCTCAGCACCAGACCAATGATAGTATAGAGACTCAGCATCACAACGCCGCCTTCCATAAAGGATTTGGGGTCCGTACCCTCGGCGGCAAAGGCGCGCAGTTCTTCGGTGATGCCTTCGGCGTTTTCCCGCGCAGCCGAGGCGAAATCGTCCTCGATTACCTTGGTCAGCGCGCTCATGGGCTTGGCGCTCGCAGCACGGACTGCTTCCCCGGGGGCGATATCCCCGGCGTCTTCCGGAATGGCATCGGCCAGCCCCAGTTCGCTCAAAAGAGAACTGCCGGAACCGTCGCGGGCCTGGGCCAGAAGTTCCGCCCCGGCCTCCACCTTCAGGGCTTCGAGGCGCAGACGCACCGGCGGATGGCTGTCCGTGGGGTGGGGCTGGGCGTCTTCCAGATGCTCGCCGGGATCGGAGAGCCCGTGTTCCTGCACCAGTTCCATGGTGCGCTCGATGATGCCTTTCCCTTCGCCGGCCTTGTTCCAGTGCTCGGCCAGGGCCGTATCAATGTGCGGGGCCAGCACGGAGATGCGCAGCAGGGAAAGGGCAATGGCCTCGCCGCCGGCTACGGCCGCGCCCACGGCGTCGGCGGCCAGCTCGCGCACGCGGCTCCAGTGCTGCACCGCGTGGTCAAAGGACTCCAGGAAAAACTCGCTCAGGAGCATGGCCGGTTTGGATACCACGTTCGCAAGCCTGTTATCGCTGGTGTCTCCGGCGGCATAGTAAACGGCGCGCAGGTTGTTCACGGCCGAGGCGTAGATGGGGCTGAAGCGCAGACTGTATTCCGTATCCGCGCCGGTAAAGTGCCCCAGTTCGTGTCCGACCACGGCGGCCGTCTCTGCCCTGGTCATAAAGGCCATGTAGGGCAGGGGCAGATACAGGATACGCCCGTTCGGGGCCTTCGCTCCCCCGGCCAGTGCCACAGGGTGCTCGGTGACAAAAAAGCCCTGGTCAAGTCCCAGAATGATGCCGTCAGGCATGGTCGCCCCGGCTTTTTGCGCCACATCGCGCACGAAAGACCAGACCTTGGGCGCTTCTTTCTCGCTCACGCTACGTCCCAGAAGAGGCATGGGCTCGCGCTCGAACATGGCTTGCGAGGCTTGGAACACGTTGCGGATGAGCTTGAAGGAAAAGAGGAGCAGCGCGCCGATGGCCATCAGGCCGAACATCATGAGCTTGCCGTCGCCGCGCCCTTTAAGCCCGGAGTCGGCGTAGCTGATGAGCTCGTAGGCGATTACGCAGGCCACGGCCACGGCGATAAGCAAACCCACCGCGCTGATCAGCCAGGGCAGCATTTTTTTGCCGGCGATGAAAGAGTTCAGCAGAGCTTCGCGTGATGCCCTGGCCTTTTGCCCCATGTTGCGGATGGTCAAAAGACCCAGCCCGCCGGCCAGCGCCGCGCCGAGCCCGAAAACCGCGGCCACCCCGGCTATGGGCATGCCGATTATGCGGGCAAGGCCTATGTTCCTCTTCAGGTTTTTTTGCGCGTTTGTCAGTTCTATGATCAGCTTGCTGGCGACGTAGGTTTCGCCGTTGTCGGTTTCAATGACCACATTGGGATCATTCGCTTCTTTTTGTATTGCCCGGATAGCCTTCAGGCTTTCTTCCACCTCGGCCAACTCCTGGGCGGTTTGCCCGCCCGAGGCGCGGTATGCCTGCCAGCCGGCGAAAAGCGCCAGGACAAGCGGCAGCACCACAATCAGCAAAATCAGCTTGTTGGATTTCATCTGATTCCCCTCAAAAGATAATGTGATACGACAGTATGCGAGAACTCCAGACTGTGGGGCAAAGCGTCCATGCTTTATAGCGCCTTTGCATGCGGTATTTCCGGAAAAGCGCCGATGGTTTCCGCGTTTCGTGCACAGTTGGGTACAGTGTATTCCACAGTCGGCAACTCTGCCGTGACGTGGATCACACATGCCGCGACACGCAGCTACGGCGGTTGCTGTTGACCGCGAATGCTTGGAAGCAGGCTCTGCCGCAGATTATTCCCTGATGGAGAGAACCCGCAGCCGGAAAAAACGGCCGGGTACGCGCAGATCAAAAGCGGGCAGCCGCGGGGAAAGGCAGGCAGCTCGCCTGCGCGCGCACTCACACCGGAACAGAAAGTTCCGTTTCCTCGTGCGTATAGGCGGGGCAGCAAAAACAGAGCAGGCGCAGGCGGGTCTGTGCAGTCAGGCTGTGGGCATGGCCGCGCGGCATCAGATAAAACCGCTGCGGCGCAAAAGAAAAGGCTTCATCTTCTAGAGCAGTTTACGCTTCAAATAGTCGCTTAACGGCGGGCAAAGCCCGCCTACGCCTATTTGGCGGCAAGGATTTGCCGACAAATCCTTGCGAGCATTTCAAGTGTGAAATGCTCTATGTACAATGTTCCATGCCCTTCCAGGCAATAGTACATTTCGTCAAAGTGCGTATGCCGGTGC
>JAVBTB010000081.1:0-26054 GCA_031556355.1 Desulfovibrio sp. | reverse complement strand
GGTCCCAAGCATACTCCGACATCTTTTTGGCTCACCTGGCTCCCAAAGCAGCTTTTTCCAAACAACCGCCTCATCTCCATCCCAAAAGCCGCATAAGTAAAACCCCCGTCGCGAAAACGGGGGTTTGTCTACAGTCTGAGGGGGCATATGCCCCCTCTCGCTGTACCGGCCCCATACGGATAGCCCATTGTTGCTGTGAAAAATTACGCGGCTCTGGCTCCGTCATTTTTGCGCAGATCGAGCACCAACTGTTGTAGTTGCTGCGTCTGTCCGGCCAGTTCGCTGACCGCCGAAGTCGACTGCTGCATGACCGTCGCCGTTTCAGAGGCGATGCGGTTGATCTCGTCGAGAGAATGGGTAATTTCCTCACTGGCGGCGGACTGTTCCTCTGCCGCTGTGGCAATGTTGCGCACCCGGTCGGCCGTATCCACGGATTCCTGTACAATTTCCGACAGCGCCGCCCCGGACTCGTTGACCAGCAAAATTGTGGACTCAAGGTTTTGGACCGTCTCGTCCACAGCGCCTATGCTGCTGCGAGTGCCCTGCTGGATGCCGGTAATGGCGGCGCCCACTTCCTTGGTAGCGACCATGGTTTTTTCCGCCAGCTTGCGAACCTCATCCGCAACAACGGCAAAGCCCCGCCCCGCTTCTCCTGCGCGCGCGGCTTCTATGGCGGCATTCAACGCCAAAAGGTTGGTCTGATCCGCAATGTCGCTGATCACTGTCATGATCGCCCCGATGGATTCCGCCTGATTTCCCAGCGTTTTCATATTTTCCTTCAGGGTCAGGGTGTTCCGCTGCACCTGGCCTATGGCGCTTACGGACTCGCGCACAATGCCCGCGCCCTGCTCCGCCTTTTGCCGCGCCCGTTCGGAACCTTCGGAGGTGATGCCGGCGTTTCTGGCCACTTCCATCACCGTGCTGTTCATTTCCTCCATGGCGGTGGCCGAACTTACCACCCGCTCGCGCTGCACGTCCGCACTGCGACTGGACTGTTCCACCTGGGCGGAAAGTTGCTCCGTAGCGGTGGACAGACGGGTAACAACCGTTTCTATATGTTCCGCCGCGGTCAAAATGGCGCGCTGCCCCTGTTCGGCCTCTTCCTTAGCCGCATGCGCGTCTTCCATGGCTCGGGTGGCCTTATCGCTCTGTTCCGCAGCCTCCCGGCTCTTCTGCTCCGCTTCGGCAATGCGCTGGCGCAGGTTTTGCACCATCCCGGCGAGCGAACCGGCGAGATTTCCTATTTCGTCGTTGCGCTGCATGGCGAAATCTTGTTCCAGATTTCCCCGGGACACCATCTCCGCCTTTTGCGACACACTGCTGAGCGGATTGGCGATGACTCGCTTGATCAGCATCCCGAAGAACAGTCCAAAAGCCAGCGCGACAAGCAAAACGCCTGCCAACAGGAACAACGTGTTCCTATACATAGTAGCGGCACCTGCATCACGTCGGGAGGCGCCGTGTTCCATCTCCTCGACCAGTTTTGTCATGAGGGTATCGGCTTCATCTGTAATAGCGCGGTTTATTTTGATATCCTGATTCGCCGCCTCCGAAGATGCGTACTCCTGCCTCTGCGCCTTGCGGACAACCTCCGCTTCAACATCGCGCAGGGTTCGCAACGTGCTCATCAGCGTTTCGCCAAGCTGTTTTTCCCCTTCAGAATCACTACGGAGCAGTGCTTCTTCGACAAATTTTACGGTATTGGAACTATGTTTCTCCCAGTTTTTGATTATCCGAGCGAGTTCATCCGGATTCCTGTATTCCAGCGCAATGCCCCGCAGAGAACGCGAAGCGGCTAACAGACTGATGTTGGCCTCTTTGGCAAAGCTGACCCCCATCAGTTCAGAGTCATACATGACCGACACTTCATTGTTGAGTTCGTTTGCCGTATATGCTCCGAAACACGCCATGCCCGTGATACATGCCAGCATGACCACCACAAGAAACAGAATTTTGGCACCAACCTTCATATTTTCAAGAAACTGCATCATAACACTCCTTTAGAGCAGTTATTTGTGGCATGTTAGATTATCTTATATTTTACATGCAATGTTATAACAACTTACAAACGTATTGTTATTTCTGATATTTTACACAAATAAATATCATTTTGTAATGGTTTAGTCAAAAAAATAATTATACTTCCTTGCCGTGCATTATTTTTTAATAAAATACATAAGATACGCAATCAACATGAGAGCAAATATAACATATTATTTATATGCATAAGAATAAGCATACAGTATTTATAAAAACATATACAATACTGTTTTATACAGGCAGACCAGCTGTATGTAGTGAGTGACGGCGGCCGTTGTGCCGTCCACGGACGGGCTCTTTCCTTAATAAGTTCGACAACCCTTGAACATCGGGCATTTTCCGCGTAAAATTCGGCAGCGATGTCTGACAAGCACCGCCTGAAACATGGGAGGATCGCATGTATATTGTCACCGGCGGCGCGGGATTCATCGGCAGCGCCATGGTCTGGAAGCTGAACACCCTCGGCATCGAGAATATTCTGATAGTGGACAACCTCTCCACCTCGGAAAAATGGAAAAACCTGGTTAATCGCCGCTATCTCTCCTATCTGCATCGCGACGCATTTCTGGAACATGTGAGGAACGACGCCCTGGGCGACGGCATCGAAGCGATCATCCACATGGGGGCGTGCTCGTCCACCACGGAGCGCGACGCCGACTTTCTGATGCGCAACAACCTGGAATACAGCAAACGGGTATGCCTGTATGCGCGCTCCAAAAACGCCCGCTTCATTAACGCCAGCAGCGCTTCCACCTATGGCGACGGAAGCCTCGGCTTTGACGACGCCATCTCCGGTCTGAACGATCTGCGTCCCCTCAACATGTATGGGTATTCCAAGCACCTGTTTGATCTCTGGGCGTATAAAAACGGATACCTGGATTCCATTGCCAGCCTCAAGTTCTTCAATGTTTACGGCCCGAACGAACAACACAAGGGCGACATGCGCAGCGTGGTCAACAAGGCCTTCCACCAGATCGGCGAAACCGGCGGCATGAAGCTCTTCGGCTCCTCCGACCCGGCCTTTGTCGACGGCGGGCAAATGCGCGATTTCGTCTACATCAAGGACTGCGTGGATATTATGTGGTGGCTGGTGGAACACCCGCATGCCAACGGCATCTTCAACCTGGGCACCGGCCGGGCTCGCACCTGGAACGACCTGGTCACAGCGGTATTCACCGCCATGGGCCGCAAGCCTTCCATAGAGTATATCCCCATGCCCGAGCACCTGGTGGGCAAGTACCAGAACTTTACGGAAGCCCGCATGGAACGGCTGCGCAATACCGGATGCCCCCTTCCCACGCACAGTCTGGAAGAAGGCGTCGCCGATTATGTGCGCAACTACCTGATGGACAAGGATCCGCATCTTTAGAGCGGTGTAACTTTGAAATTACAGATAAACAGTTTTACAAACGGCATCAGACTATTCACAATTATAAGATATAAACGACGCGCTTCGCGGGCATCCGCTACGCGTCTGCCGAGCAATTTCAAAGTGAAATTGCTCCAGCCTGCCAGGCGCACCGCCTTCAGGCAGCAAGCCCGGCGCCGGTTTCCCCGGCCCAAGGAGAACTCATGTCAGCCGCCTATTCCCGCCGTACCTCTGTTGCCGCCGCCCTTGCCGCCACCACGCCGCTGGACCCCATCGTCGTCTGCGGCTGGGTGCGCACACGGCGCGACGCCAAGGATCTCTCCTTTCTGGAACTGAACGACGGCTCCTGCCTTGCCAACATGCAGGTGATCATAGATGCCGGTACCCCGGCCCACGCCGCTCTTGCCCCGGTAAATACGGGGGCATCGGTCTGCATCACCGGAAAGCTGGTGGAATCGCCCGGCAAAGGGCAAAAATGGGAAGTGCACGCAACAGAACTCATCCTGCTCGGCGAGGCGGATGCGGAAGCCTTTCCGCTGCAGAAAAAACGGCATTCCGATGAATTTTTGCGCACCATCGCCCACCTGCGCCCGCGTACCAACAAATTCGGGGCCATGTTCCGCATCCGTTCTGAAGCGGCCTTTGCCGTGCATGAGTATTTCCGCGAACACGGCTTCTACAACGTGCATACCCCCATCCTGACCGGTTCCGACTGCGAGGGCGCGGGAGAAATGTTCCGGGTGACCACCCTGCCGCCTCTGGCCCCGCCTCAGTCTTCCACCTCCCAAGAAAGCTCCGGCAATCCCTATGCCGCGGATTTTTTCGGACGCGAATGCAGTCTGACCGTTTCCGGCCAGCTTGAGGCGGAAAACCTGGCCCTCGCCCTCGGCAAGGTCTACACCTTCGGCCCCACCTTCAGAGCCGAAAACTCCAACACCCCCCGCCATTGCGCGGAATTCTGGATGATCGAGCCGGAAATGGCCTTTGCCGACCTTGAGGACAACATGAACCTGGCCGAGGACTTCACCCGCGAGGTGGTGCACCGGGTCATCAGCCGTTGCCCCCAGGACATCGACCTGTTTAACCGCTATGTGGATACGACGCTTCTGGAGCGCCTCCAGAAGCTCCTGAACGAGCCCTTTGCCCGCGTCAGCTACACCGAGGCCGTGGACATCCTGCAAAAAAGCGGCAGAGTCTTCGAGTTTCCGGTCTTTTTCGGAACCGACCTGCAGACCGAGCACGAACGGTTCCTGGCCGAAGAACACTTCGGCAAACCGGTCATCGTGTACGACTACCCCAAGGCCATCAAGGCGTTCTACATGCGCCAGAACGACGACGGCAAAACCGTGGCCGCCATGGATCTGCTCGTGCCCCGCATCGGCGAGCTGGTGGGCGGCAGCCAGCGCGAAGATCGCCTGGATGTCCTGGAAAAGCGCATCCGCGAACTCGGGCACAACATTGAAGATTACTGGTGGTACCTGGATTTGCGGCGCTTCGGCTCCGCCCCGCATGCGGGCTTCGGCCTGGGCTTCGAGCGTCTGCTCATGCTCCTGACCGGCATTGCCAACATCCGCGACGTTATCCCCTTTCCGCGTACGCCCAACAACCTGGAATTTTAACAAGATCCGGACAACTGGCCGCGGGCGGGAACCCGGCCTTGCTCGATTTCACGCTCCGTCGCGTGCAGTTTTCCAGCGCGGTAAATGTTCCGCGCCGCTGTCGAGGAACCGGCACTCTCCGGATGCGCCTGGATGATAACCCAGAACCTATAAGGATCTCCCCATGTCTTCTCTGGACTTTACTCCCAAAAGCTGCTGGGAGGTATACAATACCCCCAAGGACGCAAAGGCCATGGATGCCCTTGCCGCCCGCTATATCGACTTTCTGACCCGCTGCAAAACAGAACGGGAGACCATCGCCTACCTGCGCGACCGCCTCGCCAAGGCCGGGTTTGCCGAAGGCACCGGCCGCGACAAGGCCATGGTGCACCTGCACGGCAAAACCCTGTTTGTCGCCCGCAAGGGCAAGGCGCCGCTGTCCAAAGGCATACGCCTTATCTGCGCCCATGCCGATACCCCCCGCCTCGATCTCAAGCAGCGCCCCCTGCTGGAGCAGGCGGGCGTGGCCCAGGCCAAAACCCATTACTACGGCGGCATTCGCAAGTACCAGTGGTTTGCCCGGCCCCTGGCCATCCACGGGGTCGTCGTGCGGGAAGACGGCCGGGTCATCCCCGTGGTGTTGGGAGAAGAACCCGGCGAACCGGTATTCACCATTTCCGATCTGCTGCCCCACCTGGCCCAGAGTCAGGCCGAGCTTCCCCTGGCCAAGGCCTTTGAGGGGGAAAAGCTTAACCTCATTATGGGGCACAAGCCCTTGGATAACGATGCCAAGTCCGCCGCATCCGCCAAGCAGGCGGGCAAAATCGTAGGGAAAAGCCGCTCCCCAAAAGGAGAAGGCAAGGAAGATGCCCCCAAAGATCCTGTCAAGGCGCACCTTCTGGCCCTGCTGCACAAAAAATACGGCATCGTGGAAGAAGATTTGTACTCTGCCGAGTTGCAGGCCGTTCCGGCCGGACCGGCCCGCTATGTGGGGCTGGACGCCGCGCTTATCGGCGGCTACGGCCAGGACGACCGCCTCAACGTCTTCACCGCTCTGGAAGCCCTGCTGGACAGCCTGAAGTCCACACCTTCCCACACCCAGTGCCTGATGTTCTGGGACAAGGAGGAAATAGGCTCTGAAGGCTCTACCGGCGCCAAATCCCGCTTCTTTGAATACTGCATGCAGGATCTCATCGCCGCCTGGGAGCCCAAAGCCCGCTTTTCCGCAGCCATGCTCGCCACCAAGGCCATTTCCGCCGACGTGCACGCCGCCATCGACCCGGACTGGCAGGAACTGCACGAAAAGCTCAACGCCGCTACCATCGGTTTCGGCCCCTGCTTCTGCAAGTTCACCGGACACCGCGGCAAGTACGAAGCCAACGACGCTCACCCGGAATACGTGGGCTGGCTGCGCGCCGTGCTGAACAAAAAGAATATCCCCTGGCAGATGGCGGAACTCGGTAAAGTGGACGGCGGGGGCGGCGGTACCGTCGCCATGCATCTTGCCGCCTACGGTATGGACATCATTGACTGCGGTCCGCCCATACTTTCCATGCACAGCCCCTTTGAACTGTCGGGCAAGGCCGACCTGTACGCCACCACCCTGGCCTTTGCCGCATTTTTGCAAGCATAACATGAGGAACTCCCCATGCCCTACGTGAACATCAAGCTCACCGGCGGAAGCGAAGCACCCACCCCGGAACAGAAAGCCGCCCTCATCAAGGGCGTGACCGATCTTCTGGCCGCCACCCTCGGCAAAAACCCCGCCACTACCGTCGTCATCATCGAGGAAGTGGACATGGATAACTGGGGCATCGGCGGAGAAACCGTCACAGTACGCCGCGCCAAGGCGAAGAAAAGCTAGAGCGGAATAATTTTGAAGTTGCCCAAGAGTTGCACTGCCTCCGGCGGCCAAAGGGATTGAATCCCTTTGGAAACCCCATTTTTTGTTCGGCACCGGTGGCAAAATTCAATTTTAAAATACTCTAAGGTCCGAACGGTCGATTGGTTTGTCGAGCGTTGGCTGCGCTCCCGGCTGCCAACGCTCGACAAACCAATCCCCACATCGCCCCACAGAGACCTTATGAGGGTCAAGGGGCCTGAGGCCCCTTGCGGGAGTACAGAGGGCAGCGCCCTCTGGCAGGCGCAGGACAGCGTCCTGCCCGCCGGAGGCATTCCGCCTTTCCTCTTCTCCCCCCTCTCTACGCCCGCGCGGGCAATCCGCCGTCGGCCAGTTTTTGCAGAAGATCGGCCTGCTTTGCCAGGCAGGAGCCCAGTGCAAAGCGGGCGAGCACGGTTTCGCGGGCGGCCCGGCGCAGATGGTCAAAGTCGCGCGGTTTGTTCAGAACGGCGTCCAGGGTGGCCAAAAGTTCGTCCCGGTTGAAAAAATCGACCATAAGGCCGTTTTTGCCGTGTACGAGCACTTCTTCCACCGGAGAGGTACGCGAGGCGATGAGCAGACTTTCGCAGGACATGGCTTCCAGCATGGACCAGGAGAGCACGAAGGGGTAGGTAAGGTAGATATGGGCTGACGAGATGCGGAACAGGGCGCGCAGGGAGATGTAGGGAATGCGGCCCAGGAAGTGGACGCGGGAGAGATCTACCTTGCCGGCGGCCTCCGCAAGATAGCGGGCCTTGTAGGTTTCTCCGTTGGGCAGGGCGGGGCTGTAGCTTACCCCGTCGGCGCCCACGACAAGCACATGGGCATCCGGATGTTTTTTCTGGATTTCCGGCAGAGTCCGCATAAAGACATGGAACCCCCGGTACGGCTCCAGGTTTCTGGCCATATAGGTCACCACCCTGTCCTTGCGGCTCAAAACCAGGGGCGGACCGGCGTATTCCCCTTCTTCCGGGGCGGGCGCGTTTTTTTTGTCCAGGCCGGGCGCGAGCACCCTGCTTTCTCCGGGCGTTTTAAGGGGTTGCAGGGCCAGCGTGGCAGAGGCGTCCGGATGCATGTAGCCGGTGTCGATGCCGTCGTGGATAAGGCGCAGCCGGTCGCGGATAAAGCCCGGATACCGCGAAGCTTGCCACTGGGTGGGGCAGATGAAGGCGTCGGCCGAGGCCAGGGAAAGAAGCTGGGGAGCATTGCGGATGCGCACGCTGAGCTGCCAGTCGATGGAGGTGGGAAACTCCGGATCAAACTGCATATCGGCCTCTTCCGCATGGAAGAAAAATTCGCAGAACATCAGGATGGGGACGGCCGGGAATATGTCGCGCACGAAAAGGCCTTCTCCCCAGCCGGGGTGCAGGCTGATGACGTCCGGAACAAAGCCTTTTTCCCGCAGGTTGAGCAGAGCGCGGGCCACAGTCTGGCCCCGGCGCACAGCGGCTTCCGTGCTGTGCAGATAATGATGGGTCTTTTCCCCCGCGCCCTCGGGGGCGGGGTAGCCGATGGTGGTAATGCCGTAAAGCGTGCCCCGGCGCTTAATGTTCTCCGCCTCGCCAAGGCCGATGATTTCATGGCCGCCAACCGCGCGCAGATGCTGGACAAGATGCAGGTACTGTCCAGGAAAATTCTGGTGGATAAAGAGTATCTTCATGGCGCGGCTTACTGACAGGGGGTGGTCATGCGGCTTCTCAGCCATGCGCCCAGCAGAGCGGCGTCCTCGTCAGTTCCGGAGAGCCGCAGGCCCAGTTCCTTCAGATCTTCCGCCACGGTCTTTTCCATACGTTCCGACTCCATGAACATCACATATACCAGGGCAAGGGTGGCTTCGCTTTCTTCGGTGCCGAGGCACAGTTCTTCCACCTGGGCGGCAGGGACGGTTTCCAGCAGCCGGTCCGCAAAGAGAGCGGCCCACCTTGCATACATATCCACAGGCAACTGCGGCACAAGGGCAGCGAGTTTTTGCGCGTCTGTTTCGTCAATGCCGGGCACGGTCAGGCCGAGCACATCGCTCAGGGCTTCTTCGCGCTGCTCCGTCGCCGCCGCAAAGCGATTCAGGATGGACGCAACTATTTTTTCTTTCAGTACTGTATGTGCCATAGCCGTCACATATGCCGGGGATTGAAGGAGAACCGGATGCTCCGCCTTTCGTGGATGCATTGTGGTTCGTCGTATCAAGGATTGTAATATTGCTCAAGGTCTTTAGATACTGAAAGGAATACTCTTTTCCCCGGCAGGCGAGAACCTTGCCCGGCTATTGCCGCTGGACAGCCTGCCCCGCGTGCTGGTATATTTTGCAATTACGCGGGGCAATAAGGCACGCGTGGTATTGATGCACTATGTTCTGAAGGAGTGGTTCATGGCGTCGTACGAGGCGGTCATCGGTCTTGAGGTGCACGCGCAGTTGCAGACTGCGTCAAAACTTTTCTGTTCCTGCCCGACTACCTTCGGGGCGGAGCCCAACGAACAGGTCTGCGAGGTTTGCTCCGGCATGCCCGGGGCCTTGCCGCGCCTGAACGCCAAGGCCGTCGAACTGGCGGCCAAGGCCGGCGTCGCCCTGAACTGCACCATCAACTCTTCCTCACTGTTTTCGCGCAAAAACTATTTCTACCCGGATCTGCCGAACGGCTACCAGACCTCGCAGTTCGCCCCGCCCATCTGCGAACACGGGCATGTGGACGTGACCACAGCGGGAAAAACCCGCCGCATCGGCATTACCCGCATCCACCTTGAGGATGACGCGGGCAAGTGCGTGCACGGCCAGGGCATGACTCTGGTGGACCTGAACCGCGCCGGCACCCCCCTTATTGAAATCGTCAGCGAACCGGACCTGCGTAGCGCGGAAGAAGCCGCCCTGTACATGAAGCAGATCCACGCCACCCTGGTCTACCTAGGCATCACCGACGGCAACATGGAAGAAGGCAGCCTGCGTTGCGACGCCAACGTTTCCCTGCGCCCGGCAGGGGCAACCGAGTTCGGCACCCGCACGGAGATCAAGAACCTGAACTCCTTCCGCAACATACAGCGGGCCATCGAATCGGAAATAGCCCGACAGGAAGCCTGTCTGGAGGACGGCGAGCCCATCATCCAGCAGACCCGCCTGTTTGATGCCGTCAAACAGGTCACCCAGGCCATGCGCTCCAAGGAAGACGCGCACGACTACCGCTATTTCCCCAACCCGGACCTGCCGCCCGTGCTGGTCAGCGCCGAACAGCTCGCCGCCTGGAAAAACGAGATGCCGGAACTGCCCTTTCCGCGTATCGCCCGTTTCATGCAGCACTACGGCTTGCCGGAAGATGAAGCCGCAACCCTGGTAGGCAGCCGCGCCGTGGCCGACTATTTTGAGGAGGCCGTGGCCCTCTGCAACAGCCCCCGCCGCGTGGCAAACCTGATGCACGGCGAATTTTTGCGCGAATGCGCGGCCCGGGACATCTCTCCGGACAAGGCTCCCATGCCCCCAGCCCGCCTGGCCGAGCTGGCCTCGGTTATCGACAAGGGGATTTTGAACCCGCGCATGGCGCACGATCTGTTCCCGGAACTATTTGCCTCGGGCGCGTCTCCTGAAGCGCTGGCCAAGGAACGGGGGCTGGTCCAGGTGTCCGACTCCGGTGAACTGGAAGGCATCGTTGATGCCGTGCTGGAGAAAAACCCGGCGGAAGTGGCCGCCTTCAAGGGCGGCAAGACCAAGCTGATCTCCTTTTTCGTGGGACAGATCATGCGCGAGACCAAGGGCAAGGCCAACCCCGCCCTGGTCAACGAACTGCTGGAAAAAAAGCTGCGCTGATTGCCGAAGCCTCCTGGCATGCCTCTGCCCTGCTCCCGCCTATGCCCGGCGGGCGAAATGCCCCGCCCGCCGGGAGACTGGAAGTCCCGCGATATTCTTTTCCCTGAAATATTTCTCATCCCCTTGCCTTTTGTCCCGGCAGGCGTATATATAAAGTACGCGTCAAGGTGACGGGATTTTTTCCTGTTCAGCCGGGAGCAGTAAAACGGAAAAGCCCGCCGGTAGGCCCACAACAGCCGCGACGAACGCGAGCAGGGATAACCGGAGCAAAGGGCTCCAGGCTTTATGAGCCGCAGCTCTTCGCAAGAACGGATGGAAGGATTCCGGCAGGCCCTGGGAAACACCGTGAAGTAACGGGTTAACCCTAAAAACCGCGCACGAGTTCTGCAACCCTGTATGGACCGCTCAGGGAGGATACGCCAATGGACAAAGCAGAGCTCACCCTGGTTATTGAGGGTGAGAAGGTCAAAATCCGGAAACGGTTCGCGCCCCGTACCCGGATAGTGGAGTCGAAAAAGCTATACAATCGTAAGCGCGATAGACGAAAGGGCGATGACGGATACCGTTATCGCCCTTTTCCATGTCCGGCGACGTCTTTCGCCGCAAAGGCATAGGGATTTTCCGGATTATAGTCGAAGGCCTGCCGGGTAAGGGACTCGGCTTCCCGCAGCCGGGCGGGATCTCCGTTTTGCTGAAAGGCCATAAAGGCCTCTACTCCCCGCTTCTGCAGGGAAATGGGAGTCTTTTTCCGCTCCTGCGCGGTGTACCACCAGCCCCCTCCCGCAAGGGCGAGCAGGAGCGGCACGAAAAGAAAAAGGCACCATTTCACCGGGGTTCTCCTTCCAGGAGTGAAAAGAACGGCGGACGCGGCATATCCCGGCGGGCGCAAGACCCGCAAAACGTTTCCGCATCACTCCGCCTCGTCCAGTTCGTCTTCCAGCACTTCCCGTACAAGTTCCATGGCGATGGCTTCCAGAACGGGCGTGTCACCGGTGGGGGTAAGCAGATCCAGATAGTCGCGGCCCGCCTGGAGCAGTTCGCCCGCTTCCGCGGAATAGCGCGTAATGTGGGCGGTTACGGCTTCCACCACCGCCGGGTCGTCGGCATCCAGAGCCGCGACGGCCTCGTCATAGGAAAGAAGCTCCGGAGCGGAAGAAGGAGGTTTGACAGACATGCTATGACTCTTTGGAATACAGTTCCGGGTTCAGGTTCGGATCATTGTACATCTTGTATTGCTTGTACAGCACAGGCACTTTTACCCCGTTCGCGTAATCGGCGATCAGTTCCAGCACGGCCTTGGCCAGATCCGCCCGCTGTCTGCGCAACAGTTCCAGCTTTTCCCGGCAGGATTTGACGTGGTCGGAACCGGCGTCAATGCGCCTGGTCTGCTCTTCCATGTGATAGACCCTGAGGGCGAGGACGGAAAGCCTGTCCACAGCCATGCCCGGCGTTTCCGTATTGTGCCGGGGCCGCGTCGTTTGGGGCAGGTGCGGCTTGAGCAGGGCATAGAGGCAGTTGTCTATGGCTTCAATGCAGTCGCTGCGCTTCTGGTTCATTGCGTCACATAAACGCTTGCACTCGACGATAACGGCATCGGGCACGTCTGTTCTGCGGCACCGGTCTTCCGTATGCCAGAGCTGGAAGTTGCACAGATGCTCCAGCAGAACAAGATTGCGCAGGTTTTCCACCGTGGGTTCGTCCGTGCAGACCGGTTCCACCGGTTCCGTATCGTGCCAGGCGGACGTTGCCGCGCTCTGCACCGTAAAGCAGGCTTCCAGGGTGGTTTTTATCACCAGTATCTCTTCATTCATGGTCAGGATTCCTTATCCCTTGAGGGTGGCGTCAAAATATTTGCCCACGCCGTAATCGCGGCGGCGAAAGAACTTTTCCGGGGCCGGGCCGATGATTTGCAGTTCCGGATGCTTGCGCTGCTCATCAAGGGCGATGCGCATTTCCTTGGTGCACCCGGTGGAAAAGGTGGAGTCTTTGCCTGACCACAGGGACGGCACCTTGCGGTTCATGAGGCTGAAGCTGATCTCGATGTCCTCCACGGTCTGAAAGCGCCATACGTCGAGAAAACCGCTGCGCTGCACATGCTCCCACATGTACATCAGATCATCGCCGTCCATCCCCTCTTCAAAATGCTCCGCCGGATTGATAATCAGCGTGTTGTCCATCCTGTCGCGCAGGTACGCCACAAAGGTGTTGACCACCGTAATGGCCACCTTGGTCTGCCCCGGTATGGAACCGATCACGGCACTGTAGAACATGACCGTCTTACCGTTTTTTCTGGCCATGTGCATCTCGCGGATAATATTCCTGGCCTGCAGCAACAGATCCTTTTCCGCGAACTTGCGTATCCAGCCCGCCCTCGGCTTAAGTTCAAGATGAAACTCGCCTCCATCGCCATCGTCACGCCAGTAACAAAGAAGGTCGCGGGTAAACTGGTGGCTTGTGCCCAGCAGCACCTGCATGTTGCGCCGCCCCTTGGCAATGATCAGATCGCATTCTTTCCAGGCCCTGGCAAAAGAAACGGTGGTCCGGTACAGATTGAGCTGTTCCGCCGTGCCGTCGGAAATAACCACGAAACGGTGTTCACGCAGGAGTTGCAGCAATTCGTTTTTGGTGATGCTTTCCTGGGTGCTGAAATGCGCATCTTCCAGGGCGGCCCGCACGCTCATGTCGCTTTCGGCATCCCAGATGGTGGGCGAGTTGAAATAGAAGGCGTCCTTCAGGACAAGCACCACCTGGTGCCCCTGGCGCAGCAATGAGCGTATGAGAACCACATCGAACATGAAGCCCCCGGCCACGTCGGGGATAAACAGGATTTTTTTGGGTATGCCCCCGTCCAGATCAAAGGCGGTATGCAGTACGCTGCGGTATCCCTCAAGGGAAGCGACCTCCGCAGCCAGATCGACTCCTTCCCGCTTCTCCTGCCAGAGGATCTCGAGGGTGGAAAATACCATCAGCCTGGCCATTTCTGTAAAGTCCATTTCCCGACGCAGCAGGGGAATGTCCATACAAGCGTCGCCAAAATCCGGGCAACGGTAAAGCTCCTGCAAAAACGCCCTGTCCTGCAAAACCTCTTCCGCATGGGCATTGGCCATGTGCTTGCGCTCGCGAAACGGGTCGTGGTCGCCGCACTGGGTAAGCACTATTGTCACCAGCCGCTTGATCATGCGCGAAGGCAGCACCATGCGTTCCTGATAAAAGCGATTAAAGCGGTAGCGGCACAGGCCGAGAATACGGCGGGCATCCGCCTTGCTCATGGAATAGGAGTGCACGAGCTTGATGATGAACCGCCAGGCCTTGAGGTACTCGCGCGAAAGGAGTCCGGAGGTGTCCGTATACAGAATGCGAAAAAACAGCTCGTCCCCGCAGGGCAGGTATACCTGCTCGTCGCTGAGGGCCACCATGAACCGCAATTGCTCCGGGGAGGAGACGATGGAAGGGTTCAGCAAGTACTCAATGTTGTTTTCAGTAAGAAAATGATACAGCCAGGCTTCCAGCGCGGGATGGTTGCCGAACTGGATATCGCGTACTTTTGTAAAAACGGGCAGTTTTGACATACTCGTTTCCCTGCTGCACCATTGCAATATACGAAGTAACGGCATTTAGGAAAAAGCGTCCGCCACGGCAACAGTCCGGCCCCGTGGCGAAACGGCGCGCAACGCGCGGCAGCCCTATTGAGCCGGCGTTTTCGACTCCTGCACAAAACCAGCCTGGCGCAGTCTGTCAAAATAGCCGGAAAGCCCCAGTTCCGCCACTATAAACTGTCCGGGCACGCCGCGTACGCTGATGGTGTCGCCCACCATCAGGGGCAGGGTTTCCTGCCCGTCCAGGGTCAGGAACAGGTCGGTGCCCGCTTCACCCACGGTGACGGAGAAAGCAGTTTCCGCATCCAGCACCAAAGGGGGGAAGCTGCTCAAATAGGGACAGATGGCCGCCACCACATAGCTGTTCAGGCGGGGCAGCAGCAGCGGCCCCCCCGCGGAACCGGCATACCCGGTAGACCCTGTGGGAGTTGAAAGAATAAGCCCGTCCGAGCGCAGCACCATAAAGGGCTCGTCGTTCACGCCGAGCGCCAGGGACACAAGGCGGGCCAGCTTGCCGCGCGTTACCACCACATCGTTGACGACCAGGCCGCTGTGCAGTTCCGTGCCGTCGCGCGTGTGGGAATAATGGAGCGCCATGCGTTCTTCCACCAGAACGCCCTGCTCCAGAATCCGCCGCAGGGTGGCCTCCCAGGCGTTGCGGGGAAACTCCGCCAAAAAGCCCACCCGCCCGAAGTTCACCCCGGCCACCGGAATATTCCTCCCCAGCAGGTAGCGTGAAACGGAAACAATGGTGCCGTCGCCGCCAAAGGCCAGCAGCAGATCCACATCGGGCATCGCGGCGCAGCAATGCACCGGCTCGTTGCCGTGCCTGCCCGTCCAGACGGCAATGCCGCGCGTGCGCAGCCAGGCTTCGATGGTCAGGCCCAGCTTTTCAGCCTCGGCATTGCCCTCCTTGATTACGAGGGCTATGGAGGATACTTTTCGAGAAACAGTGTGCATCGGCCTGCCTTCAGGAAAGGTCTTCAAGAATAAAGTCGGACTCGCCTCTGCCGCCGGACTCCGCCGTCCTTGCCGCTTCGGGGCGGCCATTTGCCGGGCGGTGGTGCCTCTCCCTCGCTCCGGGAAAGGGCAGCAGATCTCCGCCGCCATGCGGGGATGCCGAAACTCCGCCGTTCCCTGGCGCCGGGCGGGAGGCGCCTCCCCCTTCCCGGGGGAGGGCAGACGGGCCGCGCGGAACGGAAGGCTTTTTCTCAAGGGCGGTTCCGGCCGGTTCCTCTCTGCCCGTTTGGGCCTGCAAGGCGCGCAGGGCGAATGTTGCCTCCATCAGGCGCTGCTCGACGTCATCCAGAATTTTCTGCTGCCCCGCAAACCCGTCGCGCAGGGCATTGGCTTGGGCTGTAATGGTCCGGATGACAAACAGAAACATGACGAGCATGCCCACAAAACACAGCAGCAGCATAAACATGAGAGAAACCATGGGATCGCTGAACATATGGGAACTTCTCCGGTGATTTCCAGGCTCTGACGGCGGCATGCGGAAAGCGGTTCTTCTCCGGGGAGAAAAAGAACCGCAAGGGCGTGTCCTTTCGCGCTCCCGGCCAGGGCCGGCAAGAGGCACGCCCGCGCGCGGACCCGTCCCGTCCGCTTTTCCCTGCCCCTTGCATCCTCGGGCAACCTTGCGTAATTCAAAGGCGCTATCATAAATTACTCTGTCAAACAACGATATTTCGAGGCTCGCATATGGCAGCACCCTCCATTCGCCCCCACCTGGTCGTGGCCGACGCGTCAGGCAATATTTACGACGACCCCGACCTGCTCATGGTCTGCCGCAGAGGCAAGGAAATAGCCTTGCCGAAGCCGGAAGAGCTGATGCCTCTGCCCGAGGAAAGCGAGCTGTTCCTGCTCCCCGGACGGCGCGCCCTGGGCCTTGATCCGGAAACCGGCGAGCTGGAATTGCAGGAAGAACTTGCCGTGGCCGCTTTTGCCGCGCCCGCCCATACCCTGACCGCACACCCCGCTTACCAGAGCGACGGGGACGCGCCGGTGCTGCCCCTTTTCGCCTATGGAGCCGTCGGGTTTGCCAATAACCGCTTTTACATCTGCGCCAAAAAGGTGGATGCCGACCCGCGCCAGGAGTTTCGCGGGGTGCCCCTTGCCGTTCTGAAAAAGAAGGCCGAGGCCCTCATGAAGCGTTACCCGAACAACCGCCTGATGCAGCACCTGGTCGCCAAATGCGCCCTGACTTACAACTGCCCTGCCGCCCGCAACCTGTGCCTCGGCCGGTACGAGGCCCCTCTGCCGGTTGCGCGCGCCTGCAACGCCCGCTGCATCGGCTGCATTTCCCAGCAGGAAAAAGGCTCGCGCATCTGCGCTACCCCGCAGAACCGCATGGCCTTTACGCCCACGGCTGAAGAAATCGTCGAGGTCATGCTCCACCACGCCGGAAACGAAACGGAAAACCCCATCTACTCCTTCGGGCAAGGGTGCGAAGGCGAGCCCCTGACCGAAGCCGCCCTGCTCGTCCGCGCCGTGCGCCTTTTCCGCGAGCGGGGGGGGCTGGGTACGGTGAACCTGAACAGCAACGCTTCCCTTCCGGAGTCCGTCGCGAACCTCGCCGAAGCGGGGCTCACCTCGCTGCGGGTGAGCCTGAACAGCGCGCGCGCCGAGTCCTACACCCGCTATTACCGGCCCCAGGGCTACTCTTTCAAGGATGTCGTCCACAGCATACGCGCGGCCAAGTCCGGCGGAGTGTACGTTTCCCTCAACCTGCTGTTCTTTCCCGGCTTTACGGATACGGAGGAGGAATTCGCCGCCCTGCGCGCCCTTGTTCTGGAAGAGGGCATTGACTGCATCCAGCTCCGCAATCTGAACATAGATCCGGAATTCTATCTGGAACTCATGGAAGGCATCGAGACCGGTCCCTGCATCGGATTCGTGAACTTCCGCAAACGCCTGCAAAAGGAATGTCCCGGTCTGCGCCTTGGCTACTTCAATCCCGCAGTGAAGCCGGAAACGTAAGCGTATTGGGGAAGCGCGGAGTAATGAGGGTTTTCGTTCCTTGCCAGGGAAGAGGAGTTTCGGGTGAGGCAAGGTGTATCAAGACATGCATGAGCTGCGCACGGGACGAGTCTGACGCAGGCAAAGGGCGAAAAGACCGGTATCCAGCGTTCCCTTGACAAGCAGTGCCGGAACTTCTACGAACAATAAAGAGAACCAGAATATTTTCAGGGGGTCATATGTTTACATCCATGGAAACTCTGTGGGAAAGGGCCGTGGCCTTTCACGGGCATGCCTGCCCCGGCCTTGCCATAGGCTGCCGCATGGTCATGGAGGCCGCGCGTCAACTCGGTCTTACCGCTCCCGCCGAAGACGAGGAGCTTGTTTGCATCACCGAAACGGACGCCTGCTGTGTGGACGCGGCCCAGGCTCTGCTCGGCTGTACCCTCGGCAAGGGCAACCTGTTTTTAAAACCACGCGGCAAAGCGGCCATGTCCTTTTACAACCGCAAAACCCGCACGGGATGCCGGGTCGTCTGGCTTGGCGCCGAGGGGCCGGAAATGTCCCGGGAAGAGCGCATGGCCCTGATTCTTTCTCCCAAGGGGGCGGACTATATCATGCTGCAACCGCTCCTGGATCCGGCCCTGCCGGAGGCGCTGCTCAGTCCTTCCATTCCCTGCGCCCGCTGCGGGGAACGCACCGCGGAATCCATGCTCCGCCCGCATAAAGGACAACTGCTCTGCCTGGACTGTTATCCGGAACATTCGCGCATTTTGTCTTGAAAATATCCGCTCATATCTGTGATACTTCCGTATACAACAGCAAAGAGCGCAATAACGGCATGCCGCGCCGGGACAGACGGCGCGGCATGCCCGCAACACACGGGAACAAGCGTATCGCAAGGAGATAACCATGGCCTGGATATGGGCGGCGCTTATGCCGCATCCGCCGATTATCGTGCCGGAAGTGGGACATGGACGCGAACAGGAGGCAGCCGCCACACTGGACGGTCTGGAACGGCTTCTCGCCCGTCTGGCGGTCATGGCGCACACAGGCAAACCGGACGTGATGCTCGTGCTGTCCCCGCACCAGCCGTATGCGCCGGGGGCTTTTTCCATCAATATCGCCCCGCGCATCAGCGGCAGCCTCGCTCCTTTCGGCGCGCCTTCGGTGGCCTTTACCCTTGATACTCCGGTGCACGAGGCCCGCGCCCTGGCGGACCACCTGCGCGCGTCGCGCGTTCCCGTCACCTTCGGCGCTTTGGAGGATCTGACCAAGGACCACGGCTCCATCGTCCCGCTGTATTTTCTTGCCCGCACCTTCGGCGGGGAGCTGCCGCCTGTCATTCTGGCGAGCCCCATAGGCCTTGCGCCCTCGGCGGCGCACGCGCTGGGCACGGCCCTGCAGTCATTCCGCACGCCGAAACCCGCCCGCCCCAAAACAGCCGGCCAGACCGGCACGACTGAAAGCGTCCGGAACAGCACCGAAAGCGGCAGTTGGGCGCTGCTGGCCAGCGGCGACCTTTCCCACCGCCTGAAGGCGGGCGCGCCCTCGGGTTACCGCCCGGAAGGCGCGGTGTTCGACAAAGCGATCGTGCGCGCGCTGAAAACGGGTGATTCGTCCCTTGTGAGCGGTCTTCCCCAGGACGTGCTCACCAATGCCGGCGAGTGCGGCATGCGTTCCGTGCTTGCCCTGCTGGGCCTGACCGACGGTCCTGTGGAGGTGTTCTCCTATGAAGGACCGTTCGGCGTGGGGTACTGCAACGCTCTGTGGAAGGCGGACTCCAGGGCGGAAGCGGCTGCAAACCCCGCCGAAATACAGGGCTGCGTGGAACTCAAGATACAAAAGCCCGCGGCGGCACGCCCCGCAGCAAATCCTCCTTCGGCTCCCGCCACAGGCCACCCCTATCCCAAGCTGGCGAGGCTCGTGGTCTCCCGCCTTCTGACCGGCGACCGGCCCCAACTGACCGAAAGCGACGCGGCGGCACTGGCCCCGGAAGAAAAGAACTGGCAGGAACAAAAGGCCTGCTTTGTGTCCATCAAAACCAAGGCCGGTTCCCTGCGCGGCTGCATAGGCACCATTCTGCCCGCCAGCCCCAGCCTTGTGCAGGAAATCATCATGAACGCCGTCAGCGCCTCTACCCGCGATCCGCGCTTTCCGCCCATGCGGGCGGAGGAACTGGACAACGCGGTCTTTTCCGTCGACGTGCTCGGCGCTCCTGAACCGGTGGCCGACCCGAAGGAACTTGACCCCCGCGTCTGGGGCGTTATCGTGACCAAGGGCAAGCAACGCGGGCTGCTCCTGCCGGATCTGCCCGGCGTGGATACCGTGGAAAAACAAATCAGCATCGCTGCCCAGAAGGCCGGGATTTCCGATTTGTCCGGCATTTCTCTGCAACGCTTCAGCGTGCAGCGATATCTGGAATAACCGTCGCGGCTTTGCCTGCCGGGACATCGACCGCCTCTGCCGCAAAGGGTTGCCATGACCGCCGGATTTTCCGCCCTTGCCGGGAGTTTCGCTTCTCTGCCCCCCCTGGTTGCCCCCCGCTGGTGGCGGAAGGAAGAGGGCAAAAACGGCGCAACCGCCCGTTGCGGGCTGTGCGTGCACCGTTGCACCATCCCTCCTGGCGGAACGGGAGTGTGCGGGGTGCGTGGGTATACGGAACAGGGCTTCGTGTCCCCCTATCTGGGCAGGTTCTGTTCCCAGGCCGTCGACCCCATCGAAAAAAAACCGCTTTACCACTGGCAGCCTGGCACACGTATCTTTTCCCTGGGCAGTCTGGGCTGTAACATGCGCTGCCCTTTCTGCCAGAATCACTCCATTGCCCACCCTGCCCGGGAGCTTCCCCTCGCCTCCCTGTCCCCCCGTGAGCTGGTCGACACGGTACGCAAGCTTGGCCTTGCCTCTGTGGCATACACCTATAATGAACCCGCCCTGCAGGCGGAATATATTCTCGAAGCCGCCCCCCTGCTGCGCGAGGCCGGCATAGCCACGGTGCTGGTCACCAACGGCATGTTTTCCGCAGAGGTTTGTAGCGAACTTATCCCCTGGGTCGCGGCCGCCAACGTGGATGTAAAGACCTTCAACAAAGCGGCCTACGCGAAACTGGGCGGCAGTCTGGCGCAGGTCAGGGAAACGGTGGCATCCCTCGTGCGCGGCGGCGTGCACGTGGAGGCCACCATCCTGGTGGTGCCCGGAATCAGCGACTCGCCGGAGGAGTTTACCGAACTCACCGAATGGCTTGCCGGGGTGTCGCCGGACATTCCCCTGCATATTTCCCGCTACTTCCCGGCCCATCAGTGGAAGGCCCCTGCCACGCCGGTGGAACTGCTGCGAGGGTTTGCCGCCATTGCGGAAACGCGGCTGCGGCATGTGCACCTTGGCAACGTGCGGTGACGCCATGGACGATTCCCTCACCCTGCAGACGGACATACGCGGTTTTTTGCGCAATACCTGGGTCGTGAACGGCCTTGTCGCCGCGGGCTTTATCGGAGCGGCGCTGTTTTTCCACTACCCTTTCCTGTATGTGGGCCTTATCCTGCCTGCCTTCTATATCGCCCGGGGCTACCGCATGATGCGCGGCATGCCCCGGTCGTGCATTCTTGACGCGGATGGCGTCACGGTTTTTTGGGAAGACGGACGAAACAGACGTTTTGAACGCACAGCCTGCGACATACGTAGCGAAGTGACCGTATTGCGCGGCATAGAAGAATGTTCCCTCGTCATTACGCCGCATGCGACGCAAACGGCCATTCGCCTGCCCCTTGCAGAAGAGCGCCTGGCCGATGTGCAGCGCATGCTGGGCGAGATCCCCCCGCCCGAATAACAGCGGGATGTTTTTTCTTGCCTTACCCGTATCCTTTCTGGCAATATACATATAAGCCATGGAAAATGTTCCTTTCCCCTCCTTCGACGGGAGGTGCGGCCCGACAACAAAGGAGGCAACCCGCAAAAGAGGAGCTTGGTATGCGCGCGTTCAAGAAAATTCTTTGTGCAGTCGACTTCCTGCAGCACAGTCCCCTGGTGGCCGAGTACTCCAAATCCCTGGCAAAAACTTTTGGCGCCGACATTATTGTCGTGTACGTCTCACCGGTGTTATCCGACATTGGCGGACATCACGAAATCGACCCTATGACCCTCCAGACTCTTGAGGAAGATCTCCGCAAGAGTTCGGAAAAAAGCATGGCCGACTTTCTCAAGGAACACTTCCAGGACAGCAAGGCCACCGGCAGGGTGGTGCGCAACGATCCCGCGGAGGGCATCCTTGCCGAGGCGGCGGAAGAAAAAGCGGATCTCATTATTATGGGTACGTTGGGGCGCAAAGGGCTCAACCGCCTTCTCTTCGGTTCCGTGGCGGAAAAGGTGGTCACCCTCTCCCCGATTCCAGTACTGACTATCCGCACCCCGGAATAATCCGGACGCTACACCGCTGGTGGTCGTTTCCGACCGTCCCCGGCATTCCCGCTCCGATGCCGGGGATTCCTTTGCTGGCCGTCTGCATAGCCGTTCCGAGGTTCACGGAGTGGCAAGAAGCATGCATCCGCGCCCGGCAAAGGAACGGCTTGACCCTGCACCGTAAACTCGGTACTCGTCGCGTAACCGGCGCATACAGGTTTTTTCGCACACCTCATACGATCATTGACTGCCATGAACGCCCTTTCCGCCATCGCCTTTGTGGCCGAGCAAAAAATCCTGGAAGCCCAGCAGGAAGGCGCTTTTGACAATCTTCCGGGTACGGGCAAGCCCCTGGAACTGGAAGACACCTCCCACATTCCGGAAGAACTGCGCATGGCCTATACTCTGCTGAAAAACGCCGGGTATATCGAACCCAAAGCCTCTTCCCTTCCCTTTTCTGAAAAAGATCTGTTGCAGACCAGTCCCGAGGATACCGCGGCCCACGCCAAAATGCGCCGGTTCCGTTTTCTGATGCGGCGCGCACGTCACGGCTCGGCCGATCTGCCCTGCATGCCTGAACTGGAAGACAGCCCCTACCTGGACAAACTTCTCAAGAAAGTTTGACAGTATCCCTGAAGGGTGGCGCATTCCCGGCCTTCGGCCGCAGAAGCCATTCTTTCAAGAGAATCTGCTCTCTTCTCAGGCAACGGCAGTCCGGGAGTCGGCTTTGTCGAAAACCAGGTATGAGGTGATGGCCGCCAGATCCTCCGGCGCCATGTGCCGGAAGCGGGGATGCAGACGCATGTGGGCAAGGTCTGCCAGAGCTTTGGCGTTCACCTCCGGCCGGTTGATGAGCACGGAGAACCCGGCGCGCCTAAAAATTCCAGCGCAGCCCCACGGAGGCTCCTGTACCGCCTCCCGCACGGGTCTCGGTCTGCCCGCGCTCCTCGGCGCTTCGGTATTCGCCCCCGACCTGCAACTGCACATTATCCAGCACGTCCGTATCCAGATACAAGCCCGTGCTGATGCCGCTGTCCTTTGAACCGGGCGTATACAGCGGGGAGGACTCGTCCTGCGGATTCACGGCAAGCCGCGCAGCCGTGCCGTTGCGCACTTTGTAGCGCACGCTCATTTCACCGGAGCTGCCCTCTTCATACCGGGCGACGGTATTGGGATTCGCTCCTGCAAATATGGTATGGCCGGGCGTAAGGCGATTCTCCGGAGGCGTCACCACGCCGCCGCTGACGCTCAGCCGCTGGTTGGTGCGAAAAAGGGGAGCGTCCTCCCTCTCTTCCCGTACGCGATACACCCGCTGCCTCGCGGCCGCTTCCGTCCGGTTGCGGACAAGAATCTCGTCCACGCTTTCCACTGCGGAGGCCGTCCTGGCCGTTCGGGCGGCTTCTGCCTTCTGTCCGCCGGATGTCGTCAGTCGTGCGGCGGCCTGTTTGTGTGAAGCAACGGCGGCTTTCTGCGGGACAGCGGATGGCTTTACAGCCACCGGGCTGTTTGTGGGCATAGCTGCGGGAGCGCGCTTTTGCACGGCTGCGGACTGCTGTCCCGTGGGGCGGGCGGTTACCTGCGGCTTGCGGGACGCGTCCGCTGCCCGCCCAACTGTGGAGGACCGGGATTTTTGAGAACCGGAAGCTTTGGAAGACGCGCCGGATAAAGGCTTTTGCGCCGTCGTCGTGATCGAAGGTTTGACCTTGTTGTTTGTGGACGCTTTTTTCGTGTCCCGTTTCGGAGAAGGTGTAGCGGCTTTTTGGGCCATCTGGGCGGTGACCACAGGCATGGTCGGCTGGCGGCCCCGTTCTGCGGCGTGGGCATGCGAAAGGGATATATTCGCAAAAAGCGCTACGCCCGCCACCGTCACCCCCACCCGCCTGAACCATGTATATATCGAAAAAAAGTCCGTCGTCCTGCTGTCCGGCGGCAGAGCTCTCCTGTCTTTGAGGGCTGCAAAGGGAATAAGCACCATAATCCTCCAGCAATTTTGGTGGTATATTCTCTAGAGTCTTTTAAGAGTATACCGCAAAACAATATAAGTATCAAATGGGTGGTATGGAAGGTGATGCAGAGCTTACTTCCTCCTTCTCCCGGAAGGAGGCCGCGGGGAAAGAGCCCCGGCGGACGGCACAGGCAAGGGGTTTTCCCCGCTTTCTTGTCCGCCGGAAGAAAACGTGCCATACTTGTGAATGATACAAATACCACAGCCCCGTATACAGTAACCCGAAGGAAGGCGCATGCTGGCAGTTGTAATGTTCCTGAACGGTCTTGCGGTCATGGTCCTTGAAATGGCGGGAGCGCGCCTGCTCGCGCCCTGGATGGGAACGTCCATTGTTGTCTGGACAAGTCTGATCGGCGTGATCCTGGCGAGTCTCAGCCTTGGGTACTGGATGGGAGGACGTCTGGCCGACAGTACCCTGCGCCCGACACACGCCATCCCCGGTGATGGCCAGGCGCCTGCAAGTGTCACGGCGGGAACGCCCGGCGGTAAAAATTTCAGGCGTGCGAAAGGCAGCCATGCCGAGACGGAAGCCACCCGGCAGCTTCGCAAGGCCCATGCCCGGCTTGCCGCCCTGCTGACCGGAGCCGCCGTCTGCGTCACCCTCACAGCCCTGCTGCAGGGTCTTGTGCTGGATGTCCTTTCCACAGCCGTTTCTTCCCTGCATCTGGCCACGGTCTGCGCCGCCCTGCTTCTTTTTGCCGCCCCCAGCATCCTGTGCGGCATGGTTTCCCCCTATGCCATGCGTCTTGCCATCACCAGCAGCGAAACGTCGGGAACGATCATCGGCCGCCTGAACGCCGTCTCGACCGTGGGCAGCATTGCGGGCACCTTTCTCGGCGGCTTTATTCTTATTTCCTGGTTCGGCACCATGGAGACCATTCTCGGGGTGGCGGGATGCCTGCTGGCCGCCGCCTGCCTGGCGCAGGCCAGGCCGTTTCTGGGAAAGGCGCTGCTTGCCGCCGTCATACTGCTCATGGGTTTCGGCAACCACGCCTACACCGCCTACCAGGCGGAAAAGGGCTTTTTGACCCTGGAAACGCAGTATTCCTCCCTCCAGATCATGGACGGACGCATGTATGACCGCCCCGCCCGCATGCTGCGCACCGACCCCGGCAGCTACCAGTCCGGAGCGTTTATGGACAACCATACGGAGCTGGCCTTTGCCTACACCCGGTTTTACCGCCTGGGCACGTATCTTGTTCCCGAAGCGTCGCGCATCCTGATGCTGGGCGGCGGAGGCTATTCCGTCCCCAAGTGGCTGCTGGCGGGAGAATCGGGCCTTGCGTCGCGAGACTTTTCCCTGGATGTGGTGGAACTGGATCCGGGCATGACCCAAGCGGCGCACGACTATTTCTGGACCCCGGCGGACGACCCCCGCATGACCGTATACCATGAGGACGCGCGCAGCTTTCTGAACCGCGCCGCCACCACGCTCGACCCCGGCGCGAAAGGCCCTTACCAGCTTATTTTTGCCGATATATTCAACTCGCATTATACGGTGCCGTTCCACGTGGGCACAGTGGAAGCCGCCCAAAAAGCCCACGCCCTGCTTGCCGACGACGGCGTGTTTCTGATGAATATCATTACCGCGGTTGAAGGGGACAACGGCCGTTTGCTCCGTTCCATCCGCAACGCATTTGCCTCTGTGTTCAGCAGTGTTTATCTCTTCCCTGTTCAATATGCGTCCGACGGTTCGACCGTGCAGAATGTCATGTTGCTGGCCTTTCGCACGCCACGCGAATTGCCTGAGCCGGGTAGCGGAGACATGGATGCGGAGCTTTCCCGCATGTTCCGCAACCGCTGGACGCGGCCTTTGCCGCAAGAGGCGGACGACGTGCCTCCGCTGAGGGACAATTACGCCCCGGTAGAGCGCTATACACTGGGTTTTCTACCCTGACACGCGCGGAGCCCGAACTCCGCCGGCATCGGATTCCGACACGGGATATCGGGATTTGACAGGAAGGAGGGATCATGGCTGCGCAGGAATTTAGTCTTGATGTGAAAACGGCCCGTGTTCTGCCGTGGGTGGTGGCCATCGCCTTTTTCATGCAGACCCTGGACAGCACCATTCTGAACACGGCGCTGCCGGCCATGGCCAGCAGCCTCAAGACCAACCCCCTGCAGATGCAGTCGGTGGTCATCGCCTACATGCTGACCATGGCCCTGGTCATTCCGGCGTCCAGCTGGCTGGCGGATCGGTTCGGCACCAAAAAAGTCTTCGTCGCCGCCGTTCTCCTGTTCACCTTCGGCTCCCTATGCTGCTCCCTGTCGCCGAACCTCGGCGCCATGGTCGCGTCGCGCATCCTTCAGGGAGTGGGCGGCGCCCTCATGGTGCCGGTCGGGAGGCTTGCAGCCATCCGCGCCTTTCCCCGCAGCGAAATGGTGCGGATCCTCAGCTTCATCACCATTCCCGCCCTCATCGGT
>JAVBTB010000011.1:0-17807 GCA_031556355.1 Desulfovibrio sp. | reverse complement strand
CCCTGTCTGGAACTGCGCAACCCACCGCCGCAGCAACCGCACAGCCCCCCACACCCCAACTCATCCAACAAAATAAAATGTTTGGGGGGAATGAGGATGGGGGCGTGGGGGAAGGGTAAAACCCCCTTTCTCAAAAGGGGGTTTTCTCCTTCCCCCACATTCTCTTCCCCTCTTACATCACAACAAGCTCAGCTGTTTTTCCTTGCGGGAACTGTGGGCCACTATGGTGGAGCGGGTCAGGGCGTCCTGGGGCAGTCCGTCGAGGAAGCGGGAGGGCTTGAGACGTAGTTCCCGCCCGTAGAGCATACGCTTGGCCGAGTGGGAGAGGAACAGGGCGTCGCGGGCGCGGGTTACGCCCACGTAAAGGAGGCGGCGTTCTTCGTCCATGTCGGTGGAGCGGCCTTTTTCCGGCTTGCCGGTGAGCAGTTCCGGCCCCACAAAGGGCAGGAGGCCGTCTTCCAGGCAGGGGAGGAAGACCACGCCGAACTCCAGGCCCTTGGCGGCGTGCAGGCTGAGTATTTGCACCGTTTCCGCTTTGCCGCGCACCAGTTCGAGTTCGTTCTGCAGGCCGATCCAGGTGAGGAGCGGCGCCCAGCCGCCGTTGGCGTCGTAGGCCTTGACCAGGGACCGGAAGGCGGGAGACTGCCAGAACAGGGCGTCAAAAGGCGGGATGGAGGACATAAAGGCGGCTACGCCCAAGGGGCCTTTGGCAAAGACCTTGTCCGGGCAGAAGGAGGTAAGCTTTTCGGCCTCGGTGTCGGTATCGGCGATACCGAGAATACGGCCGGCTGCCCGGAGAATCAGGGTCACGCGCGGGTCGGACCAGAAGGAGTCGGCGGCAGGCTCGGCCACGGGCACGCCCACCCGGTCGAGAGCCTTGCGGAAAAGCGGGGCAAGGGCGTGGGTACGTACCAGAATCGCGATGTCGCCGGGGGAATAGCCATCGCCCTGCACTTCGTAATCGGTTTTGCCGCCGGAAGAAGAATCGGGGGCGGCAGCCGGAGCGTTTTCGGCGCGGCCTGTTTTTCCTCTTGCAGGAGAGGGCGTCTTGGCGTTGCGGGCGGCATCGGTCAGGGTGTGGCTGCTCATGCCGATCAGGGCGGCGATGCGCTCGGCCACCCAGCCGGCTTCCCGGTCCGCGCCGGGCGCGTCAAAGAGGAAGAGCGCCGCGCGTTCCCTGCGCACCGGGGTCAGAGAAGGGCTGACCGCATGCGCGCCGATGATTCCCCTGGCCGCCGCAAGCACGCCCGGCCGCGAGCGGTAGTTGTGGGTAAGGCTTACGACATCGAGGTTCGGCCAGTAGCCTTCAAGAAACTTGCGGCACTGCCCGTGCGCCCCGCGGAAGCTGTAGATGGACTGGTCCGGATCGCCGATGCCGAAAAAACCCTGGCCCGACGACGAAATAAGGGAGCACACCAGCATGAGCTGCAGGCGGGAAAGATCCTGCACTTCGTCCACCAGCACGTGATCGTACTGTGCCGGGTAGAGCTTGGAGCGGATCTGCTCCAGCCAGAACTCCAGCAGATCCGTATAGTCGGCCAGATTCCAGGCCTGCTTTTGCAAAAGAAAGCGTTTGCCCATTTCCGCAAACTCCGGCGGGGCCTGCTCCATGCGCTCCCGGGCAAGGTTGATTGCTTGCCAGCCCTCGCGGATGGCCTGGGCCGGCTCTTCGCTGTTGGCCTCGGCAAAGACCCGGCGGGCGCTTTCTTCGGAAAGCAGCACCGGGACGTCCGCATGGGTGCGGTGCCAGAGTTCCAGACCCAGGGCGTGCAGGGTATCCGTACGGGGCAGGGGGGCGTCCTCCCCCAGAGCGGCGCGCAGGCGCTCGTCCATTTCCGCTGCGGCGCGGCGCGTGAAGGTGACGGCCAGAATGCGGCGGGCAGCGACGCCCTCGTCCAGCAGGCGCATGACCCGCGCTACCAGGGTGCGGGTTTTGCCCGTGCCGGGACCGGCCAGCACCAGGACCGGGGGGGGGCCGGCCATGACGGCCCGCTCCTGCGAGGGGTTGAGCCCCTGGCCGGGGTTCGGGGGCGGGGCGTCTCCCGGCTCGGCCTCCACGGCTTCAGGGGAGGCGGCGGTTGCAGAAGCAGACGCTGCGGCGGTGAGGCCGGGGGAAACAGCGACAGGCGCGGCGTCCGTGGCGTCGGGGGCGGAAAGAGCCTCAGCGGCAGCCGGCTTTCCGGCTTTCCCGCCGGATGCGGCTTTGGGTGCGGCTGCGGGGGAAGGCGAGGGCATGGCGGCAGCGGCCGGAACGGCCTGGGCCGCGGAAGAGGCCCCCGGCTTGCGCAAGGCGCGTAAAAAGGCCTCGGCGGGCGCGGGACTCGCGCCGGAGGGGGCGACCGTTTCTTGCGGGGCAGGGGGCAGCCCCCCTGACACCTGCGCGGGGCCGTCTTCCGAAGCAGAAGCTTCCGGGTCGACGGGAAAGTCGGAAAGGGCAAAGTCGCCGCTCGCGTCCTCCGAGCCCGAAGTCGGGCCGAGGCCCGCGTTCACGGCCGTTGCGACTTCCTCCGGAACGGCCTCCACGCTAGAAGCATTCGTGGCGGCTTCGGCAGCAGAGCCGGTCTGCGGGACAGCATCGACAGCTTTCGCGGCGGCTGCGGTATCTGCCCCCCCGGCGGCTGTTTCCACAGATGAGGCGGCTTTCCGGAATGAAAAAGAAAGCGTTGCGGTGGAACTGATGCTACTGCCGGGCGCCGCCTGCGCCCCTTGGGGAGGAGGGAAAACTTCGGTTGCGCGGAAAGAGGCCTCGCCGCCGGGGGAGGCGGAATCAAGGGAGGGCTCGCCGGAAGGTTCAACGGCGGCCGCCTCGTCGGGGGGAAAACCAACGGCCATGAGCGGAAGCGCGGTCTGAGGGGCGGCCTCCTTTCCCCGTTTGGGCGGTTCAGCAGGCACAAGGTCGCCCATAAGGGTCAGCCCCTGTACGCGGCCCTTGCCGTCCGGGCTTTTGCCGATGTTTGCCCCGCGCAGAATATCCCGTTGCTCTTTGTCCGAAAACATACGTACCACCCCGTATTCGCCGTCAAATCCTCCGGAAATCCGCACCTCGCCCCGGCGCATGCGCGCCACGGCCTCGCCCAGGGGAGGGAAAAAGCGGCCCAGGTCGGCCTCGGACACGTGCTGCAAAATAGCCAGCTCGGAACCGAAGCGGGTGATGGCCTTGGCGTACATGTCGCCCACCTTGCGGCTCTTTGCCCCCACCCCCAGGATTTCTCCCAGCACTTCGGGCAGGGGCACCAGCGAGGCGAAATTCTTCTCCCCTCCATAGACCGGCTCGCTGCGGTCGGCCAGTTCCACCACCCGGTTCAGCACGCCCACGGTCAGGGGGCCGCCGCACACCGGGCACAGGCCGCCGTGGGCGCGGGTTTCTTCCGGCGTGAACAGCACGTTGCACTTGCGGTGCCCGTCCATGTGGTATTTGCCTTCTTCCGGAAAGAATTCCAGCGTGCCGAGAAAACGGGTGGCGCGCCCCTGATCCTCCTCCGTCGAGGAGGAAGGTTCCTTGAGCGCGCGCAATATGCCCGCATAGGAAAGTTCCCCGGCAAAGACGTTGGCCTCGCGGCCCAGATTCTCGCCGGAATGGGCGTCGGAATTGGAGACAAGCCGGTACCGGTCCAGATGGCTCCACAGGCGGTTCATGGCCGGGTCCGAAGAAAGGCCGGTTTCCAGGGCGAAAATTTCCGCAGCGAGATCGCCGAAGCATTCTTCCATGCGGTCAAAGCCGGACTTGGAGCCGAACAGGGAGAACCAGGGCGTCCAGATATGGGCGGGCACCAGAAAGGCTTGCGGATCTGTCTCCAGCACCATTTCCAGCAGGTTGCGGGAATCCAGCCCCAGGATGGGGCGGCCGTCGGCGTGCAGGTTGCCCACCTGCCCCAGGCGCAGGCAGAACCGTTCCGCCGCCTCAAGGGTAGGCATGAACACCAGGTTGTGCACCTTGCGCACCTTGCCGCCGCGCTTGTAGATGGAGCTTATCTCGCCCTGAAGCATGAAAAGCGGCTGGGCCACGGGCAGGCCGGAAGCGTCTTCCTGCGCGGCCGGGTCCGGCAGCCCGGCAAGGCCGGGCAGGTTCAGGTCCGGCAACGCGGCATGCAGCGCTTGCGGGTCGCGTTGCGCGTACAGACCGCTCTTTTCATCAAGGCGCAACCCTTCCGCCAGTTCTCCCCGCCACTTGGGGTGGGTGAAGTCGCCGGTGCCGAGCACGGACAGTCCCTTTACCCGCGCCCAGGCCGCCAGCAGGGGAATATTCAGCTTGCTGCTGGTAGCCCGCGAAAAACGGGAATGGATATGCAGATCAGCCCGGTACTCTTGCATGGAACCACAGAAAGGTTGGAGTGACAATGGCCGTGCCGCCCGTGCAGACGGTGCGGAAGCAACCGCGCGCAGAACCTGCCGCACGGCGGTTTCCGGTCGAAACAGCGCACGGGCGGCGGCGATCCGGAACCGGCGCGCCGTTGCAATCCCCCGCAGGGATTACTGGCATACGTCCCTTGTTGCAAGGGCCGTATGCTGCATTCCGGGCCGCTTTGGACGGTATCAGAAAGTACGCGGCCTGACAAATGCATGCAGATGAGTCCATATTCAGGATGTGCAGTCTCTTCCCCGAACCTCAACGCATTGTCAGGCATGCGCTTCCCCGGCTCCGGCAGGTCTGCTCCCTTGCGCGGCAGAGCGACGCGCGCTGCGGGTCTTGACGGAGGGGCCTTGCGGCGCTATCTGTACGCAGAAAATTAGGTAGCCTTGCTAATTATTGAGGAGACGCCATGCCCCATCCTTTCCGGACGCTTTTCAGCGTCTATACGGATTTTCACCGCCTCTATCTCGCACGCCTGAATGCGCTGCTGGTTCCTTACCGCCTGTACAGCGCCCAATGGGCCGTTTTGAAACGCCTGTACCACACGGAGCCGCAGACAGTGGCCGGCCTTGCGCGGCTGCACCAGGTGGAGACCCCGACCATGACCGGCAGCGTGCAGAAACTGCGCAGGCTCGGGTACCTGGACGTGCGCCGGGGAAAAGACCGGCGGGAAAAGCACCTGCTGCTGACGGATGCGGGCCGCGCTGTGTGCGGGGAAATCATGTCCGTGTGCGACAGTCTGAACCGGCGTATTTTGCGCGGCATTCCCGAGCGGGATCAGGAGCTTTGCTGCGGGCTTTTTGAAACCCTTAACGAAAACCTGCGACAGCTGGACGCATTGGACTGACCGGTATGCATGCGCACACGAACGGCACGCTTTTCAACAGGCATTTTATCGCCATCGCCGCCATCAACCTGTGCGTGATGGTGGCCTATTACCTTTTGTTCGTAATCAGCAGCCCGTATGCCGCGGAACGCTTCAAAACCAGCCCGAGCGTGGGGGGGCTGGTGGCCGGGGTAATGATCCTGGGCTGTCTGGCCGGGCGCTTTGTGACCGGAGGCGCGCTGGAACGCGCGCCCCTCCGCCGGCTGCTGTTCCTGGGCCTTGGGCTGTATACGGCAAGCACGGCGCTGTACCTCGCTCCCCATAGCCTGCCCCTGCTTATTATCTATCGCTTTCTGGGCGGCATCGGGGTCGGCTGCGTCGGCACGGTGACAGGAACCCAGATCGCCCGCATTGTTCCCCCCGACAAACTGGGGCAGGGCATCAGCTACTTCAGCCTGAGCACCCTGCTGGCCCTGGCGGTGGGGCCGTTTCTGGGCATTTTTCTGACGCGGACCGCGAGCTACGATACGTTGTTTCTGCTCTGCCTGGCTGCCGGGCCGCTTTCATTCCTGATCGCCCTGTCCCTGTCCCCTTCGTGCGGGATGCAGCCCGGTTCCAGAAGCGAGGAACCGGCGCAGGAAGAAACGGAACAGACCCGGCAGGCTGGCGGGAATGCCGCGGAAAACCTTTCGTCCCGGCTGGAGCAGTATATTGAATACCGCGCCGTTCCTCTGGCGGTGGTGGTGCTGGTGGTGTCGCTGTGCTATGCCTGCGTGCAGACCTTTATGTCCGCCCATGCCAGGGAAATCGAACTGGTGGCCGCCGCGAGTCTCTTTTTTCTGGTTTACGCGGCCGTGGCCTTTTGTTCGCGCCCCTTCACAGGCAGACTGCTGGATACGCGGGGTGAGGACATCATCATGTACCCGGCGCTGCTGCTGACGGCATGCAGTCTGCTGCTGCTGGGCGTAGCGGAGGCTTCGTGGGAGCTTTTGCTCGCGGGAGCGCTGCTGGGGGCGGGGTTCGGCAACTTCCAGTCCACAGCCCAGGCTGTATCGGTAAAAAAAGTGCCCCGCCGACGCTTCGGCCAGGCCACCTCGACTTTTTTCATCTTTCTCGACTGCGGCATCGGACTCGGACCGTACCTGCTCGGCACAATCGTCCCCGCGGCGGGGTATCGCGGCCTGTATATGCTGACCGCAGGCATCGTCCTGGCCGCCGTTCCCCTGTACTATTTCCTGCACGGGAGAGAAAACCGCAAGGGCGGCAGAGTATAGTTGCCGAAGCCATCTTGACCAGATGTGGGCTCCGCCCACACCCGGCAGGGAGCCGCTGCTCCCTGCACCCGCGTATTTGTGTAAATGAGCAGCGGGCAGGTATCTCCTGCCCGCTGCCCATTTACACACTGTAATCAGACAAAAAAATGAGGTTTCCAAAGGGGGTCACCCCCTTTGGCCGCCGGAGGCAATCTTATCTCTGGGACAACTTCAAAAAGAATTTGCTCTAAAAGCCGAACCGGGATTCCGGCCCTTTGGTCGCGGTGAGGGGGTCTTCATCACGGTGGGGAATGTCGCCGAAACGGACGAGCACCATGCCTGCAAAGGACGAACCCTTATACAGCTCCACCCGGTAGGTGGTGGCATCCCTGTCCACGGAGAACCGGGGAATAAAGTCGTCCCGAACCAGCATCACATCCGCTTCCGTGCCGTTCCTCTCTTTTTGCGCGCCGATGGCGTTCACCCGGAACCCGGGAGTACGCTTCACCATGAAAGAATCCTTGACGGACACCACATCTCCCACCCGGATGGTATAGGGGTTGCCGTCCAGCATCATTTCCACGGAATCCAGGGATTCGTCAAACTCCATGAAGGCCGGTTTGACCCTGGTGAGAGTACGGTTGCCGTAAGCCACGCGCCAATCGTCCGGCCCCTTGTCACGCACCAGGGTCAGCAAAGGCTTGGAGGCGCGGGCCACAGGCTCGGTACCTTTTTTGAACGGCACCATGCTCAAGGTGGGACGGGCGTTATCAAGAGGCAGCACCAGCCTGTTGTCGTAGGCCGCGACCTTCAGATTGGAGTTCAGCGCGGCCAGCACGCCCTTGGGCGTCAGCTCAAAGTCGCGTTCATAGGCAATGCCCATCTGGCGCATGAACGATTCTATAAGCAGCAAATGGTAGTAGCTGCGGTATTCCGTGGTGAATTCCTTGCTGGCCTCCAGCCCGAAGGCGGGTTTGCCGTTGCACACCGCGAAATAGCTGAGGGTTTTCTCCATCTCCTTGTCGCCGAGGCGCGTTTCCGTATTGTGGATGTAATAGCGGTGGTCCGGGTCTACCAAGGCGCTGTTGGCATCCTCGCTCGCCCGCTGTGCCATGGCAAACAGCTTGGTGAAGCGTTTTCCTTTCACTTCCTCCTGATCGATGATCACCGACTGGCCCCAGCGTTTGGGGTTGCGCAGGGGATCCTCCCAGGTGGGCCGGTAAAAGCCGCTGCCGTCGTGCAGGTTCAGAACCAGGTTCACCTGGTCGTCCAGCAGCACGGATTTGATGCGCTTGATGATTTTGTACTGGGGATCCTTTTTGTCGAGAGAGGCGAACTTGCGGTTCATGTCGCCGAAAAGGCCCCGGTTGCGCTGCAGGATGCTGGGAAAGTTCAGATCAGGCACCACCCAGACGGAACCGGCAGTGATGCGGTAATGGGAAGCAATCAGGGCCGCTGCGGAAAACCCGCCCGGCTCGTCCCCCTGTATGCCGCCGACCACCAGCAGCGTGGGGCCGCCGGAACCGTGTTTGTACAGGGAAAAAGACGAAACGCCGGATGAAAACGGGGTATCGTCGCGGCTGGCCCCCTCCGGCAGAGGGGTCTCCTTGCTTGCAAGAGGAGCCGCCTGCGCAGGGGCGGGCGTGTTGATAAAGGGAGTGGCAAGGCTCTGCGGATTGAACGGATGGCTGGGGAAATGGAGATCCGCCGCGGCAACAAGGGGCGTCTTTTTCTGTTGGGCCGTTTCTTCGGTATGGACCGCGGCCTTGCTTGCGGCAACGGGCAGATCGATCGCTTGAGGTTCTCCGGCAGGCATGGAGTAATACCCACACGCTGCCGCGCCGCCCAAAAGGAGCACAGCCGCGAGCAGGTATCGCGCTATACGATTTCGCTGCATAGATTAACCCTCGGGCAGAACAGAAGAAGTTGGGGTCCGGCTGTATCCTGCCATAAGTTGCGCGAAAATCCAAGTGCCCCGGCAGCCTGAAAAAATCCCGCTCGCCCGCTGTTGCTTCCGGGCCTGTTTTCCACTACTATCCGGCGAAAAGAGTACTTGCCGGCTTTGGCAGAGCGGCCCCCGTTCCCGGGGCGCTCCCTCCCGCGCAAGGCGGCCCGCAAGGGGTTGCGTGGATAAGGAACAGGAACATGGCGCAGGGATACGGCAGGGACACACAGGGGGCGGAAAGGTCTGCCCTTTTTTTATGCGGCGGCGCTGGCGCCCGTTCCCAAGGCCGCGCCGTTGCCCTCCCGGCCCGACACACCCTGGCCGTTCTTACGCTGGCCCTGTTCCTGGCCCTGCCCTTGGGCGGCTGCCTCAACGAAGAAAAGCCCGCCAGCCCGAAAACAGACATCTCCCTTGCGGAAGAAGCCCTGAAAGCGCGCGATATCGGGGATGCGGAAATGTATTTTCTGCGCTACCTGCGCAAAAATCCCACAGGCGACAGCCGCTGGCAGGTCTGGCAACAGCTTTTGGATATTTGCCTGAACATCCGGCAGGACAAAGGCACCGCGCGGGAATATCTTGAAATTATGCTGCTGGAGTTCGCGGACGCCCCGCAGGAACGGCGCTCCATACAGCTTGAACTGGCGGATCTTTGCGAGGCCATGCACGACGACCCCCGCGCCGTCTCCCTATGGGAGGCCCTGGGCGCTGACCCGGACACCCCGGACGAAACCAAGGCCGCCGTCTACCGCAAACTTTCCCACGCCTATTTACGCCGCCTCGAATTCACCCTCTCCACCGACGTGCTCGAACTGTGCCTGAAGCTCGGCGTGTCTCCCGCCACCAAGGCGGACTGCCTGTACGACATGGCGGAAAACCAGATGCTCACCGAACGTCTGGATCTTTCGGAAAAGGTGCTGCGCGAGTTGCTCGCCATGCCCGAAGCAACGCCCGAGCGCCGGGTGCTGGCCGTTTTTATGCTGGCGGACGTGCTTGAGCAGCAGGAACGCTATACCGATGCCCGCGCCCTTTTCGAAAGCATCCGCGAGCTCTACCCCAACGAAAAGGTCATTGAGCAACGCATCTTTTTTCTGAAGGACAAAAAAAACCTCCCGGGACAGTCCGCCGTACAGGTACCGCCCCGGTTCAGGGAATCTTTACAGCAGCAGAGCCAGCCCGCCCCCACCTCCCGTTCGTCGCGGCAGTCCACGCGAAGCGCACAGCCGCGAAGCCCGCGTAATGCGCCCCTGCAATCCCCCCGGGTCATACCGCCGCAGCCGCAGCCCAACCTGGTGCCCTCCCCCCGGCAAGTCACCCCCGCCCAGCCTCGCCGGAGCGCGCCGCAGGGGGAGCAGTCCGCTCCCCCGCAAGCGCCTCCCGGAGAATAATGCCCCCCCGGAGAGTGGTATGAACAGCACGCCCGCAAGCAGCATTTCACAGCTCGACTATTCCTTTGAGCCGCGCCACGCCCTGATAGGGGCGCAGATGTTTTTTATCGCCTTCGGGGCGCTGGTGCTGGTGCCGCTGCTGACCGGGCTTAACCCCAGCGTGGCCATGTTTACCGCGGGAGCGGGCACTCTGGTCTTCCAGATCATCACCAAAGGGCGCGTGCCTATCTTTCTGGCCTCGTCCTTTGCGTTCATTGCCCCGATCAGCCACGGCATCACCACCTGGGGCCTGCCGGCCACCTTGTGCGGTCTGGCTGCCGCAGGCGCCCTGTACTTCATTCTCAGCGCCCTGGTGTATGCCCGGGGGGTGGGCATCATCCAGCGCTTCCTCCCGCCCATCGTCACCGGCCCGGTCATCATGGTCATCGGTCTGTCCCTGGCCCCGGTGGCCATCGGCATGGCAACCGGGATCAAGGCTCCCGACTCCTTTGTCCTGGAAAAGGCCCATGCGTTCCTTGCCGCTCTCGCAGCCCTGGATCCGGCGGTGCTGGCCAAAGCAGCGAAAGCTCCGTCCCTTCTTGCGGAACGGGGCATCACGCCCCTGGTGATCACCCACGGCCAGGCTCTGTTCATCTCCATGGCCGCCCTTGCGGCAACAGTGGCGGCGTCGCTGTTCGGCAGGGGCATTCTCAAACTGGTGCCCATCCTTTGCGGCATCGCCGTCGGGTACGCCCTGTCGCTGTACTACGGAATTATCGACTTCGCCCCGGTGGCGGCCGCACCCTGGTTTGCCGTGCCGCAGCTCACCCTGCCAGAATGGAACCTGGAAGCCGTCCTTTTCATCGTGCCTGTGGCAATCGCCCCAACCATCGAGCATGTGGGCAACATCGTGGCCATAGGCTCCATCACCGGACGCGACTACCTCAAGGATCCCGGCCTGCACCGTACCCTGCTGGGAGACGGCGTAGCCACCACACTGGCTTCTCTCATAGGCGGGCCGCCCAACACCACCTAGTCCGAGGTGAGCGGGGGCGTAGCCCTCACCCGCGCCTTTAACCCCGGCGTGATGACCTGGGCCTCGCTCTCCGCTATCTGCCTTGCCTTTGTGGGCAAGCTCGGCGCGATTCTGTCCTCCATTCCGCCCCAGGTGATGGGCGGCATCATGGTGCTGCTGTTCGGAGCCATCGTGGTGGTCGGCATGAACAGTCTGGTGCAGGCACGCGAAGATCTGATGCGCCCGCGCAACCTGGCCATTGTGGCGGTGGTACTGGTTTTCGGCCTGGGGGGCATGGAATTCCAGGCCGGCGCCTTTGCTGTCAAGGGCATCGGCCTTGCCGGGCTGACCGGGCTGTTCCTGCACCTGATCCTGCCGGACAAGCGCGAGTAACAAGAAAGAGCCCGCTCTCCCCGCCCCTGCGCGACGGTTCTGCCCTTGCGGCGTCATGTGCGGCGTGCGGCGTGCGGCGGCGGATGAGTGTTTTTTACTGTACATGAACAGACATACCGTATATACGGGAGAAACCCTGCGGGATATTGCCCGCGCCAGGCGCCTCCCAGACAACAACGCACACTGCAAAATTCTTGTGGAATTTTGCAGTATTTTCTATTGCGAAAAAATACCGACAAGCAACCTTAACCCACACTCCTGCAAAGGTAGTCATGACTGACGCACAACGAGCCGCCCTGAAAGAAAAAATTCTTTCCGAACTGGACAGAGCCGCCAAGGACATCGCCGCCCTTGAGGAAATCACCAAGCCGGTGGGAACGGAAGACATGGACGACATCACCCGCATGGACTCCATCGTCAACAAAAGCGTGAACGATGCCGCCCTGTCCGCCGCACGAAGCCGCCGTGCCGGACTGGAGTACTCCTTGAAGCGCATTGACGATCCGGAGTTCGGCTACTGCGTGGAATGCGGGGAGGAAATACCCCTGCAGCGCCTCCTGGCCATGCCGGAAACCTCCCACTGCGTCGCCTGCGCGCACTGAGTTTCCTCCCGTCCATGAAGCCGCCCGAGACGACGCCCTCCACCCCCAAGGCACCCCCTGCAAAACCGCCCAAAGGTACTTCGGCAAAGTGTCCTCCGGCGCATTGCGGGGAGGATTCCGGCGTTTCCGGCAAAGCCCGCCACTCCGGGGGAGGCGCCGCCGACGAGCCTGAAAAGTCTCCCGCCCCGGAGGAGCTTGCGGCGTTTCCGGCATTGCCGGAAAAAAACGGGCATCGGGTTACCCTTACCCGGCGCGACGCCATTGTCTTTGAAAAATTGCTCAAGGATGTCGTGGCCGCATTTTTTCCCTTCAAGGGACACAGCATTCTATTCCCCCGCCGGGGCGAGGAACGCGACGCCGACTGGATCGCCGGGGAAAAAAAGCTCCTTCTCCCCTTGCCGGACCTGACGGGCGGCACCCTGTGCGTCTTTGTGGCGCGCGGCGTGCAAGCGCCCTCCATTGCCGCCCTGCTGCCACGCTGGCCCGCCCTGGCGGGTCTGATCGCCGCCAACCTCCTGCTGTACAAACGCAGTCTCTGCGATCCGGTCACCGGCCTCATCTCCCGCCATTATCTGCTCCAGCGTATGGAGCGCGAAATTGAAACCCTGCGCGATCCCATGCGCCCCTCGCCCCTTGCACAGATACCCCGCCAGCCCTCCGGCACTCCTTCCGGCCCAGCAAAGGCCGATCCACCCCAGCCCCCCCAAGCCGCTTCCTACACCGGAGAAGGGCTGCTCGCCGCCGGAGGCGAACTGCCCCGCCGCTCTTCCCTCGGCATTCTCGTGGTGCGCCTGGCCGCGCTGCGCGACGTGGTGCGCGAGTTCGGCTACCAGTTTGCCGACGAACTCATGGTGGCCCTGGCCGACGCCCTGACCGCCCTGTGCCCGGAGCAGGCTCTGGCCGCCCGCACCGGCGACTCCGAGTTCGCCGTGCACCTGCCCGCCGCAACCCCCAAAGCCTGCCGCACCCTTGCCGCGGAAATCGTGAACGCCCTGCGCGCCGTCTTTGTAGTGCATTCCCTGCGCCGGGAACGGGTGGGCATAGCCCCTTCCGTCGGGTTCACCCTCTACCCCCAGGATATGGCCGGAGATCTCTTTGTCCGCCCCGCCGCCGAACAGGCCAGGCTGGTGCTGCGCAAAGCGCGACTCGCCGCCGCCCTGGCCGGGGAAGATACCTTTCTGTTCCCCGGACAGCAGGGCGCGGAATCGGTCATGGGCTTTGGCCGCATTTTGGCGGAAGGAGGCCGCGTGCTGGAGGTTCTGCCCCTCTCCCGCGTGGTGGTCAGCCTGGGCTCCAGCATGCACGCCCGCGAAGGACAGCGCTTTTCCGTATGGTCGGTGCAGTACCCCGCGCACAGCGCCGGCGGACGGCGGGAAGCGCTCGCTCCCCTGTACAAGGGAGAACTTGCCCTGATGGAGGTGCAGGAAAACACTTCGCAGGCGGAAGTCATCCACCTGGGAGACCCGGCCTGGACCATGGAGCCGGGGGACAGGCTCATCCTCCTGCCCGAAGAACAGGGCAGCCCTGCCAGAGGCCAGGAAGGCGCTCACTCCCTGCCTCCTGAAGACCCCGCCACCGGGCTTTTACGCCACGGAGAATTTCTGGCCCGCTGGGCCATAGAACGCGACCGCTGCGATACGTTTACGCTGGCCCTGGTGCGCCTTGCCCCCCCTGCCAGAGAACCCCTTGAACCCGAAGACAACAGCGGCGAGGAAGGCACCCCGCATCCGGCGCGCTTTATGGGCGAAGCCGTGCAGCTTTGCCGCGAGGAACTGGGCGCGGAGCTGCTCTCCGTCTCCCTGGCCGGGCGATACGGCCTGAACAGCCTGATCTTCTTTCATCCCAACCTGGACGCGCAAGAGGCCTTCACCCGCTACGAAGCCCTGGCCCGTACCCTGGAAGACCGCCTGCAACTCAATGCCGCCGTCGGCATCGCCGCCCACCCCTGCCTGGAGTTCCGCAAAGCCGACGCCCTGGAGAACTGCCGCAAGGCCCTGGAATACGCCATGCTGCTGCCCAAACCCCACGTCGGCGCGCTGGACTCCCTGGCCCTCAACATCAGCGCGGACAAACGCTTCAGCCAGGGCGATACCTTCGGCGCCATACGGGAATACCAGCTCGCCCTGCTCATGGACGAAGCCAACGGCATGGCCTGGAATTCCCTCGGCATCTGCTTCGCGGGCCTCGGCCGCCATGCCGAAGCGGAGCGGCACTTTTCCAGAGCCCTGGCCTGCAACCCGGATGACGTCATGTCCCTGTACAACCTGGGCTACATCCACCAGTCCCAGGGCCAGGAAGCCGACGCCCGGAAGCGCTACGGCGAATGCCTTGCCCGTGACCCGGACCATCTGTTCGCCCTGATCCGCCTGGGCCAACTCGCGGAAAACGCGGGCAATCCCCTGGAAGCCCGCGGACTCTACGAAAAGGCGGCCCTGCTTCCCGACGGCGAAGGTCTCACCTGCCGCCACTTCGCCCGCCTGTGCATCGCCGAGGGCAAGCCCGAAGAAGCGCGCGAATACCTGCACGAAGCCCTGCTCCACGACCACCAGGACGCCCTGGCCATGCAACTGCTCGCCCGCCTGTACCTGGACGCCGGAGAAGACCCGGACATGGCCGCCAGCCTCGCCCGCAGCTGCGTCTCCCTGCGGCCCGGACTCAAAAGCGGCTGGCTGGAACTGGCCCGCGCCCTCGACGCCATGGGCCGCGACAAGGAAGCGCGGGAAGCCCGGCTCAAGGCCGGAGAAGTGTAAAGAGATAGAGAGAATGCCTCCGGCAGCCGGAGGGCTCTGCCCTTGGAACCCGGCAGGGGAGTGACTCCCCTGCACCCCCATAAGGGGGTTATGGGGCCGGTCGGTGGATTGTTTTGTGGTGCGCGGGCGCTGCTCCCGATAAGGGCAAAAAGCTCAGGAGCCGGCGCGGATCTTGTATCAGGCCGTTGGAAAGGCCGGCCGCGAAAAAACATTCCGCAGCAGCGGTATACAAATAAGAAAAGGCTCTTTCCCTCGTTGTGGGAAGAGCCTTTTCTTTGATTCAAGATCCGTTTCCGGCTCCTGAGTTTTTTACTTTTCAGAGCGAAACGCCCTGCTGGCAACCGGGAGCAACGCCAGCGCGGGGCAAATCAAGTCACCTCAGCGCCCCACAGAGACCTGAAAAAGGTCCAGGGGGAACTCCCCCTGGCAGGTGCAGGACAGCGTCCTGCCCGCCGGAGGCATTATTTTCCCCTCCCCCTCACCGCTCTGCGGCTTCAGGGAACATCTGCTCGGCCAGTTCGCGCAGCTTGAACTTCTGGATTTTTCCGCTGCCGGTCATGGGGTAGCCGTCCACGAAGGCGATGTAGCGGGGCACCTTGTGCCAGGCGATGCGTCCCCGGCAGAAGGCGCGCACGTCTTTGGCGGTCAGGGTGACGCCTTCCTTGGGGATGATGAAGGCGGTCACTTCTTCGCCGTATTTGCGGCTGGGCACGCTCACCACCTGGATATCCATGACGCCTTCCATGCCGGAGAGGAATTCTTCGATTTCGCGCGGGTAGATATTTTCCCCGCCCCGGATGATCATATCCTTGATGCGGCCGGTGATGACGAGGTAGCCGTCCTTGTCCATGACGCCAAGGTCGCCGGAATGCAGCCAGCCGTCGGGGGTGACGGTGGCGGCGGTTTCTTCGGGCATGCCGTAGTAGCCTTTCATGACGTTGTAGCCCCGGCAGACCACCTCGCCGGGCTCGCCCCGGGGTTTTTCCTCCATGGTGTGCGGGTCCACGACCTTGACCTCGATGCCGGGCATGGCCCGGCCCACGGTGGTGGTTTTGTGTTCAAAGTCTTCGTCGGCGTGGGTCTGGGTCATCACCGGCGAACCTTCGGTCAGGCCGTAGCAGATGGTCAGTTCGGTGAGGTTCATGTGCTCGACGGCCCGGCGCATCAGAGGCGCGGGGCAGACGGACCCGGCCATGATGCCCGTGCGCAGGGTGGACAGGTCGTGCTTGGCAAAGGCCTTGTGTTCCAGAAGGGCAAGGAACATGGACGGCACGCCGTACAGGCCGGTGCAGCGTTCCTTTTCCACGGCGGCCAGCACCTGCACCGGGTTGAACACGTCGATAATGACCATGGTTGCGGAGTGATTCACAAAGGCCATAACCCCGAGCACACAGCCGAAGCAGTGGAACAGGGGCACGGGCAGGCAGACGCGATCCCTGGAGGAAAAGTTCTGGTGGCGGCCTATCCAGTACCCGTTGTTCACGATGTTCACGTGGGTGAGCATCACGCCCTTGGGAAACCCGGTGGTGCCCGAGGTGTACTGCATGTTCACCACGTCGTGAGGCAAAATGGAAGCCTTGCGGGCTTCGTAGTCGGCCTGGGAAACCTGCGGGGCAAGGGCCATGACGTCGGCCAGCGAATACATGGCCGGGTGCTCGGCCTTGCCCATCATGAATATGCGTTTCAGTTCCGGCAGATGCGGCACGGAAAGGGCGCCGCGCGTCTGCGTGCGCAAGTCCGGAGCCACAGCGTGGAGGATTTCCACAAAATCGTGGTCGCGGTAGTTGTCGGTCATGAACAGGTTTTCGCAGCCCGACTGGCGCAGAAGGTACTCCAGTTCGTTATCGCGGTAGCTGGTGTTCACGGTCAGGAGCACCGCGCCTATACGGGCGGTGGCAAACATGAGGGTCACCCAGTGGGGGACGTTGGTGGCCCATACTCCCACCTTCTCGCCTTTACGCACGCCAAGGGCCATCAGGCCTTTGGCAAGGTCGTCCACGCTGTCGCCGAACTCCCGCCAGGTCTGGCGAAAGTTGCGCTCTGCGTGCACGACGGCATCATTATCCGGGCACCGGGCAATAGCTTCATCGAGAAGTTGCCCCAGGGTTTTTTCTTGAAGTACAAACGGTTCAAGCTGCATAAAACTGCCTTTCACAATGAGAGGTTATGAACGCCTCCCACAGGGGAGAAGTCTTCTTATTACAGGGCGGGTGGGGGCGAGTAAAGGACAAAATGCCCTAAACAGTTCTCTCGGTCTGCCGATAAGGTGTGCGTAGCAGCACGAACAAGGAGGCCGCCATGCGCATCAGCGACACCACCCGCCTGACCTTTGGGGAAAAAATGGCCCAAGCCGTTGAGTCCGAGTACCGTAAAAACGAGCAGGCTCTCGCCCAGGTGTCCGGAACGGACGTGGGGCTCGGCAAGGAAGAAAAGGCCGCAGACACCTCACAGAGCAACGTCGCCGAGGGCACGGACGTTCTGCAGCTTTCCAGCCTGGCCATATCCCGCTACCGAGCTGTTGCAGGCGACAGCATTTCGGACCGCAAGAGTTTTACCCGCCAAAACTATGAACAAACGGAAAACCTGAAAAAACAGCTCGTCGCGAACCGCGCGGCCGGGAAGAACGGTAGCGGGGAAGGGGACTCCGCCGAGGCTGCTGAGAACGAGGGCAGGCAGGTCAGCCTCAGAGGCACCCAGTCCAGCCTCAGCGTGCGGGGGGTGTTCAGCGCGGCGTACGGCATGATGGAAGGGGATGATGAGGAAGCAGGCGCCTCTGCCTCTGTTGCGACCGGGCCGGGGGAGGCGGGGCGCGGGGCGGCCCCCAGAGGGGGAGGCGGCAGCAGCGACGACCCCGTCCAAACGTTGCAGGAGCGCATCCGCGAGGTGCAGCAACTGCTCAGCGCAGCCCAGGCCCGCATGAGCGAGGCGACGGCAAAGGTGCAGGAATCGGTAACGTCCGGGACCATAGCGCCGGAAGGGAACGGGGATGCGGAGGATCTCACCGCCGCCCTGCTCGGCAACACGCAGCAGCTTTCGGCGATGCAGGGACAGGCCATGGAGGCGCAAGCGGAACTCGCCGCCTCTGAAACGGAAGTGAACGCGCTTGCCGCCGAGCTTGTCTCCCTGTACCAGCAGCTGATGAAGCTGCTGAACAACAAGGAGCAGGGCTAGTATCGTGTAACATTTAAAATTTCGTATTTTTTAAAAATGAGCTATAGTCATGGCAACCAAAGGAGGTTGCTGTGGCTCCCCGATATAGAGTTACATTGATGGAATCTGAACGCGTCGAACTCGAAGCCTTAACATGT
>JAVBTB010000068.1:0-20896 GCA_031556355.1 Desulfovibrio sp. | reverse complement strand
GGCATTCCTAAACAATATATGAAAATCAACGGAAAATCCATCGTGCTAAAAACAGCGGAGGCTTTCTATGCAAATCCGGCGGTGGACACTATTGTTGTCGTGGCAAGCGAGGATTTCTCCGAGCGGTGCAGGGAAATTCTGAAAGCCGCGGGAATCCCCGCGGTTGTTGTTCTCGGAGGGACAGAACGGCAGGATTCCGTTTACGCGGGGCTCAAAGTATTGCCGCGAAATATGGATCTGGTGTTGATCCATGACGCGGCCCGGCCTTTTGTGACCCAGGAGCTTATTACGCGCTCTATCCATGAGGGGTGTGAGAAATCCGCAGTAATCTGCGCGGTTCCGGTAAAGGATACCATCAGAATGAACAAAAATGAAGGCGGTAAGTCTTCTGTCACTTTGAACAGGAGCGAATTACATGCGGTCCAAACACCCCAGGCCTTTGATCGGAACTTGATCCTTGCGGCCCATGAAAAGGCAGCCAAAGAAGGGTTTTACGGGACGGATGATGCCGTTTTGGTGGAGCGGATGGGGGTACCTGTTCATATCATTCCCGGCGACCCTGAAAACATTAAAATCACCACGAGAGGAGACCTCGTTATGGAAAAATCCGTAAGAGCAGGAACGGGGTTCGATGTCCATGCATTTGCAGAGGGCCGGAGGCTGGTTCTGGGCGGAGTCGAGATTCCTTTTGATAGAGGGCTTTCCGGACATTCGGATGCGGATGTTTTGACCCATGCCATTATGGACGCGCTTTTAGGGGCGGCAGGTTGCGGAGATATCGGAAGGCACTTCCCGGACAGCGATGAGCAGTATAAGGGGATTTCCAGTTTGCTGCTGTTGAAAAATGTGCTGCGGAGGATTCGGGAAAAGGGGTATGAGATTGGAAACATCGATGCCACCGTAATTGCGCAGCGGCCCAAAATAGCACCTTACATAGAAAAGATGACCGATGCCCTTTCGCGGGTTTTGGAAATCGAAAAAGATAAACTCAACCTCAAGGGAACCACGACGGAAGGATTGGGGTTTACGGGAAGAGAAGAAGGCATCGCCGCACAGGCAGTCTGTGTGATTCTTCAGACACATGCGGACAATACGGCGGATAGAATAGAACAGAACACACATGAAGGAGATGGAGTATGAGACTTTCGAAAATGCATTTAAGAACATTGCGGGAGGTGCCAAGTGAGGCGGAAATTCCCAGCCATATTTTGCTTCTGAGGACGGGGATGATCCGAAAACTGGTATCCGGGGTATATGGGTTTATGCCTTTAGGTTACCGGGCACTTCAAAAGGTTGAGCAAATCATCCGGGAGGAGATGGACCGGACCGGTGCCCAGCAGATTCATATGTCGGCCGTTCAGCCGGCTGAACTGTGGCAGGAATCCGGACGTTGGTATGCCTATGGACCTGAATTATGGCGCCTTAAGGATCGAAATGGCCGGGACTTTTGCCTGGGACCCACCCATGAGGAAATCTTTACGGACATCGTCAGAAGCGAGGTTTCTTCCTACCGGCAGCTGCCCATGAACCTCTACCAGGTGCAGCACAAGTATCGCGATGAGGCTCGGCCCCGGTTTGGCCTGATGCGGAGCCGGGAATTCATCATGAAGGACGCGTACTCCTTTGACCGCGACGACGAGGGGGCCGATGCCAGCTACCGGGCCATGTACGACGCCTACCGCCGGGTGTTCAGCCGTCTGGCGTTGAAATTCCGTCCCGTGGAGGCCGACTCCGGCTCCATCGGCGGCAGCTTTTCGCATGAATTTATGGTACTGGCCCAGACCGGCGAAGATACCATCGTGTCGTGCAAAGAATGCGAGTACGCCGCCAACGTGGAACGGGCCGAATCCCTGCCGCCCGCTGAAAAGGACGATGCCGAGCCGCCCGCCTGGGAAGAGGTGTTCACCCCGGCCCAGCATACGGTGGAAGAAGTGGCCACATTCCTGAGCGTGGAACCGAAAAACCTGATCAAGACCCTGCTGCTGGACGTGGACGGCAAATCCGTGGCCGCGCTGGTGCGGGGCGACCGGGAACTGAACGAAATCAAGGTGAAAAACTACTTCAAGGCCGGGGCCGTGCGCATGGCCACGCCGGAGGAAGTCACGGCCTGGAGCGGCGCCCCGGTGGGCTTTGCCGGACCGGTGGACTTGAAAGTGTCGGCCGTCATCGCGGATCTGGAACTGGCGGCCCGTGAGGGCTGGGTGACCGGGGGCAACAAGGCGGACACGCACCTGATCAACGTCAGCCTGGCCAGGGACTGCAAGGTGACCGCCTATGCGGACCTGCGCAGCCTTGACGCGAACGACCCCTGCCCGCGCTGCAAGGGTAGCCTCGAGTTCATGCGCGGTATCGAAGTGGGGCACGTGTTCAAGCTGGGGCTCAAGTACTCGGAAAGCCTGAAGGCCGTGTTCCTCGATGAAAACGGCAAGGAACAGTATATCGTCATGGGCTGCTACGGCATCGGGGTCAGTCGGGTGGTGGCGGCCTGCATCGAGCAGAACCACGACGAGAGCGGCATCATGTTCCCCCCGCCCGTGGCGCCTTTTGAAGTTATTCTGGCCAATCTCGATACGAAATCCGAGGAAGTTTCGGCCAAGGCCGAGGAGCTGTATTCCCTGCTGCGGGGCCAGGGGCTGGATGTGCTTCTGGACGACCGCGAGGAGCGTCCGGGCGTGAAGTTCAAGGACGCCGATCTGGTGGGCGCTCCCATGCAGCTGGTGATCGGAGCCAAGGGCTTGGCCCGGGGCATTGTGGAAGCCAAGGATCGCCGCAGCGGAGAGAAGCGCGAGCTTCCCCTGGGCGGCTTCGCGGCGGCTTTTGCCGCCTGGAAGCAGACGGTATACGCGGGCTGGGGCATGGCGTAAGCCGCCTCCCGGCGTGTCTCCGGAACGTTGCCATGCGTGTGCGTGCGTTACAGTGGGCCGCGGTGCTCGTTCTCCTGCTGATTGCCGGGGCGGGGGTGCTGCGCGACTGGAGCGGTGAGGCGGAAGAGATCCGGCGCGTGAAAAGCGCCCCCTTTTGCGCCGGACACACGGTGGGAGAATTCTTCGCGGGCTTTCTGACCAATCCGCGCTGGTCGGTTTCCGGCGGCGTCCCCAGGGAAGTGCGCGTGGAAGGGTGGAACCGCTCCGTGCCCGAGCCCCTATCACTGCCGGACGGTGCGGGCGGCGTCCGTTCCGTCGCGGTGCTGTGGGGGCTTTTTTCCGCACAGGCTGTGTTTCAGGCCGATGACGCGCACGGCGGGCTTGTGCCGGGCTATGCCGCCTTCCAACTGCAGTACCGCTACGGCAAACAGGCCCCCGGTTACGATCCCGCCACCGCCCATATCGTTCCCGAGGGCCCCGCGGCATACGGTTATTACCGAGAACTCCTGTGCGGCAAGGATACGCCGCAAAGGAACGCCGGACAGTGACTCCCGACGATCATATTTTTTCCGTCAGCGCGCTGACCGCCGCCGTCAAGGGTACCCTTGAGGGGGCCTTTCCGTTCGTCTGGGTGCGCGGACAGGTGGTCAACGTGTCGCGTCCCTCTTCCGGGCACGTCTACTTTTCCCTGCGTGACGAGGAATGCAGCCTTGCGGCGGTGTGGTTCAGGGGTAACCAGAAGCCGGGCGAGCGGTTTGATCCCCTGACCGGGGAAGTGTATGAAGAAGGCCCCCGCCCGAGTCTGGCCCTCAGTCTGGAAAACGGGCAGGAAATCGTCTGCGCGGGCAGGCTTGCGGTGTACGGCGCGCGCGGGGTGTACCAGCTTGTGGTGGAACTGGCCCAGGACGTGGGCCTGGGCAGGCTGCACGAGGAGTTCGAGCGTCTGCGCAACAAGCTTTCCGCCCTCGGCTATTTTGCGCTGGAACGCAAGCGCCCTTTGCCCGCGCATCCCGTACGGGTGGCTGTGGTGACCGCCCCGCAGGGCGCGGCTATCTACGACTTTCTGCGCATCGCCGAGGGACGCGGCTTCGGGGCGTCCATACGCATTCACCCGGCCCCGGTGCAGGGCGAGGCCGCCCCGGCAAAGCTCATCAAGGCCCTTGCGGATATTGCCGCCGAAGGCTGGGCCGAAGTGGCGGTGCTCATTCGTGGAGGCGGGTCCATTGAGGATCTCTGGGCCTTTAACAGCGAAGCCCTGGCCCGCGCCGTTTTTGAGTCGCCCCTGCCGGTGCTGGCGGGCATCGGGCACGAGGTGGACTTCAGCCTGGCGGACATGACGGCGGACCTGCGCGCGGCTACCCCCACCCATGCGGCCCAACTGCTCTGGCCTGCGCGGGAGGAGCTGCTCCAGCGCGTGCGCGCGCTGTCCGACAGCCTTACCGGGGCCGGAAACCGCTGGCGGGAACGGGTGGAAAGCCGCCTGCATTCCCTGGTGCGGGAACTGTCCTTCCATTCTCCGGCTCGGGTGCTGTCCGGGTGGGAAGAACGCCTTTCCACCGGCCTTAAACTGCTGGAAAACGCCTGGCAACGGTTTGCCGAGCGCAGGGAGCACCTGCTGCTCGGCCTGGAAGCTGCCGTGGCGCGCCCGCCCCGGCGTCTGCCCGCCCTGGAAGCCGCTGTCGCCTCCCTGGCCGGGCGGCTGGAACCGGCGGCAGCGCGTTCCCTTACGGCAACTGCGGCCCGCCTGGAGCGTCTGCAAACGGGGCTTTCCCTTGGGCCGCAGCGGTTGCCCGCTCTGGAATCCCGCCGGGCCAGGCTTTCGGATGCTCTTGATTTTCATGGAGAAAAGCTGCTCACCCAGGCGGAGCGCCGCCTGGAGCGGGCCGGACTGTCGCTTGAGGCGGTCAATCCCCACGCCCCGCTGGAGCGCGGGTACGCCCTGGTACGCAAGGCCGACGGCAGCTTTGTACGGACAACCCGGATGGTCGCCCCGGGAGAACCGTTGCGGATAACCGTGCACGACGGCGACATTTCCGTGCGGGTGGAAGGAGAAGACTGATGCGGAACCGGTGGACCTTCGCGTATCCTGTGTGCGCTCTTCTTATTGCAGCCTTTGTTGCCCTCCAGGCCGCTGCCCCGTTCGGATACGCCGCGACGGTTCAAAGGGAAGGCGCGAGCAGTGTCCCGCAAGAGAACCGCGCTCCGGCTGCCCCGGTAAAGAAGCAGACCGGCAAGGCCGCCGCGCAGCAAGGTTCTCAGGCCGCCTCTGTATCCGGTACGAAAAAATCCAAACCTGCGCGAAAAGCCGCCAAAGGCGCGCCCAAAAAAGCCCCGCGCGTCGTCAGGCCCGCATCCCTGCTGCCGCCTCCGGCAACGCAACTGCTGCTCAGCGCGGGCCGTGCCCCCGCCGGTCCCCAGCCCGAAGCCGGGTTTGTCCTGGCGGTTCCCGGCGAGGTCTTTGCCGGAGAGCCCTTTGCTGTTCGTTTCGGCGCGGACGGGTTGCAGACGGTCACCATAGCCTTTCGGGGCAAAAGCCTGACCCTGCGGCCCGGACAGGCCGGCCAGCCGTCCGGAGTCTGCGAAGCGATGTTTTCCGTCCCCCTGAAAGAAGCCGCTCCCGTCCTGCCCATCACCTTCACCGCCCAGTGGGAGAACGGTAAAAAAGAAATTTTTGCGGGCCAGCTTCCGGTGGGCGATCGCGTTTATCCGGTACAGCGTCTGAAGGTAGCCCAGAAATACGTGACCCCGGACCCTGCCGCACAAGAGCAAATCAAGCGTGATCGGGAAGCCATGCGCGCCGCTCTTTCCCGTTCCTCCTCGGTCAAGTACTGGACTCTCCCCTTCAGCCGCCCTGTGCCCGGCGTGGTCACCAGCCTGTACGGTCTGCGCCGTTTTTTTAACGGAGAGGAGCGCAACGCCCACCGGGGCGTGGACTTCGACGCCATGGCAGGCGATCCCGTGGCCGCCTGTGAAGAGGGAATCATCGTGCTTGCTGAAGAGCAGTACTACGGCGGCAATACCATAGTCGTGGATCACGGCCTGAACGTCTTCAGCCTGTATCTGCATCTCTCGGCCATCAATGTGGCCGTCGGCGACACCGTAGCCCGAGGCCAGGTCGTCGGGCTTATCGGCAGTACCGGCAGATCCACCGGCCCGCATCTGCACCTCTCCCTCTCTGTGCAGGGAGAATCCGTCAACGCCGCCCGCGTTATTGAGGGCATGGAAAAAACGGGGCTGTAGGGGGAAGAGAAAGGCGAATGCCTCCGGCGGGCAGGACTCTGTCCTGCACCTGCAAGGGGGGTCACCCCCCTTGACCCCCATAGGGTCTTTATGGGGCGCTGTGGCGGATTGGTTTGTTGCGCGATGGCAGTGCTCCCGGTGAGGAGTAAGGTGTTGTGCCACAGAGTCCAAAAAGCTCAGGAATCGGGGACGGATCTTGCAGCGGGAGAATGTTGCAATGGATGCACATTGGAGATTGGCAAAAGGTTTGCTGAGAAGAATTCAGGTCTTACACGGATCCGAGATCCGTTTCGGTTCCTGAGCTTTTTAGCCTGCATGGCAAGACCTCCTGCTATTTACCGGGAGCATAGCCGGGGCAGGACAAAGCAAGTCACCGACCAGCCCCATACCCCTTCATGGGGGTGCAGGGGAGTCACTCCCCTGCCGGGTTCCAAGGGCAGAGCCCTTGGCGGGAGGTCCGGAGGGCAGCGCCCTCCGGCAGGTGCAGGACAGCGTCCTGCCCGCCGGAGGCATTCACAGTTACGCAAAGGGCATTACCATGGCAAAAAAGAACGCGCCGGATTTTGAGCAGCAGATGCAGCGGCTTACGGCAATTGTGCAGGAGCTTGAGCGGGGCGATTTGCCCTTGGAGGAGAACGTGGCCCTGTACAAGGAGGGGCGCATGCTGGCGAAGTCTTGTAAGGCTTTGCTGGAGAACGCCCGGAACGAGATCCGGCTGTGCGCCGCCGAGGGCGGAGGCGAGTTTTCTCTGGGCGACGCCGCTCCGGTGGACTCCGAGGGCGGGACACCATGAGCGCGGGCCTGTCTCTGACGGAGGTCAAGGCCTGCCTGAAGAAGGAGGCGGCCCGTGTAGAGGACTGGCTGCGCCTGTGCCTGCGGGTACGTTCTTTGCCGGAAGGCTTGCGTGAGGCCATGGAATACAGCCTGCTGGCTGGCGGCAAACGCATTCGCCCGGTGCTGTGCCTGGTGTCCGCAAGGATGTTTGCTTGTGACGCGGGGCAGGGCGTAGCCGGAGATGCTCGGGGTTGCGGGGCGGACGAGGTGATGCCGTTCGCGGCGGCCATTGAGTGCATCCACACCTATTCGCTGATTCACGATGACCTTCCGGCCATGGATGACGACGATCTGCGGCGGGGCAAGCCCACCAGCCACAAGCGGTTCGGCGAGGCCACGGCCATTCTTGCCGGTGACGGCCTGCTGACCGACGCGTTTGATTTTATGGCTTCGATGCCGGGCCTTCCTCCGGAGCGGGTGTTGCGGGCTCTTGGCGAGGTGGCCCGCGCGGCCGGGTCGTCCGGCATGGTGGGCGGGCAGTTTCTGGATATGCAGTACACTGCGGGTGAGGGCGTTTCTGTGGAGGAACTGGCCGCCATGCACGCCATGAAGACCGGGGCGCTGCTCATCGCGCCCTGCGTTGCCGGGGCCATTCTGGGCGGAGCGGACGAGCGGGGCGTTGCGGCCATGCGCGCGTATGGCGCTGCCTTGGGAGCGGCGTTCCAGATTGCCGATGATATTTTGGACGAAACAGGCGATCCGGCGACCCTGGGCAAAGCTGTGGGCCGGGATGTGGCCTTGCGGAAGACGACCTACCCCTCGTTGCTCGGCCTTGAAAAGAGCCGGGAACTTGCCCGGAAAAGGGTTGAGGAGGCGGTTGCGGCATTACAGGAGTTTACGGGCGAAGAGGCGGATTTGCTCCGGGGGCTTGCGGAATATATGGCCAACAGAGTATCGTAGCCCGCGTAACTCGGTGGTTTTTGATTTTTCAGGCTGTAACGGTAAGGGATTTTTGTGAAGCGGAATACTGGAGGCAGAAAAAAAAACGCGCCTGCGGAAGACGCGCATGTGGATATGGGGCATAACGTACCCGGTATCGCCTTTGCTGTTGCGGGCGCTTCCGGGGGCGTTTCTCTGGACGCGTCCATGGCAGGAGCGGATGGGATCGGCGGAGCGGCGGGCCTTGCCGGTTCACCGCTTCTTGCTGTCCCGGAAGAAACTCCGGAGTTGAAAGGAGAAGGGTGGGGAAACACGGCGCGTCAGGGTGCAGGGTCTGTGCGCGAGACGCCGCTTTTGCCGGGTATCGATCACCCCGGCAGGCTGGCCGAACTTTCTCCGGCGGAGTTGGAACGGCTTGCCGCAGAGGTGCGCGCCGCCATTGTGGGGACGGTTTCCCGCAACGGCGGGCATCTGGCTCCTTCCCTCGGGGTGGTGGATCTGACGCTGGCCATGCTGTCGGTGTTCAATCCGGAACGCGACAAACTTGTCTGGGATGTGGGGCACCAGGCCTATGCCTACAAGATTCTGACCGGCCGGGCGGAACAGTTTGATACCCTGCGCCGCATAGACGGGCTGAGCGGTTTTCCGAACCGGGAAGAAAGCCCGTACGATCACTTCGGGGTCGGGCATTCCTCCACCTCCATTTCCGCCGCCCTCGGCATGGCGGTGGCCCGCGACATGGCCGGAGAGAACCACCACGTGGTGTCGGTCATCGGCGACGGGTCGCTGACCGCCGGGCTGGCCTACGAAGGTATGAACCAGGCCGGGGCGGAAGGGCGCCGTTTCATCGTCATCCTGAACGACAATGAGATGTCCATATCCAAAAATGTGGGTGCGTTGTCGCTGTTTATGAGCCGGAACCTTTCCGCGCGCTGGGTGCGCAAGGTGAAGCGCGAGGTTGAAACGCTTCTGAAGGGCATTCCGGGTATCGGCGACGATCTGCTGGAAATCGCCCGGCGCAGCAAACACAGCTTCAAGAACTTCTTTACGCCCGGGATTCTCTTCGAGGCCCTGCGCTTTAACTATATCGGCGCGGTGGACGGGCATAATATCGAAGAAATGCAAAAGGTGCTCCGCCTCGCCGCTACCCTTGATCGTCCGGTACTCGTCCATGTGCTGACCCGTAAAGGCAAAGGCTATGCCCCGGCGGAAGAAAACCCCGTGCATTTCCACGGAGTGGGGGGCTTTGAGCCGGAAACCGGCTGCCTTTCCGTAACATGCTCGGACAGGCCTACCTATACGGAGGCCTTTGGTTCCGCCCTGTGCGCCCTGGCGGAAAAAGATCCTCGGGTAGTGGGGATCACGGCGGCCATGCCCGAAGGCACGGGGCTGGGAGAGTTCTCCAGGCGTTTCCCCGACCGCTTTTTCGACGTAGGTATCTGCGAGCAGCATGCGGTGACCTTTGCGGCAGGGCTTGCCACGCAGGGCTTGCGCCCCTTTGTGACCATTTACTCCACCTTTATGCAGCGTTCCTACGACCAGATTGTGCACGACGTATGCTTGCAGAAGCTGCCGGTCACGTTCTGTCTGGACAGGGCCGGGCTGGTGGGAGAAGACGGCGCCACGCACCAGGGCGCTTTTGATATCGCGTACTTGCGGCATATTCCCAACATGACGTTTTTTGCTCCCAAGGACGAGGCGGAGTTGCAGCAGGGCCTGGTGACGGCTGTTGCCCACGGCGGCCCCTTTGCGTTGCGCTACCCACGCGGCCTGGGCGCGGGGGTGCCGTTGCCGGACGAGCCGCAGCCCCTGGTTATAGGGCAGGGAGAATTTTTGCAGGAGGCGGCAGGAGGGCTTGCCGTGATCGCCGTGGGCAGCAGGGTGCTGTCCGCCCTGCAGGCGGCGCGCGAACTTTTTGATGAGCACGGACTGCGTGTTACCGTACTAAACGCCCGCTGGATTAAACCTTTGCCGGAAGATGCCCTTAAGAAAGTTGCGCAATCGCACGATATGTTATTATTCCTGGAAGAAGGAACACTCGCAGGCGGATTTTCCTCCGCGGCCCTGGAGTTTCTGGGTGATGCGAATCTGTTGCGCGGCCAGCGCATTTGCAGGCTGGGCCTGCCGGATGCCTTTGTGCCGCATGGCACGGCCAAACAACTGCGTCAGCGTCTGGGCATTGATACGGCGGGCATTAGAAATAAAATGCTCGCGCTTTTAAAAAATAAGGGTATATACTATTCGCAGTAGCTGTATATACTGCGAGGGTCTCTTTTGAAAAAAGTCTTACAGTTGTCTGTGGGGTTTGACGGAGTCCGGGGAGTACGTGAATAGCATCCGGTCGCGTTCCGTGGAGCGCATATGTATGCCGGGCGGCCACTTTGCAAGGTATTGCTGAAGGTCAGCACAGTATGTTCGTATTACTGGGTTTTTTAATAGTGCTCGGCTCCATTCTCGGGGGCTATGCCATGGTGGGCGGCAACTTCGGGATGCTGCTTCAGCCGGCGGAGTTGCTTATCATCTTTGGGGCGGGCTTCGGCGCCTTCGTTGCCTCCAACTCGGCCTTCACGCTGAAGCTGGCCGGCAAGGGCATGGCGCACTCTTTCAAGAACGGGCCGTCCAAGGGACAGTATCTGGAAATGCTGGCTCTGCTGTATGGGCTGTTCGCCAAAATGCAGCGGGAAGGCATTATCAGCATTGAAAAAGATATCGAGCAGCCGGACTCAAGCCCGCTGTTTCAGCGTTTTCCGCTGATGTCCAAGGACAAGGCGGCCTGTTTCTTCATCGGCGATACCCTGCGGGTCTACCTGACCACGGGCAATGCCGGGGAACTGGACAAGCTGATGGGCGTGGACATGAACTCCATGCATGAAGAAGAGATACTGCCCGCGCACAGCATAGGGCACATGGCGGAATCCATGCCCGGCATGGGTATTGTCGCCGCGGTGCTTGGCGTCGTTATCACCATGGGGCACATCAACGCGCCTCCGGAGGAACTCGGGCACCACATCGGCGCGGCGCTTCTGGGAACCTTTCTCGGCATTCTTTTGTGTTACGGTTTTATCGGTCCCATTGGCGCCAAGCTGGAAACCCTCGCCCTTGAGCGGCATTTGTATTTTCGGGCTATCCGGGAGGCCGTGGCCGCCGCGGTGCGCGGGTCGTCTCCCATTGTCGCGCTGGAGTACGGCCGACGCGCCATTCCTCTGGCCTTCAGGCCTACTTTCCTGGAGATGGAACAAAAGCTCAAGGGAAGCAGTTAAGTTGTCGCGGGCAGGGCTTTGGCCCTGTTCGTTTTTGGGAGGTTTGCATGGCCGGAGGATCATGGAAAGTCGCCTACGCCGACTTCGTTACCGCGATGATGGCCTTTTTTCTGCTCATGTGGATCCTGAACATGACCCCGAAAGAAACCCTGAAGGGCCTTGCGGGCATGTTTCAGGCCGACGCCCAGTTCACTTCCAACACCATTTCCGGTGCGGCGGTGTCGAATAATCCGCTGATTCAGTACGTGGACAAACTTGACTTGCGCCAGAAGATGGACGAAACGGAGCAGTCAAACTACGCCATTGCCCAGGCGTTGCAGAAATTTCTTCTGAAAGATGCCTTGCCCTCGGCTTCCAGCGGTATTACTTCAGACGGGGTAGGCGTGCTCCTGCACATTACCTCGGACCTGATGTTCAAGCCGGGCACCGTGGAGTTCACCCCCAAGGGGCAGGGGGTGCTGGACGAAGTGGTCAAGGTCATGCAGACCTATAATGTGTATCTGGTAGTGCGTGGGCACGCGGATTCTTCCGAAACGGGCGCGCCCAATTATCCCTCCAAGTGGGAGCTGTCCGCCGCCAGGGCTAATGCCGCCGTGCGCTACATAATCGACAAGGGCATCAAGCCGAGCCTTGTGCGTAGCGTGGCGTACGCTGATACCCGCCCCCAACTGCCTTCGGGGCTGCCCGGGGCGGCGGAAAAGAACAGCCGGGTGGAGTTCAATTTCCACCGGCCAGAGGTTATGTCCACGATTGTCGGGTATTGACGCGGGGTGGCGGAAGCGCATAGGAGTCGAACCTACCGACGACGTTACCGCCGTCCACTGGTTTTGAAGACCAGGCGCCACACCGGTGACGAAACGCTTCCTTACTGACGGGCACAAGCTGCTTCGGGCGCAAGAGGTTCTTGACACCAAGCGCACGGAATATAGCCCACTTACGCATGGCTGGCAACCGTATTAGTCTTGCCGCAAGGCACGCGGAGCCCCCCTTTGCGAGATTTTTGGAATACAGCCTCATTCATGCAAGAAAGCACATACCGCGCCTGACAGCCACACGCCGGCGGTCGCATGCGCGCATCTCTGCCTGAGAAACGGCACTATACTGCCCCGGGAGGAAATTTTGAATCAGCGTAACCTGTTTATCTGGGCTCTTGTCGGGCTGTTCATGCTGGTCATATTCAACATGCTGTACCAGCAGCCCGCGTCGACCGACGATTTGACCTATTCCACGTTCCTGAACAAGGTGAACAACAAGGAAGTGGCCGAGGTCGTGATTCAGGGGCAGAAACTCTCGGGTAAACTCACCGACGGCAAACCTTTTTCCAGCTACGCGCCCAAAGATGACCAGTTGGTGGAGCGCCTGCTTGCGCGCAACATTCCCATAAAGGCCAGCGCGCCGGACGATTCCCCCTGGTACATCATTTTCCTTACCTCATGGGCGCCGATGATCCTGCTGATCCTGGTCTGGGTGTTTTTTATGCGCCAGATGCAGGGAGGCGGCGGCAAGACCATGTCCTTCGGGCGCTCCCGCGCGCGGATGATCTCGCAGGAGTCCGCCAAAGTCACCTTTGACGACGTGGCCGGGGTGGATGAAGCCAAGGAAGAGCTGACGGAAGTCGTTGATTTTCTGTCTAATCCCAAAAAATTTACCCGTCTTGGCGGGCGTATTCCCAAGGGTGTGCTGCTGGTCGGCCCTCCCGGCACGGGCAAGACGCTTTTGGCAAAAGCTGTGGCCGGAGAGGCCGGGGTGCCTTTTTTCTCCATCTCCGGTTCCGATTTTGTGGAAATGTTCGTGGGCGTGGGCGCCTCGCGGGTGCGCGATCTTTTCGCCCAGGGCAAAAAGAACGCCCCCTGCCTTATTTTTATTGACGAAATTGACGCCGTCGGCCGCCAGCGCGGCGCGGGGCTCGGCGGCGGGCATGACGAGCGCGAGCAGACCCTGAACCAGTTGCTGGTGGAGATGGACGGCTTTGAAGGCAACGAAGGGGTTATCCTCATTGCCGCCACCAACAGACCCGACGTGCTCGACCCGGCCCTGCTGCGTCCTGGACGCTTTGACCGGCAGGTGGTGGTGCCGCCGCCGGATCTGCGCGGGCGCAAGCATATTCTGGAAGTGCACACCAAGCGCACTCCCATTTCCCCTGACGTCAACCTGGAAGTCCTTGCCAAGGGTACGCCCGGCTTTTCCGGCGCGGACCTTGAGAACCTGGTGAACGAAGCCGCTCTCATGGCCGCCAAGGAAAACAAGGACTTTTTGAACATGCAGGATTTCGAGAACGCCAAGGACAAGCTGCTCATGGGCAAAGAGCGCCGCACCATGGTGCAGTCGCCCGACGAGCTGCGCAACACCGCCTACCACGAGGCCGGGCACGCCATCATCACCAAGCTGCTGCCGGAGACGGATCCCATCCACAAGGTCTCCATCATACCGCGCGGGCGGGCTCTCGGGGTGACCATGTCCCTGCCGGAAGAAGACAAGTACAGCAGCAGCCGCACCGAACTGGAAAACAAGATTGTGATCTTTTACGGCGGCCGGGCGGCGGAACTGATTATCTTCAACCGCTACACCACAGGCGCTGCCGACGATATCAAGCGGGCCACCAAGATGGCGCGGGCCATGGTCTGCCAGCTCGGCATGAGCGAACTGGTCGGCCCCATGGCCATCGGTGAGCAGAGCCAGGAAGTGTTTATCGGCCGCGAGTGGGTCGCCAACCGCGACCACAGCGAAGAAACCGCCCGTCTGGTCGATGCGGAGGTCAAGCGCATCATTGATACGGCCATGGCAACGGCGGAGCGGCTGCTGCGGGAGAACATCGACATGCTGCACCGGGTTTCTGAAGCCCTGCTTGAGCGTGAGACCCTGACCGGACAGGAGATAGACCTGTTGATGCAGGGCGAGCCTCTGCCGCCTTTGGATACAAGCGGCAACGGCGGCAGAAAGGGCCGCGCAGGCAAGAACGACGCGGGCGCCAAGGGTGGCGGCAGCGGCAGGCAAGACGGCCGGTCGGCGGAGGCGGCGCCTGCAGCCTCCGTAGCGGAAGCCTCCGCTGATGCCGAGCCGGGCGCGCCCGTTTCCCCGGCGGAAGAAGGACGCGAGGACTCGCCGGAAAAGGCCGCTTCCTCGGAGTGGGATGCCGGGGCCGCAGCCGGAGAGGGCACGTCCGCGGGTACCTCGGGAGCGGGGCGTTCTCCTTTGGGAGCCGCTGTTTCCGGTAGCCGGGATGTCCGGCAGAAGCCGGAAGAAGAAAAGGACGCCTGATGGCCGGAGTAGAGGGTTCCGCCACGGGGCAATGGCGCATCTGTGGGGGCAGGCGGTTTACGCCTGCCCCTTTTCTTGTGGCGGGCATTGTGAATTGCACGCCCGACTCCTTTTCCGACGGCGGCCTGTACGCCAGTCCTGAAGCGGCCTTTGCCAGAGCCGTGCAGGTGGTGGAGGAGGGGGCGGACATGGTGGACCTCGGGGCGGAATCCACCCGTCCCGGCGCTACGGACATCGGCGCGGCAGAAGAGATGCGCCGCCTGCTGCCGGTGCTGGAAAAGGTGGCAGACTTTCGCCGGACAAGGGGCGAGGGCGGCTGGTTCGCCATTTCCGTCGATACGTTCCGGGCTGCCACCGCACAAGCGGCCCTGGAGCGGGGGGCGGATATCATCAACGACATCTCCGGCGGCACCTTTGACAGCGGCATGGTAGAGGTGGTGGCGCGCGGCCGTCCGGGCTATGTGCTCGGGCATTGCCCGGCCAAACCCGCCATCATGCAGCGGGAACCGCGCTATAAGGATGTGGTTGAAGATATTTTCCTATATTTTGAGGAGCGCCTGCGCCTTTTCGAGCGGGCCGGACTTCCGCAAACGTATATTTGTTGCGATCCCTGTCTTGGCTTTGGCAAAACTTTAGCGCATAATATCACGCTGGCCGCAAGGGCCTCCCGGTTTACAGTTCTCGGCAGGCCGCTGTATTACGGCGTGTCGCGCAAGTCCTTTCTGGGAGGCGCGACCGGGGCCTCCCTGGAGGGACGCGACACTCTTACCCAGGTGACGGTAGCTCTGCTGGCCCAAAAGGGCGTGGGCATCCACCGTGTGCATCAGGTGGCGGCCACACGGGCCACATTGCGGCTTGTGCAGGCTTTGTCGTAACCGCGAACTCTCTCCCCGTGCTCCGGGGAACATACAGAAACAGGACTGCCTATGGATATGCCTTTTGGGGCTTCGCTCAGCATAGGGTGGCGGGATATCGTCGACGTCCTTCTGGTCACCTTTCTTTTCTACAACATCATCGTCATGGTCAAACAGACGAGGGCCGTCACCGCCATTTACGGCATTGTCGTGCTCATCATCGTCTATCTTGTCTCACGCCAGGTGGGACTGACCAGCCTGACCTGGCTGCTGGAAAACGTGCTCAGTTCCCTGTTTTTGCTGGTCATCATCGTATTCCAGCGCGATATCCGCCACGCCCTTACTTCCATTGGGGCCAAGAACTGGCTTGTTCCCAGCATCTTCCGCAAGAAGCAGGCGGATCCGTCCGTGGGGATTATCAGCGAAGCCGCCCTGTATATGGCGCAGCGCAAGATCGGCGCGCTCATCGTCATTGAGCGCAACGTTCCCCTGGGCGATACCATGGAGCGGGGGGTACGCCTGGACGCGCGCATTTCCAAGGAACTGCTCATCAATCTTTTTTGGCCCAACAGCCCGCTGCATGACGGGGCGGTGCTGGTGCGCGGCCAAACCATTCTGGCCGGGGGCTGTATTCTGCCCCTGTCTACGGCGGTGGCAAAGCGCGACTACGGAACCCGCCACCGGGCGGCCCTCGGCATTACTGAGGAAACCGATGCTGTGGTCGTGGCGGTTTCCGAAGAACGGGGCGTTGCCGCCATAGCTGTGGACGGGCGTCTGACCGGTCCTCTGGACGAAACGAAACTGCCGCGCGTTCTGGCTTCCGCACTGGAGAGAAAATTATGAAACTGCGCTGGCGTGAGCTGCTCATTGCCTTTCTCATGGCCATTGCTCTTTGGTATGGCCTTGCGGGCAGTGAAAAGGTGGAATCGCTCGTTGATGTGCGCATGGACTACAGAGGAGTGCCGGCAAATCTGGTCATCCGTGACGGCCTTGTGAACAAGGTCTCCGTGCGGGTGCGCGGTCCGGTAGGGATGCTGCGTTCCATAGACAGCCGCAACCTGCTCTTTTCCATGGATCTGTCCTCCCTTAAAAAAGGCCTCAATACCCTGATCATTCCTCCGGAGTCCCTGCCCTTCAGGGGCGGTGTGGAAGTGGTGGAAGTGACCCCCCCCCGCATCCAGCTTGATGTGGACACCGTCGAAAAGAAGGACGTGCCTCTGGCGCTGGATATCTCGGGAGATCTGTCCGAGGACTATGTGGTGCAGGCTTCCTCTACGCCGGAATCCGTCTCCGTGCGTGGCCCTTCCTCGGTGATTGCGGCCATGAAGAATCTGCGGGTGCCCGTGCGTCTGGCGAACGGCACCGGCATAGGCAACCAGACGCTGGATGTGCCGCTTATTCTGCCCGAGGGCGTCGATGCGACCCCGCCGGAAGTGAAAGTCGCCGTGCATGTGGGCCTCAAGCGCAGGCTGGTGACGATAGTGCGCTCCGTGCAGGTAACCGCGCCTCCCTCCATGGGCAAATACATCCGGCCGGACAAGGTGCGCATTACCGCGGCCCTGCCCCTGTCGCTGGTGTCCGGGGCGGCGGAAGACGGTGACATCTTCGCCTTTGCCACCCTGACGGAACACCAGCTCGGCAGCTACACCCTGCCCGTGCACGTGCACCTGCCTGAAGGGGCGGAACTGGTGAGGGTGGAACCCGGACAGGTGGCCGTCACTTTGGAGCAGAAAGAGCCTGAGATCCCGCACCGGCGCAGGTAGCGCCTTTTCCCGCACAGCAGCCAATAACAGCGGAGCACGAGAGAATTATGAATAAGCGACTTTTCGGCACGGACGGCATGCGCGGCACGGTGAACCGTTTTCCCATGCTCCCGGATATAGCCCTGAGACTGGGCCTTGCGGCCGGTTCCTACTTCCGTTCGGGTGAACGGCGGCACCGGGTGGTTATCGGCAAAGATACCCGCTTGTCCGGCTATATTTATGAAAACGCCCTTACCGCCGGGCTGTGCGCCTCGGGCATGGACGTCTTTCTGGTGGGGCCGCTGCCTACTCCGGCCATCGCCTTTCTGACCCGCAACATGCGGGCGGACTTCGGCATCGTCATTTCCGCCTCGCACAATCCCTACCATGACAACGGCATCAAGTTCTTCGACTCCTCGGGGTTCAAACTGCAGGACAGGGTGGAGAACATCATCACCGACATGGTGCTGGATACCGGCTGGGAGTGGGATTATCCCTCCCCGGACAAGGTGGGCCGCGCCTACAAGGTCGATGATGCGCCGGGCCGCTACATTGTCGCCATCAAAAACAGTTTTCCGTCCACGCTTACCCTGGACGGCCTGCGCGTGGTCATCGACTGCGCCCACGGAGCCAACTACAAGGTAGCCCCTATGGCTTTGAAGGAGCTGGGAGCCGATGTGGTGCCCATCGGAATCGACCCCAACGGCCTGAACATCAACTACCAGTGCGGCTCTCTCCACCCGGACGTGGTGGCCGCCAAAGTGCGGGAGACCCGGGCCGATATAGGCCTTGCCCTGGATGGTGACGCCGACCGGCTTATTGTCGTGGACGAGAAGGGCAATACCCTGGACGGCGACCAGATCATGGCCATATGCGCCCTGGATCTGCTGGAAAAGGGGCGTCTGCCGAGCAATACCCTGGTGAGCACGGTCATGAGCAACATGGCGCTGGAAGTATTTATGGCAGAGCACGGGGGGCGGCTCCTGCGCACGGACGTGGGGGACCGCTACGTGGTGGAGGCCATGCGCGAGCACGGTTGCCTGCTTGGCGGAGAACAGTCCGGGCACCTGGTATTTATGGAATACAGCACTACAGGCGACGGGCTTTTGGCCGGGCTACAGCTGTTGCGCATCATGCTTGAGAAAAAGAAGCCTATTTCCGAACTGGCGGGACTGTTGCGTCTTTTTCCGCAAACACTTATAAATGTACCAGTCAAAACAAAGTTGCCTTTTGAAGAGGTGCCTGCAATAATGGCGGCTCAAGAGGCGGCGGAGCAGGAACTGAAGACCCGTGGCCGGGTGCTGTTGCGGTATTCCGGCACGGAAGCCGTGGCCCGGGTGATGGTGGAGGGCGAAGACGACACGCAGGTACAGCGTCTTGCAGTTATGATTAGCGAAGCTGTCCGCAACGCGCTGAGGTGACGGGACGAGCCGTCGCCACGGCAGGGCCTGATGCGGGCCTAACGATGTAACCTTCAGGAAAAGGGTACACCATGAATATCCGCAAAGTGATCATTCCCGTTGCAGGTTGGGGCACGCGTTCGCTCCCCGCGACCAAGAATATTCCCAAAGAAATGTTGCCCGTCTATAATAAGCCCGGCGTGCAGTATATTGTGGAAGAAGCCATCCGCTCCGGAATTCAGGACGTTATTTTTATCACCAACCGCGATAAAAACGTCATTGAAGATCACTTTGACTACAACCTGCAACTGGAAGGCGTGCTCGAGCGGGCCGGAAAAACGGAACAGCTCGCCGCCATCCGCGAAGTTGCGGAAATGGCGAATATCATCTCCATCCGCCAGAAGAAGCAGCTCGGACTCGGCCATGCCGTGCTCTGCGCCCGTGATGTCGTGGAATCGGACGGCGCCTTTGCCGTCATGGTGGGCGACGACCTCATGTTCGGGATGAACCCCGGCATCGAGCAGCTTCTTGAAGTGGCCCGCTCCGAGCGGCTGCCGGTCATCGGCGTTATGGAAGTGCCCCAGGAGCGCGTCAGCAGCTACGGGATCATTTCCGGCGAGGAGGTTTCCCCCGGCCTCTACCGCGTGAACAAGCTGGTGGAAAAGCCCAAGGTTAATGAAGCGCCTTCGCGTCTCGCCATCGTGGGCCGCTACGTACTCACCAACGAAGTATTCACGCATTTGGCCAAAATACAGCCTGGGCACGGCGGGGAAATTCAGCTCACCGACGCCCTGCAGGGGCTGGCGGACGGGCGCGGCCTGCTGGCTGTGAAGATCCGCGGCATGCGCTTTGACGTGGGCAACTGGGCGGAATACCTGACCGCCAACATTTATTTTGCGCTGCAGGAAGAAGAACTGCGCGACGATCTGGTCCGCCACCTGAAGCCGCTGCTCCCCTGGGCGTAATCGGCCTCTCTCATCCAGCATGCCTCCGGGGCCGTGGGGAAATATAGCCCATGGCCCCGTTTTTCAGGGTTTGCCCGTCAAGCAAGGCCTGCTTGGCGGCAAGCTTGCCGTTCCGTTGCAGATTGTATAGTAAGATGCATATGCGGCATGTATTATTGTTTTTTGGGGAGGAGAATATATGTCTTTTTCACGCAACGGCCGCGGCGTCATCCGTCTCGGCGATTCCACCACACACGGCGGCAAGGTCATCACGGTGGCGCATGTGCCCACCGACATGGGCAAACCCATTGCCTGTGTCGGCGATATGACCATATGCCCCTTGTGCAAGGGCACTTTCCCCATTGTGGAAGGAGATCAGGACTGCACCATTCTGGGCGTTCCCGTCGCCTTTGAAGGACATAAAACCGCCTGCGGGGCCTCGCTGATCTCTTCAATATAAGGCCGCTTTTGCCTCGGTGACGGACCTGCGCGTGCCATGCAATGCCGGGCGCGCCCCCGATGTTGTTACCCAAGAACGTGCCTCCGGATTCCACCCGCGAAGAGTGAAAGCCGGAGGCTTGTTCGCGGCGCGCGTGAACTGCCCCGCTGGGTGGGGCAGAGTTCCTTTCGTCCGCTTAGAGCAAATTCATAATGAAATTGGGCAAGGATCGAATTGCCTCCGGCGGCCAAAGGGACTGAGTCCCTTTGGAATCCCGAAATTATGGCTGCCTTTGCAAAAGTAATTTCAAAATTAAACGGCTCTAGATTCTTTCGAAAGAATCCCTGGTGGGTACGTCGGGATCAGCTCGCGCAGGCTCGTAGGGCTGCGGGTCGCTTTCAAAGCTCTTGCCGGAGCACCCTGCGCAGGCGGCAATGGCAAGAAGCAGCATCAGGGGAAGCAAGCGAAGAACGGCCATCGGGTACACTCCTTGGAGCACGGGCAATGCTCCGGTGGCCGCGCGGCAAAAGCCGGCGGACGTCCGTTTGCGGGCCTGAGGCCCGTTGGGCTCATTGCGCACGGAACAGCCGGCCGTTCCACTGCGTCCTCTGCAACACCGCCGCCCGGCAAGAAAGCGCCTGCAGGACCGCATTCTTGAGGCAGCCATAGAACCCTCCATTTTCGATAGATACCAGAGAGTGCGCATACTGTTCAAGCGGGAAGGCGCATGGCGCGAAAAAATAGCACGCACGTTGGCAGCGTCTAGACTGTCGTCCCGAACGCTTTTTTGCCTCCGGCAAGGAAGATGAGTCTTTTTGAAGGGAGTGTACTCTGACGGTACTCGACCGGAATAAAAGGCGAAATCTGACGCAGCCGGAGGCAAAAAAGCGTTCGGGGCGATACTGCCTATAGCAAATTAACTTTGAGATGGTTCACTTGAGTCTGCCTTATGAAGTGAGGTTTCCAAAGGGGGTCACCCCCTTTGGCCGCCGGAGGCAATGCGACTCTTGGGCAATTTCAAAATTGATTTGCTTTAGGGCCTGTTGACACTAATTGTAAAATTCATTGAACTTCTGTAATGTCTTTTTATGAAACTAACAGAAGAACAATATTCCTTGGTTAAGGATGCTCTTCCGCGCCAGCGCGGAAACGTAAGTATGTCAAACCTTCAAGTGCTCAATG
>JAVBTB010000035.1:0-59668 GCA_031556355.1 Desulfovibrio sp. | reverse complement strand
GTCGCCCACAATGGCGGACACGGTGGGGCAGTCCATGGCGGACATGGAACCGGCGTCAAGCCAGCCGCGCGATTCGGCGGCAAAGGTGAAGGGCGCCCACAGGCACACCGCGTCGCCGATGCCCTTTTCAAAAGCGGGCACTGCGGAGGGCTGGTCCATGTTCACCAGGGTCACGTCCTTGAAGGTAAGGCCGAGAATTTCCAGCCACTTGCCCACCTGATAGTGCACCGTGGTCTGGGAAGTGTACAGAATCTTCATCCCTTTCACAGTCTCGGGGCTGCCGTACACGTCAGGATATTTGGGGTTGAATCCCTTGACCTTGGCGGCCGGGCTGTCGGGGCGGATGTACAGGTGGTGCACCAGGCCCTCGGTGATAATCGGAGCCACGGCGTAAATCTTGTAGCGGATGCCGCCCACAAGCTGCCCGCCCACGCCGGTGGAACCGAGCACCCACTGTTTGGCGGGCAGGGCTTCCATTTGCGCGGGGCCGCTGTTGAACAGCAACATTTCGATATCAAGACCTTCTTCTTTGTCCCATCCCTTCTTTTTAGCATACCAAATATTGAAGCCGGGGGACTCGTCCATCCAGCAGGTAGGGATTTTCACAAGTTTATCGGCGGCGGCCGCGGCGGTCACAAGACCGGCCAATACGAAACAGACCAACGCCATGAGGGCCAGAGTTCTTCTCATACGGTTCTCCCAGAAAAAGTGATAAGGGTTTGTGAACAGAGGACAGTTTCCGTTTCGTGGGCCGTTTTGTCGCAGCGCAGCTTGAGGATATTTCTGCCGCAGCGAGCCTAAGATGTTCAGGCGCGGGTTGCCGTAAAAAGCATTGCTTCCTGCGGGCCAACCCCGGCGCGCATATGTGCTACAGCGTCAGACGCTGTTCTTCCGTGATCCTGTTACGGAATTCCAAAAAACCCAAGTCCATGGAATCCCTGGGTCTGGGCAGGGGAATGTCGTACGAATGCTTGATATGGCCGGGAAGTTTGCCTTCCATGGTGACGATGCGGTCGGCCAGGAAGATGGCCTCATCAATGTTGTTGGTGACAAAGACCATGGTGCGCTTTTCCATCTGCCAGATGCGCTCGGTTTCCTGCTCCATGAAAAAGCGGGTCTGTGCGTCAAGCTGGCCGAAAGGCTCGTCCAGCAGCAGCACCTGCGGTTTAAGGGCGTAGGCGCGGGCGATGCCCACGCGCTGCTTCATGCCCCCGGACAACTGGTGGGGGTAGTAGTCCGCGAAATCCGTCAGTCCCACCATGTTCAGGTAATGGTCGGCGGTTTCCTTGATTTCCTTTTCGCCGAGGCCCTTTATCTTGAGACCCAGCCGGACATTCTGCCTGACGGTTTCCCAGGGAAACAGCATATAGCTCTGGAACACCAGACCTATGTCCGTGCCCGGCCCGTCGACTTCCTTACCGTCTATTTTAACCGCGCCGACGCTGGGAGTTTCAAGGCCCGCCATGATGCGCAACAGCGTGCTTTTGCCGCATTGGCCCGGACCGAGAATGACCAGAAACTCCTCGTCGTGTACTTCAAGCGAAACCTCTTTGAGGACGGGCACAAGCTGCGTCCCCTTCTGTACGAAAGTCTTGCTGATATTTTCGCAGGTGATCTTGGGCTTGGAGTGTGTCACGTATCGCTCCTTGTTCTCTGCTGGTATTGCATCAATAATCCTTGATTTCACGCTGCCACGGACACATCTTGCTGGTGAGCAAATCCATCCCCTGCGTAAAGATAAGGGAGACGACGGTAATAACGACCATGCCGCCCAGGATCAGCCCGGGGTCGGAAAGCTTCATGCCCTGAATGATGATGTAGCCTAGCCCGGAGCGGGAGTTCACCAGTTCCGCCGCCACAACGCAGGTCCAGGCGCTGGACATGGCGATTTGCAGGCCGGCGGTGATGGCCGGCAGGGCGCCGGGGATGCAGACGTGGAGGATTTCGTGGCGGCGGCTGCCGCCCATAATCCGGATGACGTCGTAGAGCTCCGGCTCGATAAGCTGCACGCAGCTGTAAGAGTTCAGCACTACCGGCACAAACGAGCCGATGATGATGATGAAGATCTTGGGGGCCTCGCCAATGCCGAACCACAGGATGGCGATGGATATCCAGGCCAGAGGCGGCATGGGCTTGAACATGTCGAACAGAGGTTTGACGATGGCGCGGAAGGTCTCGTTAAAGGCCATGAACAGGCCCAGCGGCACGCCGAAGACTACCGCGATCAAAAAGCCGATGATGACGCGCGAGGTGCTGACCCAAAGGTGTTCCAGCAGCGAAAGCCCGGCCAGTTTGTTCACGGACAAATCATGCAGGCTGTCCAGAACCTGCGCGGGCGTCGCAAGCGCGCTGGAATGCCCCAGCATATTGGAAGCGGCCACCCACTGCCACAGGCCGAAAAAGGCCGTCAGGGAAACGATGTACAGAAAATATTCGCTGCGCAGTGCCCGCATCAGGGAAAAGGGCTGCCTTTTGCCGGATGCGACGATGACTTCGTTACAGACATTGGTGTTGGTGCAGTCGTCCGCCTGTTCCTCGACGACGGCAGTTCCCTGGCTCATCGCGTTTGCCGTATCCATGCCGCTACCTCCTTATGCCGGCCAGAAGCCTGGCTTCCACCCGGTCGATAACAAAGCCGATAATCGCGCCGGCGATGGCCACGCTGATCATGCCCACGACGACCACATCCGTCCTGCCGAGCATGCGTCCCATGGTAATGAGGTATCCGAGGCCCGCGTCCGAGGCCAGAAGCTCCGCGGCCACCAGGGTCACCCAGCAATACGCCAGGGCTATCTGCAGCGCGCCGAAGACCATGGGCAGCGCCGAAGGCACGCAGATGGTGGTGAAGATTTGCCAGTCTGAAGCCCCATAGGTGCGGGCCATCTGGATGTGCACGGGGTTGGTCATGCGCACGCCCGTATAGGCGTTGATGACACAGGGGACGATGCCCGACAGCCAGATGATGAAGACTTTGCCTCCAAGCCCGATGCCGAACCAGAAAATGGTCAGCGGAATCCAGGCCACCGGGGGGATGGGGCGGATGATTTCGAAAATGGGGCGGGCAAGGCCGCGCACCGTGGTAAACCAGCCCATGGCCAGGCCGAGGGGCAGGCCGACTATAAGGGCGAGCACATAGCCCAGGAAGGCCTCCTGCATGCTGACCCAAGCGTGCGCCATCAGCGTCGCCCCGTCGGGGTTGGGGTCGGTCAGTTTGAGAAACATCAGTTTAAGGGCGTCCAGCGGCGAGGTCAGCAGCGTGCTGGGGATGCGCCAGTCTTCAACGTCCGGGGGCGCCACGCAAACCTGCCACAACAGCAGGAACAGGCCCACGCTGATGATGGGAAGAAGCCTCAATCGCAACGGTTTTTTCAGTGATACGGTCGCTGCCATCTGTGTGTTCCTTCTGGTTGTTTCCGGAAATTACCACCAACGGATCAGATCCGTTACATGCCGCCTGATCTCAATGAACTTCGGATCCATGTAATTGCGAGGGCGGGGCAGGTCCACGACGACCTCCGCGCGGATTTTCGTGGGTTTGGGGCTCAGCACCAGGATGCGCTCCGCTATGTAGACGGCTTCCTCGATGTTGTGCGTGACAAAGAGAACGGTGCTCTTCAGGGTCTGCCAGAGCTTGACCAATTCGTCCTCCAGATAGAAGCGCAGTTTCACGTCAAGCTGGCCGTAAGGTTCGTCCATCAGCAAAAGGTCGGGGTTCACGGCAAAGGCCCTGGCCACCGCGATACGCTGCATCATGCTGGCCGACACCTGGTTGGGGTAGAGATTGGCCGTATCCTGCAGGCCGACCAGATCAAGGATATATTGCAGGCGCTCTTTCATCTGCTTTTCCGGCATGTGTTTGATCTTCATGCCGTAGGCCACGTTTTCAGACACGGTGAGCCAGGGCAGGGCCGTGGGCTCCTGAAAGACGAAGGCGAGGTTGTGCTTGGTGGGATTGGCCACTTCGCCGTCAATATAGATATTGCCGGCCGTGCTCTCAGTGAGTTTGGACATACAGTTGAGAAAGGTGGTCTTTCCACATCCCGTGGGCCCCACAATACTGACGAGCTCGCCTTTCTGGATGTTGAAGTTGACTTTATCCAGCACGGTGAGATCGCCATAGCACTTTGTGAGATCCCGAACAGAGACCTTGGGTTCCCCTCCACCGTATGCGGACTGGGTATTCTCCATGAAATACTCCTTTTGCGGCGCGGTCTTCCTGCGGTGCTGGAGAATGCGCACGGTTCGGCATGGATACTTGCGTGGGTTCCGCCCGCGGTTTGCCGCGGTGCGGAGTTTTTTCCTGAGAAAGCTGCGTATATTCAGATTCTCATCTGGACGTTGCTGTGACACTGCACGATATGTACCATTTTTCACAAATATCAGAATGGATTCTTGCTGATATGGGTAATTTCCCCTTAATTTTAAATTGGTTACCAAATGGTGCTTAGTTTAAAAAATGTAAAAAAAATGTAGAGCGGGTAGGCTCGCCCGCTATGATAGGCGCTATTGCTGAAATGATGGGTTGGGATATGCGCGATGCCCCAGATACCGACGCTGCGAAATTGCGACACCTTTGACGTATTTTCTTATATACTAGGTGCGCATACTTTAAAAGAAGACAAATTTGTCGCGTATAAATAATTCCTGCTATCTCCTATAGTTATGTGGTATCTTTTTATTATGAATGAATATTCTATTATTCTATATTTACGATGCTAATATACACTTCTCAGCAGCAACTTGCTTTTATATTACCTGGAAATTGTATCCAGAAACAGAAATGCAAACGTCCCTGCATGCTTTTACATGGAGGGACGTTGCCAGTAAGAAAGGAGTTGTTCACAACCGCCGCCGGAGAGGAACCCGTTCACGGTTATCAGGCAAAGACACCGGTCGAAAACAACCTCGGGAGCGCCGTAACCGCAGGAATAACTATTGCGGCCGGTAGCCGCAGGTTCGCGGAAAGGCAGTAACACAACCAAACCCGGGGGACTTTGCCCAGGGTTTGGTTGTTGTGAAAAGCCTTCTAGAACTTGTACTGGAACAGAATCTGCTGCTTCCAGGCGTTTTCGCTGCTGCTGTAGCGGCCCATGTTCTCCCAGACATCCTTGTCGCGGTCCAGGCGCAGGTAGCCCAGTTCCAGGAAGATGGCGAGGTTCTCATACACTTGATACTTGGTATGCACGTTCACTTCCCAGACATGGTCCTTGTCGGTCAGGTACTGCTGTTCGCCGCAGAAGTTGGGCAGCAGGCCGAAATCGCGCACGATGCCGGCGTCGTTGGTGCCCTGGTAGTAGGCCACGCGCAGCAGGTGACTCAGGTTCTCCACAAAGGAAATATTGGCGATTTGCGCGCCAATGCCCCAGGTGCCCATACCCGAGGATGTAATGATGGTGTCGTCCATGATGCTCTGGTTGCCGCCGAAGCCGAAGCTGGTGGGATAGAACGTCTGATCGATGCCGACCACGGGCATGCGCCCGAACTTGCCGTTTTCAACGTCATCCTTGTCGTCGCCGCTGGCATACCAGCCGAAAATGCCGGGAATGCCCCAGTCAAGAGTGTAGTCCAGGGCGGCGGTCACGAACCAGCCCTTGGTTTCCACCTGCCAGGCGCCGTATCTGTTGAGGTCGTCCACATTTTCGTTGTCGAGCCGGCCGTACATAAGGTCGGCCTTGACGGAGAGGGGGGAGAAAATGTCGAGCCGGGCGGAAGCGGCGGCCCACCATGCGTCGGCCCGGCCGTCCTGGATGTCGGAGTTCAGATTGCTGGTGCCCCAGTAGTTGTTCATATAGTTCCAATAGCCGGATTCACCGCCGATGCTGGCATACATGGCCCAGGGAGTCACGTTCCAGCCGTCGCCGTTGATGGGCAGGGTAAAGCCGAACATGTCCATTTCGTCGTGCAGGCGGTCATTCGCGGGATCGGTCCCGCGGTCGTCGAAAGGACGCGCCCAGAAGGCGGTCAGGCCGACCATCTCGTTGAACTGGTAGCTGCCCACTATGGCGGCCACGTCGGCATCGAACACGGGGTTGCCGGCCACGGCGTTGGGCAGGGTCAGGCCTTGGAGGCCCATGCGGAACCGCAGATCCGTGTTGGGCACGGCCCAATCGATATAGGCACGACGGGTTTTGGTGTTTATGCCGTCGGCGTCCAGCGCGCCGCCCGAAGCACCCCCGTTGCCGTTGCGCCCCCAGAACTGCTTGCCGATTTCAAACTGCAGCACGCCCTGAAGCTGCTCAGAGGCGATAAAGTTGATCTGGTTGCGGATACGCTGATAGGCGACAACGTGGTCTTCCGTGCTGTCGCGCACCAGGCCCGTGTTGTCGTGGCGGCCGAAAGCGAAGTCCCACTGGCCGGAGACCTTCACGTCCACGGCCTCTGCGGTTGCGACGCCCGCCAGCATACAGGCGGCTGCGAACACGGCACACAAAATTCGTTTCATCAGTTACCTTCCTTCGTCTAGGGTTACATCCATTGCAGTTCCTCAACAGTCAGAGCCGCACTGCGGAAACACGCAGCCGGCGCTTATAAGAACCATTGCAACCACCGGACCAACATTGTGAAAAAAATCATGATTGAATATATATCGTAATATCAGCATCATACCGTTATTTATTGAACTACGTTGCGACGTTATTGTCGCATATTGCGTGGACTGCATTCCTCAATGTGCGACACAAAAGTCGCAGCACAGGCATTCGCAATGGCAGGCGTCCACGAGTGCGCCCGCCGAGGAGCAGGCCGCAGCCGGACGGGATCGCGGGCCCGGACGCCGGGCGGCGCCCCAAATGGCGACATGCGGTTTTGGAACCCGCCGCCAAAGCAATTGCCGACACAGCCCCTTACCGTGGGGATGTGCCGGCAATTGCCAGCGCCAGCGCGCGGCGCCTCACGCCAGACCGTTTTTAAGACGCTAAAACGTCATGACAGAGTCGGTGGCTTCCACGATGCCGTACACGCCGGACGCGGCAAGGGGTTCGATACCTTCGGGAAGCTGGCCGGCTTCAATACCCCTGGCTTCCATGTCTTCCGTCACGGCGTAGACCGCCCCGTTTTCGTCAAGGAACTTTCTGTACAGATCCCGGATGTAGCCGGACTTGCCAAGAACGCTGTAGATCCCGTCGCCCATGAGGATGACGGAAACATCCATTCCGCTGTTGGCCATCATGGCCCAGGCGGCGCGGATGCCCAGGGTGGCCGCTTCCTGGCCCAGGGGTTTGCGGACGATAATGCTGCATGAACTGATCATATCGGCACCTCACTGCCCTATGGTAAACACGGCGTCGGAAACCATGAGCATGCGGGTGAAGGAATCGCCCACATCTCCCCATTCGACGCCCTCAAGATAGTCCATCCCTTCGGAACCCCGGCTGTATTCCGTGGTGTGGCAGGTGACGATCGTCGCCCCGCCGGCGGCCAGTTCCTCCAGAGCCTTGTCCAGCACAAAGGCGTCCATGTGGGCGCGCAGGCCGTCCGATATAGGAGAACGGCCCTTCTGGTAGGGGACGGGCTTGTTGGCGAGATTGCAGCCGTTGCCGTACAGGAAGATGTTGACGCGGTGGCCCTTTTTCAGCAACGCCGCGGACAGGTTGACGGCGAACAGGGAATCCTCGTTCTCCGTGCTGCCGGAAAGCAGCGCAAAGGTATACGTTTTAGGCATTGCCGTCCTCCATCACAAAACGACGACTTTGTCGTAGTCTGCCAAAAGTTCCGCCATACCGGCGTAATCGACCACTTCAACATCGTCGCCCGGCTCCAGGACGCGGGCCTCGACAGCGTCTTTGGCGGCGTAGAACTCTTCAATGTCCAGATCGGCAAAGCGCTTCAGGTTGGCTTCCGTAGACAGAAAGACCGCATCACTGATCAGCAGCACGGCCTTTTCGTCATCGCCGGAGCCGATGACGGCCAGTTGGCGGATGGGCTCATCGCCGGTTTTATTAAGAATATACAGCATGTTCTGTCCTTTTTTAGATACTAAGAACTACTCTACCAACTCGATGTCGTAATCCATCTCGGTGCCTTCCTCCATGGTGTAGGTCACCAGGGAGCCGCGCAGAAGAGCCCTGCGGATGGGATCGAAGGCCTCCTGGGAAATGCCGTCGGCCTTCACTTCCACCTTGAGGGTATACGGGCCGAATTTGGTGCGCATGGAGTTGTCCTTTTCCTTGTCCACCTCGATGGTCGCCTTGAGGGACGTGGGCGTGCCGCCGGCGCGGACGATGTCGTTCCACAGGGAGTTGGTGAAGCAGGCAAGGGCTCCGGCGGCCAGCAGGCGCCCGCCCATGTGCTCTTCGCCCTTTTCTTCCGGGGTCAGCTTGCTGGAATCGTAATCAATGACGGGGTGAGCCGCGGAGCCGGTCATGATTTTCCAGTGGCTGCCGGAATCGCGGACCAGTTCCAGATCAAATGCGTGGGCCATGAGAATCTCCTGTTTTTTCGATGTGTGCGCCGGGGGAAATACAAACCGCGCGCTACGGTTTTGCCGTGGATGCAGGCACATGCCGCAAAAATATGTGTGAAACCTCACAGCATAATTCATACCATTTCTGTCGTACTCCGTTTTTTTCTTTTCTGCGCTTTCTATTTGCCCGTTTATGCCGGGGCATCCTTTCTTCCATAAGGGACGAGCGGAGAGCCTTTTTCTACGCTTATGATAAATAGTTCTGTGATTTCATAATGAAAGGAGACTTGACAAAAATAGCACAAGTCTTCATTTTGGCGACAAATATGTCGCATTGCACCCTTACCCAATGGGGATTCCCATGACACACGATCTTCTGCTTCAGGAAATGCGGCAACGCATCGAGCAGGCGGAGGGAAGCCTCGCCCGCCTGCTTAATCACTTGCCTGGGATGGCCTACCGCTGCCGGATCACCCCCAGTTTCGACTATATGCTGGAATTCATCAGCAAGGGCTGTGAGGCCATGCTGCATATGACGCCCGACGCCATTCTGGAAGCACGCACCAACATCATCGAACAAATGATGCCCCCCGGGGATCTGATGGCCGTGCGCAAGATCCTGCAGGACAGCCTTGTCGCGCACAAGCCCTACGAAATGTTCTACCGCATCACCCCGCCGGGTTCCGGAAAGGAAAAATGGATCTGGGACCAGGGTGAGGGCGTGTACGACGAGAACGGCGACTGCACGGCCATCGAAGGCATCATGATGGACGTCACCGAGCAGAAGAACAAGGAACACCTGCTGTGGGAGGAAAACCGGCAGTTGCTCTCCTCCATAAAAAACTCCTACGGGCTGGGTAGTATCGTGGGCAAAAGCGAGGCCATGCAGCAGTGCTACCGCCTGCTGCTGCGTGCGGGCAAAAGCGACACCAATGTCGTACTGTACGGCGAAACCGGGGTGGGCAAAGATCTGGCCGCCCGCACCATCCACGAGCTGTCCGGGGTCAAGGGCCGCTTTGTGCCGGTCAACTGTGCGGCCATCCCCGAGCAGCTCATGGAGAGCGAGTTCTTCGGGCATGTCAAGGGCGCCTTTTCCGGGGCCATCACTAACCATTCCGGCCACCTGGCAGCGGCCAACGGCGGCACGCTGTTTCTGGACGAAATCGGCGAACTTCCCCTGAAGCTCCAGGGCAAGCTTTTGCGGGCCATCGAGAGCAAAAGCTACACCCCTGTGGGGTCCAGCGAGGTGCGTCAGTCCAGCTTCCGGCTCATTTCCGCCACCAACCGGAACTTGCAGGAACTGGTCAGGGAACGGGAGATGCGTCCGGACTTCTATTACCGCATCCACGTACTTTCCATTGAGCTCCCCCCCCTGCGCGAGCGGCGGGGTGATCTTCCCCTGCTGGTGGACGCCTATGCCGAGGAGCGCGGCATCGACACCCCTCTGCCGCCCGGCGTGCTGCTGGCCATGGAGCAATACCCCTGGCCCGGCAACGTGCGCGAGTTGCAAAACGCCCTGGACCGCTATTGGGCCTTTGGCGAAATGGGCCTTGAGTTCAGCCCGCTGGCCGAAGTCTTCGCCCGCTTCAACCGGCAGAGCGAATCGCTGATCCAGGCGGCGGCTCCGGCCGACTGGGAGCAGTTTCCCCTGAGCCTCGCCCGCGACGAGATAGAAAGACAACGCATCCGCGCCGCGCTTGAGCAGTGCGCGTGGAAAAAAGGCAAGGCGGCAGAGGCTCTGGGCGTGACTATGCGGACACTGCAGCGAAAGATAAAGCGCTATCAGATAGAAAGATAAGACGTTTTTTTCCATCCCGGACAGGTCACTACTGTCTCATGGATATTGAGGTGCGACGATATTGTCGCACATATATCTATACGGTTTTTTTATATAAACTGCTTTTATTGCTATTGTTTATTATCGCATGTGACAAAAATGTCTTTTTAAGAGCGTTTTCCCCCTCTTTACAGGGACATCTTCTTTCCTGCTTGCAGCATATATTGTGCAAAAAATCACGTTGGAATGCTTTTTGTATTTCTTCCGCGTCATAAACCTATGGCGCTGAAGGACGCCAGCGGCGCTTCGGCTTTTGGCTGATGTTACAGTCCGCGCGCCTCGCGCGAAGCGGCTGCTCTGCCCCGCAAGAACCCAACGCAGTAACGGAGTGCTTATGGAAAACGCAGCCCTCTCTCAGGACAGGCCCGCGACAATGGAGAAGGTCTTGCATGGAACTTTTATGGAGAACGAAGCCCCCGCTCAGGATAAAGCGGATACCAGACCGGATTTGTTAATTCTTATCCCTGCGGCGGCCATACTGCTGCTGATCGCCGTCCTGGCCATCGCGAGCCCCGAGGCAACGGAAGCCTTTTTGAAAAGCATTTACGGCCCTTTTGCCGCCCATACCGGCACCGTATACCTGTGGGTTACTTTGGGCATGATTCTTCTTACTGTGTATTTCTCGTGCGGGCGCTTCGGCTCCATCCGCTTTGGCGGTCCCAACGAAAAACCCGAGTTCACCAACCTCGGCTGGCTGGCCATGATGTTCTGCTCCGGGGTCGCGGGCGCCGTACTGTTCTGGTCCATCGTTGAGCCGCTCTGGAACATGGCCTATCCCCCGCAGTATGCGGCCGCCGGCACGCGCGATTCGTACGACTGGGCACTTACCTACGTGCTGCTGCACTGGGGGCCGGTAACCTGGCCCTGGTATGCCATCACCGCGCTGCCCATCTGCTATATGTTCTACCGCCTCAAAAAGCCCGTGCTGCGTATCAGCAGCGTGGCCGAACCCATCTTCGGCAAAAAGACCGCCGACGGCTGGATGGGCAAGTGTGTCGAGATATTCTTCATTATCGGCCTTATCTTCAGCAACACCGCCGTCATGGGCGTGTCCCTGCCCATCGTGGCCCAGGCCTTCGGCGCCTTGACGGGTCTGGAGCCCACCTTTAACATGCAGGTGGGCATCCTTCTGGTCAGCACCGCCATTTTCACCACCAGCGTCACCCTGGGGCTGAAGGCGGGCATCAAGACCCTGAGCTATATCAACGTGGTGATCGCGGTGGGCATGGTGCTGTTCGCCTACGTGACCGGCCCGTCCACGCAGATTCTCAACAGCTTCACCAACGCTTTCGGCAGAATGTGCTCCCATTTCTTCGAAATGCTGTTGTGGACCTCGCCCTGGGAAAAGAACAGCTTCCCGCAGGACTGGACCATATTCTACGCCCTGTGGATGGCCAGCTACGGCCCCTTCATGGGACTGTTCGTCGCCCGTATCTCCAAAGGCCGCACCGTCCGTGAAGTTATTCTCATGACCGTCTTCGGCGGCATGGCCGGTTCCTTCCTCATCCATGGCGTGTTCGGCAGCTACACCCTGTATGCCCAGCAGACGGGCATTGTAGACGCGGTGGGCATCCTGAAGGCTTCCGGCGGACCGGCAGCGCTGATAGCAGTCCTTAAGACCCTGCCCTGGAACGCCGTGGTGCTTGTGGGCTACTGCATTTTCTCCACCATTTTTCTGGCCACCAGCGTCGACTCCAGTGCGTACATCATTTCCTGCGCGGCCACCCGCAAACTGACCGTGGGCACGGAGCCCTCCCTGGGCAACCGCTTTTTCTGGGCCATTCTGCAAGGCGGCCTTGCCCTTGCCGTCATCAGCCTGGGCGGCCTCGAGTCGGCCAAGATATTCGCCAACTTCTCCGGCGCCCTGATGCTGCTGCCCATAGCCGTCGCCATCATCGCCTGGTTCAAGTTCGTCAAATACCACGACATGGCCGCCGAAGAACGGCGCAATGCCATAGCGGAACACAACGCACATCTGCACAACCCCTTCTCCAAGGAACTGGCGGATGCCGACAGGGCCACTGTGGTCGACTGCGGCTGACACCACACGCATGAACAGGGCACTCACGCCGGGAGTGCCCTGTTCTTTTTATAATGGCGTACTTTGCACCATGAGCGACATAAATGTCACACAAACGCCGCATAATGTCCGATATTTCTCAAAATGACGCCAACAATTACGACTATTATGTCGTACTTGCGACTTGAGCTACTCCTATAAAATAGCGCGAGCTTTCCAAAGCGAGCATAACAAGCCGTAATACAAGACCCTTGCTCCTAATTTCACAATGGCCCGATTTTTGAAATACCCCTGCGAACGTGCCCTGCACGTTCACACAAAACACCACCCCAGGAGTTGTTATGACTGTGAAAGCGAAACGCGCCGCCCTGCTGGGTTTTGACTGCGCCATTCCCAAGCGCCTTGAAGCCCTTATGGCAGAGGGCGCCCTGCCTCATTTCAAGAAGTTTATGGAATCGGGCAGCTACATGACCGAAGGGTACAACCTGCCCACGGTCACCCCGCCCTCCTGGGCCACCATCTGCACCGGCGCCTACCCGCGCACCCACGGCGTTGAGGACTACTATTACTATGTCGAAGGCAGAAGCCTGGAGCACAAGAACACCGTGCAGGCCTTCGGTTCCAAGATCCTGACCGCCCAGACCATCTGGGACCGTTGGGACAAGGACGGCAAGAAGTGCATCGTGGTCAACTACCCCATGGCCTGGCCCAGCAAGATGAAAAACGGCGTTATGGTCATGGGCGAAGGCATCTCGCCCGCCGAAACCCGCTGGATGGAAGAAGGCAACGCCCACCGCGAGTTTCTGGCTTCGGAAAGCGTCATCAGCTCCGAGTTCTACCCCTTGGGCGTGCAGGCCAACTTTGACAACGCCAAGGGCTGGAAGAACCTTCCAGACGCGGACGAAGTGCTCTCCTTTACCGTGGAGATGGCTTTCAAGGAAAGCATGACCCCGGTGGAAAACCAGATCTGGCACGGCCTGTGCTGGGAAAGCGGCGACGACGGTTTCGACACCTTCGCCCTGTGCCCGGAAAAGGACTACGCCACCGCCTTCTTTACCATCAGGAACGGCGAGTGGAGCGGCCCGGTGCAGCACCAGTTCAAGGTGAAGGAAGACGGCCGCATGGAAAAGGGCACCTTCCGCTGCAAGCTGCTGCACCTTTCCGATGATGCCGAGGAATTCAAGCTGTACGTCACCGGCATTTCCGGCCACACCGGGTTTGTCTGGCCGCCGGAAGCGGGCAAGGCCATCGACTTCTCCAACGACGTCATCTGCAACGACATCGGCCTGGTGGGCTTCATTCACGGCGTTCTGGACATGGACACCGTGGTGGAAGTGGCCCAGTACCACTCCGACTGGCTGATCAACGTGGCCTCCAGCCTGCTCAAGGCCAACGCCGACTGGGATCTGTTCTACATGCACTCCCACCCCATCGACTGGTTCTACCACGGCTGGCTGGGCGACATGGACAGCAAGGACGAGAACGTCCGCAAAAAAGCCTATGACATGGAACGCAAGATCTACCAGATCGAAGACCGCATGCTCGGCAAGATGATGGAGATCTTCGGCGACGAAACCCTGGTCTGCCTGTGCTCCGACCACGGCGCCACCCCCATCGGGCCCATCCTGAACACGGCTGAAGCGCTGAAGGTCAAGGGCCTTTGCCACTACGAGCCCAAAAAGAACGAGAACTACTGGGAAATCTACGAAGAATCCGAAGGCTTCAACTACGTGCTGGATCCCGCCAAGTCCGTGGCCATTCCCCAGCGCTACATGTTCGTCTACGTGAACCTCAAGGACAAGTATCCCAACGGCGTGGTCGAGGCGGCGGATTATGAAAAGGTACGCGGGCAGATCATAGACGCCCTGCTGGACTACCGCCATCCCGATACGGGCGAGCGCCCGGTGCTGCTGGCCGTGCGCAAGGAAGACGCCCGGGTCTTCGGCATGGGAGGCGCCCAGGCCGGCGACGTGGTCTATGCGCTGAAGCCGGAGTACATGGCCGAGCACGGCTACGGCTTCCCCACCGGCGAATCGGGATGCGGCAGCCTCAAAAACATCCTGCTGTTCCGCGGGCCGAACGTTAAGAAGAACTTCAAGTACACCCGGCCCCGCTGGCTGGCCGACATCGTGCCCACGCTCTGCTACGCTACGGGCAACCCCATACCGGACGACGCCGAAGGCGGCGTCATGTACCAGATTCTCGAAGACCCCAACCTGGTTAAGTAACACCACTACCAGAAATCAAAAAGGATACTATCATGGCTGACAAGAAAGCGATTGTGGTTTTGGCCCCCGCGGCGGAAATCGCCGGCGGCGACGCTATCGGCAAGCTGCTCAAGAAAGGCGCGCTTCTGCCCAACTATGCCGGCGGAACGGTGTGCGACGGCTCTGTCGCCGACAGCGATATCGTCACCCTGGCCCCCGAAGCCGTGGCCGAAGCCGTGGAAAAAGGTACGCCCCTGATGGTGGTGGATCTCGGCAACGCCGACACCGCCGCCCTTAACGCCGCTCTGGCCACCATTATGGACGGCGCCGACCGCAGAACCGCCATCGCGGTGGCAGGCAAAGGCGCTCTGGCCCTGTACGGAGCCGGCGTCGATCCCAAGGTCGGCAAAGTGGAACGCGCCGCTTCCGCCAAAGACGTTCTGGCCACTCTGGCGGCCGTGGGTGAATTTCCCCTGACCACCCAGTGTAACGGGGCGGTGCTGTACCAGGCCCTGAAGACCCCCAACGTGAAGCTTGAGGAAATCGTCAAGCTCAAGGAAGCCCTGTCCCGCATGGAAGGCGCCCTGTCCCGCGATAACCGGGAGCCTTGGGACAAGCACGACTGCGCATAAAGGAAACGCGGATTACTGGTCTTTTTGCCCTCTGCCTGCGTCAGACCCGTCCTGTGCGAAGCTCATGTATGTCTTGATACACCTCGCCTCGCCCGGAACTCATCTTGCTTGGCAAAGAACAAAAATCCTCAGGAATCAGCATGCCCTAAATGCGTCCTGTAAATTCTGGAAGAGGTACGTCCTCGGAGTTGGGGAACGCCTGCGGCGTCCCTGGCATCCTCCGCCGAGAACGCGCCTCTTCCAGCTTTTTCGCCGGTCTCCTGCCCTGTATCTCCCCTTCTCCCTCCGGCGTTGCATCATCGGCTTCCACTCGGGGCAGTCTCCGTCCGTCCGGGGGACGCAGTAGGCAAAGCGTGCCTCCGGCAAATGAACCGCGCGTATTGCCAGGCACTATGTTTGGTGCTACACAGGGCGATCTTTTTCCGTTGCACTATTTATCACGGCGAAATTATATGAAAATCCGTTTCCGCCGCAGGCCGGGGCAGCAGACGCCCCCCATCCCGGAGCGGGATCTGCAGGCCCTTGCCTACGCCAAAAAAGGCATCGCCCTGGCCGTGCTGTCAGGCGTGATCTTCAGCGGTGACGGGCTGCTGATAGAAAAATCCCTGACCCACGCGCCCTTTAACGACCCCGCCCTGTCCCGGCTGGTGCCGCTGATCTGCGCCGGCCTGCGCGACTTATGCGCTGCGTGCATCATTACCTGTATCAACTGGCGTTCGGGCAGGTGGAACGAAGTGGGACGCAGCCTGGCCAGCAAACCAGGCAGGTTCGTCATCCTCGGGGCCGTGCTGGGCGCTCTTTTCGGCATGGGCGGGTATATGGCGGCCCTGCGGCTGGCCAGCCCCGCCTACGTCTTGCCTATCACCACCCTGTACCCGGCGGTGGCCGCCATCCTGGCCGTGTTCACACTGAAAGAGAATATTCCGCCGCGTTCCTGGATGGGCCTTGCCCTGTGCGTGGCGGGAGCGGTGGCCGTCGGCTATACGCCGCCGGGGGGGCAGACGGGCGATATGTTCTACCTGGGACTGGCCTTCGCGGGCCTTGCCGCCGTGGCCTGGGGGGTGGAGGGAGTCTGCGCCACCTCGGGCATGGACTTTATCGAGCCCATCGTGGCCCTGAACATGTACTTCATCGTTTCGGCCACGTTGTACGTGGGACTTATCATTCCCAGCGTCAGCCTGCTGTTTTTCGCGCAGGAAGGGGGATTGCTCGTGCCCCTTTCCTTTCTCGGCAGCAAGGGGGCCCTGTTCGTCGCCGCCGCCGGCTGTATGGGGGCCTGCTCCTATTACTGCTGGTACAAGGCCATGAACATGACCGGGGTCAGCCGGGCCATGGCCCTGAACATCAGCTATGCCCTGTGGGGCATCGTTCTTTCCGCCATGTTCTCCAGGGTGCATATCACCGCCGGCCTGGTGGCGGGCGCACTGGTCATTTTTACAGGCATGTGCCTGGTTATCGGCAACCCCCGTGACATGCTGAACCTGCGCAAAGTGGACAAGGGAGGCTCCCATGGCTGAACGAAAGCCCCCCTTCAAGCTGGCCTTGGCCGCTCTTTTTCTGGACGGGCGCACGCGCCGCGCCGGAGAGGCGGAAGCGGAACTGGCCGTGGAATACGCCGGGCAGCGCTTTTTTGAACCGGCCTTTGTGAAGGCCTGCCTGCAAAGCCTTACCGCCGTGGGCATTCTGGAAAAACGGATCGCCGCGCCTGATGTTCAGGCGGCGGCGGGACAGGATTCGGGACAACCGGCGGGGAATGCGGCCGGGCGGGGGATTCTTGAGCCCCACTATATACTGACGCCCTATGGCCGGGAAAAGGTGCTGAGGAGTCTGTAGAGGGAGCCGTCCCGCCAAAGGAGACTGCTGTTTGCCGGCGATGTCTTCAGAATTTAGCGGTAAGTACGGAATATTGCTTGAAAATCCGCTAAGAGCGGGTAAGATCGACCGAGTCGTATCTCAGCACGTCTTTGAAGTAGGCCACCACCTCCCGCAGGGCCGCTTCCACGCTGGCCACGTCTCCCACAAGCAGCAGCGAGCCCTCCACGCGCTCCAGAAAGCCTATCTCCACCGCCGCCGCCTTGGTGGCGATATCAGCCGCGATGATCACGCCTTCGCCCGGCGTGATGGTCAAAAGGCCCATAGCCTCGCTGGTTTCATGCTCCAGCCCCAGTTTTGCGGGCAGCCCCCTGTGGGGACGGGCGATGACATGGGCCAGCGTCACCTGCTTGCCCGGCACGTATTCCTGAATAATCCGCTGCTTCTGTTCGTCCGCATACCGGGTCATGCCTTTACCCCTCGCTTATTCCGAAAAACCTCGCCAATCCATTGCCCGGTTCCCGAGGCAAACAAAAGCTGCTTTTATGGGAACCGGACTCACAACAGTTGCGCCTTGAGCCCCTCGCTGGGCGAAGGAATGACCACCTGGCTGAGCACCGGCCCCGCCTCGCCCACGCCCGCCACTCCGGCCTGTACCGAGGCCTGCACGGAACTGACGTCGCCGGTCATGAGGACAAAGGCCTTTCCGGCCAGTCCGGCGGCGAAACGGATTTCCAGCAGATGCACCTGCCCGGCCTTGGCCGCCGCATCGGCCGCCAGGATGCAGGAGGCCGTGCTGCAGGTTTCGATAATGCCCAGGGCGTCGATACGCGGCGCAACAGCCCCGCCGCCCAAAGCGGGAATGACATCCGCATGCACGCTGGGACTAATGAACGAGTCCACCAGCATGGGGCCGGCCGTTCTCCGCCCCGTTTCCACAGAGCTGGTCACAGCGCCCGTGTCTCCGGTAACCACGGCCAGATATCGTCCCGGACAGGTGGGACGCGCCATGACCAGTTCCACTTCCGCAGCCTTGACCATTTCGTCGGCGGTCTGCATGCCCATGCCGATGCTGTTCAGTTCGACGCAGCCGATAGTGCGTAATCTCATATGTTCACCCGCCCTTGTCCGGGCCTGTTTTCAAAGCGAAGATGCACGGCCTTTCGTTTCTTCAACCCCGTGCCGCAATAGTCACCATGCCGTTGTCCACGGACTCCACCACGCCGTCGATGCTGGCATGCACCCGCGCGCCCATGGCCTGGGCCGGAATCTCCCCGACAAGGGTTCCCTTTTTCACTCTATCGCCCGGAGACACCACGCACCGGGCCGGGGCCCCGATATGCTGGCGCAGAGGAATGCGCACCAAGGAAGGGGTAAGGATGCCGCCAGGGCCGGGGTGGGTGTCGTAGCGCGCAAGATCAAGCCGCTGCACCAGCCGCCGGGTAGCCACATACCGGCTGCTCCGGAAGGGATGGGCGGCAAGCGTCCTGGCCGGACCTTCCCAGCGGACGCCCTCCCGCATCAGAACCGCCTTGATCTGGGCGTTGACCTCTCTGGGCGACACGGACATGGGACAGGCGAATTTTTCGCACAGACCGCATTCGGAACAGAGCAGTGCCTCGCGGGCGACGGGGCTGGAAAGCACCTGGGACTCCAGGACGCGCATCAACTTATGCGGGTTCAGGGAATGGCCCAGCAGGTTCCTGGGGCAAAGATCCGTGCATTGCGAGCACTGGCAGCAGATGGTGTTGGTGATGCGCCGTATCCGCGCGGGATCGGTTATTTTTCCGGCCACCACAGTGTGATCCGGCGGCAGCACCAGCAGCCCGCTGGTGGTCTTGGTTACCGGCTGAGAAATGTCCGGCAGCACGCGGCCCATCATGGGGCCGCCGTCCACAACCCGGTAATCCGCTATAATGGGGCCGCCCGCAAAGGCCAGCACGTCGGCGGCCGGGGTACCCACAGGCACCTTGAGCACGGCCGGGCGTTTGACCTCGCCCGCCACGGTCAGCCAGCGCTCGGTGACCGGCGTGCCCTCCATGGCGGCGGCCACGTTGCACAGGGTTTCCACGTTGCTGACCACCGCCCCGACCTGGAGGGGAATGCCGCGCTCGGGCACGGTTTTGCCGAGCACTTCGTGGACCAGCACATGTTCGTCCCCGGCGGGGTAAAAATCTCCCAGCTCAAAGACAGAGAGCCGCCCCGTCCGGTCACCGGCCACAGCGGCTTGCACCGCCGCCAGGGCCTTGGCATGCTTTCCTTTCAGGCAGATGACGCCTTTTGCCGCGCCGGTACAGTCGAGCATGGTTTCCAGCCCGCGCACCAGAGCGGCGGTTTCCGCTTCCAGCAAATAGGGATCGCTCATGAGCAAGGGCTCGCACGAGGCCCCGTTGACCAGCACCGTGTCCACCGAGGCGTCGGCCTTTACATGGGAGGGAAGGCCCGCCCCGCCGGCGCCCACGACGCCCGCGTCCCGTATCTTTTCCACAATCCGCTGTTTCATGTACCTGCTCACAGTCGATTCAGGACAAAGGGCCGGGGTCTCTTAATTGGGGCTGCCGCCCCAAACCCCGCCTGGGGGAAATGATGTCCCCCAGACCCCCTCGATCCCAGGTCTTTCACATTTTGCGTTAGGAACCTGGAATTGGGGGTGCAGGGGAATGATTCCCCTGCCAGGAGGTTTGGGGGACAGAGTCCCCCAAAGAATGAGGCCTGATCCTATGTATCGGCGCGCCGGGGAAGGATCATCTCCACCTCGGCGTGCGGACGGGGAATCACATGCACGCTGAGCAGTTCTCCCACACGGGCGGCGGCAGCGGCCCCGGCGTCGGTGGCGGCTTTGACCGCGCCCACGTCGCCCCGGACCATCACCGTCACAAGACCGCCGCCCACCTGCTCACGGCCGATAAGCTCCACGTTGGCGGCCTTGACCATGGCGTCCGCCGCTTCCACTGCTCCCACAAGTCCTTTTGTCTCAACCATGCCCAGTGCGCTTGTCATAACCCGCTCCTTTGGTGTGTATCGTTATATGCCGGGTCTGGAAAAAAGGATGCGCGGCGCTCCTTTCCCGAATTCCGGTTATATGTTTTCTTTGATGACCTGTACCGCCCTGAGGCTGACATTCTGTATTTCCCAGGGGTCGGTAACGCCATATTCCGTTCTCAGGACCGTCTCGATGCCGAGCATCAGCCGTGTGAATACCGTCTCGGCACTTTCCGCCCCCGGTTGTCCCGCATGCGCTCCGGCCCGGCCCGGTTTCCCGGACCGCGTTCCTTCGGCGCATCCGTCAAGGCAATCGCGGGCGGCCGTGCGCAAGGGGCATGAAGAAACGTCCGGGCAGGGGCCGGGCAGAACGGCTATGCGTCTTTTGGCCAGTTCGTCCTTGGCGCCGGGGGTCAGGATGGCTCCGTCAAGGTACAGCTTTCCCCCGGCCCGGCAGATGTGGGCTTCGATGTTTTCCGCGCTGATGAGAGTCTTTTTCATGCCAACCTCGTACCGGTGTCAGGGATTGTTTCGCAGAACACTGCACCTTGGAAACGCGCTATTCGCCGTTGACGGCAGGCAACGATCGGAACGCTCCGGCGCTTCCCGTAAGCGCCGCGGCCACGGCGGCATCGGGGCGGGGCAGCACCACCGTTTCCACCAGATCCCGTCCCAGAGCTTCTCTGGCAGCCTGCGCGGCTTCCCGCACCGAGGCCACGTCTCCGCCGATCACAAAATAGGACTTGCCGTTGATGCCCTGGCCCGTGACCAGACGCAGCAGGCGGACGGCGGAACGCTTTACCGCGCTGTCGGCGGCGGCAATGCCGGAAGATACCGTGCGGCACTCGACAACGCCCAGAGCCTCGCCTTCCCCGGCGGCGGCACCGTGCCGCAACGCCTCCAACACATAAGGCGACACGTTGGAAATGACGAAACTGCCCGCCAGAGCGCGACCCGATTCCCGCGCAAACGCCACGGAAGTGCCCACGGCCTGCCGGTCCCCGGCCACGTAGATGGTGTACCTGCCGGAACAGACGGTCGAGGCGCGGACCAGGGTGACCTGCGCCGCCTTGACCATGCCGTCCGCAAGCTCCACGCCAACGGCGATGCTTCTGCTTTCCACCACGCCCAGAGTATCCACAGATTATTGCTCCCGGTCGCCCTTCGGTTCGTCAAGAATGCCCACAATGGCGGCGTCCACGGGAGTGGAGGTGCTGGGCATGGCTTTGCGCGCGGAACTGCCGCAAACCACCAGCACCCGCTCGCCGATGCCCGCGCCCACGCAGTCGACGGCCACGAAGCTTTCGTGTTTTGAACCGTCGGCCAGATCCAGCCGCTGGACGACCATGAGCTTGAGGCCGTTGAGGGCTTCTTCCTTGCGCGTGGCCCACACGTTGCCTATTACGGTGCCGATAATCATGGTTTGTGCCTCACTGCCGGTTAGGGCGTTGCAAATAAATCTGAGTTCAACCCTCGTTACAATTCCTTTACGATGCTGACATGCAGTTCCCTGGCGGTATCGGCCGCAAGGGGGGTAACCAGCGCCCGCGCCGGAACCAGCAGCCTGGATGCGCCGCTTGCCCGTGCCCGCCTGACCGTGGCTTCCGTCACCAGGCCTTCCGGGCAGCGAAGCTCCGTCAGGGTCTTTCCCCGGCACGCCTCCAGCCCGAAGGACGCCAGGGTCTTCGCGTGCGACTCGTACAGCGCATACAGGGCCGGAGGCGCGGTTGCCGCATGGGAGCGGTATTCGTATTCCAGCACTTCCACCTTCAGGCCGAACAGCAGCAGGCGCAGCGTTTCGGCAAGCGCGGGGCCGTTCGCCGTGCCCACGGCCAGTGCGGCCATGTCGGCGCAGGAAAGGAACGGCAGAATGCGGCGCGCGGGTACGCGGCCCCCCTCATCCTCACCCAGAAAGACGATGTCCGTATCGCTTTCCAGGCGGTCTGCGATTTTCGCGGCAAGGCGCTCATGCCGCTCCGCCAGCACCAGCACGCACGGCCTGGATGCTTCGGAACGAAGGCGCCCCAGCACTTCACGAACAATGGTTCTGACCAGAGACTCCATTTCCATGGCGGCCTATGCCTTCTTCCCCACGATTCTTCCGGAAACACCGGCGCGCCAGCCCGAGCCGTTGCCCTCGTCCGCATCAATATGCATGGCCAGCTTGAACGAGGGGTCCACCCGCACCAGCACGTCCTCAAGAACGATGGGACGATCGCCCTCAAGGCGCACGCAAACCAGATCCCTGTCGCCCACGCGGAATCGTGCCGCGTCTTCCGGGGACATGTGGATGTGGCGCGAGGCAACGATGAGGCCTTCCTCCAGCCCCACGATGCCGGAGTGCGAGGCCAGGATGATTCCCGGCGTGCCCTTGAGGTCGCCCGACTGGCGCACCGGGGCTTCCACGCCCAGGATGCGCGCGTCGGTTTTGGAAACCTCGGCCTGAGAGCGCCCGCGCGAAGGCCCCAGAACGGCCACATTGTCGATGACACCCCGCGGGCCGATGAGCCGCACCCGCTCCTTGCTCAAAAATTGTCCCGGCTGGGAAAGATCGCGGTCAGGCGTCAGGGGTCCGCCGAACAGGGTATGCGCATCCTGCTCGCTGAGGTGCACGTGGCGCGCGGAAATCTCCACGGGAATGGCGCCGCCTTCGCCGCCTTGCGGGGCCGAGGGTGGAACGCAGCCGGTTTGCGGGGAACAGGACGGCCCGCAGCCGTCGTGCGCCCGCAGGACGCCTTTGATGATTCCTTCCACAATGTCTTTGATGGCCTGCTCGTTCATGCCGGTTCCCCTGTCCCTGGGTTCCCTGTGACTCGCCCTGCGGATATTTCTTCCATACGTAAAATCCTGCCTGCCGCCGTGTCCGGGAAGGGAGCGCTACTTCCCGGACACGCGGCATTGCCGTTATGGCAACGGCGCGACAGCGCCCTATTCCGCTTTTTTGGGCAGAATCATTTCCACTTCGGCATGGGGGCGGGGGATTACGTGCACGCTGATCAGTTCGCCCACGTTTTTGGCGGCGGCGGCGCCCGCGTCAACGGCGGCCTTGACCGCGCCCACATCTCCCCGGACCATAACGGTCACAAGACCGCCGCCCACCTGCGTGCGGCCGATCAGGGTCACATTGGCGGCTTTCACCATGGCGTCGGCCGCTTCAACCGCGCCGACCAGACCTTTTGTTTCAATCATTCCCAAAGCGTTGGTAGCTGACATGGTTTTCTCCTTGTTGCGCATATTGTTCGGTTATGTTGTTTGTAAAAGAGAGACTCCGCGCAAAATTCACACCACTTTTTTCAATTGCTCGATAATCAAGGCCGTCAGGGCTTCCACGTCCACGGAACCCGTTTCCGAACGGCTGGGGGCCTTGAACGCCGTCTGGCCCAGGTCGTAGGCCACCCGGCGGACGTTCAGCAGATGCAGGGGGGTGACGTTGTCGGAGGTGGAGCTTCCGCCCACGGAACCGCACCCCAGGGTAAAGGAAGGGAACAGGCCGGTGCTCAGGCCCACCGCGCCGTGCGTGGAGGGCGTGTTGACCAGTATCCGTGACACCGGTTTTTTCAGGCCGAACTCGCGGATGACCTCCGCGTTGTTCGAGTGGATGGCCAGGGAATGGCCGATGCCCCCGTTTTCCAGCAGCTTGAAGCACAGTTCGCAGGCTTCTTGCCAGTCCTCCACCACGTAGAAACCGAGCAAGGCGGTGAGTTTTTCCTTGGAAAATGGATACTTCGGCCCCACGCCCTTTTCATCGGAAACCAGCAGACGCGTGCCGGGCGGCACCTCGATGCCCGCCATCCTGGCGATAGAAGCGGCATCGCGGCCCACGATGTCGGGGTTCATGGAACCGTTGGCCCGCTCCATAACGCGCTTGATCTTTTCCAGCTTTTCGCCCTCCAGGAAATAGCCTCCGTGGGCGATGAGCGTGGCCCTGACCTTGCCGGCGATGACGGCGTCGGTGACGATGGACTGCTCGGAAGCGCACACCGTGCCGTTGTCAAAGGTCTTGCTGGCCATGATCTTGCTGATGGCGTCCTCGACGTCCGCGCTGCGCTCGATGTACGCGGGCACATTGCCCGCGCCCACACCCAGGGCGGGAGTGCCGGAGCTGTACGCCGCCTTGACCATGGCCGGACCGCCCGTAGCCAGGATCAGGTCCGCGACTTTCATCAGCTCGGCGCTGCCCTCCAGGGTGGGCACGCTCATGCAGCTGACCAGATCCGGGCTGACGCCGCAGCCGTGCAGAGCGCCCTGGATCACCTCCACAGTTTTGCCGATGCACTTCCCGGCGCTGGGATGGGGGGTGAAGACTATGGCGTTGCCCGCCTTCAGTGCGATCAGGGACTTATAGATGACCGTGGACGTGGGATTGGTGGAGGGAATGAGCCCCGCGATGACGCCCACGGGCACGGCGATTTCCGTCAGCTTCCCCACCCTGTCCTCGTTGATGACGCCGATGGTCCGCATGTCCTTGATGACCGCGTACAGTTTTTCGCTGGCCAGGATATTCTTGGTTTTTTTGTCCTGCACCTTGCCGAAGCCGGTTTCTTCCACCGCCAGGGCGGCCAGGGATTCCGCCTGGGCGGCGGCGGCCAGGGCCACAGCCTTGACCACGGCGTCAACGCGCTCCTGTCCCAACCCGGCGAACTCGGCCTGCGCCTTTTTCGCGGCGCGCACAAGGGCGCGGGCTTCCTGAATGGACAATAAATCCTTGTCTACCATGGAATTACTCCTTTATTTCCCGTATACGCGCGTGATCGCTTCAAGCAGTTCCGCCCGGCTGGCGGAGGCGATTTCTTCTTTTGTCAGGGGCAGGCCGTCCAGGGTCAGGGCCAGCTGGCGCAGCTTGCCGACGCCCATCTTTTTCAAAAAAGCCGTGTCCCGCAGCATGGATTTCGCACCGCTTTCAGCTTTGGCGGCGGCTTTCGCGCCGCCCCCGGCCTGCACTCTTCCGGCAGAAGATGCGGCCACTGAAGCGCACGTTCCGCCCAAGGCCATAATCCCCGCAAGTTCCGGATCCGGCCGGGCGATGACGTGCGCGGAAACCAGGGCGTCCGCCCTGATTCTGCGCACGGCCGCGCCGGCCGCTTCCACGGAGACCTTTACCGCCGCCACCTCTCCGGCCACGGTGACGGTCACCAGCCCCCCGCCCACAATGTGCTTTTCCAAAAGGCGCACGTCCGCCGTTTTCAGCATAACGTCCGCGCTTTCGACAGCCGCGAGCAAGCCTTTTGTCTCGATAAGTCCAAGTGCCGTCACGGGCTTACTCCTTGCAGCATCCTGTAGTTACATGGCCCCGGTTCCATCAATGCCGCACTATCGACACCGGAATATTTTCCCGCGCCAGAAGCCCCTGGAGCCGCGCCAAATCCGCTTCGGAAAGGGCGTAGTCCCCCGTAAGGGGATATTCCCAGTCCAACTGGCCGTACTTGCCCACGCCCATTTTGTGGTAGGGCAGCAAATCCACGCCCTTGAAGTTCTTTCTCTCCAGGTGGGGCCGCAAAAAGCGGATCAGCCTTTGCAGGTTCTCCCCGCCGTCGTTCAGTCCCTTCAGCAGCGGCAGCCGCACTTTCACGGCATGCCGTTTCTCCAGCAGCGTCTCCAGGTTGCCCAGGAGGGATTCGTTGCGCACTCCGGTCAGATCGTGGTGCCGCTCCGAATCCATGTGCTTGATGTCGAACAGGAACAGATCCGTGAACTCCGCGACCTGCAGCAATTTTTCGGGCCGGGCATAGCCGCAGGTTTCCATGGCCGTGTTGATGCCCCTGTCCTTGCAGGCCATCATCAGGTTGGCCGCCGCCTCCGGCTGCATCATCGCCTCACCGCCGCCAAGAGTGAGGCCGCCGCCCGAGGTCTCGTAAAACGGCTTGTCCTCTTCGACGATGGCCAGCAGATCTGAAATGGTCTTCACTTCCCCGCTGATCGCCAGCGCGTCCGCGGTGCAGGCCTCTTCGCACTTGCGGCAACCCACGCATTCCACATCCCGCGCGATTTCGTGCTCGCCTTTCGCCGACATCCGGTGAATACCCACGGGACAGACCGGCACGCAGGCGCCGCAGTTGACGCAGAAGTTTCTCTTGTACAGCACCTGGAAGGCGCGCAACTGCCCTTCCGGGTTCGAGCACCACTTGCAGCGCAAGGGGCAGCCCTTGAAGAACACCAGCGTGCGCACACCCGGCCCGTCATACATATTGTATTTCTGTATGTTGAATATCAGAGCCTTGCGTTCGATCACGGCGTCCTCTTCGCTGGCGTGTTCTTTTGGGGAGGCTCTGCCTTCCCAAGCCCCACCGGCAGGGGATTGAATCCCCTGCACCCCCATCTTCCGATAAACTGTGCTTCGCGCAGCTTGTCGAGAACTGAGGGGGTCTGGGGGAAATTATTTGACTCGGGCCATCCTGGCCCTCGCCCTTCGGGCGCGGTCGCTTGCGCTCCACCGTCCATTTCCGCTTCCTGCGTAATTGTCCCCCAGGGGGGGCGGGGGGGGAGCCCGGGTCTTGGCCAGTTAACCTCATCAAATAGCGTGCAGCACGGTCCGGCTGATGATCTCGTCCTGCACGTCCTTGCACAGTTCCACGAAGAAGGCGCTGTACCCGGCCACGCGCACCACGAGGTCGCGGTATTTTTCCGGGTGTTTCTGGGCGTCGAGCAGCACCTCGTTGTCCAGGTAGTTGAACTGCATTTCCCCGTTGCCCAGGATGCTGGCGGTGCGCAGCAGGGAGATCAGGGCGTTTTCGCCTTCCGCCGTGTCCAAAAGGCCGGACATGAGCTTGAAGTTGTGCACCAGCCCGATGTTCATGTTGTCGTTGGACATCTTGGACACAGACTTGATGATAGCCGTGGGGCCCTTGTAGTCCGCGCCCTGGGTGGGGCTGATGCCGTCGGAAAGCGGCTGCCAGGCCTTGCGGCCGTTGGCAGACGCCCCGAGCAACTGTCCGAAGGGGGTGTTGTTGGAAATGGACAGGGTGCCGTGGCTGAGGACGGAGTACAGCGTCCGGAACTTGCGGTGTTCCATTTCGGTGAAGTTGATAAGATCCGCCGCGATGAGGTCGGCGTAATCGTCGTCATTGCCGTACTTGGGCGCGGCCAGGCAATCGGCCAGCACGCGGTCGTACCCGGCAAAGTCGGCCTTGAGAGCCTCGTTGAGCTGGGTCAGGGTGTACTTTTTGTCGTCAAATACCAGTTTCTTGATGGCTGCCATGGAATCGGCGTACGAGGCCAGGCCGCTCCAGACCACGCCGGGGCCGAAGTTATACATGGCACCGCCGGCGGCCACATCGCGGCCGTTTTCCATGCAGCCCTCATACAGCAGGGACATGAAGGGCTTGGGCGCATAGTCGCGGTGCACGCGCTGGGAAATAACCGTAGCCACGCTGGACCACTTGGTGACGAACTTGATCTGTTCCTTGACGGCAGCCTCGAACTTGTCCCAGGTGTCGAAGCTTTCGAGAGGCCCAAAGTCCGGGCAGACCTTTTTGCCATACCAGAGCGTCACGCCCCGGTTGAGCACCAGCTCGATGCAGACCGGCCACTGGGTGTAGGCGGTGGAGGTCCACTGGTACAGGCGGCCGGACTTGTGCGGCTCGACACAGCCCATGAGGCAGTAATCGCGGGCGTCTTCGATGGAAACGCCCTTGGCCAGCATCATCTTGATGTGCGCATCGTCAAAGTGCACGGCCGGAAAGCCCATGCCCGCCCGAATGACGTCCACGATTTTGCGCAGGTACTTTTCCGGCGACTTGTTGTGCACGCGGGCGGCCAGCGAAGGCTGGTAAATCTTGACGTGGCGCACCGCGTCCATGAGCAGGTAGGTCAGGGAGTTGGTGGCGTCATGCCCTTCGCGCGTGACGCCGCCCACGCACATGTTCACAAAGGGCTGGTACCCGGCGAAGAACTTGGAGCCGCCCTCGCTGGTGATCCACATCATCTCGGACATCTTGATCAGCATGCAGCCCGCGAGATCAAAGGCCTCGTATTCGCTCATGCGGCCGGACTCAATGTCCGCCCTGTAGAAAGGGTACATGTACTGGTCCACGCGGCCGATGGACATGCCGGTCTGGTTTTCTTCCACCAGCAGCAGGGACTCGATGGTCCACAGCGACTGCATGGCTTCCCAGAAGGAGGACGGGGCGTGGGCCGGGACGCGGGCGTTGACCTCGGCAATCCGCAGCAGCTCGGCCTTGCGTTGAGGGTCGCTTTCCCTGGCCGCCTTTTCCGCCGCATACTGCGACATGCGCCGGGCATAGGCCATAACCCCTTCGGTGGTGTCGATGAGCGCCTTGTAGAAGTAGATCTTGTCGAGATCGCCGGGGTTGCCGTAATCCAGATGTTCCAGATGTTCCCTGGCCTCGCGCTGGATGTCGAGCATGCCCTTTTTCATCAGGATGACGTCGTAGCCGGGGCAGGAGTCGCCGCCGCCGTTCAGGGCATGGTAGGAGCAGTCGGTGACAAAGGACTCGCCGGAAAGTTCCCACAGCCCGGCTTCGCGGTACTGGTCCTCGCAGTACTCGTCCACGGACTTGCCCGCCCAGAAGGGAAAGACCTCGTCACGCAGGATCTTTTTGTCTTCCTCGGAAATATAAAAGGGATCCTGGGCGCGCGCCCCGATGGTGTCCAGTTCGTCACGCAGCCAGCGCCAGGAGATTTCCGGAGAAAAGGCCCCCATGCGGGGCGCTCCGGTGGGGTTGCCCACGATAAGCTCGCCGTCCTGGATCACCAGGGGGGCGGTTTCGCAGCAGTAACGAAAGCACTTGGCGCGCATCAAAATTTTGGGCATGCCGGGGTTTTCCGCGGCAATCTTGGTGATGGCCCTGGCCCGGTAGATGGAGATGGCGGGCACCTGCTTGAGGAAATTTACCTTCAGCTTCTTATGCCGCTCCGTGGGGCCGTCGGGCACGCCGGCGGCCTTGGCCGGAGCCGCGCCGGAAAGACTGCCTTGCGGGATGGGGGAGGAAACGCTCCCCAGGAGCCTCCGCAGCGAGGCGCGCTCGTCGGGAGAAAGATTCCGTGCCGCTTCCGCCACCGTATGTAAAAAAGCCTGCATATCCACAGTCGTTCCTCCGTCTCGTTGCCGTACTTATAGTTGCGGAACCGTTCGCCACCTGGAATTGAAATTACGCCTTCGTGGAGCCGCCGCCCGCTTGCAGCGCTTCCATCAGTATGCGTTGCAGCGCTTGCCGTCCCTTTGCGCCGGGGTCTCCTGCCAATGCCGCCTCCCTGTGTGAAGGCATTGCCGGATCATCCGGGGCGGCAGCGCCGCCCGTGCACCGGGTGCTCGCATTGAGGAAGATACGGGCTGTAGCCGTTGTTTCCTCGGGCGCGGGCGCCACCGCGTCTTCCATGCGCCGCACGCCGTAGCCGACCTTGCGCGTGTAGACGAGGTGCAGGGGAGACACGTTTTCGGCGGTGATGCCGCACCCGGCCGCCCCGCCCCCCAGAACTACGGCGGGGAAAAGATCGGTGGTCGCGCCCATGCCGCCGAAGGAGGCCGGGGTGTTCACCAGCAGTCTGCCCACGGGTTTTTTCAAGGCGAACTGGCGGACGACATCCTCGTCGCGCGAATGGATGGCCAGGGTGTGCGCGCCGCGTTCGCGCAGCAGCAGTTCGATGCACTTTTCGCAGGCGTGCCGCCAGTCGTCCTCCACGTACCAGGGCAGAACCGGGCCGGGAAATTCCCTGACATACGGATCGTCGGGCGAGACGTATGTGCGTTCCGCCACCAGCAGGGTCACGTCGCCGGGCACGGAGAAACCCGCCCTGCCCGCCAGCGTCGTAGCGAGCAGCCCCACAGCCGCGCTGTTGCGGCGCCCGTCCGGACGGAAAATCAGCGCGGCGAGCCTCTGCGATTCGTCTTCCGTCATGAAGTACGCGCCCCTGCCGATCAGAGCCTGCCGGACCTGTTGCGCCACAGGGGCGTCCACCACAACGGACTGCTCCGCGCAGGGCGCGATGCCGTTGTCAAAGGTCTTGCTGGCGACAATGTCCGCCACGGCCCGCCCGATGTCGGCCGTGCGCTCGACAAAGGCCGGGCCGCCGCCCGTGCCGCCGCAGATGACCGGCTTGCCCGCCGACCGCGCCGCCGCGAGCATGCCGGGAACACCCGTGATCATGATCAGGGCCGTGGCCGGGTGGCGCATAAGCTCCCGGGTTCCGCTTTCCGCTACCGTGCCGAGGTACGAAAGACACCCTTCGGGCAAACCGTGGGCCTGGGCCGCCCGGATCATGATATCCAGCGCCCTGCCCATGCTTTTCCCCGCTCTGGGGTGGGGAGAAAAGATGATGGAATTTCCCGACTTCAGGGCCAGCAGCGTCTTGCAGATCGTAGTGGAAACCGGGCTTGTTGCCGGGCACAGGGCCACGATAACGCCAAGCGGCACCCCTATGTCCAGAGTGCGCCTTTGCGCGTCTTCGGCCAGGACGCCCACACAGCGCATGCCCCGCAGGCTTTCGCGCACGCGGCCGCAGACAAAGCGGTTTTTCAGCCACTTGTCCCGCCAACGGCCGTATTCCGTTTCCTCGTGGGACAGGACGGCGAAATCACGGGCGTACTTCAAGGCTTCTTCCGCCACGCTCTCGACAATGGCATCCAGGGCTTCCTGGGGGAAGGCGGCCAGCTTCTTCTGCGCCTCAAAGGCGTTTTCGGCCAGAATCCTGGCGTGCTGTATGGAAAGCAGATCCTTGTCGGCGATCATGATTGCTTCCTTGCCCCTGTCACGTTGATACCCGTTTCACTCCCGTCAGGGGCTGTTTCCAAATAGCCCTCAGGGCAGCAGGTTCTCTATGGCGTAGCGTCTGGTAATCTTCGCTAAATCCGGGTGCGGCGTGGGAATGACCACCGAGCTGTACACGGACGCGCCCATAGTCTCCACGGCGGCAACCCCTGCCCGCACAGCGGACTCGCAGGCCGCCACGTCGCCCTGGATCAGAACGGAAATGTACCCCGAGGCAACGTTTTCGTAGCCGATGAGCTCCACGGCGGCGGCCTTTATCATGGCGTCGGCGGCCTCAAGGACGAAGACAATGCCGAAGACTTCAAGCAGCCCCAGGGCCTTGGCTCGCCCGGCTTCCTCGCCGCCCGCGTCCGGTATCCCGTGCACCGCCGCGATGTCGGCCACGCCCCGGACAGGGCGCGGCATGACGTTGCTCGCCGTCAGCTTGCCGATGCTCGACGCGGCGGCCGTGCCGGCCTCCACCGAGGCTGTTACGGCGGCGACGTCCCCCGCCACCATGACGGCCACCAGAGTGGAGCCGACGTTTTCGTATGACACAAGCCGGACATCCGCCGCCTTCAGCATACGGTCCGCTCCGTTGATCGCGGGTACCATCCCAAGGGTTTCAATCAGGCCCAGCGCTTCTTCCCCAATGTACCGCATAGAGTCTCCCGTAAATATCAGCCGCCGATACTGTGCGGACGGCACGCTTTTCTCTATTACTACGCAGTCTAGCCCTTCCCCTATCGGGCAAGGTCAATGGCTTTTCGTAAAAAAAGTTAAAAAATTACTGTCTGGTATTACAACATGATAGATAGATCTGCCTCTGAGGCCGCACGCGGGTCCGGCAGAGTTGTTTTGGGCGACTTCTTTGTCGCGGAAGGCGTGCGGAGCCTTCACGCCGTGTCGCGGGGGATGCCGCCGGGAGGGCGTGCCGGCTTCCCCTTAAGGGGAAGCTTCAGCCTTGAAGATTAGCGGCAAACAGGATCGCAGCGGCTTCACCAGAGGAAGCGCCGTTCCCGATCTCGTGTGCGGGCGGGGGATGTGGGAGAGAGTGGCACGCGGATTGCAAGATATCCGTCTGTAATGAGCATTCGCACGTTACGCTGAAGTGCTCGGGCTGTTGCAAGGAGGGCCGGACGGATGAAGACCCAGAAAAGGTATTCCATAGGCGACATGAGCCGCATCTGCAACGTTTCGAAAAAGGCGCTACGCTATTACGACGAGATCGGACTCATGCCGTCGCAAAGAAGCGACTTCAATAATTACCGCTATTACACCCATGAGTCGCTGCTCGCCGTCCCTGTCATCAAGTATTACAAGCAGATGGGCTTTACACTCGACGAGATGCGCGCCTTCATCGAAGGCAGCGACCCCGACGCCCACCGGAAGATCCAGCGCTCCTTTCTGGAAAAGATCGCCGAACTGAAGCGGGAGCAAGAAGAAACGCACAAGAAGTACGTATCTGTCAAAGACTGGCACGACCTGCTCTTTGAAGCGGAAATGGTCATCAACAACAACATCAGCGAAGTGTCCGTCAAGTACGTCGAACCCGCCGAACTGCTGTTTCTGGAACAGGATTTCGACACCGACCTCAAGGCCGCGATCATCAACATCGACTTTACCAATCACGTGGACGCCCTGGACAGCGAAATCATCGGCCCGGTCATCCTGAACTTTCTCTCCCTTGAAGACAGAATGCACGACAAGGAACAGCGCATCCGCATCATGCAGCGCACCCTGCACCCATGCCCGGAAAGCCGGGTGATGCCGTTCGGCGGCTGCATGATGGCCGCCTGCTACCACATCGGACCGCACGAAACCCTGCGCGCGACCTACGAAAAAATCCTCGGCTGGATACGGCGGCACGGATACGCCTCCGGCCCGGACTCTTACGAGCGCTATGTCACCGACTACTGGACCACGCGCAACACCGCGCAGTTCGTGACGGAAGTCATGGTGCGGGTGTGGCGGCCGGGCGGACGGATGTGAATTGGGAAGCCCGCACGCCGTGCTTTGCGCAGAGATGCGGCCGAAAATTGACGGCGAAAAGCGACTCTTTCCATCCGGCGTACAGGCAAAAATGCGCCTCAACTTCCTGGCGCACCTTTTTGTCGAGCCTCGGTCCCCAAGGCGAGCCCTTTGAGATAGTGTAGTCACGAAATTGTCTGGAGTTTAATTTTGGGGGAAGGAAGGCTCTCGCGGTTTCGCTCGAATACGAACCTGCCCGTTCCGGTCCAGCCACTGCTGCCGGGTCAACCTGTACAGATAGCTGGCCCTGTTCGGATCTCCCGGAGGGAACAACAGCAGATCGAACTCCTTCTCCAGTTCCATGCCGAGGCGCTGCATCAGGACGTAGGAGCGCTTGTTGCCTACAGCCGTGAAGGAAACCAGTTCCTCAAGCCGCAGCTCGGTGAAGGCGAAACGCATCACTTCCCGGGCCGCTTCAAAGGCAAAGCCCTTTCCCCAGAACGCCGGGGCCAGACGCCAGCCAATTTCCACGCAGGGACGGCCCACGCCGAACTCGGGCCCCGGCTCGTGCATTCCGGCCATCCCCATGAACTCGCCGCTTTCTTTGTTTTCCAACGCCCAGAAGCCCCAGCCGCGTCGGGAAAAATTCGCGCGCAGCTTGTCCACAAAGGCGTCGCAGGCGCTTTTGTCGGGGAATCGGGGCAGGAATGCATACACCCGGGGATCGGAACTCATGGCGCAAAAGGGTGCGTAGTCGCGGTCTTCCCAGGGGCGGAGCAGTATACGGTCTGTAGAGAGAGTCGTGGGGGCGTTCATTGTGGCGCTCCCTTTTCCGGGTATGTGGCCTGAGGGCAGGGCTTGCCATAAAATCGAAAGTTCCAATGTAGGAAAGATCTTCGCGTTGGTAAACAACAAGAGAATGTGCATAAAAGCCGTCGATCATTTCCCGCGTGGCCGTTGGGGGCGCGGAGGCAAGAATAAAGGGATTGGGCAGGTCCATCCCTGCGAATGTCGTGGCAAGCGTCGTGTCCATGGCAGCTCCTGACGCTGCATCCGGAAGGGCGTGAAGACAGCTTTGCGGATGTAGAATAGGTATATCTTGCCATTATAGTTTGAAATTTATGTTTTTTGCAACCCCATTACAATCAAGTTGCCTGACCGCCGGAGTCGTGCGCATGGCGATGCGGCCGTTCCGGATGACGTACAGGCATTCCGGCAGCAGGCGGATGGCCTCAAAGACGTTTGTCGCGTCAAGCACCAGCAGGTTGGCCGGACGGCCTTCGGCTATGCCGTACCGATCCTGCACCTGCATCACTTTGGCCGAGTTGTGGGAGATCATCTCGTACAGGCGCGGAATCTGATCGGCTCCGCTCATATGGGCCGTATGCAGCAGCAAGTTGGCGGCCCGCAGCATGGAGCCGGTGCCCATGGGATACCACGGGTCCATGATAGAATCGTGCCCGATGGCCACGTTGGCCCCGGCGGCGTCCAGCGCATCCACACGGGTATGGCCGCGCCTGCGCGGGTAGCCGTCGGTCCTGTTCTGCAGGACGGAGTTGTCAAAGGGGTTGGTGATGAAGTTCAGCCCGGAGCGGGCGGCCAGGCCGATCAGCTTCAGGGCGTAGTCGTTGTTGTAGTTGTGCATGGCGGTGGTGTGGCTGGCGGTGGCGCGTTCGCCCAGCCCCGTTTGCAGGGCCTGCTTGATCATGACCTCGACAAAGCGCGACTGCTCGTCGCCGGTTTCGTCGCAGTGAATGTCCACCAGCAGGCCGCGCTGCTCCGCCAGGGCAAAGGCCAGTTCCACGTCCGCCACGCCGTCTTCCCGGGTAAGCTCGTTGTGGGGGATGCCCCCGACCACGTCCGCTCCCATATCCAGAGCCCTGCGCAGCAGCAGTTCTCCGTCCGCCGAGGTGAAGACGCCGTCCTGGGGAAAGGCCACCACCTGGATTTCCACCAGATCCCGCATCATGTCCTTGACCTCAAGCAGGGCCTCCACCGTCATCAGTGTCGGGTCGGTGGTGTCGGCATGGGTGCGGATGAACTGGACGCCGTTGGCGAACTCCCAGAGCACGGCCTCCCGGGCGTTCTTGATAAGCACTTCCCTGGTCAGGCGCTGCTTGCGCTCCCCCCAGATGGCGATGCCCTCCAAAAGGGTGCCGGAACGGTTGTGGCGCGGATCGCCGGCGGAAAGCACCGCATCAAGATGCAGGTGCGGATCGCAGAAGGGAGGGCTGACCAGATTGCCGCAAGCGTCGATATCGTCAGGGCTGCCGCCGGGACGCGTCCCGGCCGGGCAGACGGCGGCGATGACCGGGCCTTCAATGTGGATATCAACCAGGGACTCGCCGTGCGGCAGACGGGCGTTGCGTATCGTGAAGTGCATGGATGCTCCGAGGGCGGGCGGCGTCGGACCGCCGGGTTTCTTGTGGTGTATGCAGGGCTTGGAGACGTTGCGCAAGGTCGGTAAGGGACCGGTCACTTGCCGCAGAAACCGGATACCCCGTTCCAGACCTGCCCCTGAATGGCCGCGAACAGCCTGGCGATGTGCAGTCCGTCAAAGAGGCCGTGGTGGCCGATGATGGAAAAGGGAACGGAAACGGACTCGCCGTGCCGCGTGTATTGTCCCCAGACCACTCTGGGGATGGAATCGGCCTGCCCCAGCCGCATCGGCTGGGTAATGTCGGTGAAGCGAAACCAGGGCAGGCAGGAGATGTACACAAAATCCAGACGGCCTCCTCCTTCGAGACAGCGGGTTTCCAACGCTTTCCGGCTGGCTTCCTCCACGCTTTGATCAAAGACGGCGGCATGGGCGGTGGTGTCCACGGCGGCGAAGTAGAACAGCTCGTCCTCGGGTGCAAAAACCGTAAACGCGGGATCAATCCGCTCAAAAAGAACCACTTTGTCGCCGTCGATGCGGTAGCGGAAGTTCTCGATGGCGTTCATGGCCAGCATGACGGTCTGGAGAAAGGCGGGGAAGAACTTCCTGCCGCTCCGGCGTCGTTCCGCGTCCCATGCGCTGATGTCCAGGTCGGCGGTCACCCCGGCAAAGGGGTATTCCCTCCCGGAAAACAATGCGTAATGGCGGGCGCGTTTCCAGGTGGCAAGGTCTATTTCCCGGCGGGGATGTTCGGCGTGCACTCTGTGGTCTCTCCTGTGAGGCTCGAATATGCCGCAGGCGGCGTGTGGCGCGTTGCGGCCCGGATTTTTCGCCGCATCATCCGGGGGAGGCGGGCGGGGCCGAGCTTCGGTGTCACCTGCTCTGGCCGGACGCGGGGCGCGCGATGATGGTGCCCGTGACCGAGGCGTCATATCCCGGCAGGGCGGACAGCTCCCGGCGCAAACGCGCCGACTGGAGCATATCCAGCAGAACAGCCACGCCGGGGTGGTCCTGAAGATCTCCGGGAATGACCAGATCGCAGCGGGTAACGGCCAGGGGAACAAAGCCCAGCCCAAAGGACTCCGCGATAACCCGCAGGCCCAAAGCGGCATCGGCCGAGCCGCAGGCCACATGGAAGGCCCCTTCGCAGTGAGAGCGCACCAGCGCTTCGTATCCCGCCACGGCGGCAGGGGGAATGCCGTGCCGAAGCAGCAGATTGTCCAGCAGTTTGCGCAGGGCCGCGCCTTCTTCCCGGTTGGCAAGCCGGACGTCCGGCCGGGCAAGATCCGCGATTTCCCGGATGCCCAAGGGGTTGCCGGAAGCCACCATCAGGCCTTCTTCCTGCCGGGCAAAGGCGATCAGGGAACTGGGCGCGCCGGGCAGCAGCGAGCGCACGGCTTCCAGGTTGGCTTCCGCTCCGTCCGCACTGTAGAAATGCGTGCCTGCCACGTGGGCCGCCCCTTCGGCCAGCGCATGCAGCGCCCGGCGGCTGGAGGCGAATACCGCGTGGACGCGCAGTCCGGGCGCAAGGCGCTCCATATGGGCGTGCAGCAAATCCAGGGCCGGGTCGCATCCCAGGATCAGCACTGTTTTTTCAAGCGTGGCGGCGGGGAGCAGGGGCTCCACGTCGCAGGCGCCTTGCCGTAGCAGCCCGTCAGCAGGCCGCAGGCTGAAGAGCCCTTCCGTACCCTGCAAGGGCACCCCCACCAGATTGCCCCGGACCCGTGCCAGGGCCAGCCGTGCCGTGCCGGCCCCCACAGTCGCGCCGGAGAATTCGATAAGGCGGGACAGGCTGAGAGGCCCGCCCCCGGTTTGCGGCGCTTCCCCGAACAGCGCTTCCACCGTGCACCCCAGCACACGCGCAAGACGCAGGGCCACGGCGGTATTGGGCAGGTACCGCCCGGTCTCCATGTCATACACCGCCTGCCGCCGTATCTGCACCATGGTGGCCAGCTCTTCCTGCGACAACCCTTTGCGCAGGCGGTATTCTTTCAGGGCGCAACGTGTTGGAGGCATGGGTTCTCCGTGGCCGTGGGATGCTCAACAGGAGTCTTCCGGAAACGGCCCTTTTCTTGACATAGCATAGCACAGGGGGTAGAGACGGACAATGACGTGTATACACGTCAAATTTGTTTTTACGGTGTGCTGCTGTTTTTCTTGTGTTCTCTCTGTATATTCTCAACACTGCACCAAGTGAGGTCTGTATGCTGCGTAGGATAGCGATGCTCGGATTGGCGGCGGTTGTGTGCTGCGCGGGAAGCTTTTCCCTTGAAGCGCGTGCCGCGGGAGAAGCGGAGGCCGGGTTGACGGTGTTTGCCGCCGCCTCGGCCACAAACGCCCTGACGGAAATAGCCGGGCTGTACGAAAAGGCCGGCAAGGGCAAGGTCGCCCTGTCCTTCGCCTCCTCTTCGACCCTGGCCAAGCAGATTGAAAACGGCGCGCCCGCCGACATATTCCTGTCCGCCAACACGCAATGGATGGACTACCTTGAGCAGAAGGCTCTTCTGGCAAAAGGCACCCGTGCGGATCTGCTGGGCAACAGCATCGTGCTGATCGTTCCGGCGGCGAGCAAGGTGACCAAGGTGACCGTTGACGCCAAGCTGGATCTCGCGGCCCTGCTCGGCAAGGACGGGATGCTCGCCGTTGGCGACCCCGCCCACGTGCCGGTGGGGACGTACGCCAAAGGCGCCCTGGAAAAGCTCGGCCTGTGGCAGCAGGTGGCCGCGCGCATCGCTCCGGCCAAGGACGTGCGTTCGGGCCTTGCCCTGGTGGAGCGGGGAGAGTCGCCCCTCGGTATCGTGTACGGCAGTGACGCCGTCATTACCGACAAGGTGCGGGTGGTCGGCGAGTTTCCCAAGGACAGCCACCCGAACATCGACTACCCTGTTGCCGCCTTGCGTACGGGCAAGACGGCGGCGGCCGGGGAGTTCCTGGCCTTTATGCGCACGCCCGAGTCCAAGAATATCTGGAAGAAGTACGGGTTTGCGGTGCAGTAATGGCAGAGTTCGCGTTGAGCCCCGCTGAGGCGCAGGCCCTTTGGCTCAGCCTCAAGGTGGCCTTCTGGGCGGTGGCCTGCAGCCTGCCGTTCGGGATTCTGTTGGCCTGGGTACTTTCCCGCAAGCAATTTCCCGGCAGGAACCTGCTGGACGGGCTGCTGCACCTGCCTCTGGTGCTGCCGCCGGTGGTGGTCGGCTATATTCTGCTGGTGCTGCTGGGCCGCAACGGACTGGTGGGGAAAGCGCTGTACGAGCACCTGGGGATCAGCATCGCCTTCACCTGGAAAGGAGCTGTGGCGGCTTCGGCCGTCATGGCATTTCCCTTGCTGGTGCGGGCGGTTCGTCTTTCCTTCGACGCGGCGGACAGGGGGCTGGAGCAGGCGGCCCGCACTCTGGGCGCGAGGCCGTTGCGGGTTTTCTGTACCGTCACCCTGCCCCTGGCCCTGCCCGGCGTTGTCACGGGCATGGTGCTGGCCTTCGCCCGCAGCCTCGGGGAGTTTGGCGCCACCATTACGTTTGTGTCCAATATTCCCGGCCAGACCCAGACCCTGCCTCTGGCCCTGTACACCATGACCCAGGTTCCGGACGGCGAGGCGGCGGCCATGCGCCTGTGCATCATTGCTTCCCTCATCGCCTTTGCCGCCCTGGTGGGGGCCAATGCCCTGGAAAAAGTCTTTACCCGCCGCCTGGAGGGCTGAGTATGCGGATTACCGCACAACGCCTGCAAGGGGCATTCGGCATCGACGTCGATATTGCCGGTTCCGCACAGGGCATAACGGCCCTGTACGGTCCTTCCGGCGCGGGAAAAACTTCCATCCTCAACATGGTTGCCGGGCTGCTGCTGCCTGACAGCGGCAAGATAACGTTGGGGGAGCACTGCCTGTTTGACTCCTCCCGGGGCATCTGCCTTGCGCCCGAATACCGGCATGTAGGCTACGTGTTCCAGGAAGGACGGCTGTTCCCGCATCTTTCCGTACGCGCCAACCTGCTGTACGGGCGGCGGCCCAAAGGAACGGGCGGCATTGACGCGGACTTTGACCAGGTGGTGGACCTGCTCGGCATAGGCGCTCTGCTGCAACGCAGACCCAAGAATCTCTCCGGCGGGGAAAAACAGCGGGTAGCCCTGGGCCGGGCTCTGCTTTCCTCCCCCCGCCTGTTGCTTATGGACGAGCCTTTGGCCTCGCTGGACAGCGACCGCAAGCAGGAGCTGCTGCCTTTTATCAGGCGGCTGAATGCGGAGTTTCACATCCCCGTGCTGTACGTGAGCCATGTGATGGCAGAAATCGAGGTACTTGCGGATACCGTGGTCGCTTTGGCGGGGGGAAAGGTCGCCGGACAGCGGGCGAACGGCGAGTAAGAAGCTCAGACTACCGACAAAGAATTATCTGTCGAAGCCATCTTGATTCAGATGTGGGCTCTGCCCACACCCGGCAGGGGATTGAATCCCCTGCACCCCCATTTCCCCCAGGTGGGGCAATAGGGCCTGAACGACTTGCTTTTGAAGTTATCCGTTAGAGCAGTTTACGCTTCAAATAGTCGCTTAACGGCGGGCAAAGTCCGCCTACGCCTATTTGGCGGCAAGGATTTGCCGACAAATCCTTGCGAGCACTTCAAGTGTGAAATGCTCTAGCTTCGTCACACGATGAGAGCTATGCAGTCACAAATCGGGGTTTCCAAAGGGGGTCACCCCCTCTGGTCGCCGGAGGCAATATAACTCTTGGACAACTTCAAAAAGAATTTGCTCTAAGCCTCAGAAACGGTCTTCGGTAGGCGCTGGCGCCCGCCCGGCCTTTTGCGCCCGCTCCACATCGCGTTTGAGATCCTCAAAACCTTCCGCAGTCAGGGCGTCCCGGCAGGGAATTGTCTGCACCCGCCAGGTGGCGGGAGCCAGAGATGTGTCTTTGGGCCAGATGCGGATATTGCGGAACGTTTCGGATGATGCGCCGGAACCGGCCTCTCCCTGGATGAACTGTACCGTATAGGCGTCAAAGGGAAAGGCTTTTGTCTCGCGCCCCGTCACCCAGCTCAGCCCGGAAGGGGAAAGCTCGATATATGATGCGGGTCTTCGCTTCATAAAAAGAAAGAAGAACGGCAGGGCAACGGCCGAGGGCACGGCCACCAACAGGGCTCCCGGATCGCCGTATACGAAATAGTAATAGAGGGTCACGCCTATGATGCCCAATTGGCCGACAAAAACAAGCAAGGCCAGCCAGCGGAATTTTTTCCAGCCTCGTCTCTGAAAAAGAGAAGGCCGCAGCAGAGTGTGGCGCACGGGCCAAGCGGAAGGCGCGGCAAACGCCGGAAAGGCCGCCTGCCCGCTTGCGTGCGTTTCCGCGATGTTAGCGGGCCTGGAGCCGGGGGCGGTCATGGGATCTGCTATTTTTCGTTCGACTGCGGGGCAAACGCAGGGGGGTGCGCGTCCTCCCGGGGGCGGCTGTCGCCGCTACGCTTGCTGAAAAAGCGGATGGTACTGCGGTTGTGTATTTCCGCCTCGGTGGAATCGGGTACATCAGTATAGTAGAGTGCTCCCGGATTCTGATTGTTTGCTTCATTGGATTCCGCAAACCGGCGTAATAATGAAACATGTTGCAAGAGTAAAGGTGCGATACCATACACGACAAGCCAGAGCAATGCAAGCGCAATGCCCAGGCGGAGCAGGCGCCTGCCGAGGGGCGAAGGCCGCGCCGGGAGGAGCCCCGGGGCAGGGGGCAAACCGTCCGGCGAACGCGCGGGCCCGGCAGGGGCGGAATCTTTGGTGTGGTCGGGATGCGGCATTCTGTCTGTGATCCTGCGCCGCGGGCATACCCGCGGCGCAGGCGGTTTGAGGTTGGAATGCGCGCGGCGCGCTCCTCGCGGAGCCGGGCTGCGCTCTTCATGCGCTAGATCTTCGCGGTGATTTCAGGAAACACCTTGAAGAACATGATATAGGCCATGGTAAGGGTGAGCACCAGGTTGAAGCTCTGCCCCACGACGTACAGGATAAGGGGCTTGCCGCCCTTGAAGTACTGGGCAAGCTCGCGGAAGTTGGTGGCAAGGCCGATGGACGTAAAGGCCAAGGCAAAGCACCAGTTGCGCATGGGGGAAGCGATGCCGCGGACCAGGCCTTCGTTCACCATGGCGTTGGAGAGATCCGGGCCGAGATTCGAACTGATAAGAGATGCGCAGATAGAGGCGGCCAGGAAGCCAAGCACGAACTTGGGAAAGCGGTCCCATATTTCGCGGACGCGCACTTTCTGCCCTTCCACGCAGTCTACCTTGGTGCACCAGTAAACGGCGACGCCAAAGGCGGTCACGCCGATGAGCACGTTCTGGATCATCTTGATGGTGGCAGCCACATACAGCGCCTTTTCACCCAGGAAGGCCCCCGCGGCGGCAACCGCGCCCGTGGCGTCGATGGTGCCGCCCATCCAGGCGCCGCCCAGAATGGTGTCCATGCCGACGGCCTTGATAAAGGCGGGCATGGCGATCATCATGATGGCCGTAAACACCAGGGAAAGGCCGATGGAGAGGGTCAGTTCCTCTTTTTTGGCCCGGCAGGCGGCGGCTGTGGCAATGGCGGCGGATGTGCCGCACACGCTCATGTCCGCGGAAATGACAATGTTCAGGGTCTTGGATGGCATCTTCAGCACCTTCTGGCCGAAGATGAAGGTGCAGACCAGCACGATGGGGGTGACCACCCAGGCCACAAAGATGCCGGGGATGCCGATGGCCACGATTTTGTCAAACAGCACTTCCGCGCCCAGCAGAACAAGGCCGGTCTTGATGTAGTACTCCACCTGCAGGGCGGGTTTGATGAACTTCGGCGTGCCGATGGTGTTGGCGATGAGCATGCCGATGATGATGGCCCAGGCTTCCGAGCCGAAGCCATACGTTTTCATGGTGGCCTGCGAGCCCATCATGAAGGCGAGCACGGCAACGAGGAACACCGGAATAAAGCCGATGACGAACTGCCCTATATTGCGCCCCATGGCCACAGTGCCGATGCCGAAAAATACTATGCCCGCCAGCATGGCCTGGGCCAGGGAGGGCAGTATATTGAATCCCTTGGCCTTGGTTTTGTCGGCGGCCTTGCTTGCCGCGGTGCGCGCTTCGCGCCAGGCGGCAATGCTGGTCTCCGCGGCTGCGTTCAGTTCCGCGTTCTGGAAGGATACGGCCGCCGCCGCGTCCTGGGCCGCTTTTGCATTCGCAAGGGCCGCATCGGCCTTGGTCTTGGCCTCGTCCGCCTTGGGCTTGGCCTTGTCATTGGCAGCTGTGGCGGCTTCGTCAGAGAACACGAACGCATCTACAGGGTTTGCACTCCAGCTCCCGGGAGTTTTGAGAAAGGCGGCAATAGCCTTGCCCGCACTGCTGTCGCGGGCGCGCAGCTTTTTCTTGCCGTCCTGGGCGTTGTAAAACTCAATGGTCTTGAAGGGAGCTTTATCCGCCTCGGCCTTCATGGCGGCGTTGGACTTGGCAAGCTGCTCGTTGAACCCGTCCGGCACTTTGGCAAGAAACAGAAAGTACCCTGCGATAAGAATGGCAAAGCCGAGCCAGATAGCGAGATAGTCCTCTTTTTTCCACAAGTCCGAAAGTTTACTTCTGCTGTCATCCACTACAATGTCTGGTTGCGTTTGACCCATAAAAAATACCTCCGTTATCATGAAAGATATCGGAGGCTACGTAGCGTGTCAATAAAAGAAGGATTATAACCAGTTGAGAAAGCAGCTTTTATATTGGAGGAATAGGGGGAACCAAGGATATCCGCAGTCTCCGCTCGGGAACATGCGGGCTACGCGGCGCGGGAGCGTTACTGGGGCGCGAACTTCGCCAGCTTGACCTTATAGGCCACAATGCCGTCCACCAGTCCTTCCGCCTGGCGCTGCAGGAATTTTTCCGAGCACAGGTTCGCAGCCTCTTCCTTGTGGGTGACGTAGCCGAATTCCACCAGCACGGCCGGCATGCGTGCGCCCATAAGCACATAAAAGGGCGCGGAGCGTACCCCGTTCTCATGGGCCGGGAGCTTCGCCTGGCGCAGTTCCTTCAACATGCCGTCCCGCACGCAGTGGGCAAGATCGCGCGATTCTTCCAGCTTCGCGCTGAGCATGAGATCCGTAAGGATGAACTGTAAGTCGCTGATGTTTTTTACGGAAACGGCGTTTTCCCGCGCGGCGACCTTGGCGGCGTCGGTGGTTTTGGCCATATCCAGGTAATACACTTCAAGGCCGCGAACGGCGGGATCGGGATTGGCGTTGGCGTGGACGGAAATAAACAGATCCGCTTTTTTACGGTTGGCAATATCAGGTCTGTCCTGCAGGGAGATAAAGCGGTTTGACGTGCGGGTGTACAGCACCGTGAAGCCCTTTTTCTGCAGCAGAGTCCCCACGCGTTTTGTCATGCTCAGGGTAAAATCCCGCTCCACAATGCCGTTGTGCATGGTACCGGGATCTTTGCCGCCGTGGCCCGCATCCAGCATGATGGTCTGCACGGTGAGACCCAGCTGCTCCATAAGGGAGCCCGGGGGCTTCGAGCCCGCGCCCTTGCCGGAGAGCGCCTGACGGCCTGTTCCTCCCGTACGTTCGGGGTCTTCCGCGGCCGCTTTGCCGGCACCCTGCTTTTCGCCCCGCAATACCTTGATGCCGCCTTTGATGTCGGCCTTGCGGCTGACTTCTATCCGGATAGTGTGCGGCGCGGAAGAGGGGGAATTCACCGCATAGCACTGCAAGCCGTCGCAGTCGAACATGATGCGGGTGCCGTCCCCGGCCTGATCGGTGCGGATGCGCGTTACAATCAGCCCTTTGGGCGCGAGTCCGGGCTTGATGGAAGCGGCGGGCAGGGCGCCGGGAATATCGAGGTAGAGGCGGGCCGGGGTGTTCGCGTCGCTGTCGGGTGGGACAAATTCGTAAGCGTAACGGGGTTTTGTGTCCAGTTCCAAAGTGATGGTGGCCCGGTCGGATTTGCCCTGCCAGCGGATGTTCTTCAGGGTGACGGACGAGGGGCTCGCCTTTTCGCCCTTTGCGGCCGCGCTGTCCTGCGCGGCGGCCATTTTTCCCGTGTCGGCCCCCGCCTCCGCGCGGGAGGCGCCTGGGGACGCGGCGTCAAGCTCCTGCAGAAGCTTGCGCCCCTCGTCCGCAATGGCATATTTGGGATAGCTTTTGACAAGCAGTTCGGCGCTGGCGCGCGCGCCGGCGGCATCGTTCAGGCGGTAAGCCAGGACGGCGGCCTGCCGGTAGAGGCTTTCCGGCGCGACGGAATAGCGTGTGTGAATGCGGGCCACCTCGCCGTAAAGTTCCACGGCCTGCAGGTGATCTCCGGGGTTATAGGAACGCCGCCCCAGTTCCTCGCGAGTGCGCGCCTGATAAAAGGCGGCCCTGGCCTCGGTTTCTCCCCGGCTTTTCGCGGCCAGGGCTTTGAACTTGCCTTCCAGAGTGAGCCAGCTCTCCCGCAAAGCGCCCCTTTGGGGATCCTGCACCAGCGCGTCAAACTGCGCTTGCAGCGAGGACAGGGAAGAGCCGCTTTTGCCGCCCGGATTGCCGGAGGCGGCTTTTGCGGCACCGGAAGACTGTGCGCGTGCCGGTTTTGATGCGGTGTTCGGCTTCGCCGAGGCGGGGCCGGCGCTGGAGGAGGGTTTGACCGCGGCCTTGGGGGCGGATGCCCGCGAGGTCTGAGCGGTTTTTTTCTGCTGGGAGGTCTTGGCGGAAGGCGCGGTCGCTGCAAGAGCCCGGCAGGAAACGTCACTGCCGAGAAAAACCAGCATGCAGAGAAAAGAGACAATCAAACGCATGGAATAACCGCTTTGCCGCCGCCCCGTCCTTAAAAGCCTTACGGTGTTGCAGGGCCGTCCCATGACGGGAAAAGCCCGCTACGCATTGGTCATCGCCCTGCAACGACCGCGACGGGCGGTGTAGGCCCCGTCGCGGTCGTTGCCGATCCAAAAGCCTGTGGAAGCCTTTGGGAGAACCGGGAACCACCCGGTCCGGACAACATGTTAGAGCATTTCACACTTGAAATGCTCGCAAGGATTTGTCGGCAAATCCTTGCCGCCAAATAGGCGTAGGCGGGCTTTGCCCGCCGTTAAGCGACTATTTGAAGCGTAAACTGCTCTAGAAAAACTGTCCCATGGAAAACTCGAAGCGGCCCGAGTCTCTCTTGCCATTACGGTTTTCATCCAGGGGAATGCCGTAGGAGAAGCGCAGATCGCCCATAGGGGAGCGCCAGCGCATTTCCAGGCCGAAGGACCGTTTGATTTCATCGCTCCAGCTATAGTCGTGGTCGGCGTCGAGGTTGAAGCCGATATCGAAGAAAGGCACCAGGCTAAGGCCGAGCTCGCTGTTTACCGTCCAGATGTATTCCATGTTGGCGAAGGCCATGCGCGTGCCGCCGATACGGTCGCCGGTTTCGGGATCGCGCGGGACGATATCGCGGCTGTCATATCCGCGCACGGAGTCCATGCCGCCCATCCAGAAGCGTTCGAATACTGGCACGTCGTCCGAGCCGTTCTTGAATATGGCCGACCCTTTGATACGCCCGTGCAGGACATGGTTGGGGACAAGCTGGTAATAGGTCTGGTGCTCGGCGGAGACGGTGATAAAGTCGTCATCGCCGGCCAGAAGGCCGCCGCCGTATTCCACGCCGAGGCGGTCAATGTTGCCGGAGGTCGGACGCTCGCGGTCCGTGGTGTCGCGGGCGATGCGGGCGAGGGCCACGCTGGTGTAGCGTATGCCGTCGGCATACTTGGCGATGAGCTGGGAAACGTCGTCTTCCAGGTCATACAGCTCGTAGCGGTCCAGGCGGTACCCCCAGCCTATGGAGGTGTATTCGCCGACCGGGTAGGCAAAGCGCAGCACGCCGCCGGTAGTTCTCTTGCGGTAATCAATGTAGTCGTCGCGCCAGTGGTACAGGTCGACGCCCACGGACAGGGGGGTGTCGTTCCAGCGCGGGTTGGTGAAGGAGAAGGTGTAGGCGTCGCGGCGGCCCGAGAAGCCGGCCTGCAGGGAGACGTTGTAGCCTTTGCCCCAGAGGTTGCGTTCCATCAACGTGCCGGAAACGCCCACGGCGGAATAGGTGGAGTAGCCGATGCCGCCCATCAGGGCGCCTGTGGGACGTTCCTTGACCTTGACCTTCAGGTCCACTTCGTCCTCGTTGGGGGTGGGCACAAGTTCCGCTTCCGCCACTTCAAAGTAGCCCAGCTTGTTCAGGCGTTCCATGCTGCGGCGGAGTTTCGCTCCGTCAAACTGCTCTGCGTCCGTGAGGCGCATTTCACGCAGAATGACGTTGTCGCGGGTTTTGTTGTTGCCTTCCACCACCACCTGGCGGATGAATATCTTGTTCTTTTTGTCAATATCGTACGTGACGTTGACGATATGCTCGCTGCTGCCCGGGGCGGTCTTCATCGGCTTGGGGTTGACCTCGGCAAAGGCATAGCCGTAGTCCGCGTAAAAATCGGTCAGCTTTTTGGTGTCGCTCTGCATGACCGAGAGGTTGAAGTATTCCTTCTTGGCGGCCATCTCGTCCAGTTCGACGATGGAGCGCAGCCGCTCATCCGTATCAATGATGTCGCCGGCAAACGTGACCTCGCCAAGGGTGTAGCGAGGCCCTTCATCAACGGGAAGGGTCACGGTGATGCCGTCTTCCTCGTAGTCGATTTTCGCGGCGCCGACGGTAACGTCCATGAATCCCCGGTCCAGATAGTAGGAGGCAATGGCGGAAGAGTCGCGTTCGATCAGTTCTTCCTTCAGCACGCCGGTTCCGGTGATCCACGAGATGATGGAGCGCTCGGAGAGAAGCATCTGCTTTTTGACGTCGCTTTCGTCAAGCTGCTTCACTCCTTCCAGGCTCACTTTCTTGATGTAGAGCTTTTTGCCTTCCGTAATCGTCAGCACCAGGGCCGCGCTGGCGCCGCCCTGTCGGGCGTCCACGCGCTGGTCCACCTTGGCGAGGTAAAAGCCGTCCTTACGGTAAAGTTCCAAAATTTTCTGGATGTCGTCGGCCAGGAGCTTTTCGTTCAGGATGGAACCCGCCTTGCTGCTCATGACCGAGAGGATGTCGTCTTTATCTATGTCGTGCGCGCCTTCCACGGCGATGGTTTCGATGCGCGGCTTTTCCGTAACGGTATAGACCAGCACCAGGCCTTCGTCGCGCGGTTCCAGATCAACCTGCACATCGCTGAAGTAGCCGAGTTCCCATATGCGCTTCACTTCGCGGTCCACGGCAGCGGAATCGAGGAGATCCCCCTTGCGGGTGTTGATGCGCATGAGTACCACATCGGGGTCAAGCACCTTGGTGCCGCGCACTTCCACCCCGGCGATGGCGTCCTTGCGGAGAAATTCGCTGTTGACGCGCGCGGCCAGATCTTCAATGGCCGGCGCGACGGTGCCTCGCCCTTCGCGCTGTTCCACGAACAGAGGCTTGACGGGGTGCGCTTCGCTGACGCTGACTAGGCGGGCGTCAATGCTGACGGCGTCGCCAAGCTGGCTGACGGTACCGTAAACGGCATGGGTGGCCCCTGCCGCGGAGGCAAGGGAGCGCACGGTGGAGGCGTCAAGGGTGGATACTCTGCGGGTTTCCAGAAGGCGGAGCATGGTCGCCGTGGGAACCACCTGAATTCCTTTGGCGGCCATGCGCTGGGCCAGAGTATCATGGAAGCTGTCGTTCAGGTGCTGCATGTCCGGCCCGGCGTTAATCTGGAAGGGCAGAACCAGAATGCGCGGAGCAGGCCCCTCGCCGGCTTGTTTGGGGGTGGCGTTGGCCGTTCTGGAGGCCGCTTCGGCCTCAAAGGCAACGCCTCCTGTCACCAGCAGAGCGATAAAGGCCGCCAGCAATGCAAAAAATCCACGAACCCGGTCAACGCGTCTGCTCATATAATTCTCCGGACTTGAGTTCAAAACATCTGTCCATACGGGAGGCAAGTTCGGGGTTGTGCGTAACCACAACCATGGCCATAGTGAATTTTCGGTTCAATTCCATCAGCAGTTCGGCGATGCGCCTGCCCGTTTTTTCATCCAGGTTGCCGGTGGGTTCGTCCGCCAAAAGCACCTTGGGCCGCTGCAAAATGGCCCGGGCAATGGCGGCCCGCTGGCGTTCTCCGCCGGACAGGTAGGAGACGTTGAATTCTCCGCGCTCGTCAAGGCCCACTTGGGCAAGCGTTTCTCCGGCGGCTTCCAGGGCTCTGGGCCGGGGCATGCCGCCGATAATGGCCGGCATGGCGACATTTTCAAGGGTGGTAAATTCCGGCAGCAGGTGGTGGAACTGGAACACAAAACCAATTTCTTTGTTGCGCACCCGGGCCTTTTCCGACTCAGGCAGTGTATTGAGATCGCGGCCGCGGAAAATGACAGCACCCTCAGAGGGAGTAGCAAGAGTCCCGAGCAGATGCAAGAGCGAAGACTTGCCGGAACCGGAGGCGCCCATGACCGCAATGCTTTCCCCCTGCTCTATGGCAAGGGTTAGGTCGCGCAGCACCACAATATTTTCAGAGGCGGCCACATACGTCTTGCTGACGTTTTGCAGACGGTATAACGGCTCGATCCGGCTGTTTCGTTCAGTTTGTGAAGAGGGCGCATTCATTATTCGTGCCTCAGGGCGTCGACGGGCTCAAGTTTTGCCGCCTGGCCCGCCGGGTACAGGGTGACCACAAAGCAGATCAGCATGGCCCCCGCCCCGATCAGGGCTACGTCCTGCCACTGCAGCAGCACGGGCAGGTAATCGACGGAGTATACTCCCTCGGGCAGCTTGATGAACTGGTACTTGCCCAGCAGGAAACAGGTGGTCAGCCCCAGGAGAAAGCCTATCGCCGTGCCCATGAAGCCGATGATCACCCCTTCGGCCATAAAGATGTTGCGGATGGCGCGCGTGGTCGCGCCCATGGACATAAGAATGGCGATGTCCCGGGTTTTGTCCATGACCAGCATGACCAGGGCGGTGATGATGGAAAAGGAGCCCACCAGCACCACCAGGGTGAGCAGCACGGCCATGGCGGTCTTTTCGAGTTGCAGCGCCGCGAAGAGCTGGGAGTTCATGTCCATCCAGGTATGCGCGTAGTAGGACGACGGGCCGATTTTGGCGATGACGGCGTTGGAGATTTCTTTGGCCTTATAGACATCGTTTACGGCAATCTCTATGCCGGTAATAAAACCGGCGGGCCAGCCCATGGCTTCACGCGCGGCGGGCAGGGACACAAAGGCCAGGGTGGAGTCGAACTCAAAAAGGCCTATGGAAAAAATGGCCACCACCCGGAAGGGTTTGATCTTGGGGTTGAACCCCGCCGAACTCTGCTGGCCCGAAGGGGCCAGGAGGTTGACCCTCGCGCCCACGTACAGGCCGAGCTTGCGGGCCAGATCCCTGCCGATCACGATGCCGGGCAGGCCTTCGGTGTCGGCCAGGTCGGCCAAGGAACCGTGGGTGATTCTGGTCAGCACCCCCAGCACGTCCGGGGCGGTTTGCGGATCGATGCCTCGCAGCACGATGCCCTTGAACCCGGAGCGGGTGGACAGCATGAGTTCCGAGTAGGTGAAGGGGGTGGCCCCCGTGACGCCGGGAACGGAGGCTATTTCCTGCAACAGCTCCGGGTCGTCCGTGGCGCGCCCGTCAGCCGGAAAAATGATGGAGTGGGCGGTAACGCCGATGAGTTTGTCGCGCAGGTCCGTGGTAAAGCCGTTCATCACGCCCATGACCACGATCAGCGAGGCCACTCCCACGGCGACCCCTGCCACAGTAATCCACGAGATGACGGAAATGAACGCCTGGCCCCTTTTGGCAAACAGGTAGCGTAAAGCTACAAAGAGTTCAAACCGCATGGGGGTACGCTCGGTGCTGCAAGGGATGTTCCTTTAATTCTCCGGCTTGAGGAGCGGGAAGAGAATGACCTCGCGGATGGAGGCGGAGTCGGTCAGCAGCATGACCAGACGGTCAATGCCGATACCTTCGCCGGCAGCGGGGGGCATGCCGTACTCCAGAGCGCGCAGGTAATCTTCGTCCATAAAGTGGGCTTCGTCGTCGCCGGCTTCCTTTTCCGCCACCTGCTCCTCGAAGCGCGCGCGCTGATCAAAGGGATCGTTGAGCTCGGAAAAGGCGTTGGCCAGTTCCCGCCCGGCTATGAACAGCTCGAAACGGTCGGTAATGTCCGGGTTCCGGTCGTTGCGCCGGGAAAGGGGAGAAATGTCCGTGGGGTAATGGTAAATAAAGTGAGGCTGGATGAGCTTTGGCTCCACATCCAGATCAAAGAGCTTGGCCTGAAGCTTGCCGAGCTTTTCGTTTTCAATGACCTTTTCGCCCCGCTGACGGATGTACTGCTTGAGGGCGGCATAGTCGCCGTAAAATTCCGGCGCGTGTCCGCCGATGGTCTCCAGGGACTCATAAAAAGAAATGCGCTTCCAGGTGCCGGGCTCAAGGTTGATCTCCTGCCCCTGGTAGGTGACGGCATAGCTGCCGCACGTCGCACGGGTGACATGCCCGATAAGATTTTCCGTCAGATCCATAAGGTTTTCAAAGGTGGCGTAGGCCCAGTAAAACTCACACATGGTGAATTCCGGGTTGTGCCGCACGGAGATGCCTTCGTTGCGAAAATTGCGGTTGACTTCAAACACCTTTTCAAACCCGCCCACCAGCAGGCGCTTCAGGTACAATTCCGGCGCGATGCGCATATACAGGCGCATATCCAGGGCATTGTGGTGGGTGGTAAAGGGCCGGGCCGTCGCGCCGCCGGGGATGGGCTGCATCATGGGCGTTTCTACTTCCAGAAACCCTTCGTCTTCCATGAAGCGGCGAAGTTCGCGCACGATCTGGATGCGCTTGGCAAAAATTTCCCGGGTGCGCGGGGTGACGATGAGGTCCACATAGCGCTGGCGGTAGCGTATTTCCACGTCCTTCAGCCCGTGATATTTTTCGGGCAGGGGGCGGATGGATTTGGTAAGCAGGGTGATGGAACTGCATTGCAAGGTCAGCTCGTCCGTCTTGGTCCGAAAGAGCACGCCCATCAGGCCGACCACGTCGCCGGTATCAAGCTTTTTGAACAGGGTGTAAGCGTCGTCCCCCAAAATTTCCTTGGCGGCGTAGCACTGAAAGCGTCCGGTGCTGTCCATGACGTGAAAGAAGGCCACCTTGCCGAAAGAACGCAGGGACACAATACGCCCGGCAAGACAGTATTCCTTGGGATCCGCGGCGAGGGCCTCGGCGTCCTTGCCTTCCCCCTCGGCCATGACTTCCGTGACGTCGTTCCGTTTCACAAAGCCGTTGGCGAACAGGCTTACCCCGGCATCGAGAATTTCGCAGGATTTGACCACCCGGTTTTTGACCACTTCGTTCAGTTCGTCGCGCGCAGCGAGGCTTTCCAGCATGGGCATGAAATACGGCACCTGCGGGGACTTGCTGGCGATTTTGACAGAACCCTTGCGGGGGGCGTTTCCGGGGTTTTGCGGCTTTTCAGAGGAATTCAAGGCGGGCTCTCCAATGCGGATGGCATCATACTCTCACGAACAGTTACGGGTATGCCAAATGCCGCCCGGCGTCAAGGTGCCGCGCTCGCGGCGGAGGGCGAAGGCAACGGCGGTTTGCCGGCACTTTTTCCTTTTTCCCTGAAACCGGAAAAAAAGAACTTGACGCTGCCGCGGCATGGGTATAATTATCGCCTCCTGCCCGCCAAGGCGGCGCAGATATTCCCCGGTAGCTCAGCAGGCAGAGCGGGTGACTGTTAATCACTAGGTCCGCGGTTCAATCCCGTGCCGGGGAGCCAGAAAAATCAAGCACTTACAGAGAAATCTGTGAGTGCTTTTTTCTTTGGGTACCCACCCGGTACCCACGCGACAAAACTTTCTATACCCAGCCTCGTTGGAGTGCTATAACTTATAGCGATTCCTCCGTCTGCATTCACCTTAATAAAAGGTGGTAACAGCCGTGCAAAAAACGCCTACAGTCTCAGCAGATATTGCGTTTAAAATTGGCGACCCGGATAATGTGGAAGCAGGGCTGAACACCGCAAAAAGACTAGCCTCTCTCCTTGCCTCCTCGCTGCCCATAGTTGGCCCTATTGTATATGAGTGCCTTTCCTCTACTACGAGCAAGATGCAAGAAGGACGCATTCAAGAATGCCTAGACCAAGTTGCTTTAGCTTTGGAGATCCTCCCAAAAGAAATATTGCAGACAGAATATTTCGCTGACGTGACGTGGCGCACACTAAAAGCGGTCACAAGCGAGTCCAACGCAAGCAAGCGCATAGCTTTTGCGAATATATACAGGCAGTGCCTCAAGAAACTTGCAGACGATAACGTGGAAGGCGCCTTGCCACTCTATGATCTTTGCCTACGAACTACAGAGAACTTGTCAGATATTTCATTTAAAACGTTGGCACTGGTAGATACGCACATAAACTCCGGGAAAATGAAAACTGAGGAATGGCGCTTCTACGATAAAGAACTAAGCGCATTTGCATACCATGCCGATATTATGATGGCGATGAGCAATCAAACGGGCATTATTGCCGCCGCGTTATCTGACTTAATCTCTCGCGGACTTCTATGGGAGCATACATCTTCCTTTCACAATGAAGACAATGGAAAAATATTTACAACTGAATTTGCTGACATGTATATTAAATGGATAACAGACACAGCAGACTAAGCTGAAACCATTGAGCATGAGAGGACATAATGGCATTCGAGGCAATAGCTATGCAGGTTATGATTGCGTCTCCAAGTGATGTTGCGCGCGAGCGAGACATCATTAGGGAAGTCCTTCACACATGGAATAATATTCATGCGGTAGAGCGCAAGATTGTGTTATTACCTACGGGATGGGAGACTCATTCGTTCCCCAGACTCGGTTCTCGCCCTCAACAGCTTATCAATAAGCATGTTCTGAAAGATTGCGATATCCTGATTGGCGTTTTTTGGACTCGACTAGGGACGCCGACTGAGAATGCTTCGAGCGGAACGGTTGAAGAGATAGAAGAGCATGTAAGACTGGGAAAGCCCGCAATGCTTTATTTTTCTTCCGCTCCAGTTAGGCCGGACAGCATAGACTCAGAACAATATAGCTCGCTTACGGAATTTAAAGAAAGGTGCCGTGCGTGGGGATTGTATGAAAGCTATGATGCTGTAGATGACTTTAAGGAAAAATTTTTTAACCAGTTACAGCTTTGTTTGAACGGCGATGACTACATTAAAAAACTATGTGCAGAATATACTACGCCTACAGTTCTTGATTATGGCGTGTTGCCGGACCTCCCTGCGAATCGGATTTCACAAGACGCAAGAATTATGGTCAGGGCTGCATCAAAAGATAGTTATGGAACAATATATAATATCACAACTATTGGGGGGCACGACATTCAAGCTGGAGGTTTGAAGCTTGCCGCTGGAGCGCCTCGCCAAGTCGCGCGCTGGGAAAAAGCCATACGAGAGTTGTTGGATCACCAGTTCATAAAGCCAGAAGGCAGCAGAGGTCAGTTGTATAAGCTAACTCACGAAGGATGGGAATTGGCTGACACTCTATCCGATGATCTGTTGAGCAACATTTAAAGTTGTTTGGTGTGCGATTCAATATGGAGGTGGCACCCGCGAGGGGAAAAATATCTAGCGCATGAGTTGCCGGAGTACCCGCTGGATGAACAACAGCTGATTGAGGGACAATCCTTCAAGGTAGAGGTTCAACTCTTTCAGTACAGCGGCTTTCGCTTGCGGCTCCTCAAAATCTAAAAGCTCCGTTAGCGGAACGGAAAGACGTTGGGCCAAGGCGTTGAGCCGCCCGAAAGACACGTTCCTTTTCCCTGCCTCTACTTCGCCCAAATAGCGTGCGCTCATCCCGGCGCTGTCTGCCAGTTGCGCCTGCGACAAACCCTGAGCGCTTCTCAAGCTCCGTATCCTATTCCCCAGCGCCTTGAGCTCTTCAGGGTTTGGTGCGTTCGTTTCCATTAAGATTTCTCCTCTTAATAGTGGCGAACTTTAAGGCATTTTACATTCTCGAAGCAGCTATATAGTTCTTGACTTAATGGGTAATTAGGAAATATATAGCTATATATGCCTGTTTTGATACCGCGATAGTTCGTATTGCGCTGGATATGCCTTGTGATCGGGATGGCAGAGGGGAGCCAGGCAACAAGCAAGCAAATGCGGTGTCTACTGGGAGGAAAGGAGTATGAAAAAAATTATTTTTGCTATGGTATTACTGTTTTTGCCTGTCAGCGCACAAGCTGCTGGATATGGGGCCTATGGAGTTTACGGATATCAAGGGCGGTTCAGTCCGTATGGGCACAACGGGTATAACATTTACGTAGTACCTCAACAGCCTATTATCGCGCCGTTTCCACAACTACCATCATCCGCAAATGAACTAAATCAGTTAAGCCAAGGCGTGCTGATGATGGAGCAGGCTCGAATGCTACAAGCGCAGCGGCAACAGATGATGCAGCAACAGCAACAGCCCTTGCCTGATCCAAGAGCTGTGGCCCATGTGCAGAGTGTATTGACGAAACTCGGATATTCCCCCGGCCCTATTGATGGGCGGATTGGTCCTCGTACTGAACAAGCATTCTTTGACTATGTGCGCAACACAGGTAAAAGCCCTGAAGAAGCACTTTTAACACTATTGCGCGAAAGCATGGCAAAATAATAATCGCTGATCTTATTTATTTGTTAGTCCGTATATGTAGGCATTTGTAAATTGCCCTAATGGGTCTGATTTCCGCGCAACCGTTTTTTCTTCTTGCTGTACCACTGGTATTAACCCAGAAATGATGTCCTTCGCATACGGCAGGGAAATTCCCCCCTCCGCCGCTTGAAGAAGAACAGTCCGAGCCGGGGACGTAGTTCCTTCTGCTGGCAGGGTAAATTCAATCGGAATTTCAACCGGCTTCAGCTTCGGTAATCCCCGTTCCAGAATTAATTTTTGCGCCTCCGCGTCCCCGGCAAGGGCACGCTCCACGACTAGGGGCAAAACCTGTTCTACAGCTTCACGGAGCATAGCGAGTAGTCTATTCACACTTCCCCTAGGTCTCCCGGCAGGGTTCCCTGACCGTCCAGGCTGAAAGGTCATTGTTTTTCTCCTGTTCTTTACAAGATTTTTCCTACATATATTTTTTCGAACGGGACAACCGGGGCAACGGGACAGAAATATTTTTTGTCCCGTCCGTCCCGACTGCCTCGGAGTTTTTTATAAAGTCCCGCTATGGCGTGTGGACGGATAGTACATACACCGAGGCCCGCCCCAAGCCGGGAACATCTCTGGGGAGCTTATTCTTCAAACGGTCTGGACCCCCCGGGATCAATACTCCTGCGGATTGCAATGCTCGCGCCGCCCTCGTCGCAGGTATCCCCTGACATATTTCTTTGAATGCATCATCAAGGACATAGTAAATCATGCGGCCAGTTGTATCAGGTGCCTTAAACCCTGCCCGATTATGGCAGACAGTCTCCATATTCGGAAGCTGGGGCAAGGGAGCGTCGAGGGGTTGGAAGCGGCTGGCACCGTGTTTTTCAATGAAGTGGCGGGCGCGCTCCACCACCTGCATATCCTCTAAGGCTCCCGAACTGCCACGGTTAGCAAGCCAGTCCTTGAAGCAGGTTGCCGTTGCTTCGGACACATCCTTTTCGGTTACCGGCAATATTCCAAACGCAACCGCCATAGCACCCGCAAGCTCACAGAGAACAAAACGCAATGCCGCCCGTCTCACCTGACCGTCCGCGCCGCTGCCGCTGAGTTTTTCGGCGAGAGCAGGGAGGGCGTGGGGGAAAGTCTCTATGATGTCACCCTTTTCAATCAAGCGAACAATAAATTCAGGGCCAGCATGGCCGTAGTGAATTGCAACGGCCTGCTTGATGGCATCGGCAAAGGCCTGGGCGGAGGCATGGCCGTGCAGGGCTTCGAACAAACCATGCCCCGCTCCGGAATCCGCCGGAATGTCCAGAAGCCGCACCGCCTGTCCCGCTTTCACAATTCCACCCACCTCTGCGATTTTTTCGGTAAGCCCTTGTTCGCCAGTGGACAGATACGTGAGCCTCCACGTTTTGGGGTCACGGTTCGAGCCGGTGCGAGTTGCACGGGCCTTGCCCTGGCTGTTCCCCAGCATATAAGCCGCCTCCATTATCGTCCGGGCGCTTGCCTGCGATAATTCATCAAGACAGAGCACGGTATCCGAATGTATTACGGCCTGCGCTTCTAGCCCGTTGTCAGTACTCCTCCACGGCAAAATATACCCGTCCGACAACGCGCCTTTGCCCCACACGCTGGCGGCGGCAAACAGCGTCGTCGTTTTTCCTGTGGAACTGGCACCAGTCCAGTTGAAGCCGCCGGACTCCTGATTCAGTAAACCGAGCAGAGGCCCACTAAGAGAAGCGCATAATGCGAACAGGAGGCGACTGTTGCCCTTGGACCACAGGCCGATGCTATCCCGCCAGCCCTCAAAGGTGCCGCCTTGGCGGTACTGGTTGCGAGAGGGCGGATTCTGCAATATGATTGATTAAGTTCGAGCTTCAGTGCTTGCGAGCACTTTGTCCGGCAAGACAAAGGCTTCATGATGCCAACCGGTGCGGGGAACGCCTATCAGCCTCTGCGCCGGTTGGCTGTTCGTCAAATACCGGGTCAACAGTTCATGGCCTTTCCTGCCTCCCTGTACGAGCCAGCCGTTTTTCGCAAGCTGGGAGCGCCAGCTGGAAGAGTCCGCTGCGGACAAGAGTTCATGCGGCAGAGCCCATCGATGCGGCTTTCCGTCAAGGTCGCTCCATTCCAGCAACAACCCCCAGTTGCTGCTGTCGCTATCCCGGACAAGACCACGGACATACAACGGCGGGCCTATACGGATCTCTGTCGATACGCCACCCTCTTTCTTGGGCGGTTCCGTGAACCACAATCCAGCTTGCGGCCCGTCTTTAACGATACGGAAGCCGGGAGGAAGCATGTCAGGCACCCCGCGCGGAGTCGCTTTCCCAGTTTTTACCGCGCTGGAGAATGACGCTTCAAACTCCTTCAGGTCGTAGTCATTCGGGTGGCACCGGATAAAAGCCCCCTCAGTCTGTGCCCGGAGCGTTTCTTCACTCAGCAGTCCGGTAGGGATGAAGCCAGCCAACGAACAAACATTGTTGAATAGCGTGCTGTTACGCTCTCCCTGCTCCGCAGATGCAATCTTCTTGATAGCGCTGCCCAACGCTTTGGTTACATACGGACACAGGGCAAACGCTGCATCCGTAGTCGAAGTATCGGGCGGGGTGCTCCCCAAGATGAGGGAGCCAGACGAGGATGCCGTAACCAGGTCAAGCAGCCAATCAGGCGCAGGGTTTGCCGGGCCAGCACTGATAGTCAGGTAGGAGTCGCCTTCACCGTTCACGCTGGGAGCAACGATGATGTAACCGCCATCGCCGCGCACGTCGATTTTTGGAGCCACTTTACCTGCACTGTTGCGAATGACTGTTCCATCATTGGGATAGCTAAATATGTAGTGCGTTCCCCCGCTCGGCGTTTTCTGCGTCCATGTGACAGGCAGATCTCCGTGTTCAGATATCAGAGTTTGCAAGGCTTCATATCCATTACCGTCGGTTTCGTCTTTCGGAGCATCAATATCTAAGGTCCAAACGCCGGAAGCGGGACCGGTGGGCATACCTACCATGGCGTCAGGGAACTGCGCCCACCATGCACGGATGTGCTCTTCATTGGTTGTCGCGGCCTTGAATCCGCCTTTCACGTACGGCTTTTTATTCGGCTGACAGGGAAACACCGAAATGCCAGCGTATGCGGAGGCCAAAGCAGATTGCAGTATCATGCTATCCATGCTTCATCCCCGCTTTTTTATATGCCGCTATGAGTTTCTCCGGAGATGCAGAATAATTTATACGCCCCTGTGCCAGTTGGTCATAGCCAGCTTCACCCTGCCAACGGGGGCAAATGTATTTTGCCTTTTTACTAAGGTTGCCAGCCAGAGAAATATCCATACCTTCGGTAAGCTCATGAAGGCACCACTGAAAATTTTTTCTGTTCAGAAAATGAGGATAATCACAGGTGCAGTGAGGTGATGGGGTTGCTCCATCAGAGGCTCCCCCCATATTTCCCGCGCCGTGAGCGTGTATGGTGCCGCAGCAAGGGCAGCGGAAGAGCAAACTGTTGCCGCCGCCATACACTGCCCAGATATGAACCGTACGGAGAGAATTAGGGTCGTCGGGCTGTTCAATCTGCGAGATGGTTGCAGGGGGGAAACCGGTTTTGGATGTGTTACTCATCGTCCGCCCCCCCTGCCAGCATGGTCTTGCGGGCTTCAAGGTAGGCGTCCAAATCATTGCGGTTGTAACGGATGTGACGACCGAGCTTGCTGAAAGGGATGCTGTGAAGGCGCGTCAAGCGATCCCGATCCAGAAAATTACGGCTGCACCGAAGATACCCGCGCCCTCCAGTTGTGCGCTGGCGGATGCGGCGGCATCAGCCAAAGACCCGCCTGCCTGCATCTGTGCCTCACGGGCAAAGGGACTATCCGCTCCTATGCCCCATATTGCCTGCTCGCCGGTAACGGCGGCGGCCACGCGGGGATCCTTGATACCCGCGCCCACGTAGGAAAAAGCCTGATGGGCGAGGGTTCCGGCGACAGCGGCGAGGGGCAAAGCGATAGCGCCCAGAGCCGCCCCTCCCGCTCCCGTATAACAGTCCATAATCAGTACGGAGCGCCTTGAGATGATAAAACTTGGAAGTTTCAAAATTACGGAACAAAAGATTAATACCTTTGTTTTTAATTACGGTCTTTGTGAAACGCCGCATATAAATATCTCAGAAAGAACAAAGCGGCTCTTCCTGGTTGAGATTCGCGAATACTGGGACAAGAAATATTCCAAAAGATATATCAAGGACTGCTCAATAAAGCGTGACGGTCGTTACCTCATAATAACGAACGCAGACAACAAGTCCTTCCGCAAGGTTGTCGGCGGTAAAAATTTACGGATATTCCATAACAATGATGTTGTGAAAGCGAACAGCAGCGCTATGAAAGCACAGAAAAAATATATTGGCTCGCTACAGGAAGAGCTTCTCAGTATTCAAAGGGATATAGACCGGGCGGAGAAAAAACTGGCAAGCATGATTCTGCCTGAACTTAATTAGCCCAACTGGCTATCTTGAACGACCGCTCCAATATAAAAAACAACTGAAGGAGAACCCATGACGCGTTTTGCACTCACCCCGGTCAATCTCTTGGTGACACTTGGTTTTCGTATCGCGAGTCTCGTTGTGCCTATTCATCGGGAACCACAAGATGAATATAAAATACATCTTTTTATTTCAACCGTCCGGAAAGGCATGTCTTTCTTATTTGGGGACATCGCCGACAAACTCAGCGCAATAACATTGGGTGAGGAGGCGGCACCTGGCGACATGGTACTGGACATAGACGAACGGCTGATATCAGGGCCTCATCCTCTCTATGTTTGCGCCGACAAGCTCTTGCGTTCGGAGAGATTTTCCCATTTCTTTTCTGAGCGGGCGCTGGATAGATTCATAATTGCGTGTTCTCTGCAAAAGAACAAGGCAACGCACCCACAAGTCTACGTTGAGTGTGATACGCCTTTTACCGGAAGCATGCCCGGCATTACGGAAAATGGCGATCCATTTGCACGCTATTTTAGAAAAGCTATTAGCGGTAGGCCTCATATCATTGCTGTCCGGCTAAGCCGCCAAGCCTAACAAGCTGAGGTAGTAGGGATTTTCATTTTTTCGTCGTCGCGGATTGAGGAGTTCTTCCAGAGAAGCGGCCCCGAGCAGATTGACCTGGATGAGTTGGAAAAGCTGCTGC